>JADKFE010000015.1 GCA_016717595.1 Deltaproteobacteria bacterium | reverse complement strand
CCGCGGCGATCACCACCGCGCCCGGCCCGAGCAGAGTCAACGACGGGATGCCGTAGTCGACCTCAAAGCGGGTCCAGACGGCGGCGTCGTCGGCGGTCACGGCGAAGGTGAGGCCGTAGGTGTCAGCCCAGCCCTGGAGGTCTTCTTGGGCGGGGAGCTCATTCTCGGTGGTCTCGGTGTAGATGCCGATGATCATCAGGCCCGAGTCGCGGTATTGCTCGTAAGCGGCTTGCATAGACGGAGACTCCGCCTGGCAGCTACCTCACCAGAAGGCGCCCGCGACGAGCAGCACCGCCCGTCCGCAGAAGTCCCACAGCTTGACCTGATCACCGTGTTGGTCAAGGAGGGAGAAGTTGTCGGTGACGTCGCCGACGGCGTTGCCCGTGGCGGTGAGGGTGTCGCGGCAGGAGCGGTCGATGCCGTAGCCGCCGGCGTAGGGGTAGTCTTCGACGTTCAGAGGGTCGGCGCCCTCATCGACCTCGAAGCCGTCGAGGTGGCCGTCGCCGTCGCTGTCGTCAGCGAAGGGATCGGTGCCGATCTCTTGTTCGTCGAGGTCCATGAGGCCGTCGCCGTCGCTGTCGAACGGCATGTCGACCACCGACGGCGCGCAGCCGACCGCGAGCGCCAGCGCGCAGGTTGAGAAGAGTAGACGGCCCATCGGCACCTCTAGGGTGAGCGGATTGCTCTGCAGGATGACAGATCGCGGCGCGTCGCGCAAGCCCCATCCGCGCCTTGACCCCGAGGCCGTGTTAGCCAAGCGCTCCCGCCTCCTCCTGAGTGCCCCCATGCCCCCCAGCTCGCCCCCGACCTACAGCGACGGCACGCCCTTTAAGCTGCCGATCAACCTCGGCCTCAACGACGGCACCTACTGCTCTCCGAAGGTGCTCGACGTGCTCGCTGGCGTGAAGAACAACGCCGCCCTGCGCAACTACTCCACGAACGACAACAAGCCGCTTCTGGAGATCATCGCCGCGGAGTGCCGCTGCAAGCCCGAGAACATCTTCTTGCACAACGGATCGGGCCCGATCCTCAAGCAGGCGATCCCCGAGATCATCCGCCAGGCGATCAAGTCCTCGCCGATTCGGGTGATGAAGCACCTGCTCACCAAGAACGGCTACCCGATCATCACGCCGTCGTTGACCTACGGGAAGGTGCCGCTCAAGGCGATGAACTCGGGGCTTCAGGTGCGCCTGGTGCCCCTGCGCGCTGAGGAGAACTTTAAGCTGAACCTCGGCCTGCTCACCGCCGCGATCGACCAGGGCGACGGCCTCGTCTACCTCGCCAACCCCAACAACCCCACGGGCAACGTGCTCATCACCCGGGATGAGCTCGAGCCCCTGCTCGTGAAGTACCCGGGCACGACGTTCTGGATTGACGAGGCCTACGTCCAGTACATCTCCCCCGAGCGCCACAAACGTATCGCCGATCTGGTCACGACCTACCCCAACCTCTTCGTGCTGCGCACGATGTCCTTCGCCTATGGCCTCGCCGCGGTGCGGGTGGGCTACCTCTTGGGCCGGGCCGAGCTGATCAAGACCTTAGAGAGCCAGCTCACCGACTACCGCATCCCCGCGCTCACCGAGCAGATCGCCCTCGCCGCGCTCTCCGACGAGCAGCACCTCGCCTGGGTGCGCGACGCGAGCGCCACCGCCCGTGAGGTCATCACCCAGGGCCTCAGCAAACACGCTTGGCTGCAGGTGTACCCCTCCGAGGCCAACTTCTTGTTGGTGCGTATCACCGACGGCAAACGGAAAGCCAAGCCCATCGCCGCGGCGCTGCTGGAGCGGGGCATCAAGATCAAGACCTTCACGAACCTGCCCGGCTACAACTTTGAGGATCTCTTCCGGGTGACCATCGGCCTGCCTGAAGAGAACCGCTTCTTCGTCGAGATGTTTGACGACGCGGTGGCCTCCGGGGTCTGAGGCGCAGGCGCCCCCGACAGCACAAAGGCCCCAGCGGAGACTCGCCGGGGCCTTTGTTTTTACCTTCAAGATCAGCAGCTTGGGCTCAGGGGGTGACGATCTCCAGCAGCTCTACCTCAAAGATCAGCATGCCTTGGGGGGCGCCGGGCTTGCCTTTGTAGGCCAGCTCCTCGGGGATCCAGAAGATGCGCTTCTCGCCCACAGACATGAGCTGAACGCCCTCGGTCCAGCCGGGGATGACCTTGTTGAGCGGGAACTTCGCCGGTTGGCCGCGGCTGACGGAGGAGTCGAACATCTCGCCGTCGGTGGTCCAGCCGGAGTAATGCACCTTCACGACGCTCGTGGGGCCGGGCTTGGCGCCGTCGCCGGGCTTGAGCACGACCGACGCGATGCCCGAGGCCGTCCGCTCGGCGTTGGCCGGGGGTGCCTTGAGATCTTTGGGGGGCTTCGGGGCGGCGATGATCTCCAAGAGCTGCACGTCGAAGACGAGCATGCCTTTGGGGCGACCGGGCTTGCCTTTGTAGGCGAGCTCTTCAGGGACCCAGATGCGGGTGGTGCCGCCGAGGCCGATGAGCTGCACGCCCTCGGTCCAGCCGGGGATCACCTTGTCGAGGGGGAAGGTGGCGGGCTCGCCACGCACGACGGAGGAGTCGAACATCTTGCCGTCCGTCGTCCAGCCCGTGTAGTGGACCTTCACCATGTCTTTGGGGCCGGGCTTCGCGCCGTCGCCTGGGGTGAGGGTCTTGTAGGCGAGGCCGCTCTTGGTGACCGAGGCGTCGCCGGGGGCGGCCGCGACGTCTTCAGGGGCGGGCAGCGGCTTGGGCGCGGCCTTGATGCCCAGGAGCTCGACGTCAAAGACGAGCATCCCGGCGGGTTTTCCCGGGCGACCTTGGTAGGCCAGATCGACGGGGATCCAGAAGCGGCGCTTCTCACCCTCGACCATCAACTGCAGGCCCTCGGTCCAGCCGGAGATGACGCCGTTCAGCGGGAAGGTGGCGGGCTCGCCACGCTTCATCGACGAGTCGAACATCTTGCCGTCGGTGGTCCAGCCCGTGTAATGAACGGTGACCTCGTCCTCGGGGCCGGGCTTCGTGGCGCCGGAGCCGGGGGTGAGCACCTTCCAGGCGAGGCCCGAGGCGGACTTTTGAGCGTCCGCCGGGGGGGCCTTCACGTCGCTCGGGGCCGCGAGGGGGTCGGCGGCGATGGCGTCGGAGACGGCGTTTGGGGTGGGAGCGTCCGCGACGGCGGGGTCGCGGTTACAGGCGGCGACGAGCGCCAAGGCGAGTACGGTGAGAGACATGCCGCGCGGCTTAACGTAAAGTGGGCCTATGAGCGAGGGTCAGGATCAAGCGCCGATCGAGCGGGGCTATGTGGTGACGATCTTGCCCACCGGCGAGCGGGTGCGGGGCGAGGCCGGGCAGACCTTGTTCGACGCGCTGCGGGCGGGGGGCGTGCCCGTCGGGAGCGCGTGCCGGGGCGAGGGGGTGTGTGGGCGCTGCGCCTTGTGGGTTCAGTCGGACTCCCCTCTGCCGCCCCCTTCAGAGCTGGAGCGCCTGGCCTTACGCGCGGCGAGGGCGAAGGACGGCCAGCGCCTCGCCTGCCAGCTCTACCCCCAGGGCGCCCTCACCGCCCGGGCGTCGTACTGGTAGACGTCGTGGCGTTTGAACGTCGTCCCAGATCTGGAACGGCGCCGCGGCGTCACCCTCGCTCCTGACCCCGCCCAGGGCATTCAATGACTTGGCATAGTCTTTGCAAAACACCTTGGGTCACCTCTCTGCGTATGGAGCCTCAATGACTCGCCTCGGCCTCTTCTTGTCGCTCATCGCCTTCGCCCCCGCCGCCTTCGCCGCTGAGGAGGCCGCCACGGCCCCGGTGAAGATGACGACCTCGACTTCCTCAAACAAGGTGAAGAGGCCGCCTTGAAGAAGGCCGCCGAACAAAAGGCGGTCAGCTCGGACAGCTTCTCGATCTACGACGGCGCGGATGAGGAGTTCGCGGACTTCACCGTGGCGCCCAAGCCCAAGGCCGCGCCCAAGGCCCAAGACGTCGCGCCGCTCTCGGCGGTGGCTCCGGCCCAGGTGGTCTTCGCCAACGCCGACTCCATCGTCGTTGAGCTCCCTGTGCTCGTGGCGCGCACCCCGGCGGACGTAGACGGCGACTTCTGGCTCGTCGGTGAGGTCTTCGTGGACGGCCAGAAGGTCGCCGAGACCCGCCAGTTTGTGAGCGCCTCGGGCCTCGCCCAGCTCGGGCCCACGACGGCGTTCTTGAAGCTCCAGGCGCCTGTGACCGCGCCCGTGGGGCAGGTCGAGATGAAGGTCTCTCAGACGACCGCCGCGGGCACGAAGCCCCTGTTCACTCAGATGGTGAAGTACCGCCTCTGATCCGCCGCTGGCGCGGGGAGGGGGACGGCGCTACGGGTGCCGCGTGACCGAAGATACGACCCCCGACATCCCCGCCGAGGGCAGCGCGCTGGAGGAGGCCCGGCGCCTCACCACCCTGGCCTGGCCGGTCATCATCGGCCAGATCGGGTTTATTCTGATGGGGGTCGTGGACCTCATCGTCGTCGGGATGTTGGGCGAGGGGCCCCAGGCCTCCTTGGCGCTGGGCAACACCTGGAGCTTCGGGGTGCTCATCATCGGCATGGGCGTGCTGATGGGCCTCGACCCCGTGTTCTCCCAGGCCGCCGGCGCCCGAGACAAGGCCGTGATGGGCCGGGCGATGGTGCAGGCCACGGCGCTGGGGCTCTTGATCTCCGTGCCGCTCATCGTGGCGCACCTGCTCACGACCCCGGCGCTCACCTTGTTTGAGCAGCCGCCGGAGATCATCCCCGGCGCGGCGCAGTACTGCTGGGCCATCGCGTTGGGCCTGCCGGGCTCGATGGTGTTCTTCGCCCTGCGCTCGTTCTTGCAAGGCCAAGGCATCGTGCGGCCCGCGACCTTGGTGATCGTCGTGGCCAACGTGCTCAACGTGATCGTAGACACCTGGTTCACCCTGGGCGGCCTGGGGTTAGAGCCCATGGGCGTCTATGGCTGCGGCCTCGCGACGTCTTTGGTGCGCACGTTTATGCCCCTCGCGCTCATCGTCGTGTGCTGGGACACGCTGAAGGGCTGCTGGCCCGGCCTCTCCCCGGCGTTTGAGCTCAGCGCGCTCAAAGGTCTGTTGCTCATCGGCCTGCCCGTGGGCGTGCAGGTGGCGATGGAGGTGGAGGCGTTCAACTTCGTGGGCCTGATGATGGGCTGGATCAGCCCGGCGGCCTTGGCGGGCAACGCCGTGGCCCTGAACATCAGCTCGTTGAGCTTCATGGTGCCGTTCGGTTTCTCGGCGGCGGCGGCGACGCGGGTGGGCAACCTGCTCGGCGCCGGGCTGCCGTGGGGGCGCACGGCGTGGGTGGCCATCGGGGTCGGCATCCTGTTTATGTGCAGCTCGGCCCTGCTCTTTTTCTTCGCCCCGGGCGCCATCGCCGGGCTGTACACCGCCGACGCCAACGTGCTCGCCGTGGCCGTGGGGCTGATCCCGTTGGCCGCGTGTTTTCAGCTCTTTGATGGCGCCCAGGTGGTGAGCTTCGGCGTGCTGCGCGGCGCGGGGGACACCCGGGTGCCGCCTCTGTTCAACCTCCTCGGATACTGGGCCTTGGGCATCCCCGTGGGCTACTTCTTGGGCTTCAAGCTGGGCTGGGGGCCTGAAGGCATCTGGACGGGGCTGATCTTGGCCTTGATGGTGGTCTCCGTGATGCTGTTGTTTCGGGTGCATGTGGTGCAGCGGCGCGGCGGCGCCCGGGTGGTGGTGGGATGAGCCCGGCTTGGCTCGTGATGTTCGGCGCGCTGCACGCGGAGGAGCCTGAGAAGGCGCCCGTGTGGGAGTTTACCGGCCAAGGAGGCGCCCAGATCGGCGCGTCGAGCTTCGGCATCGTCACCTTGGGCGCGCGGAGGGGGCCGGCCTCGGTGACGTTGTTCACCGACACCCTCGATCTGCGCTACGGCCCGGAGTGGGAGCGGGGCCGGGGCTGGGTGGGGGCGCGGGCGCAGTTTGGGGGCACGGCGGGCATGATGATGGCGCCCTGGACCGACGGCGCGCCGGACACCTCCCGGGCGCGCATGGCGTTTTATGAGGGCGTGGAGGGCGGCGCGCTGCGGTATCTGCCGGGTGGGCTCTACGCGGGCGGGCAGGTCAACGCCCGGCTGTACCAGCTCAGCGCCCAGGGCCAAAGCGTCGGCGACGGCGTCTCCCAGCGGCGAATCCTGTCCACGGATGCCTTGGTGGGCCTCTGGCGCCCGCAGGTTCAGGGCTACGCGCGCCTCGGCCTTGATGTGTCCGACGTTGGCCCCTCACCCCACGCCACCGTCGAGCTTCGTGGGGAGGGGCCGTGGCGTGTGGCGCCGGTCGTGGAGCTGCGCGCGGGGATCGCCGAGAACCAAGACGAGCTCAACCTCAGCCGCCTCGGCGGGCTCAACCCCTACGTCGTGCCCCTGGCCGGGGCGGCCTGGGCGGAGTGGTGGGTGGAGGACTACGCCGCGCTGCGGGTGGGGCCGCGCCTCACCGCCGGGTCGTTTGAGCTCGCGCTGATGAGCGATCTCGCGGTGTTTGATGGGCAGCGGGCCGTGGGCTTCGCGGCCTTGGGCGGCTGGCAAAAAGAGCGCCGCTTCGTGGATCTGAGCGTCGGTTACGCCCCGTGGATCCCCCGGCAAGACGACGTCGGCCGGGTGTCGGTGTACGTCTTGGGCGGCGTGGACTGGGGTCGCCGGGCGGCCGCGCCCTAAGACGCGGGCTTCACCACCGTCAGCTCGCCCACAGGCACGGCGACGAGGCCGTGGGTGAGCAGCACGGCGTTGAAGGCGTCCTCCCAGGCGACATCAACGAGGCTCACCGTGACCGTGCCTTTGACGTCGTCCCCCATGACGAGCTGAAGATCGCCGACCTCAGCGATGAGCGTGAGGGCGTGGGTGATCGGCGCGTCGACCAGCTCCAGGCTCACGGTCTTCGTGGGTGGGGCGGCGAGGAAGGTGGTGAGGAGCGCGAGGGGGAGCATGGCCTCAGCATACTCCGCCTCGCGCCGGGTGGATCAGGCGATCCCAAAGAGCGCCAAGGCGCCGCACAGGGCCATCGCGCCGTAGTTGATCTGCGCAGATCGTTGGTCCGAGAGGTGATGGGAGAGGCGCTCACCGACGAGGTTGCCAAGGGGCAGGCCCACGGCGAGGATCGCGGCGTCAACGGCACGATCGGGGCTCATCAGGCCTTCCGAGATGTACGAGCCCAGGCGCCCAGCGTGCATGCCCACGGCGACGGCGGCGCTTGTGGCGATGTAGCTTCCGCCGCTGAGCCCAGAGCTCAGCAGGAGCGGCGCGACGAGCAGGCCCGAGCCGCCGGCGTTGCCTGTGAGCACGCCGATGCCGAGACCCGCCGGGGCCAAGGCCCACTGGGGCACGACCGGGGCCTTCTGCAGCAGGGGTCGGATGAGCGCGAGGCCGACGACGGCGGCGATCAACAGGCTCAGCACCCGGTCTGGCAGCCAGGCCGCGGTGAGCCCGCCGAGGATGGCGCCGGGGAAGGCGCCGAGCACGACGCGGAGCGCTGTGGGCCGGTGAAGCTTCTCCCGCAGCATGAACAGGCGGTGGGTGTTGCCCACGAGCAGCGCCGCCGCGCTGATGGCCAGGGCCGCCTTGGGGCCCTCAATCGCCGAGAGCAACAGCAGCACCACGAGCCCGCCGCCTAACCCGGCCACCGTTGTGAGCGCTCCAGCCGCCACACCCAGAAGAATCAGCAGCATATCGACCTCCTGCCCCTCTGTTTAGGCGAGGCCGATTCTTCGGTCCAATCGAATGATTTTGGGTTATCCATCAGAAAAACGGATGGATGGTCCCCAATGCTCGATGAGCTGCGCACCTTCGTGATGGTCGTTGACGCTGGCAGCTTCACCGCCGCCGCCCGCCCCGCTGGGCGCAGCCAGCCCGCGCTCACCGCGGCGATTCAGCGCCTGGAGCAGACCGTCGGCGCGGTCTTGCTCACCCGAGGTCGATCCGGGGCCAGCCCAACCGCCGCCGGAGAGGCCCTTCTGCCCCACGCACGCGCCGCCTTGGCCGCCGTGGAGGAGGGTCGCCGGGCCGTGGCTGAGCTGCAGGGCCTGCAAGCCGGGCAGGTGAGGGTAGGCGCTGGCGCCACCTTCTGCACCTACGTCCTGCCCGCCGTCTTGCGCGCCTTGCGTGAGGCGCACCCCGGCTTACGCCTGAGCTTACGCGAGGGCCACACCGCCGAGCTGCTCGACGAGCTGAGCGCCGGGCGCCTCGATCTGGTCGCCGTCCCCGCCACACCCGATCCGCCGCCGGGCCTCACCGTCGAGCCGTGGTTGGAGGATGAGCTGGTGCTCGTCGCCCGGCCCGGCCTGCCCGCGACGGGGCAGCCGTTTCTGACCTTCGCCCGGCCTTCGCCGACTCGTGCGCTCCTCGACCAACACTTCCCCGACGTCGAGGTCGCCTTGGAGCTGAACAGCGTCATCGCCGTGAAGGGCTCGGCGCGGGAGGGGCTCGGCGTCGCGCTGCTGAGCCGCGTCGCCGTGGCCGGGGATCTCGCCGATGGTCGGCTGAGCTTGGTGGATGACCCCCGCGCCCCGCTCACCCGGCGCATCGTGATCGCGCACCGGGGGCTGGAGCGGCTGTCTCCCGGCGCGGCGGACCTGCGGGAGCGGCTCTTGGGCATGCGGTTTGGGAAGGGGGCGGGGCTGAGTCCGGCGTAAGCTGCGCGACCTCAAATCCCCAACAACCCCGCCCGCCGCGCCAGCTCCCACTGCGCGGCGAAACGTTTGAAGTCACCCGGGAACGCCGCGACGGCGTCTTCGAGAAGGAGCGGGTCCTCCTCGTCAGGCCGAGACGCCTCGATCACCTCAGCGAGCCACTGCAGCGGCTTGGGGCGGCCCCGGATGAGGACGGGCTCTCCTTGACCGTGCAGCACGAGGCCCTCCTCTGACTCCAGCACCTCGCCGCCGATCCACACGAGGCGAGGGCCCATGGGCTCAACGTCGGAGAGCGCCGATCGGACACGGTCGGCAGGCTCCGTCGTCGCCGGGATCGGGCGGTCAAACCAGGTCTGCAGCGGCTCGTGCAGGGCTTTGCCGCGCATCCAGGCGTCCAGCGCGGCGGGCAAGGGGCCGTCAAACCGGTCGTGAACACGGCTGAGCGGGTCGTCATGCTCCCGGTCATTGTGGTTAAACGCGCCTTTGGGCAAGGGCCGCACGGTGACGCCGAACCGTGCGGGATCACGGAACACCGGCGAGTGCCGGGTGAGCACAAAACGGTGCCAGAACGCCGAGTCTAGGAGCCCCTCGGCGAAGAGCTGGCGCACCAGCTCCATGCTGTCCACACACTCCTGCAGCGTCTGTGTGGGGAAGCCGTACATCAAATAGGCGTGAACCCGCACCCCGGCGCGGCGAAAGGCCCAGGCGGCGCGGGCGACCTGCTCTACGGTGACGCCTTTGTCCATGAGGCCCAGCAGACGATCCGAGGCGACCTCTAGCCCGCCGGTCACCATGACCAGGCCCGAGGCGGCCAACAACCGACACAGATCCGGGGTGAAGGTGCTCTCAAAGCGGATGTTGCCCCAATAGGTGAGCGGCGCGGGCTTGTTGAGGAGCGAGAGGGCCAAGGCGCGTAAACCCCTGGGTGGGGCGGCCTCATCGACGAGGTGAAAGCCGGAGAAGCCCGTCTTTTGGGCCTCGTCCACCATGATCTCGGCCAAAGACTCCGCCTCGGCGGCCTCGTAGCGGGCGATGTAGTCCAGGCCCACGTCGCAGAACGCGCAGCGCCTCCAATAGCAGCCGTGCGCGAGGATCACCTTGTTCCAGCGGCCATCGGCCCAGAGGCGGTGGGCGGGGTTCAGCGTGTCGAGCAGGTTGAGGTAGAGGCTGAGGTCTAAGCCCTCGTGATCGGCGGCGGGGGTGAAGGGGCGCTTGGGCGCCGGGTGCTCGAGGAGGCCTTGGCGGGTGCGGGTGCGGTGGCGGTGGTCGGGGCCGCCCGCGTGGTGCTCCAAGATGGCCAAGAGCGGGCCCTCGCCGTCGTCGTAGGTCAAGGCGTCGACGTGATCCCACAGCCGAGGCTCGTCCACCTCACGAAGCTCGGTGTTGACGTAACCTCCGCCCATGAGCACCAGCGCGCCCCGGGCCTTGAGGCGGCGGCCGATGCGCAGGGCGGCGTAGAGGTTGCCCGGGAAAGGCACGGAGAGGCCCACGACGGGGCCGTCGAGGGTGTCGGTGAGGGCGTCTAACCACGAGTCGATGAGGGTGGTCTGGTTCAGGCGGTCGGCCAAGCCGTCGAAGGTGACCGGCCCGGCGGCGAGGTGGTGGGCGTAGCGGGCCAAGGAGAAGCCGGGATCTTCTGTGGCGGCGACGAGATCGGCGAGATCGGCCAGGTAGAGCGTGCCCAGGTGCCGGGCCTGATCCTCCATGCCCAAGCGCCCGAAGTCTTCGACCTTGGCGGCGGCGAGGCGGGGGCCCCAGGGCAGCTCGCCGCGGTGGATGCGTGTCATCACGCCACGATCATGGCCTTGCAGAAAACGGATCGTCGGGCCGATGAGCGCCTCGTGGCGGCGGCGGTTGGCCAAGGCGCGCCAGGCGGGCTCGGGCAGCTCCTCCCGCTCGGTCAGGCGGTCGAAGAGCTCGGCGAGGCCATCCCCCGAGAACAGGCGAAGGGCCAGCTCAATCCCGAGATCACGCAGCGTGACGGTGACCCCTTGGGCCCGCAGCGCGCGGGCGAGCACCCCGGCGGAGGGGTAGGGCGTGTTGAGCTGGGTGAGGGGAGGGAGGACGAGGGTGACCCGCATCGGGCGCCCTTATCCTGGCGGACAACGACGGGCCGTGGCCGTGGCGCGAGGACGCGGCTACATTGGCCTTCCCGTCATAAGGAGCGATTCGGTCGTGCACGCGGAGTCCATCAGCTTGCCGCTCGCTCAGCTCCCGCTCCCCAGCGAGGACCCGCTGGACGTCGCGAAGCGGGAGATCGAGGCCAACCTGCCCAAACGGGGCGGGGTTCCTTGGGTTGTGCTCGCCGCGTCCCCTCGGCAACGCTACGCCGTCGTGCGCGCCGACCTGAGCCCCGCGGCCTGCGCCCGGGCCGAGCGCGCCTTGGCCCAGCGCCCGGAGATCCTCTGGACTGCCCTGTACGGCGAGCAGATCCTCCAGGTCGGTTATGGTCCGCTTCGCTGCGCCTTCGCGCGCCGCGTGCTCAACGATGGCGCCTGGGAGGTCTGGCTGCGCCCGTTCCTCCTCCAAGGCGCCAACTTGACCTGGCTCGACGAGTGGTCGCACCACCACGGCGACGCCCACCCCCGCACCGGCGCCTTGGCCCCGCTGTTCCCCGAGGCCGAGGCCGGCGGCGTACGTTTTGTCGCCCTGTCCGAGGCCCTGCCCGAGCCCACCGATCGCCAGCCGCTGCCCGTTGAGGCCACTGAAGAGGACATCGCCCGCCTCGCCGGGCTGTGGTTAGAGAGCTTCTTCTTCGCCCGGGGCTTCGTTCCGCCCTCCGCCATTCGGGTCACCGAGAGCTTTCTGGAGGTCTACCTCCTCCCCCGCACGAGCCCGCCCCACGCCGCGACGGACCTGGCCTTACGCCTCGCCCAGAGCCCCGAGACCGCCGCCGTGGGCACCTTCGGCCGCGACACCGACCGCAAGACCCACCCTCCCTGCGAGCTGATTCAGGCGCTGCTGGAGTGGCGGGGTGGCGCTGCCCTGCGCTGGCGCAGGCGTTTCCGGGTGATGGACCAGAACAAGGCCCGGTGGGTGGACGCCTTGGGTGAGGTGGTGGCCGAGCCTGGGCGTCGGCGGTGGTTGAGCTGAGGCTTCGCGGCTAGGGGCTCGACTGTGTGGGATGAGACGCTCCACACCACCCCACACAGCCCTCCAGCCCCGTCCGCGCATCCCCCGCCGCGCGAAGCCCTCCGGCCCGCATCCAGAGGATGAGGTTGTCGCGCCGCCCAGCCGTGAGCGGGAGCGCCCCATGCCGGTTGGCCCCCGCGTGCAAGAGCGCCACGCCGGGGCGATGAGCCCAGGCCGCGCGCTCTTCAGCGTGGGTCGGCGTGTCGTGGTGATTGATGCAGCGGGGCCCCTCAAAGTACAGCTCACCGCCCTCAAACCCGCCGCCCAGACACAGGTTGAGGGTGACCTCAGCGTCATCCGCATGAAAGGCGAGGTCACGGTCGCCGCCCAAGGTGTAGGTCACCACAAAGCCGTGGTGCTGGTCGAGGTGGGCGCCGCCGTGCTGGGGAAACAAGCGGGAAGCCAAGGGCAAAAGGGCCTCACGAAGCGGCGTGAGGTCGATGAGGGTCGTCGGGGCCTCGTCGCCGGTCTGGGAGTCTAGGATGAGCCCGTAGCGGTTCATGGAGTTCGGCGCGTCCAGCTCCACACCCTCCCGCGCCGCCCAAGCCTGTTTGCGGGCGACCTCGGCCCGGAGCGCGGCGCAGAACGGCTCGCTCAGCACGGGGAGCGCCCACAAGCCGGGGCCCACGGGCTCGGCGAGCTTGGCCAGAGCCTCGGGACCGGCGGCCAAGGCGGCGGCGTAGCGCGGGTGAAATGCGCCCTCACCGAGACACCAAGCCTCGGGCCTCGCCGGGACGTAGGGCGAAGGTGGCGTTGGCGCAGGCCGGGGCGCAGCCTTGGGCGCCGGGCGGACCCGGCCCAAGACGCGGCGGAGGAGCTGGAGCGGGGAGGGGCGCGGCATCACGGAGAGGTGGTCAGCGCCCCGCCGAGGTTGCGCCGCTCAGTAGTGCCAAGGGAAACGGGAGAAGTTTTTGGGGCGCTTCTGCACGAAGGCGTCGCGGCCCTCTTGGGCCTCTTCAGTCATGTAAGCGAGGCGGGTGGCCTCCCCGGCGAAGAGCTGCTGGCCCACGAGGCCGTCATCGGGCAGGTTGAAGGCGTACTTGAGCATCCGCTGGGCCGTGGGCGACTTGGCGTTGATCTCTTTGGCCCACTCCAACGCGACGTTCTCGAGCTGGGCGTGGGGCACGACCTCGTTCACCATGCCCATGTCGAAGGCGTCCTGGGCGCTGTAGTTCCGGCCCAAGAAGAAGATCTCCCGGGCCTTCTTCTGGCCGACCTGACGGGCGAGCAGGGCCGAGCCATAGCCGCCGTCGAAGCTCGCCACGTCAGCGTCGGTCTGCTTAAAGATGGCGTGCTCGGCGCTGGCGAGGGTGAGGTCGCAGACGACGTGCAGGCTGTGCCCGCCGCCGACGGCCCAGCCGGGCACAACGGCGATGACCACCTTGGGCATAAAGCGGATCAGGCGCTGGACCTCCAAGATGTGCAGGCGGCCGAGCTTGCCCGGGTCTTGGGCGCCGTCGCCATCGACGTACTTGTAGCCGTCTTTGCCCCGAATGCGCTGATCGCCGCCAGAGCAGAACGCCCACCCGCCATCCTTGGGCGAGGGGCCGTTGCCGGTGATCAGCACGCAGCCCACGTCGGAGGTGCAGCGGGCGTGCTCCAAGGCGGTGAACAGCTCATCGACGGTCTGGGGGCGAAACGCGTTACGCACCTCGGGCCGGTTGAACGCCACACGCACTGTGCCTTGATCTTTGGCCCGGTGGTAGGTGAGGTCGTGGAAGTTGAAGCCGGGGACCTCGTCCCAGCGGCTCGGGTCGAAGAGGTCGGAGATGTGGCTCAAGGCGCCTCCAGGGGGAGCTTGGGTGGTCCGACCCCATAGCGCGGAGGGCGCGCTGACGTCGAGGCGCGGTGAGGAAGCGTGGTTGACCGTGACCGGGCGTGGCGGATCCGCGATAGGATGCGGCTGGGTGCGCCCTGACCCTATGAGGCCACCGGCATGACACTGGAGAGCTGGATCACCCTGAGCGTGCTCGTCAGCGTCGTCGGCGCGCTGGCGTTCACGGCCTTGGCGCCAGACGCGGTGCTGTTCACGAGCGTCGTGATCCTCTTCGTGAGCGGCGTGCTGAGCGCGGACGAGGCCTTCGGCGGCTTCTCCAACTCCGGCGTGCTCACCGTCGGCGCCCTGTTTGTGGTGGCCGGCGGCTTCGGGAGACCGGCGCGGTCTCGCGCCTCGCCCGGCAGGTGCTCGGGCGGCCCAAGACCGTGCGCGCGGCCTTGGCCCGGCTGGTGATCCCGGTCACGGCGATGAGCACCTTCTTGAACAACACGCCGATCGTCGCCGCGCTCATGCCCGCGACGGTGGAGTGGGGCCGCCAGAACCGCTTCGCGCCGTCGAAGCTGCTCATCCCGCTCAGCTACGCGGCGATCTTGGGCGGCACCTGCTCGCTCATCGGCACGTCCACAAACCTCGTCATTCAAGGCCTGCTCACCAGCGCCGCGGGAGGCCGGGACGACCTGCGCCCCTTGGGCATGTTTGAGATCTCGTGGATCGGCGTGCCCGTGGCGTTGTTCGGCGTGGTGTACATGATCCTGCTCGCGCCGAAGCTGCTCAAGGACCGCGCCCCGGCGCTCAGCTTAGACGCCGACATGAAGGAGTACACCGTTGAGCTCGTGGTGCGGCCCACGAGCCCCCTCGTCGGTCAGACGATTGAGGAGGCCGGGCTGCGGCATCTGCCCGGCGCGTTTCTCGTGGAGCTTGACCGCGGTGACCGCGTCATCGCCGCCGTCGGCCCTGAAGAGCGCCTGGAGTCGGGCGATCGCCTCGTCTTCGCCGGGATCTTGGAGTCGGTGATCGACCTGCAGCGGCTCCCCGGGCTCACCCCGGCGGACGACCAGGTGCACAAGCTCGGCGGCGCGCGGGAGGCCCGCTGCCTCGTGGAGGCCGTGGTCTCGCGGTCAAACCCCTTCGTGGGCCAGTCCATCCGCTCGGCGCGTTTTCGTTCGGTCTACAACGCCGTCGTCATCGCCGTCGCGCGCCACGGCGTGAAGCTCAACATGAAGATCGGCGACATCGAGCTTCACGAGGGCGACACGCTGTTGATGGAGACCCACAACGACTGGGTGCTCTCCCACCGAAACCGCCGCGACTTTTACCTCGTGAGTGAGGTGGCCGACTCCACGCCCCTGCGCCACGAGCGCGCCTGGCGGGCGGGGCTGATCCTCGCGGTGATGGTGGCCGTGGCGACGGTGGGCCTGATGGACATGCTCCAGGCGTCGTTCTTGGCGGCGGGGGCGATGATCGTCACCCGCTGCTGCACGGTGAGCGAGGCCCGGCGCTCGGCGGACTGGCCGGTGCTCATCGCCATCGCCTCGGCCTTTGGGCTGGGGGAGGCCATCGGCAAGTCCGGCCTGGATCATGTGCTCGCCGACGCGATCATCTCGAACTTCGCCTCTACGCCCGCCGTCGCTCTGGCCGCGGTGTACGTCGCCGGGGCGATGTTGACCAACGTGATGACCAACAACGCCGCCGCGGCCTTGGTCTTCCCGTTCGCGATCTCCGTCGCCGACCAGCTCAAGGTGAGCCCGATGCCCTTCGTGCTCGCCACGACGATGGCGGCCTCGGCCTGCTTCGCCACGCCCATCGGCTACCAGACGAACCTCATGGTGTACGGCCCCGGCGGTTATCGTTTCTCGGACTTCGTGCGCATCGGCCTGCCGCTGAACATCGTGATCTGGGGCCTGTGTGTGTGGCTGATCCCGGTGTTCTGGCCGTTCTGAGCCAAGAACAGGCGCTTTTGCGGGGGAGAGCTGATCTTTTTTGAGCGGTCGGCGCGTCTTTATGATAATGACATTCATTATCAATAAGGAGGTGAACGATGGAGACTCTGCTTCGGATCGGCTTCTTCGTGGTGGCGCTGTCGATGATGGTCGTGCGGATGCGCTGGGCGCGGCGGGCCGAGGTGCTGGAGCCCGGCGCCCGCGACGTGGGGGAGGGGGCGTGGGTGCTGCCGCTCCGCATCCTGTTTTTGCCGGTTTGGATCGGCACCTTGGGCCTGTACCTGCTCCGGCCCGAGGTGTTGGCGCCGGTCACTTTGACCGTGCCGATGGGCCTGCGCTGGGCGGGCCTCGCCGTCGCCGCGGCGGGGGTGGGCCTGCTCGCCTGGGTGCATCAGAGCCTCGGCGTGTGGTTCTCCCATCGCCTGCGGATTCGTGAGGGCCACGCGCTGATCATGGTCGGCCCCTACAAGACCGTCCGGCACCCGATGTACACCGCGTTCTTGATGATCAGCGGCGGCTTGTTCTTGGCCTCGGCGCTTCTGCCCATCGGCGTCGTCGTGCTCGGCGGGGTGATCGCCGTCGTCTGGTTTCGCACGCCAAAAGAGGAGCGCATGCTCACCGAGGCGTTTGGAGACGAGTACCGGCGTTACGTCGCGCGCACCGGAGCGCTCTTCCCAAAGCTAAGTTGATTCCTGAACAACCTCGCGTATACTCGTCGTCCTTCGGACGGTTCCATCGTGTGAGGTGCGTTCATGTTGATAGAGATTGAGATCGACCTCAAGTCCAAGGGTCGGGCCTATGACAAGCTCACCAGCCTAGCGGTGGGCGCGCTCTCGCCGCGGAGCAAGCTGCCGGCCTTGCCCGCGGACACCCGGCGGCTGTTGGAGGGCGCCGGCAGCGATGCGTATGACACCCTGGGCAGCTACGACATGGAGCTGGGCGTGCCCGCCAGCGTTCAGGACGGAGACGTGGTGGAGCTGCGCTACGACGCGGCGCTGCTCGGCTCTCCAGACCTGGTCCTGGTCTCGGACGGGACGCGGGTGGTGGCCTGCCCCGCTGAGGGGGACGTGGTGCCGATTTATCTCACCTTGGCCGCGTCCGACGCCGGGCAAACCCAGGCCTGGGGCATCATCAGCCTCAAAGAGAGAGACGACGGCCCCTGTAAGCTCCGCGTCGCCGCCGGGGCGCTGAAGTTGGGGGTCGGGCGCCCGACGTTCTTCGCCGCCACCGCCACCAACAACACCCTCGGCGGCCTCTCCGAGGGGATCAGCGCCTTGGCGTGGCGGGCGCGCTGCAGGCTCTCGGTGCCGCTCAGCTTTAAGGAGCGGCTGCGCACCTTCACCCCGGACAACGCCGACGACGATACGCCTCCCGCGAGCGCCCTCTTGACGCCCACCTCGACGCGCTGGTCAAGCCTGCTCACGGCCCCCACCGCGGCGCCAAAGCCCACTCTGCTGCTGATTCACGGCACGGGCCTGCAGTCCACCTTGGGCTTCGCCGGTCTGCGTGAGAAGCTGCCCGCGGGGGAGAGCCAGTCGCTCTTGCGGCGCCTTTATGATGAGTACGAGGGCCGCGTGCTGGCCCTGGACCACAAGACGATCTCCAAGCCCGTGGTGAAGAACCTTCAGCTCTTGGCCGAGGCGTTTCCCAGCGGCGACGGCGTGCTCAGTCTGGACGTGCTCGCCGTGTCCCGAGGGGGGCTCGTGGCGCGTGGGCTCGTGGAGGGCCTCGCGGACGAGGTCCTGACCGCTGGCGGCGCGCGGCTCTCGGCCCGGGTGAAGGTGCGCCGGGTGGTGCTCGTCGCGACCCCAAACAACGGCACGCCCATGGGCACCAACGCCAGCGCCCTGGCCTGCCTCGACCGTGTGCGGTGTGAGCGTGAGGACGGCCAGAGCGGCGTCGGGTTCACGCCCGACCTGCAGCTCTTGGGGAGCTGGGGCCAGGAGATCTTTGAGGGGCTGTTCCCGGGCGCAAAAGAGATGACGCCCTCAAGCGAGCTGCTGGCGCGGCTCAACGGGTATTCCGGCGCCGGGACTACCCTGAGCGCGTTCGGGAGCCTCACCGGGCCGGTCTACCACGCCGTCGCCGCGAAGTTTCGGGCCACGGACATAGGCTACAGAGGATGTGTGGAGGGCGTGTTTAACGACATGGACAACGACCTCGTCGTGCCCACGCTCCCCTGCGTGAACCCCACCGTGAACAATGGCAGCGTCGCCAAGGCGCTCTTCACGCTGCCCGCAGGCCGCAGACACACCTTTGACGAGGGCGCGGCGGTCACCCACTCGGACTACTTTTACCGCGCCCGCACCCACCGGCTGCTCAAGGCCTGGCTCATCGACGGGGTGGAGCTGAGCCTGCCCACCTAGGCCGGCTCAGGCGGTCTGGGTGAGCTGGGCCTCGCCGTCGGTGACCACGTCGCCGCCGACGTTCTCTTCGATGACCGCGCCGTGCAGCACCCCGACGGTCTGCTGCACGAGCACGAGGCCGGGGCCGCGGTTCTGGCGGATCTGGGCGCGCTTGGCCTGAAGCTGGGCGCGGTCCCGGGCGACGAGGCCGAACTGCAGGTTCTCGGTGATCACGAGGTCCTCGGCCTCCAAACGGGCGTCTCCGCCCAGCTCAACGCCGCCCTTGAGGTTCTGGCTCACCTGGAGGTCCAAGGCCTCGACCTGGGCCGCGCCGTAGATGCGGGCGCCGACCTGGCTTGAGCCGGCGAGGACCATCCGCTCGATCTCAGGGTGCGCGCGCTCGTTCACCGTGAGCCCGGCGTTCATACATCCGCGCACCTCGACCTCTAGGTAGGTGCCCCCGGCGTCTTGGGTGATGAGCAGACCGCCCTTGAAGCACTCTTCTGCGCGGAGGCCGTCGATCACCGGGGCGGCGGCGCCGCGCACCTCGACGGCGTCTAAGGCCGCGCGCAGGATGTTGGTGGACGTGAAGCGGGGGGTGGACGAGCCGTGGATGAACAGGCCCCCGGCGCCGCTGCCGGAGATCAAGACCCCGACGAGCTCGGGGGAGGCCTCCTCGCTCACCTCGATGGCGGCCATGTTCCCGGCGAGGATGCCGACCTGGTTAAACAGCCCGGCGCCGCGCCCGCGGAAGAACAGGCCCGAGCCCATGGACGTGATCGTGAGGTTCTCGACGTAGGGCCGGGCGTCGTCCTGAATGGTCATGCCGATGGCGCAGCGCACGATCTTGGCGCGCAGCACCCGCGGCGCGGCGGTGGCCCCGCAGGCGATGCCCGTGCCGTTCACGTCGATGCGCAGGTCGAGGAGCTCGGGGATGCCCGCCATACACACGACGCCGTGGCCGTGCGGGTTCTGGACCGTGACTCCGTCGAGAGTCACGTCGGCGTAGAGCCTCAAGAGCTGGGCCTCGCTGCCCAAGAGCACCCCGCCGCGCAGGGTCACCGGCACATGAAGCTCGGTGCGCCCTGCGGTCACCTGGCCCTGGAGCTCAAACACGTCGCCGGGTTGGGCTTGGGCGACGGCCTCGGCGAGGGTGGCGAAGTCTCCAGGGACGGTGAAGGTGCGCGACATAGGCGGGCTCGCTCAGAGGAGGTCTTTGAGGGTCGCCGGATCCGTGGCGTTTCGGCGCGCGGTCTCTGGCGTGATGACCCCACGCTGTAAGAGGTCGCGTAGGGCGTGGTCAAGCAGGCACATGCCTTGGCTTCGATGGGTCATCATCGTGTTGGGCAAGAGATGCGCCCGGCCCTCGCGGATGAGGTTACGAACGGCCTCGTTCGCGAGGAGCACCTCACAGACGAGGGTGCGGCCTAGGCCGTCGGCGCGGGGCAAGAGCCGCTGGGTGAGCACGCCCAGGAGCGCGCTTGAGAGCTGAAGGCGGATCTGGTTCTGGGCGTCGGCGGGGAAGACGTCGAGGATGCGGGAGATGGTGCCCACGGCGGTGGGCGTGTGCAGGGTGGCGATGACGAGGTGGCCGGTCTCGGCGGCGGTGAGCGCTGTCGCCATGCTCTCCAGATCACGCAGCTCACCGACACAGATGACGTCGGGATCTTGGCGCAGGGCGTGCTTGAGCGCGGTGGCGAAGTCGGGGCTGTCGACGCCGACCTCGATCTGCACCACGAGGCACTTCTCGGGCTTGTGCCGAAACTCGACGGGGTCCTCGATGGTGAGGATCTTCCGGGGGGTGCGCCGGTTGATGACGTTGATGAGCGCGTTGAAGGTGGTCGTCTTGCCGTGGCCGGTGGGGCCGGTGACCAGGACGAGGCCGCTGTTTCGTGTGGCGAGGTCCCCAAACGACTTGGGGATGCCCAGCTCCTCCAAGGTGTGCGGGCGCTCGGAGGACGTGCGTAAACACGCCTCAAAGCAGCCTTGTTGGCGGTAGATGTTCACCCGGTACACCCCGACCTCGGGGAAGGTGCGGGAGAAGCTGAGCTGGTGGTTCTTGCGCCAGGTCATGCGCATCTCGTCATCGACGAGCTCAGAGACCAGGGCCTCGCAGCCCACCTTGGTGAGCGGCTTGCCCGGCAAAAACTGGATGTCGCCGTTCACCCGCACCGCCGGGGGGGTGCCTTGGGTGATGTGTAGGTCGGACGCGCGGCGCTTCTTGGCCTCTAAGAGCAGCTCCATCAGACGTGGGGGCATCATGCGCACCTCTGGACGGGTGGGTGGAGCCGAGCGGCGCGGGTCAGAGGCCCATTCCGCCTCGGCGCTTCATCAGGCGCGGATCTCCCAGGCGTGGGGCGCCTTCGCCCTCCATGAAGCCTGGGGGCGTAGACGTAGGCGGGGCGCCGGGGCGCACCCAGACGAGGCTGAGCGGCGCGGGCTCGGTGACGAGCGCCGGGAGCTTCTCGTCGGGGGAGCGCAGGAGCGTGAGGTCGGCGCCACCACGCTCCACGCAGCGGGCCCGGAGGATCAACGGCGCGCCCAGCGGCGCCGCGAGCTCAAAACCACCCTCGGCGCCCAGGGCGACCCAGGTGAGCGGCGGCGCGCCAGGGACCGCGTCGGCGAGGGACAGCTCGATCCGGGCCTCGCCGTCGCAGGGCTGATCTCCGGTGACCTTGCCGCGCACGAAGGTGTGGGCCCCGGCGCGCAGCGCCTCTTGGCCGACGCTCGTGGGCCCCGCCGGGGCGGCGGGCGGCGGCGCCTCGACGGTCTCCACCGGGGCGACGGGCTCGGCGGGCGGCGGGGTCTCAGGGGCCTCACCGCAGGCGAAGAGGACGAGGAGCGGCAGGATCAGCGGGAGCTTGGTCATGGTCAGACAGCACGCAAGGCGCAGGGCAGACCCTCCTGGTCTGGCGCGCCGGTGAGGGGGTCGATGGAGCTGAGGCCGACGAGCTCATTCGCCGGGACCGCCCAGCCCCAAGGCACGAGGACCGCGTCGGGGCGAAGATCAGCGCTCAGCCGCAGGCGGCCGCGCACCTGGCCGTGGGCCGTCTCGACGAGCACCGTGGCGCCGTCTTTGAGGCCGCAGTCGGGATGCGCGAGCACGCCGGGCTCTTCAGCGTCGGCGGCGCGTAGGGTTCGGCCATGACCGCCGGGCCAGGCGGCGGTGGTGGCGAGGCGGTAGGGCCGGGTGGGGTCGGCCTCGGGCGGGCGCAGGGTGGTCATCACCGAGCTCAGCGCGTCGGGGGCGAGGTCGAGGCGGCCGTCGTCGAAGGTGACCCGCCACGAGGCGCGGTCGTGCTCGCCGAGCTCCAGCGGCCCGCCCCGGGCCTCCAAGCTGGCGCGGTCGGGGAGCTTGGACCACTCCAACAGCCGGTCTACCCAGACGTCGAGATCCGCCGTGGCCAGGGCGCGCCCGGCGAGGGTGATGTGACGACCCCAAGCGCCGCCCAGGCGTAGGCCCGCGGGCACCCGGCCGTAGAGCTCCGCCAGCACGTCGGCCTCGTCCCGGGCGGTTTCCGGCGCGGGCAAGACGGCCTCGGTGGCCTGGATCATGCGGCTGGGCAGAGCGCTGTGGTTGAGCAGCATGAGATCTCGCCGCTCCCAGAAGTGCCGCGCGGGGAGCACCACATGGGCCAGCGCCGTCGTCGGCGACTCCAGGACGTCCATGGCGATGAGGCAGTCGAGGCTGGAGAGCGCGCGGGTGGTCGTCGCGGGCTCCGGCAGCTCGCTCACCGGGCAGCCGCCGACGCTGATGAGCGCACGAAGCTGGCCGTCTCCGGGGGTGAGGATCTCCCCGGCGAGGGCCGTGCCTGGGGCTTGCAGGAGCAGGCTCGGCAGACCTCCCTCGCGGGTGCGCGGCGCGCCCGAGCTGGGGAAGCTCGCCGCGATGGGGTGCAGGTCTACGGCGCCTTTGGCCTCGTACAAGCCGCCGGGGCGCAGGAGGTTGGCCGTGAGCGCGTGAACGACGAGCCAGGCCCAGGCCGCGACGCCGCCGTACCGCGACTGTGTGGCGGCGTGCCCCAAGGCCACGACCCCCATGGCCGCCCGGGAGAACTTGAGCGCGACGCCGGAGATGTCGCCGGGATCAACGCCGCAGATCTCGCCGCAGCGGGCGACGTCCCAAGGCGTGAGCCACTCCCGCAGGCGCTCGACGTTCTTGGCGTAGTCGCGGAGGTATTGTTCGTCCGTCCAGCCCTTGAGCAAGATGGCGTTCGCCATGCCCAACAAGAAGAAGGCCTCGGTTCCAGGCCGGATGTTGACGTGCTGTTCGGCCCGCGCGGAGAGCCCGGAGCGCCGGTTGTCGACGGTGACGAGCTTGTTCTCTTTGCGGCGTTTGTGGAAGTACAGCATCGCCTGGGTGTGGATGCTGCCCGACTGAAACGGCCCCCAGCCCGCGCGCTCTTGATCGGCGCCCAGCAGCACGGCGTAGTGGGCGCGGCCCACGTCGGCCTGCAGGGGCATCGGCGCGCCGGTGACCCACTCCGCGGCGAGCAGGCGGGCGGCGCCGTGCATCACCAAGGGCGTGTAGAGGTGGCGTGTGCCTTGGCCCGTGGCGAAGGCCGCGGCGCGAAGGCAGGCCAAGGGGTGCGCGGCGAGCTCCGCCCCGGCGTAGAGGCCGATGGCGCCGGGGCCCCCGGCGTCTTTGGCGGCGCGGAGGCCCGCTCCGGCGGCGTCTAAGGCCTCGTCCCAGGTGCAAGGGCGCAGCGCGCCCCCTTCGCGGCGCATGGGGCTGGTGATTCGCCGAGGATCTCCGGGCATCGCGAGGCTGGCGGCGCAGAGCGGGTCTACCTGACCGGCGCTCAGGGGGCTTCGTGCGTCGCCTTCGACCTGGGGCGCGCGCCCAGCCTCGACGGTGACCTGCACACCCGAGAGGGACTCGCTCCCGCGATAGTACGACGCGACTGTCCTGGCCATGATCCCTGCTCCTTGGCCGGACCGTCCTGGCCCGGCGGGGCTAAACCGACCGCTCTCTTATCGCATACCACGCAGCGCGGCGCCGAGGACACCACGCGCCTTGGGAAAGGGCGTGAGGTGAAGAAGCAGCGCCCGAGCGGCCTCGGCGGAGCGTAACCGCGGGATGACTCTCAGGAGCAGGTCCTCGATCTGGGGGCCCGCGACGGCGGCGAGCCACGGCACGACCGGCGCGTCCGCGCGGGCCTCGATCGCCCGGGCCGCCGCCTCGACGGCGTCATTGTCGCGGCCCGCGGCGAGGAGCGCGGCGACGGGCTCCACCTGTCCGCTCCCGGCCTCGACCACCAGGGCCAAGAAGTGCCCGGCGGCGGCGTGGGCCCAGCACAAGGCGGCGTAGGGGGCCGCGCCTCGGTTGGCGGCGAGCTGCATCGCCCCGGGCCGGGCCTCGATCTTGTCGGCGAAGGGGATGAGCCAGCTCGCGGCGGCGTGGCGCGCCACGGCGACGGTGAGCACGTCCAAGGCCGCCTCGGGGCAAAGGCTGGCCAGACGGCGGTAAGGCGCCATGCCCGGGCTGTGGCGCTCCAAGGCCTCGGCGTGGGCCAAGGCCGCGCGCACGGCGGCGGCCTCCTTCATCGCTTTGGGGCCCAAGGTGAGGTCGATCAAGGCCACGGGGGCGGTCTCGGCGAGCTCCTCATAGAGCGGCGCGAGGTCTTCACCCCGGCGTGAGGCCTCTCCGGCGCGATCGCGCAGGAGCTCCAGATCTCGGGGCAACGAGAGCCCGGTGAGCAAGGGGCCGGGCCGCATCAGCGCACCCCGCAGGCGGCGAAGAGGCGCGGCGGGGCAGGGCGGTTCACGTTGAGGCCCGTGGGCATGCCGATGTAGATCTCGCCGCGACGGTCGGGGCCCAGCGCCCGGGGCACGGCGTCGGGCAGGCCGGGCTCGCCCAGAAGGGGGTGCCGCGGGTCTACGAGCTCGCGGGCGTCGGCGCCCTCAACGGCCAGGACGAGGCCCAGGCCGCAGCCCGAGACGAGCTCCCCCTCTGCGTCTTCAGCGACCATCAACAGCGTGAGATCCGCCCCCAAGCCGGGGCCGAGCTTGGCGCGATCCACCCGCAGCAGGCGCTCCCAGGCGTCGCGGCACAGGGTGCCTCGGTCGCGGCCCGTGGCGCCGTCTAGGGCCGCCCACAAGGTGGAGACCGCCGCCCACGACTCCTCTGGCGGCGAAGACGCGGCGACCCGGGCGGCGACGCTCACCCGGGCGCCCTCACAGTCGAGCACCCGGCGCAGGTGCCCGTTGAACGGCAGGCGGCTCGGCGAGCCCAACAACAAGGCGCGGGGAGGGGAGGTCATGGGCGTCCGCGAGGGGGGCGTGGGGCTGTAACCTGCGGCGCGACGCCTTGGTGGGTGGTTTGGGTCAGTCGGCCTCGGCCTCGGCGAGCACGGGCTCGGCGCCGAGGTGCGCCGCGGGGGCGTCGCCGCGCTGGAGCCAGGTCTGGCCGTCGGCCTCGACGCGGCGCACGGGGAGATCGCCCTGCTGGCCGTCGCCCAACGCCGCGGTGAGCGCGGGGGCGGCGGCGGCCAAGGCGTCGCGGAGGGCGGTTGGGCCACGATCGCGGGCGCGCTCAAACCCGGCGGCGGCCCGGGCGCTCACCTCGCGGGTGGCCTCTGGCGTGAGGGGATCCGCGGCGAAGGCGCTCATCGCCGCGCTCACGGCGTAGCCCTCGCGGAGCCCGTCGCTGCCCGCGGCCAAGGCGTCGTGGAGGTCCATCGCGGCCTCGACCGCCGCGCGGCCGCTGGCGCTCCCACAGCAACGAAGCGGCGCGTCGGCGGGGGCGGCGCTCGACGCGGCGGGCCGCATCCGGCGCAGCTCGTCGAGCAGCGCGTCGGGGGAGGAGGCGCCGAGGCTCGCCACGGCGTGCTCAGGCCGGGCCTGGTCACACGCGCCGAGGGCCATCATCGTCACCGCGCCGAGGATCAGGGTCGCACGCATTCACACCTCCCGTCCCAATCAGTGTATCACGCGACCTGTTGTCGCAGCGCAGACCTCGACGCTTGCCCTGCTTCGGCGTGTGAGATATTCGTCGCGCTCTCGGAGGCACTATGCAGAAGTTCATCATCCCCCTCGGCGGCGCGCTCGCGGGCTCTGGTGTCATGTCGATGCTCTTCGGCTGGTCGTCCGGCGACGGCCAGCGCGACATGGCGGAGCAGATCTCCACCGTCGGCTACTCCGGCGTGTTTGACATCCACATCACCCAGTATGGCCAGCTCGCCTTCGGCCTCATCTTCGTGGGCCTCGCGCTCATGGTGTTTGGCAACGCGACGGCGTGGAAAGAGACCGGCGGTTACTGACCTCCGGCGCCCTCGTCCTCACGCCCTTCCTCGGCGGGGGTGTCATGAGTGATGGGTCTGACGAGGCCGAAGATGGCGCTCGAAGGCCGCGACGGCGCGGCCCGCGGCTCTCGGTTGAGCTAGAGGGCACGCCCGGCCTCGGTGAGCAGCCCCGCTCCCGCGCTGAGGATCTGCTCGTTGAGCTTGTCCTCGGCGGCACGATGCAAGACGGCATCAGCCCCGCGTCGTACATCGCGCCTGGGGTGCCGCGGGTGCGCACGCTCTTGGTGCAGCTCGCCGCCCGCGCCGCCGGTGGAGACGCCGGAGACCTCGACGAGGCCGCGTACTCCGCGGAGCTGCTGAACCTCGCCTTGGGCGTTCACGACGCGGCCTTGGGGCGCCAAGGGGGGCTGCGACGCCGCGTGGCCCGGCGCCTGCTCGGCGGCGCGGCGCATTGGCTCGGCGGCAACCACCTCACTCTGCGCGCCTTGGAGGTCGCCCAGCACGCCCCGGCGCCGGAGCTCGTGGGGGAGGTCTTGGAGACCCTGCGTGAGATCTCCGAGGGCCAGATCCTCGCCGATGAGCTGCGCCGCCGCGAGCCCACGCTCTTGGACGTAAAAGAGTACGCTGAAGGCCACTCCGGCGCGGTGTTCGCGTTCTGCACCCGGGCCGGGGGCCGCATCGCCGGGGCGCCGAGGCCCGTGGTGAGCGCGCTTGGGCGTTATGGCCGCCACATGGGCGTGGCCTGGCACGCCATCGAGGATCTCAGCGCGTTCTGGCTTGGCCCCGAGGAGCTCCTGCGTGAGCTGGCTCGGGCCACAGCGGCGGGGCGCCCGGTGCTGCCGCTCATCGCCGCCCAGGCCGGAGATCCCGAGCTCAGCGCGCTTCTGGACCTCGCCTTGCGCCGCGGGGACGCCAGCCGCCTGAGCGCCGTGAAGGATCGGGTCAGCGCCGCCGGGGGGCTCTACGCCGCACGAAAGATGGCCTTGGAGGAGACCTTGGCCGCCCGCCGCGCCTTACGCGCCGTGCCGCCGAGCCCCCACCGCGACGGCCTCGACCAGATCGCCCGCTCGTTGTTGGCGGGGGCCACACGCCTGAGCCCCGAGCGCACGAGCGGCGGCTGACGCCCTCTGCTACTGTGGGACACGATGACCCCGTCGATTCTCCTGCTCAGCCTCACCGCCTGCGCCCAGCTTGAGGGCCTGCTCACCGAGGTGCGCCCGCCGGTCACCGACGTGCTGCTCTCGGGCTACGTCTACAGCACGCCCGACCCCCAGACCGAGGCCGACGTGTTGACCGCCGGGGGGCTGACCGTTGAGGATCCCGACGGTGAGCCCATCGCCGAGGGCGAGGCCTATGACCCGGTCGGGTTCCCCGGCTATTGGCTGGTGGAGGTGCCCGCCGAGACGGAGCTGCTCCTGCGCCTCACGCCCGCCGCGGGGGAGGGGCTCACGACGGTGTGGCGCCTGCGTAGCCCCGGCGGAGACGCGGTGTGGGACGGCGCCACCGGCCCCGCGGATCTCCCGGGGTATGCGCTCTTCACCTGGCCCTTGGCCTTGGCGCAAGAGACCTTCGACGCCGTGGCCACCTTGGCGGGCGCTGAGCCGATGGATCTGGAGGATCCCGCGGGCTGTGGGCTGTGGGGCGCGGCGGCGGATCCTGAGGCGACGGATCCGTCAGCGCTCACCGTCACCGACGCCGCCGGGCTGGCCGCGCCGGTGGTCGCCGTCGCCGTTGACCCAGAGACCGGGGCGCTGTCTGTGGCCACGGCCCCGCCGGTTCATTACTTCTTCGCCTTCGACCTGCCCGTGGGCGCCGTGGACGTGGCCTTGGGTGAGGCGGAGACACGTTTCACCTGCCGAGGCGGCGAGCTGCTCACCCCCTGGCGATTCTCTGGAGCTGGCCGTTGACCCTCCCGCTCATCGTGCTCAGCGCGCTCTATGGCTGCAATGCCGAGTTCATCCGGCTCACCGCCGTGGTGAACGACGGCCCCAGCGACGACGCCCCCGTCGCGCCGGGGGTTGAGGTCACCAGCCTCGGCTACGATCTCGGCGTCATCGAGACCGTCACCGCTGACGACGCAGGCCAGTTTGAGGTGCTCTTGCCCAAAGGCGCCTACTTCTACCTAGAGCTCGACGGCGCGGACTGGGCGCGCACGACCTGGTGGGGCATCGCCGGCCAGGTAGACTCCACCCTGCCGGAGGACACGCTCTTTGTGCTCAGCCAGGCCGACGCCGACGCCCTGCGCGCCCGGTATGCGGGCTGCCCTGGCGCGGATGGCGTCGGCGCCTTCGTCTACGGCGAGGTGCGCTTCTACGCGCCGGGCTACGAGCCCGACCCCGGCCAAGAGTGGCCCCTGGCGATCACCGCGGCCGCGACCTTGGTGGGCGACGGCGGCGAGACGCTCTCCGCCTGTTACCTCGACGCCGAGGGCCTCGCCTATGACCCCGAGGCGAGCTGGAACGGCGACTCGGGCCAGTTCGCGATCTTTGAGGTGCCGACAGGCTTCCCAACCCTCACCGTAGACATCCTCACGATCAACGAGGAGACGGGCAAACCGGAGGACGAGCCCTTGACCTCGCAGTCGGTGACGATCTACGCCCCCGAGGGCGGCGTCGCGTCGATGATGCCGTTCTACGTCAACTTTCCGGGCTTTTGAGTGGCGCGCGCCTGGTCTCCGGCGGCCCTCGCGGCGTTAAACCTGTTCGGGTTTGGCGCCTTGGGGTACCTCGCCTTGGGGCAACGGCAGAAGGCGATGTGGTTCGCCTTGGGCACCGTGGTGCTGGCGCTGTTCTGTGTGGGGGCGCTCTTGCCTGTGCTCGCGGCGGTGGATGTGTATCGGCTGGGGCAGCGCCAGCGCGCGGGGCGGGTGGTGCGTGAGGACGAGAGCGCGATCGAGTGGATCGACGCGGTGCTCAAGTGAGCCCGCTCATCGAGAACCCGGAAGCCCACGAGGCTGAAGAGCGTGTGGCGTGGCCGGCCTGGGGGCTCATCTTGTGTGGGCTCGTGGGCGGCGTCACCTCGGTGCTCATGGGGCTCATCGGCCTGTTCTCGATCGCCAGCGGCGATCTCACCCGCGCCGTGGGCAGCGCTGAGCTGAGCTCGACGGTGATCGTGCTCGTCTCGGCGCTGCAGGGGGCCCTCTCCTTGGTGATCTTGAGCGGCGGCTGGCGGGCGCGGGTTCTGGAGGGCCACACCCACGCCATGATCGCCAGCGTGCTCCTCGCGCTGCCCTGCTGCGTGTTCGTCGGCTGCGGGCCGCTCAACCTCATCGTCGGCCTCTGGGCGCTCTTTCGCCTGCGTGAGCCCAAGGTGCGCGCCGCCTTCGTGTAGGTTGGTCACCCAACCAATCGTGCGAGGAGCAGCTCCAGGGGCCGGTCGTCGTCGGGGTTCACCCGGGGCAGGGCCTGCAGAGAGAAGCCCGCTTGGTGAAGCAGGCGGCGCCAGGTGTCCCGGGGGAAGACGCCCTCAACATGGCGATCTTGGTGGATGACCGGGGGCGCGTCGCCGGTGCGTGTGGCGATGACGTAGTCCACGACGTAACGGTCGGTCTCTCCCGGGCGCTGCCAGACCCAGCCCAGATACCGCAGGGCGCGGCCCTCGCCGTCATGGCCGCCGACCTCCTCCGTGGGCTCAAAGGTCTCGGTGACGTAGTCTGGGGCGATGAGCAACACACCGCCGGGGCGAAGGTGCGCTCGGGCCGTCTCAAACACGGCCAGGAGATCGTCCTCTGTGAGCATGTAGCAGATCGCGTCGTGCACAAACACCGCGTCGAAGCTGCGGTTCAGGCGCACGCTGCGCATGTCGCCGAGGTGTAGGCTGGCGTTGGGGCAGCTTCGCCCGGCGATCTTGAGCATCTCTGGCGCGAGATCGACCAAGGCCAGCTCGCTGGTGTAGGGCGCGAGGTAGTGGGCGTTGTGCCCGGCCCCGGCGCCGAGCTCCAGCAGGCGGTACGGCGCGTCTCCTAAAGCGGCAGAGAACGCCGCGATGTAGTCGGCAGACTCCTCCTCATACTCGTGCAGCGGCGTGAGCAGGGGGTACCAGTCGGCGAGCTCGGCGTAGAGCTTCACGGCTTCTCCGGTGTGGGTGAGGCGCCGACATCGTAGCTGAAGGTGGGGCGGTTCGGGGCGTCGTGGGCCTCGGGCCCGCTCCGCTGACCGGCCCGCCGCGGGAGGTGAGCGGCGCGTGCTGGGCGTCTCCTTGGCATAGGATGCCTAGACGGCCACATCCACACACGGCCGCCCGCGGAGATGGAATGTCAGACCCCCATGATGACCCTGGCCTGCACCTCGACCTCAAACAGATGGGCGTGAACCCCGCCCGCCGCGATGTGCTCGCCTGGTTTGGCGCCGCGGCGCTCCTCCCGATCATCGGCTGCGTGGGGGACAAAGGGGACGAGAGCGGCGAGGACTCGGGCGCCGGCGCCTGCGAGGCGCTGCCCGAGGAGACCGCGGGGCCGTACCCTGGCGACGGCAGCAACGGCGCCAACGCCTTGGCCCTGGACGACATCGTCCGTGGCGACATCCGGTCGAGCATCGGCGACAAGTCGGGCACGGCCCAAGGCGTCGAGCTCACGGTTCGCCTGCGTGTCGTAGACGCGGCGAGCGGCTGCGCGCCGTTGGTGGGTTACGCCGTCTACCTCTGGCACGCCACGAAGGACGGCCTGTACTCGATGTACACCGACCCCGACCAGAACTACCTCCGCGGCGTGCAGGTGAGCGACGCCGACGGCTGGGTGACGTTCACGACGATCTTCCCCGGCTGCTACGACGGGCGCTGGCCCCACATGCACTTCGAGATCTTCAAGAGCCTCGACGACATCTCCAGCGCGTCAAACGCCGTCAGCACCTCGCAGCTCGCCCTGCCTGAAGAGGCCTGCGACGAGGTCTACGCGGTCTCGGGCTACGAGACGAGCGTTGAGAACCTCACCCGCATCACCCTGGCGACGGACAACGTCTTTCGGGACGGGGCGACCTCCCAGATCGCCACGGTCACCGGCGCCGCGGCGGAGGGGATGGAGGCCACGCTGACGCTGGGGGTGGGCTGACGGGCGGAGCGGTCACGACCGGGGCGCGACGGGATAGGCTGGGGCGACAGTCTCGGAGTCATCGTTATGCGCCGTAAGCTCATCCTCCTCGTCCTCGGCCTGTTCGGGGCGCTGCTCATCACCTTGGGGGTCGGCTCCGCCGCGCTCTCAAGACCGCTGCCCGAGGGTGAGCCGACGGCGGACGCCGACGCCGCGGCGCAGGCGCTCATCGCCGCGGTGAACGGGGAGGCTTGGGAGCGCACGGGCGCGGTCACCTGGGGCTTCGCCGGGCGTCACACCCACCTCTGGGACCGCCAGCGCACCCTGCACCAGCTCGTGAGCGACGGCGGCGACACCGTGGTGCGCTACAACCTCACGACGATGAAGGGCGTCGCCACGGTGAAGGGGGAGGCGGCCACGCCAGAGAAGACGGAGAAGCTCATCCAGGCGGCCTATGCGGCCTGGATCAACGACTCGTTCTGGCTCAACCCCGTGGTGAAGGCCTTTGACGAGGGCACGGTGCGGATTCGTGTGCCGCTGGAGGAGGGCGGCCAAGGCGTGATGGTGCAGTACCGCGCCGGTGGGCTCACCCCCGGCGACAGCTACCTGTGGATCCCTGGCCCCGAGGGCCGCCCCAAGGCCTGGCGGATGTGGGTGAGCATCATCCCCATCGGCGGCTTAGAGGCGAGCTGGGAGGGCTGGATCCAGCTCTCGACGGGGGCTTGGGTGTCTACGGTGCATCAGATCGGCCCGATGACGCTCACCCTCACCGACGTAAAAGGCGCGGCGAGCGTCATGGAGCTTCTGGGAGAGGACCCCTTCGTGGGGCTGTGAGCCCAGGCCCGGCGTGGTTTAGTCGCGCAGGTAGGGCAGGCCCGTGGGCTTCACGACAAACACCGAGCAGCCGGCGCGCTTGACGAGCTGCTCGGCGGTGGAGCCGAGGATCATGCCCTTGAGGCCTTGGGGGCCGTGGGTGCCCATGACGACGAGGTCAACACCCTCGGCGTCAATCGTCTGGAGCGCGACGCCGACGGGGTCGCCGCCGCTGATGATGGTGCGCACGCGGCCGAGCTTGAGGGCGGGGCCGCTCTCGGCGGCGCGGGAGACCTCCAGGGCGACGGCGTCCTTGAGCATCGCCTCTTGGGAGAGGATGCTCGCCTCAGAGCCGTGGGACTCGGGGGAGTAGAGGATCTCCGACTCGATCTGCTTCTCTAAGCCCGCGTCGACGTGCAGGAAGATCAGCTCGGCGCCGTGGCGGTCCGCGAGCTGCACGGCCATGGAGATCGCCGCGCGGGCGACGTCAGAGAAGTCTACGGGGACGAGGATTCGGCTGGCTTTGTACATGGGGGCCTCGCAGGGCGATCGGGTTTAGGTTGGGCGCCTGCTATAACCCGGCGCGGGTCGACAACGGCGCTTTGTCCGGGGCCCGGGCCTGATGTAGATCAGCGCCGGGCGGCGAGGCTGCGGGTGCGCTGGGCGGTTCGCTCCAAGAGCTGCCGAATGTGCTGAGCCTCCCAGCTCATCGCCTCACGAAAGCGTGGGTGGCGGCGCTCCAGGCGCATGAACTCGTCTCCGTGGATCTCTCGGCGGCCCCCGGCGCCGCGGCTCGGGGGCACGACGACGTGCAGCAGCTCGTGGTAGAGCACAAACTCGACGAACCACTCGGGCACGTCGGGGGCGTCTAAGCAGGGGTGAATGCGGATGACCACGGGGTTTCCGCCGCAGGAGCCCAGGCGCATGCCCCGGCGCGGCGGGATGGAGGGCCAGCGGCCCCAGCCCACGGGGACGAGGTGCTCGCCGTTGAAGTAGGTGTCGCACAGGCGCTTGAGCATCACGCCAAGATCGTAGGTGTCCCCTTTGGGCGACAGCTCTCCGGGGGCGCGTCGGGGGGCGTCGGGCGGGGACTGGTGAAGGCGCGCCGAGAGGCGGCTCCACGCGGCGTCGTCTCGGCGTAAGATCACGGCGGCGACGTCACCCCACTCCACGAGCAAGGAGTGGTGCACGGAGACGTCGAGGGTGCGGTCTTGGCGGGTGGTCCAGGTCAACACGCTGCGGCGGTTGTTGTTCACGATGAGCTTACAGCCCGCGAGATCTCCCCACTCCGCGAGGATGCAGCCGACGAGGTTGTTGGCGTGCTCTAGGCGGCTGGGGTCTCGGGGCGCGCCCTCACGGACGTGCAGGCTCATCCCGACGGGACGCCTCGGGCTTAGGCCCGGGGCGCTCAACGCCGCCGCCGGGTCAAGAGCGCGAGCCCGAGGGCCACGAAGGCCAGGGTGGGCGCTGGGGCGGGGCCGCCGCTCACGCAGCCGCCACAGCCGCCTTTGTCGCTCGAGGCTACGCCGGTGTCATCGGTGTCGGGCGCCGGGCCGTCGGATCCGTCACAGTCGGCGTCGAGGCCGTCGCCGTCAATGTCCTCGGCGCCGGGGCCCACCGACGGGTTGAGGTCGTCGCAGTCCTCGCCGTTCTCGCCGCCGGGGCTGCCGTCGCCGTCTTGGTCGTAGTCGTCGTCTCCGGCGCAGTTGGCGTCTACGCCGTCGTACCAGACCTCCGCCGCGCCGGGGTAAACCGCGGTGTTGTCGTCGTCGCAGTCGTCCCCGGCCTCGCCGCCGTCATAGCCGTCGCCGTCGACGTCGGTGAGATCTGCGCCGTCACAGTCTTGATCTTGGCCGTCGTACGGGGTCTCGGCGCCGCCGGGATACACCGCGTCGTCGTCGTCGTCGCAGTCCCACATCGCCGGGGAGTCGTCGAGGTCGTTGTCTCTCCAGGCGTCGGAGGAGGCGCCCGGGCCACCAAAGGCGCCGATGTCGGACACGCTGGCGTCGGGATCGAGGCGGCTTGGGTCTCCGGCGTCGATGAGCGGGCTCGTCGCGCTCGGCCAGTAGTTGTCGGCCTCACAGTCGCCGGTCCAAGACTGCAGCAGGGGATCGACGAACAGGTTGGTGCTGTCCATGGCCGCGGCGAGGTAGCCGTCTACGTCATCCTCGTTGCCGTAGAGGTCGTTGTAGGAGAGCGTCGCCGCGGGCTCGTCGAGGGCCTCCACCGCGGTGCCTTGACCGTGGCCCATGACGAGGTTGTTCACGAAGTTGAAGTCGGCGAGCAGGCTGCCGAAGGCCTGGGCGCCGTTGTCACCGACGTTGCCCAAGAAGTGGTTGTTGATGACGTCGGCCACATCGCCGGTCTCGCGGAGGAGCAGGCCGCCGCCGAAGGCGTCGGAGACGTTGTTGGCGATGACGTTGTGGGTGATGCTGATGCCGTAGGCCCCAGAGAGGTAGAGGAGCGCGCCGCCCGCGTCGCCGGAAGCGCCGCCATCGGCGACGTTTCCGCAGAGGGTGGCCCCGTCGAGGGTGACCGCGCCGATGTCCCACAGGAGGAGGGCGCCGCCTGAGGAGGCCTCGTTGTTGAGGTAGCGGCCGCCCCAGATGCCGACGCTGCCCCCGCTCAGCGCCGCGAGCGCGCCGCCGTAGCTCGACGCGACGTTGTCCCGGAACTCACCGCCGTAGATCTCTAAGCTGGCGTCGGCGGCGACGGGCCGGAAACGCACCGCGCCGCCGAAGGCCGCGAGGTTGCCGGTAAAATCGCTCGACGCGACGGTGCTGTCGCCGCTGCTGGTGATGTACAGCCCCCCGCCGGAGCTCGCCTCGTTGCCGATGAAGGTGGAGGCCTCGACGAGCCCGTCAACGCCAGAGAGCCGCGCCCCGCCGCCGTACCCCGCGGCTTTGTTCTCGGTGAAGGTGAGGCTGGTGGCGGTGTAGTCGCCCGGGGCGTCGCCGAGGTGCACCCAGCCGCCGCCGTGGGCGTCCCCGGTGGTGGTGACGTCGCGGGCCTCGTTCTCGGTGAAGGTGGTGTCGGTGAGCACGGCGTCGGCGTTGTAGGTGACCAAGGCGCCGCCGTAGCTGTCCCAGACCTCGTTGTCGGTGAAGTCTGAGGCGGTGATCTGGACGTCGCCGCCGAACACCGACACCGCGCCGCCGTAGCCGCCCTCGCAGGTGTTGCCCTCAAAGAGCAGCTCGACGAGCAGGAGCGAGGACTCTTCGCCCCGGATGGCCCCGCCGCGGGGGCTGCCGTCGCCGAGGGTGGCCGTGTTGTCGTAGAAGCTCGACGCCGAGATCGTCAGATCGCTGTCGTACACAAACACCGCGCCGCCCCGCTCGGCGGCGCCGTCCTCAAAGGTGCTCTCGGTGACGTCGGTGTCGCTGGTGTAGAGGTAGAGAAACGCGCCGTTGTACACGCCGACGTCGCCCCGGCTGAAGGTGACCCGGGTGATGATGACGGGGTTCTGTACCGCGTAGAGGCCGCCGCCGTTCTGGGCGCCGCCGACGTTCTCGATGGTGAGGTCGGTGAGGAACAGCGCGCCGTCGCGCACCCGCAGGCCGGCGCCGCCGTCGCCGTCGATGGTGAGGTCTTCGAGGGTGAGGTCGCCGCTGTCCGAGGTGATCACCGGGGCGCCGCCGACGATCGTGGTGGCCCCGGCGCCCGCGCCACGAATGGTGAGATCGAGGGCGTTGAGGCTCACGCCGCCGTCGAAGGTGCCGGCCTCAAGCTCGAGCACGTCGCCGCCTTCTGCGGCGTCGACGGCGTCCTCTAAGGTGGCGTAGTCGCCCGAGGGCCCGACGGAGAGCGTCGCGGCGAGGCTTTGGGCGGTCAGGGCGAGGAGGAGGGCGGTCATGATGGCTCCGAGACAAGCTCCGCAGAAGTGTAGGCCAGCCCGCGGCGCTTCGCTTGTTCGCAACGCGGACTCTCGCCGCGCTTATGCTGTGTGCGTGGCGCCTACGCCGCCGATGGAGCCGATCCCATGCCGACCTTCACCAAACGCAGCGAGCTGCCAGTGCCTCGCGCCGACCTGTACGCTTGGCACGCCCGCCCTGGCGCGTTTGAGCGGCTCGGGCCGCCTTGGGAGCGCGCGGTCGTCGAGTCACGAACCGGCGAAGGCATCGACGACGGCGTGCGCCTGACGATCCGCGCCGAGATCGGCCCCGTGAGCGCCCGCTGGGAGGCCGAGCACCACGGCCACATCCCCGGCGAGCAGTTCATCGACACCCAACGCTCTGGGCCCTTCGCCCGCTGGGAGCACACGCACCGGTTTCTGGACGGGCCAAGCCCGGGCACGAGCATCTTGGACGACAGCGTCGAGTACGAGCTGCCGCTGGGGGGCCTCGGCGCCGCCGTGGCCGGTCATTACGTCGGCGATCGGCTCTCGCGCATGTTCAACTTTCGCCACGCCCGCACCGCCGCCGATCTCGCGCGGCACGCGCCCTACGGCGGCCGCGCGCTCACCGTCGCCGTCACCGGGGCGAGCGGGCTCATCGGCGGGGCGCTCTGCCCGTTCCTCACCACCGGCGGCCACCGCGTGAAGCGCCTCGTGCGCCGGGCGCCCAAGGGCCCAGACGAGCTCCGTTGGGATCCTGAGGCGGGGGTGATCGACCTCGCCGGGCTTGAGGGTGTGGACGCCATCATCCACCTCGCCGGGGAGAACGTCGGCGAGGGCCGCTGGACCGAGGCCCGAAAGGCCCGCATCCTGCAGAGCCGCGACGCCGGCACCCGCCTGCTCGCCCAGGCCGTCGCCAAGGTGGGTGTGCCGCGGCTGATCTCCGCCTCAGCCGTGGGCTACTACGGCGACACCGGCGCCCAGATCGTCGATGAGTCGAGCCCCTTGGGGAAGGGATTTTTGGCCGAGGTCTGCGCGCGGTGGGAGGCCGCCGCCGAGCCCGCCATCGCCGCTGGGGCGCGGGTGGCCCAGGCGCGGGTGGGCGTGGTCCTGAGCGCCCAGGGCGGCGCGCTGGGCAAGCTCTTGCCGGTGTACAAGGCCGGCGGCGGCGGGCCCGTGGGCTCGGGTGAGCAAGGTTTCCCGTGGGTTCACCTCGATGACGTGGTGGACATCTTCCATCACCTGCTGATGAGCGACGATCTCTCGGGGCCGGTGAACGCCGTCGCCCCGGCGATTCAGAGCCAAGGAGAGGTCACGGATGAGATCTGTGGGCTCCTCAACCGCCCGTCGTTTGTGCCGCTCCCCGCGGCGGCGGTGCGCCTGGGCTTTGGGCAGATGGGCGTCGAGGTGCTGCTGCAAGGCCAGCGTGTGCGGCCGTCTGTGCTTCAAGGCCGGGGCTTCACCTGGAGGTTCCCCACCTTAGACGCGGCGATGCGGCATGAGCTGGGGCTGGCGTACGGAGCCTGAGCCTCACGCCGGTCACCGTGCGACGTAGGGGCAGCTCGGGCGATTGTTGTGAAGCTCCGCGGCGGTGGCGAGGCCCAGCCAAGGGAGGGTTGGGTCGCGGAATGTGCCCTGGGTGGTCATCCTGCGTCCCTCCAGCACACAGCCCAGAGAATAATATCCCAAGGCCGAGCAGAACACCTGTTTGGTCTTGTTGGGATCCGGGCGTGGTGAGAGCACACCGCTGACCTTGTCTTTGTCGAGCTTGAGGTCGCTGCACTCGCGATGCCCGAAGCGGTAGATCTCTTTGAGCGTGGCGTCGCGGATGGCGCCGGTCTTGAGATCGTGTCGGATACGGCGATCGGCCCAGGTGAAATAGGCAGGGAAATCTTGGGCGATAGACGCCGCGGCGAGGCACTCTTGGCCAAGCTCGACGTTGTTCACCGGTCCCTCGTCCCAGTCGTGAATGCCCATCTGGCACACCTTGAGGCCGGTCTCCGCGTGGCGCCGCGCGCCCAGGGTGTCCCCGGCGTCGGTTCTGGCGGAGGCCAGGCGATTGTAAAACATCACCTCGGTCCACCAAGCCTCCATGCGTAACCATCCCCGGGTGTCTAGGCGGAAGACTCGGTTGACCGCGCGGTATTGTTCTTCAGCCTCTGCGCAGAGCCCGGCCTGCCGGGCGTCATCCTCGGGCAACATCGTGCAGGCGTTGGAGGTGAGGAGCGCCCGGGCCAAGAGCGCCTCGGGGGTCTCGCCGCTCTTCAGCGCCTCAAGGGTGACACGGTCGGCCTCCGGCCACGGTCCCTCATCAAAATACTGCCCCGCGTAGTGCCAGCGCTGCGCTTGCACGAGCAGGAGCGCGTGCAGCCCCGCGAGGCGTGGGGTGGCGTGCGCGGCCAAGGCGGCCTCGGCGGCCTGGCGGGCGGCGTCTAAATAGGCGGGGTCACTGTTCACGTCAGCGTCGGTCTTGTGGCGGCGGAGGGCGGCCTCGGCGTCGTCTGCGGCGCGCTCGGCGTTCGCGGCGGCCTGGGCGGCGAGCTGCTGGCTCACCTTGTTGTAGGTCACCCAGGCCCCGACGGCGCCGATGAGCAGGAGCAACCACAAGAACCAGCGCGTCGAGCGGGCTTTGGCCGGGGCCGGGATCAAGCGGGCGTCGACGAGGGCGAGCTCCAGGCTCGGCTCGTCGGGTCGTCTCGAGGGCGGAGGTCCAGCGCCAGCCGCAGCAGGGGCCCGGAGCGCGTCGGCGAGGGCGGCGGCGCTGGGGAGACGGTCGTGGGGGTCGGGCGCCAGGGCCAACAGCAGGGCCTTGGCCAGCACGCCGCTCGTATCCCCAGGGACCGGGGGCAGCTCCTCAAACTCACCCGAGACGATACGCTCCATGATCTCGTACTCGGAGCTGCCGTCAAACGCCGGCCGCAGCGCGGCCATCTCGTACAGAATCGCCCCGGCGGCGAACACGTCCGCGCGGGCGTCTACGGGCTGGCGGCGGACCTGCTCGGGGCTCATGTAGCCGAGGGTGCCCAGACGCATGGCCATGGCGGTGCGGCGCGCGTCTTGGAACTCCTCAGGGTTGTTGAGCTTGGCGATGCCGAAGTCCAAGATGACGGGCTCCACCCGACCGTCGGCGCGGCGCTGGATGAGCACGTTCGCGGGCTTGAGATCGCGGTGGATGACGCCGCGGCTGTGGGCGTAGTCCAAGGCGTCGAGGAGCGGCAGCGCGACGTCGCGGATCTCATCGAGGGTGAAGGGCGTCTCACGCGCGGCGAGCACCTGCTCCAAGGTGGGCGCGTCGTAATAATCCATCACCAAGGCGGCGAGGCCGTCGTGGGCGACGACGTCGGTGACCCGGGCGAGGCCGGGGTGGTTGAGCTGGGAGAGGATGCGCCCTTCAGTGAGCAGCCGCGCGAGGAGGTCACGCTCGCCGTCTTCGTCTAACCCTTTGGGCGAGCGCAAGAACTTGAGCGCGACGGGGCGCCCCAAGGCGACGTGGGTGGCCTTAAACACCACGCCCATGCCGCCCTCGCCGAGGAGCCGGTCGAGTCGGTAGCGGTCAATCAGCTCACCCACCTCGGGGACACGCATGGATTAAGCTCCCAAGAGACGCAGCACGCCGCCCTTGTCGGGGCCTCGCTCTAGGACCTCTCTTGGGGTGCAGCGCTCGCAGCCGTGGCTGCAGGGGCAACGCTGAAGGATGGCGCGCACCCAGCGCAGCGCCTCGGCGGTGAGCGTGGTGTCCAGGGCCTCGGCGACGCCGACCCCTTGAACGTGGCGATCCACCACACACAGTCCGGCGGGCATCCCGAGGATCGTCCCGGCGGCGATGGGGATGACCTCGACGTCTTCGTCCGAGGCGAAGACCAAGGCGCGCAGCGCGTCGTCCAGGGACGCGGCGAGGTGGGTCAGGGCGCCCGGGGCGCCGCCGTCGCGGAGGAACACGCCCCGCACCCGGCTGCGGTACTGTGCGTGGACGGGCTCATATCGCAGGGAGCTGCCGTCGGCGGCGCGTAGGCCGCTCACGGTCTCTAGGATCGTGGCCTCGTAGCTGCCGAGGCGCAGATGGAGGGTGTCGTCGCGGAGCTCATGCACAGACTCGACGAGCACGAGGCCGTCGAGCTGGATCTCAAGCACCGGGCGGGTGAGGGGCTCGGTGACGGCGCAGGGGGCCACGAGCAGCTCGCCGCGCTTCTCATCAAACGCTTGAAGCGGCACGAGGTAACGCTGGGCGCCCACAGCGAACACCCGCTTGGGGTAGTAGCGGGTGAGGACGATGGCGCGGTCCTCCTCGACGAGCAGGCGGCCGCCGTTCTGGTCGACCACCCGCACGACCTGGCTGGTGACCGTGGCGCGTACAGGATCTGGCACAGACTCCGTGGGGCTCGGCGCGAGACGCACCCTGCGCAGAGCGCCCGACACGCCGTCGCGGCGTAAGGCGAACCGATCGGAGCGGGCGTCGCCAAGCTCACGCTCGACCAACGAGCGACCAAAGAGGCCGTAGAGGCTCTCTAAATCGGGGGCGCCCTCACGCAGCGCCGCGCGCAGGTGAGCGCGGTTGAGCGCGGGGTTGTTCAGCCCGGCCAAGGGGCGCGGCGCAGGGAGCCGACCGCTGCGCTCAAGGCCGAGGAGGTTGTTGTCGGAGAGCAAAAACCGGGAGACCGGGCCCTGGGGCACGCCCCACAAGGCGTCGTGAGACGGTGGGTCGCCCTGGCGCGCGGCGCGGTGGGGCAGGGCCCGCCACGCGGCGATGAGCCAGGCCTCGCTGAGCGCGCTCGCGGAGCAGGCGCCGTCCAGGGCGAGGCCACGACGGAGGGTGGTCTGCCCGCCGGGGGGCTCCACGCCGCGCTGATCAAACTCGCCGTGGGGATCGCCTACAGAGGTCTGGAGGCCGGCGTCGGCGGCGGGGGTGATCGCCCGGCGCGCCCAGGGCAGGCCCGGGGCGCCGAGCGCCTGGGGCTGGGCGACCCACACCCGCAGGTGGGTGGTGGGCTTGGCGCCGATGGGCAGCTCTTTTGTGTTGAGTCCGGGGAAGGCCCGCTCCAACAGCGCCCGGCTGGCGGGGCCGCCCAGGCCGGTGGCGACGATGGAGTACCGTGCCCCTGCGGCGTTGAGCGCGAGGCCCAGGCGACGCAGGGTGAGCAGGCGGTGGGTGACCTCCAGCGGCGCGCCGCGGTCGAGGCGGGAGAGGAGGATGAGGCTGAGGCCTTGGGCCCACGGCGCGCCGCCGCCGGGCTGGGGGGCGGACAGCGCCCGCACCCCGTGGGCCGAGAGCTCGGTGAGGGAGAGCGTCGTGAGCTCGGGCAGGCGACCGCCGCCCAACGACTCTCGCAGAGCCGTCTCTCCACGCACGACCACCCCGGCGCCCCAGCCGCCCTCCCGGGCGAGGCCGTCGCCCAAGGCGCTCAAGAGGCCCTCCGGGGCGTCGCTCACGAGCAAGGCCGAGTGCCCCCGGCGGCGAACCGCGCCCAAGGTGAGCGCCGCGAGCAGGAGCTCCTCAGCCTGATCGGGCAGATCGGAGAGGATGAGCCCCTGGCCGTGGGCCTCGACCCCATCAAAGAGCGCGGTCAGGGCGGTCGGCGGGGCTCCGGCGGCGCCGACCTTGCCCCAGCACGCGGCGGCGAGGCCTTGGCCCGGCGGCGGGCTGGCCTCGGCGGGGCGCGCGGTGAGGGGCTCGGCTTGAGGGGCGATGAGGCCCAGGCGGCGCCAGGTCTCGGCGAGGTCCACGGCGCCGGGCGCCGGAGGGGGGAGCTCTCCGGCGGCCGCCCGGGGGGCCTCAACCGCCGGCTCCCAGCGGGAAGACGCCCAGGCCGCCAGGGCCAAGAGCAAGGCCGGGCCCGCGCCGACAAGATCGAGCAGCACGGGATCAGCCGAGGCGCTGGCGTAGGGCGGGTTGAGGCTTAACAGCGGCAGGGCCAAGCCACCCACGGCGAGCAAGGCGGCCAAGGCCCAGCCCCCAGGCGTGCCGTGGCGCTTTGGCGCCGGGCCCAGAAGCGCCGCGCCGATCACCACGCCGACGGGCAACGCCGGCGCCAACAAACGCCGAGAGCACGAGCACCGGCCTCGCGGTGAGGCTGGCCACGCCGAGCCAGTCCCGCCACCAGCCCAAAGGCCCGCCGTTGACGCTCTGTAGCGCGAGATCGAGGAGGCGCATCAGGCCGAGCACGACCAGCCCGACGACGGCGGCGGGGCCCAAGAGCCGGGCGGCGGCGGCGGCGCGGGGGGCCTCCCCGGGGCGGCAGACCAGAGCCGCGAGCACCCAGGCGAACAGCACCGAGCACAAGGACGCGTACCAGACGCCCACAGCGAGGTTCGTCGCGGCCAAGGCGGCGAGCACGGAGGCGATCATGGCGCCACCTCCTCAGCGGGCAGGCCCAAGGCGCGGCGAAGCTCGGCCAAGGTGTGCCCCTCCCAGGTGCGGAGGATCTGCACCCGCGGCGCGCCGCCTTGGGTCCACAAGAGCTGCGTGGCCCAGGGGGAGCGGCGCACGGGCTCCTCCAAGACGCCGCGGCCCCGAAGCGGGGCGATGACGAGGAGCGCCCCGGCGCGGAGGCCCGGCGCGGGGTCGCCGTGGGGGTCCAGGGGCTCGATGGGGCGCTCCAAGGCGCTCCCGGCGCGCTGGGCGAAGCGGCGCACGGCCTCGGCGGCGGCTTCAGCGGCCTCGGGATCCTCAAAGAGCGAACGATCTCGCAGCGGCGCCACCTGGGCCTCCCCCAAGGCGTAGAGCTGGTCCAGATCGGCGGCGGGGGCGTCCTCACCCAGCCCGGCGACAGGCCAGGTGTCACGCAGCAGGCGGTCGGCCCAGACCTCGGGCTCAACGGCGAGGCGGCCGCGGCTGATCCAGCGGGCGAGGGGACGCGGCTCCAGAAGCGGCAGGTGAAGGAGGGTTGGCTCACCACACAAGGCGCGGAGGTCGTCGGCGAGGGGATCGGGCTGGGGGCTCACGCCGAGCTCGACGAGCCGCTGCCGGGCGGCGTCCCGAGAGCCCAGCACCGCGTGGCGAATGGCCTGGAGCCTCGTGAGCAGCTCTTCAGCGGCGGTGAGGGCGTCGCGGCGGGCGCGTAAGGTGCGCAGGCGCAGGAGCCGGTCGGCCTCTTCCCCTGTGGCGCCGCCGCCACCTCTCGCCGCCCGATCGGCCAAGGTGTCTCGGCGGGCGGTGAGCGCCTCGGCGGCCTCGGCCCGGGCGCTGCGCCCCGCCCAATAGGCGATGCCCGCGGCGGCCAAGGCCGCGACCGCCGCCGCGATCAGCCACGGGCCGACCTCAGCCAAGGTGATGGGCGCGGCGCCCGCCGTGGTTGGGGCGGCGAGGGTCGGGGCGCTGAGCGTGAGCCCGGGGGGCGGCGCTGAGGGGGCCTGCGCCGCCGAGAACAGCATCCCCAACGGCAAGCTGAGCCCCAGAGTCGCCGCCAAGGCCACGCGCACCAAGGCGCCGCGGGTGGGCAGGCCCGAGAGCGCGCGCTCGACGACCTCCCGATCAGACTCATCCACGGCGGGGGGCGCCTCGGCCCGGGCGATGAGCGCCTGATCGTCTTTGAGCTGGTCGGCGAGGCGGGCGCGCCAGTGGCGCAGGCCCTGCTCCACCTCCGGCAGGCGCCGCAGCCCGGTGTCAGAGCCCAAAGCGCCGTCCAGCAGGGCGCGAAGCGTGCCGCGGACCTCTTGGGCGGCGGCGGCCTCCGCTTGCCGCGCGGCGCCTAAGGCGTCGTCTAAGGAGGCGTGGGCCCCCCGCGTCGGCGGCGCGGTGACCTGGGGCGCGAGGAGCACGGCGTAGGTCGCGGACAGGCTCTCGGCGTCGTCGAGGGGGCCGACGGTGATCTCGGCGGGAGGTGGTTGTCGGCGCCGGAGAGCGACGCGGCGGCCTTTCGCACCCGCTGGGCGGCGTGGCCCTCGGCGAGCGGCGTGAGCCAACCCTCACCGCGCAGCGCCTCCAAGGGCGACTCCGTGGCGGCGAGCTCTCCCGGCGGTCGGTCCAGCCGGGCGCAGATCAGGCTCAGGCCCTCCCAGGCGGCGCGCCACGCGGCGTAACGGAGGGTGCGGGCCTCGGGCAGATCCAGAGACGCCAAGGCCAGAAACCCCACGGGCCCCTCGCCGGGCAGCGGGTGGGCGAGGCGCTGGCGAAGGTCATCTTCAGCCTGGAGATCGGGATCGGTGGCGGCCTGCACGAAGCCCGCGCAGGTGTTCACGACCTCTTCAGGGGTGAGCACCCCGGCGCGGGTGTGTGTGCTCACCAGCCAAACCCGCGCCAGCAGCGGGTAGCTCCCCGGGCGCTGGCGTTGGCGCAGCACCATGCCCAGGCGCTCGACGGCCTCGACCCCGGCGGCGCCCGAGAGCGGCGGGGCCAAGGCGAGCAGGTGCAGAGTCGCCGTGCGCTGGGCCTCGGGGGCGTCTTTGCGGAAGATCACGCCGAATCGTTCAGTGACCACCTTCGTGCAGGCGGCGACGGCGGCGGCCAAGGCGCTCGGCGGACCGTGGAGCAGATCGCCGAACATGAACAGGTTCAGCCGCGGCTCGCGGCGGTCTTCAGCGGCGCGGCCCGCGCGTAAGAGCGCCTCCAACGCCGGGACGAGCTGATCGGGCAGCTCTTGCACGCTCGAGGGGCTGAGCACGGCGAGCTCGCTCACCCCGCGGGCGGCGCCCTGCTGAAAGCGCTCCAGCACCTCACGCCCGAAGGGATCAAGCCCCAGGAGCACCGCCGCCGCCCCTTGGGCCATAGGACTCAGCCCTCGACGCTGAGGAGCAGAGCCTCCACGGCGGCGCGCTCCTCCTTCAAGAAGGCGAGCTCGGCGTCGCGGCCCTCAGCCACGGCGTCGGCGTAGAGCTCCTTGAGGCGTCGTCCGTGGGCGCGCACGTCCTCGGCCAACTTGGCCTTGGAGACCCGGTCGGCGCCTTGGCGGCGCCAGGCGTCTTTGGCCTCGGACTCGAGATCCGCACGAAGCTCACCGTCCAAGCTGCGGAAGCCCACGAACGCCGCGGCGCGATCCTTGCCCAGGGGCCGCTGGCGACCGGCGAAGCTCCAGGCCCAGCCGCCATCTTCACCGCGCACGACCTGACCGAACATCGCGCAGAGGGTGAAGCCACGCACCTCGTCCGAGCGGCTCGACTGGGCCTTGGCGGCGGCGCGCTCGGCGTCCCGGCGCTCTTCAGCCCGGCGCATCTCCACAGGGTCGAGGTTGGGCAGGCCCGGCGACTTCTCCCAGCTCGCCTCGATGTGCAGCGGGTACTCCCGGCGCGGATCCGCGTACACCGCCTCGTAGGAGGGCTGAAGCTCGCTGCGCACGTTCTTGTAGAAGTAGAGCGGCACGCCGAGCAGGGCCCGGTAGAGCACCAACGAGTCACGCTCCTCCCAGCCGGGCACAAAGTTGAGCCCCGCGACCGCCCCCTTGAGGAGCTGGCCGAGGCTGTCGGCCTCATCTGAGGCGTACTGTGAGGCCAGCCCGGCGTAGAAGATGTCGGCGGGCACAACGGTGGGGTCGTCGCCCCGGCTGCGGTCGATGTGGGCGAGCAGCACACACTCCGCGGCGAGGCGCTTGAAGCGGTCCTCAACACCCGTCTGAACCCGCGACTTGGGGACGGCGCGGATGGCGTCGTCGAGCTTGGAGGTGCGGCGCAGCTCGTCCCAGTTCGCGCCGCTCTCCAAGAGCGCGACGTAGCGCTGCTCAAGCTCCAAGCCCGTGCGAAGGTCGAGGCCCATGTCCTCTAAGGCTTGGCCAAAAACGCCCTCAGCGACGCCTTGCAGGCGCTCTTTGACGACGTTGACGATCTCCGCGGCGTCGCGGGAGCGCACGCGGCCGTCGGGGTCGCGGGCGGGCTGGAAGGCCTCGGTGACCACGGCGAAGATCTTCGCCGGGTCGTAGAAGCTGCCGCGGTCGAGCTGGTGGTCGTAGAGCAGGTTCCACAGGCGCTCGCGGCGGCGGTCGTCGCGGAGCACCTCGGCGTCGAGGTAATACTGGGCGATGTCGCTGTCAGGCCAGGCCGCCGGGTCGCGGCGGAAACGCTCGGCCTCGGCGGTCAACAGGCGGCTCTGCTCATCGGCGATCTCGGCGACCTTCCGGTACGAGGTCAACATCGCCCCGGCGACCTGCCGCAGCTCGGCCTCAAAGGTCTTCCAGAAGCCCCGGCGCAGATCATCCCGGAGCTCTTCGCCCCAAGAGCGCACCTGATCGAGGGCCTTTCGTTTGGCGGCGTTGAACGCCTTGTTCTCGGAGTCAAACACCTTGGAGAACACGCCGGGGCTCGCCGCGCGGGCGAGCTCTTGGTCCAGCCGCGTCTGGGTCTGGCGCAGCTCCGGCGCGTCGAGATCCAGGGGCGGGCCGGCCTCGGCGCCGAGGTACTCGCCGTCTGCGGCGTCTTCAGTGGGCGTGATGAACGGCTCGGAGAGCAGCTTGATCAAGAACAGGCGCTGGGCGATGGGGTTCACCTCCAGATCCCGGAAGAAGCCGCCCAAGAGCCGCCCCGAGCGCAGATCGCCCAAGGTGGCCTCAAGGTGCTGGCCGCGCACCTTGCCCCGCGACTCCGCGTACTCGCGGCGCAGAGTGGCGATGGCGTTTGACACCGAGGGGTTGCCGGCGCTGATCGACGTCGGCGCGGGGTCGCCCAAGGTGATGAGCTCGTCTAGACGCCCGAAGATCTCGCCGAGCTTGGCCGCGAAGCCGCCGCGTAGGCCCACGCCGCCTTTGCCGGTCTGGTTGTGGACGGCGGTGAACACGCCCTTCTCTTCAGCGGCCTCTTCAGCCTGGGCGCGCCACGCGACATAGCCGACAAACTTCTCGTCGACGCGGCGGTTTCGTTCTTCGGGGTCGAGGCGCTGGAAGGCTGGATCTCCCCACGGAACGCGGAAGTCGGGGTGCTCGCCGCCGAAGCAGAGGTACTCGCCGAAGGCCCGGGCGACGTAACGCCGGGCGCTGTAGCGCAGGATGTCCCGGCGGGGGAGCTGCAACAGGGCGGTGCCGAAGCTGCCGTAGTGGGTCGAGAAGTGCCCAAGCGCCAAGGTGCGCTGGTGCTTCTCGTAGTTGTCGTACTCACCGGCCTGGGCGCCCATGAGCGGCGAGAAGATCTGGAGGTAGGACGCATCCGCGATGGCGTGCTCGTACTTCTCGATGCTGAGCGCGTCGGGGCGGTCGATGATGTAGGTGATGGCGAAGGGGCGGGTCTTGACGAACCGTTTGGACTCGTCCAAGGCGCCGGGATCGTAGTGGAACTCCAGAGAGTCCGAGCCGCCGCGGTAGGCGAGCTGGCGGTTGAGGTGCTCCAGCTCTTTGAGGGCGGCGTAGCCGTTGGCGGCGATGTCTTTGTGGAGGTGTTTCCGCACCTTGTCCAGAAACGTCGTGGGCATCGACAGCACCGCGCTCACCTGGGCCCGGCCCCAGCCCGCCTCATCGACCATCTCTTTGAGCAGATAGCCAAACGGCAAGAAGCCGCCAGAGCCCGTGCCGCCGGCCACGGAGGCGTAGAGCATCACACGCACGCAGCGGTCTTCGTTGTCGCGCCAGGGGTCGTCCCGGCGGGTCATCTCCGAGAGCATGTCGCGGATCTTGGCCCGGATTCGGGCGCGGTCTTGCTCTAGGTTGAAGTAGAGCTTGAGGCGGCTCTCGATGCGGATCTGCCCCGCGCCGGGCGTCTCGCCGCTGCGGGGGGTGTAGTCCTCGGGGAACCACTGGGTGACGAGCTTGTCCTCGTGCAGCTCTTGGCGGCCCCGCTTGCGGTCGACATAGGCCCGGGCGTCGAAGTTGGAGATCAAGAACCGGCAGTCGGGCGACACGTCACGGAGGGTGTCTAGGTCGCCCTTGTTCGTGTCGATGGCCAAGAAGTGCGTGAGCGCCTTGATCCGGTCCCAGTGGGGGTGACGGCGCAGGCGGCCCGCGAGCTGGTTGATGATCTTGCCGCCGTTTCCGCCCAGACCCACGAAGAGGGTAGGTTTAAACAGCTCACTTCTGAGGAGTCCCATCGTCCGCTCTCCCGCTACCCAAACTTGATGAACAGGCCGCCGGCCCTGTATATCACGCCAGACATGTGGCCTTGGCTGAGCGCCTCGGCGCTGAGCGCCTCGAAGCGCGCGGTGCGCCGGTCCTTCACCTCCAAGGCCCCGCTGGAGCGAAACACCGTAGACCCGCCGGGCCCGGCCTCAAGCACCAAAACAGCCTTTCGGGGGTTTCGGATCATGTTGCCTTCGCCGTCGATGCACAGCCGGGCGTTGCGGTAGAAGCCGCGTTTTCCGCCGGGCTGCTCCTCGATGACCAAGGAGGGGACGCGGCGAAGATCTGCCTCTTTGGAGGCGACCCGCACGATGAGCGCCGGGTCAAACTTGTGCGGGCGCAAGAGCCCCAGGAGCACGAAGGCGACGGTCAACACGCCGAGGCCCACGGCCAGCTCAACCCACCAGCAGCGGATGAAGCCCGCGGCCTTCACCTGAAAGCCGAGGGGCACGGTGACCGCGCCAGAGGCGTAGTGGGGGTGGGCGCCGACGAGCCGCACCGCCGCGCCTTGACCCGAGGCGTCGCCGCAGCACTTGGCCGAGGTGACGCAGACCTCGTACCGCTGGGGCTGGCCCTTCTGGCCGTCTTTGAGGGTGGCCTCGCTCCCGGCGACGGGCTGGCAGCTCACGGTCACCCCCGCCGGGGCGCCGAGGCCCTCGCAGAGGATCGCCACGCGGTCGGCGTTCTGAGGAGGCCGTGAGGTCGAGCACGCCGCAGCGTTTGACCTCGCCGCGCTCGGCCTGCCAGGCGCCAAGCTCCAGGGGGTTCGGGCTCGGGCGCAGGGTGAGGTCGAGAAAGCCGTCCACCAAGGTGCCGCGCTGGGCGCGCTTCTCGAGCCACTGGTTGGAGAAGACGACCTGGGCGATGGTGGGCTGGCCGAGGCCGGGCTGAGACGGCGCCCAAGACCCGGTGAACTCGCCGCCGCCGACGTGGGTGAGGGGGATCTCCGCGCCCTCGACCTTGAGCTGCACGGCGAAGCCGTCGGAGGTGAAGAACTCGGCGTCGTCGAAGGTGCGGCCCTGGAACAGCAGCCGGGCGCGCACCGGCACCGTCGCGCCCACCTCGGTCTTGGGCGGCAGGTCCAAGGCGGCGATGAGGTCGTAACGTAAGATGACGCCGACCTGGGCCTCGTCGTCGCCTGCAGCGAGGGAGAGCGTGTAGGTGGCGGGGCGGTTGGGGTCGTGGGCGGCGCGAAAGACGGCGTAGTGGCGGCGGGGATCGGAGCAGACGTTCGGCGCGTTGCTCAACACGATGCTCTGCGGGCAGCCGTTGTCGCCGGTGGCTTTGGGGCTCACCCCACCTTGGGGGCCGCTGAGGCTCGCCGTGAACGCCGGGCCTGGCCGAGACGAGGCCACCACCACCATCACCTCGGTGACCCAGCGCCCGACCTCGATGGTCTTGGAGTCGCCGCCGTCGAGGGTGAAGCTCAGGGGCTTGGAGCCCAAGGCCCGGGCGTAGCCGCGGGTGAAGGCCGGCACGACGTCGGCGGGGTTGGACAAGAGCGTGAGGTCGTCGGGGTGACGCACCAGGGGCGTGAGGTAGGCTTTGGCGCTGTCGCGGATCTCGTCGCTGCCGTAGAGCCCGATGACCACGGAGTCGAGCCTCGGGTTGGCGTCGAGGCCCGCCAGAGACCGGGCGTCGTTGGGGTTCGGGACGTCCTCGGGGATGCCGTCGGTGAAGAACATCAGCAGGCGGGTGTCTTGGCTCGACCGGGAGAGCGTGGCCGCGGCCTCTCGCAGAGAGGGGCTGAAGTAGGTGCCGCTCACATAGGGCAAGGCGCGGATCTCGGCGGCGCTGCGCACCACCTGGGGCGGGGCGCCGGGCCCCGATCGAAAGCCGAGCACGGTGAGCTTGTCGTTGGTGCCTCGGGTGAGCCCCTCGACCACCAACGCGCCGAGCACGGCGGCGCGCTCGGGGTCGTTCGGCGGGAAGGTCGCGCCGTCTAGGCTGCTCGTCGTGCTCACGACCATGGAGCAGGAGTTGTCGAGCACCAGGGCGATCTCGCTGCCGGGATCGGCCAAGACCGTCCAGATCATCGCCCACACAAGCCAGAGGGACATCACGACGCCTCCACCTTCAAGACGATGGGCCCAACCCGGTAGAGCTCTTGGCCGGGGCTGTAGCCCTCTTTGGGCACGCTCACGGGCTCAAACCGTTTTGTCCTGCGATCTTGAACCTCTATGGCCCCACCGTTGAGAGGGAACATTAACACGCCGCCGCCCTTCACCGCCCGCAGCTCGACCAGCGCCAGGCGCAGGCGACCGTCTACGGTGCCATCGGCGTGAACCCCAACCCGGGCGTCGCGGTAGAGGCCGGCCCCGCTGCCGGGCTGCTCACGAAGCACCAGGGCGTGTACGCGGCGCAGGTTCTTGACGTCGTCGGCCACCCGCACCGCGGCGCTCTCGCCGAAGCGGGCCGGGCGGATGAAGCCGTAGATCAAGAGGAGCAAGGCGAAGAGCCCGCCGCTGGGCGCCACCCACCACAGGTTGCATGAGAGCCAGGAGCGGCCCTCGACGTCCCAGGTGAGGTTCACCGTGGTGGCCTGGCTGGCGAAGGCCGCGGTGAGCGGCGTCACGCGCAGGGCGGTGCCTTTGGGGGAGACGTCGGCGTCGCAGCGCGGCACGTCGAGGCAGACGGTGAGCGTGGGCTGGTCGGGGTCGAGGGAGACGATGTCGCGGGCGGGGGTGAGGCTCGCGGTGTCGATGAAGCCGAGCGCCCCCAAAAACATGAGCTTGGGCGTTGATTTACACCCGCTGCCGTTCACCCACTCCAGCCGAAAGCCGTGCTCCTCTGCGGCCTCAGACGCCGAGAAGTCTAAGGTCTGACAGACCTCCTCAAGGTCGCTGCCCGCGGGGATCGTGCCGAAGTTGAGGCGGTCGGGCAGGCTGAGCTTGAGGGGCGGGCGCACGGTGACGGTGTGAACCGCGGAGCGCAGAAGCTCAACCCCGGCGCCGTCCAACAGCACCACCTGCCAATCGGCGTTGCCCGGCTGGTCATACTGGCGGGTGAGCCGCGCCGCGCCTTTGGCCGCCGACGCCGTGCCGATGACCACGCTGTTGTCGGTGATGCGTAGGCTCACCTTGGGATCGGCGAGCAGACGATCGGCGCGCTGCCGGGCCGGGGTGCCCACGGGCGGCAGGCTCAGGCTCAGATCCCCCACGCAGGGCAGACCGACGTAGCAGCGATCTGGGAGGTCGCTCAGGTCAAAGGCCAAGCCCGAGTCGCTGGCGGCGACGGTGATCTCCGGCGCGGGGCAGATGGCGCGCGCGCCGACTCTGCCCGACACGCTGAGCTGAATCGGGCGCGGATCCGCGGAGGCCGGGGGCGTGTACCGGGCCTCTAAGCGGGCGTCGGCCACCACCTTGCTCGGCGCGAGGCCCTCGGGGCGCACGTCAAACTCAAGCTGGGCGCCAGGCACGGTGATCGGCTGGTTGGTCTGGGGGTGCAACAACGTGGCGCGCAGCAGCACCGGCTGACCGGCGAGGAGCGGCTCTCCGGCGCTGGGGGAGATGACCTGGGCGCGGGCCTCACACAGCTCGATCTGAATCGGCGTGGCCTTGGACGTGCTCAGCGTGACCTTCTCGTGGGAGGCGAGGCTGGGCAGCTTGGGGCGAAACTCTACCTTGAGGCCGTCGATCGCCTGGAGCTTCACCTTGGCGGTCACCGTGCCGTCGCTCTGTGGGCTGCCGGGGATGGTGAAGGTGCGCCCGTCGGCGCCGGTGAACACGAAGTCGCCGCCGGGGGTGGGCCGGGGGTTGCCCGCCTCGTCCCGCAGCGAGCCGACGAGGGTGATCTGGTCGCCGACGGCGTAGGGGCCGGGGCTCACCGAGTCCAGCGCCGCCTTGTAGGTGACCGGTTTGGGCGGCGGAGGCGCCGAGGCCGGGGCGCCGTCGATCATGTGCTGGTGGATGTAGCTGCCGTCGTTGAGGGAGCTGAGCTTCCGGCAGGTGAACGGGTCCGCCGCGCGCCATCTGCGGTTGTTCGCTAAGAAGTCCCACTCACAGGAGCTGTCGACCTCGTCGTAGCACTCCATGCACTGTTTGCCGTCGGTGACGAACATGTGGGCGTGCCACTGGGCGTGCATCGAGCGCACCGCCCGGGTGTTACACGCCGCGCTGTGACGGGGGGGCACGCCGTCGTAGCCGCCCACGCAGTAGGTCTTGTCCCGGGCCGAGGCGGGCTCGGGCAGCAGGATCAACAGCAGGAGGAGCAGCCCCCGGAGGCTCACGGGCTCGGCGCGGGTGCGGGCGCCGGTGGCGCGGTGGCCGGAGCCGGGCGCCGGGGGCCGGAGCTTCGGGGTGGGCGCCGCGTCGGCCGGGGGAGTCGGCGCGGGCTCAAGGGGCGGCGCCTCGGGCGCGGGCTGGGCGGAGACCTCCCCCACGGGCTGCCGATGGGGCGCTGGGGACTCCGTCGGGGCGACGATCTCCGCGGTGGTGCCCTGCTCGCTCCCACGCCGGACGAGGGTGGCCGCCAGATAACCAAGGGTGAGGCCCACCAAGAGCGCCGCGGCCACAAAGGCCATCGCCGCGCGCAGCGGCACCCAGCCCGCGAGGTGCGCCTGGGGCATCGTCCCGCGGGGGCCGCTCCCCTTTGTGGCCGGGGAAGGAGGCGGTGTGAAGCTTGACTCCTCAGCGGCGGCGGGGGCGGTCATCGGCTCAGCGGGCGGGTCGGTCGGGGCGTCGGACGCGGGGGAGAGCGGCGGCGGGCGCGGGATCGAGACCGCCTGGGGCACGTTCGGCTGGCCATACACCGCGACGATCACGGTGACGTTGTCGTGCCCGCCGCGGCGGAGCGCCTCGTTCACCAGGGCCTCGGCGGCGTCTTGCACCGGGCGACCGCTCACGGTGTTGTAGATGTCGACCTCGTCCAAGAGGTCGTGCAGGCCATCGGAGCACAACACCAAGGTGTCGCCGACGCGTAAGGTGACCTGCTCGCTCCACACGCCGGGGTGAAAAGAGGCCTGGCCGCCGGGGCCGCCGCCGATGGCCTGGGTCAAGACGTGGGCGTCGGGGTGCTCCCGGGCCTGCTCGGCGGTGAGAAAGCCCAAGTTCACGAGCTGCTGCACCCGCGTGTGGTCTTCAGTGCGCTCCTCTAAGAGCCCTTGGCGGAAGTGGTACAGGCGGCTGTCGCCGACCCAGCCCACCCAGGCGTGCTCCCCCTGCAACAGCGCGGCGACGACGGTGGTGCCCATGCCCCAGGCGCCTTGTTGGCTGGCCTCGGCGAGCACGGCGCGGTTGGCCTCGTGGAGGGTGTCAAACAAGGCCTGGGCGGGGTTCTGGCGGTCTCGGGCGCGCATTCCGGCGACGACGGCGTCCACGGCGACCTTGCTGGCGATCTCGCCCGCCTCGTGGCCGCCCATGCCGTCACAGACGACGAGCAGCCACTCGTGCTCGCCGAGCTGCTCGACGCGGAAGTTGTCTTCGTTCTGCTCGCGCACGCGTCCGGCGTCGGAGAGCCCGTGGACGAACGCGGGCGATGGGGTCAACGGTCACCTCGGGAGGGCTTGACAGGGGCGATGATGGTTTGTTTGTGCACAGGAGCGCTCGGCGGGGGCGGCGCGGCGGCGGGGCTCGCGGCCACCGGCGCCGGCGTGGTGGGCTGAGAGGGGCTCACCGTCGGCATCCGGGAGGGCTGGACGAGGCGCAGGTGGAGCTGCTGCGAGAGGGAGAGCACGTCGCCGGGGAGGAGCTCCACCCGCTCGCCCGAGGCCAAGCGGCGACCGCCGACGTAGGTGCCGTTCGTCGAGCCATGGTCGGTGACGAACACCGCGCCCGCGGGGTACACCTGCAGCGTCGCGTGGTGGCCGCTCACCTGGGGCAGATTGAGCACAAGGTCAACCCCGGCCTCCCGAGAGCCGCCGATCTTGAGCACGCTCTTGTGCACGCGGAGGATCGGCTCGACGGCGGGCTGCTGGCCGACGACGTGGAGCTGGGTCTCGGGGAAGGTGGCGAAGGGGTCACGCCACCCGGCGGTGGAGCCGGGCTCGGCGGCCGGGGCCACAGCCGGGGCCACGACGACGGGCGGCGCTGGGGTGGCGGGGATCGTGGCGGGGGCCGGGGCCTCCCGTTCGCGGCGCCGAGAGGCCAAGAGCCAGGCGAGCAGGCCGCCGAGCCCCAAGGCGGCGAGGAGCGCGAGCAGCCAAGGCCACCAAGGAGAGTCTTTGGCGACCGCCGCTTGGGGCGCTTTGACGTTGGGGTCGGGCTTACAGGCCCCCGCGTCACACACCTGACCCGTGGGGCAGCCCGCCTCACAGCCCGCGCAGGCCGTCACACCGGCGCCCGTGGCGTTCTGGCGGAAGGGGGCGGGGTCGCTCCAGGCGAGGCGCTGGCCGCCGCTCATCAGCTCGATGGTGAGCTTGTCGTCGAAGTGTGGCGTGGCCGCGTTGAGCCCGCAGAAGCTCAGCTCCACCCAATAGAGCCGCGTGGCCAAGGTGGCGAGCTGCTGCACGGCGGTCTTGGCCTGGGCGGTGGCGTCTACTTGCACGCCCCGCCCGCCGGTGCCTTCAGAGAGCTGGCGAAGCTCGTCGAGGCGCTCGGGGCTCACCTTCGCGCCTTGGTAATGGGCGACGGTGTGCACGATGACGCCGCGCTCACGGGCGTAGGCGACGATCTCGTCTACGTCGTACGCGGCCGACTCGTCGCCGCCGTCGGTGAACACGATGACCTGCCGCGCGCCGCCGCTGGCGAGGGGCTGACCGGCGGCGGCCAGATCAATGGCGTCCCGCACAAAACCCTTCAGCCGCGTCGCCGACTGCCCCGAGCCCTGCGCCTCAACCTTCGAGAGCAGGGACGTGAGCCCCGGCCCGTCGGTCACGACGCCTTGGCGGATGAACTGCACGCCTAAGGTGGTGACCTCGACGCTGTGTTTGCCTTGGGGCATCGCCGTCGCGAAGCCCCGGGCGAGGTCAAACGCCGCCGACCAGTGGCGCTTGAACGAGCCGGACTGGTCAAAGGCCATCACCGTGTAGACGGGCTCGTCGCTGGTGTAGAGCGGGGTGATCTTGCCGACGGCGGCTTGCCCTTGGCCCACGACCGCGCGCAGCGTCGCGGTGGGTGTGGCCCCGGAGATCGCCTGCTGATGGTTGAGATCCTGCAGCTCGATCTGGGCTCTCGCGCGGCCTTGCTCCGCGGGCGGCAAGGCGGTGACGCTCAGCGACTCCCCGGCCCAAGCGGCGGAGAGCACAAGCGTGAGGAGCCCCGTCGTCACAGCCCCGCCTCACGGAGCACCTGGGGCGGCACCAGCAAGAGGATCATCGCCGCGCCGCCGAGCTTGAGCACCGCGCCATGCTCCAGCTCTGCGACCTCCCCATGAAGTGGGGCGCCGTTCACCACGCTGCCGTTCGTTGAGACGTCCATAAAGCTGGCCTCGCCGCTCTCCTTGATGAAGAGGAAGCCGTGACGCCCGCTCACCCGCCCATCTTCAACCACCACGTCTTGATCGGGATCACGCCCGACGGTGTTTCGGCCGACGCGGAGCGCGTGAAGGCGGCCGTAGCGGGGATCGAGCAAGGCGCCGCGCACCTGGGCGCTCGGCGTCATCGGGCCCGCGGGGCGCTCAACGATGGTGCGGGGGCTCGCCGCCGCCGGGCGGGGTGGCGGCGGAGGCTGGGGCGCTTGGGGAGTCGTCGGGCCGATCGCCGTGGCCCGCGGCGCGCTGGCCCCGAAGGGATCGTTGGGGTCGAGGGCCTTTCGTGGCGGCAGGCTCCGGGAGAACACCTCATCGGCGCCAGGGAGCGGGCCCTGGGGCAAGGGCGGAGAGGCGGGCCCTGGGTCGTACAGCGTGCGGCGCTTCGCGTGGGGGTTCGGCACCGCGGGCGGCGGTGGGGGCGGCGGCGCTGGGGCGCGGGGCGTGATCTGCACGCCGCTGAGGTCGACGCCGCAGATCTCGCAGTAGCGCTCGCCGTCAGGGTTCGGGTGTTGGCATCGAGGGCAGTTCATGGCGCCTCCGCGCGTCAATCCGTCGGGTAGCATGTCACAACACACGACGGGAGGGGCCGGTCAGCCCTACTTGTTGATCCAGTACGTCAGCACCATGAGCATTCCGCCCAAGAGGCCGATCCAGCCGAACAGAAACGCGAAGTCCGCCTTCCAGCGCCCGTGGCCATAGACGCCCTCGTCACGGTACACGCGGCGCGAGTCCGCGGCCATGAGCACCGCGGCGAGGTGCGCAAAGCCGGGGCAGCAGCAGAACCCACCGATCGAGAGGAGCAAGGCGCGGGTGCCTTGGCGGCTGGCGTCGTCGATGCGCAGCCAGTTCACCTCGTCGCGGGCGTGGTCGAGGCGCTCGGGCAAAGAGGGCGGAAGCGGCGGCGGCAAGGGCGCTTTGGCCACCGGCGGCGGCGCGGCCGCGAGCACGGCGCGGCGGGGCGGCGTCGAGACGGCGGGCTCGGGGCGCTGGGTGGCCACCATGCTCGCGCTGGGCCGTGTCGGCAGGGCCACGTTCTGTTGACCGGCCTGGGCGAGCAGCTTGCCGAACGCCGCGCAGTCGGGGAAACGCTCCTCGGGCCGAATGGCCAAGGCCTTGCGGATGCAGGCGTCCAGCACGGGATCGACGGGGCCCAGGCCGCGCGTGGGGGGCAAAAACCGGCCCTCCACGATGTTCTTCATCGCGTCGTACTCGCTCGGCGCGTCGAAGGCGACCCGCCCGGTCACGAGCTCATAGAGGATCGCGCCCAAGGCGAAGATGTCGGAGCGGGCGTCTAAGTTGGCCTCACCGCGCACCTGCTCGGGGCTCATGTACAGCAAGGTGCCGACGCGCACCCCGGTGCGGGTGGCCTTGCGCCCGGTCTGGAGGTGGTCACTCACCACCTTGGCGATGCCGAAGTCCGCCACGACGGGGCGGAGCTTGCCCCGGCTGCCCCGGCCCAAGAGGATGTTGGAGGGCTTGAGGTCGCGGTGCACGATGCCGTGGCGGTGGGCCTCACCGACGGCGTCGAGCACGGGCAGGAGGATCTGCACGATCTCCGTGATGGCCAAGGTCTCGGCCTTGGCCCGGACGTGGTCCTCTAAGGTCTCACCCTCGATGAGCTCCATCACCAAGCCCGGCACAGGGTCCGTGGCGATGTCGGTGACGGCGACGATGTGGGGGTGCCGAAGCTGGGCTTGAATGCGGCCTTCAGCCAAGAACCGCTCGCGCAGGTCGGCGTCTTGGGCGAGATCCGCGTTGAGCACCTTGAGCGCGTGGGGGCTGCCCAACGCGAGGTGGCGCACACGGTACACCGACGCCATCGCGCCTTGGCCGAGGGTGGCCTCGACGACGTACCGGCCCTCAACAATGTCACCAGCGTTCAGCAGAGCGCGCTCCCAGCCTGGGCAATCTTACACGCCGCGCCTCAGGGCGCGACGCCGCCGAAGAGCTCGCCAGCGACAGGGCGCCCGGCGTCAACATCGGCCATCAACGCGGTGACGCAGCCCGCGCGCATCGGGTCGAGCTCGCCCGCGGCCCCGGCCTGGGCGCGGCGCACGGCGGTGCGGATGTCGTCATCCGCCTGGGGCAAGGGCTCACGCCAGCTCGCCGTGGGGGAGAGCGGGCTCGGCACGCCGCCCAGGGTCAAGATGAGGCCGAGCCCAAACGCGGCGACGGGGCGAGCCCAAGCGCGGGGCCCCTCCGCGGGATCTTTGCCGAAGATCGGCGAAGGAAGGCTCAAGAGCGCCGCCACGCCCAGGCCCACCACGAGCGGGAAGAAGGGCATCGCGTTCGCGAGGTAATGAGGCCGGGCGAACTGCACGGTGATCGCGCCGGAGAGCGCGGCGGCGAAGGGCACCACACCCGCGATGAGCGCGAACAGCCGGGCGAGGCGCTCGGGCCCCCGGGTGAGGCTGACGAGCGCCAGCGCGCCCAGCGCCAAGAGCCCGTCTCGCCAGGGCAAGAGCAGGTTCTCAATGTTGCGGATCGTCTGCTCATCCATCGTGGTCTTGGGCACCGCGAGGCTCTCTTCAAGCGTCCAGCGCACGGTGTTCGGGATGCCCAGGGGGTCGGACCGCCCCCAGATGTATTGGTTGTAGGCCATAAACGGCGGTCTCAGCGCGCCGGTCGCTAAGCCTCGGTCCTGGATACGCATCCGGAGGTCCATGGTGCCCTCCAGCGAGTGCGCCTCGGCGTACGCTCCTTTGCCCAAGAACCAGGCCACGACCATCACCAAGGTGAGCAGCGTGAGGTTCAGCGGCCAGCGCCGGGGGTGATTCCATAGGGCGGCGAGCAGCGTGGCGCAGAGCACAGGCAGGCCAAAAAACAGGCCGCGGGGATCCACCAAGAAGCAGAGCCCCGCGCCGACGGCCCCGGCGACGATGGCGGGGGCGGTGCGATAGCGCAGCGCCAAGGCCCCGCAGGCCGCGCCCAAGGTGAAGATGGCGGTGCTCTCGGGGTAGAACGAGAGGTTTCGCGACAGGGCGACGAGCGGCGGGAACGCCGGGCCGACCAGCGCCGTGATCAGCCCCGCGCTCACGCCGCCGAGGGCCCGGCCCCAGAGGTAGAGCCCGACGCCGAGCACAAACATCGCCACGCTCGCCGCGAGGCCCATGCCGTCGATGAGGCCGAAGCTCTCGGAGAGCCAGGCCGAGGGCAGCGCCGTGAGGGCCGAGCGCTGGGCGGACATCATGCCGGTGTGGCTGTCCCGCACCGCGCCGACCGTCGCGCAGTACTCGTAGAAGTCCGACGCCATCCACGCCTTGATCGGGTAGGAAAAACGCACGAGCCACAGCGTGCTCATCGCCGCGACGAGGCCGCCGCAGAGCGTCGCCCGGGCCAGCTCCGGGCCGGTCCGCCACGGCGCCGCCGCGCCAGCGTCCCGAGGAGCGAAGGCGGCGATGAGGAGCGGCCCCACGAGGAGCGGCCACCACTGGGTCAGGGGGAGCGTCATGCTGGCCCTAGGGTACACCCGTTGGGGTCAAGCGGGGGTCAACCCGAGGCCTCACCAGCGCAAGAGCGCCGTCTCGACCGTCGAGCCCGGCCCCATGGTCATCATCACCATGAAGTCGCCGCGCTTGACCTGGCCCTCGTCTAAGAGCCGCTTGAACGAGAACAAGAAGCTCGCCGAGCTGAGGTTGCCGAAGTCTCGCAGCACCGACGAGGTGTGCCGAACGTCGTGCTCGGAGAGCCCGATGTTGTACTTGATCGCGTCCACGACCTTCTTGCCGCCGGAGTGCACGATCCAGTGCGCGATGTCCCGACGTTTGAGCCCAAACGAGGCCAAGAGGCGGTTCACCGGGCGCTCGGCGAAGGCGCCGACGACGTAGGGGATGTCGCGGTCCAAGAAGAAGCTGAACTTGTGGGCCTCCTCGTCCCAGTCGTAGCGCATGGCGCCGATGGCGGAGGGGATGAGCTGGCTGTTGAAGCCGAGCACCCGAGGGGCGAAGCGCCGCTCGTCGTTGGGGTCGGCGCGCACGACCACGGCGGCCGAGCCGTCACCAAACAGGCTGTTCACGATCGCCGTGCGCATGGTGCGGTCGAACACATACGCGGCAGAGCAGATCTCGACGCAGAGCATCATCGCCGTGCGGCCGGGGTTGGCCATCGCCCAGCTCGCCACGGGGTTCAGGCCGTTGAGCCCGGCGTTGCAGCCCATGCCGACGATGTCCAAGCGGGAGCAGTCCTCACGAAAGCCCGCGGCCTTGATGATGTGGGCCGAGAGCCCCGGCGCCATGAAGCCCGTCGTGGTGACGACGGCGAGGTAGTCGATGTCCCGGGGGGTGAGGCCCAAGGGCCCAAGGCAGGCGGCGACGGCTTTGGGGCCGATCTCCAACGCGCCGTTGAGGTGCTTCTTGAGGAGCTGGCCCTGGGTCTCTGACGGCGCGTTGTTTGGGTCCGCCGGGGGCAAGTACAGGTGCCGCTTCTGAATGTGCGCCGAGCGGAAGATGGCGCGAATCTCGGGATCGGGCACGGGGAAACGCGCCAGGAGATCCTCCTGGGAGTAGCTGTCCGGCGGGTTGGCGGTGCCCACGGAGAGCAGGCGAGGGCGGTTGTCGAGCATGGGCGCCATCCTGTGCGTGGTCTTCATCATATCCCAGGCGCTCGCGCCCAACGGCTGGCTGACGGGGGCGAAACCTGATTGGCCCCGTTCCAGGCGCAGGGATAGGGCAGTGGCCAAAGAAGGAGTCTGCCGATGCTGCTCATGCTCTTGGCGCTGGCATGTGGGGATCGTGACCAAGCTGGGGTGAACGCGGAGCTGGCGTCCCTCGTGCTGCAAGGCGCGGCGACGACCTTAGGGTCCTCGGACGGCGGCGCCGATGACGCGCGCCCGCTGCGCGCCGGGCTGTTGAGCCCCCCCGAGGGGTACGTCGCCGGAGAAGGTGTGGCCCCGGTGCTCGTCGGCCCCCAAGGCCCCCAGACCGACGTCGAGCAGGCCGTCGTGGTCTTTGATCGCCCGATGGTGGCCTTGAGCGGCCTCGACGGCGCCACCCCGCCGCTCTCTTGCGGCCCCAACGTCGAGGGCCGGGCCCGCTGGGCGGGCACCTCGACGGCGGTGTGGCTGCCCACGAGCGGCGCGTTCCCCAACGCCAGCGAGGTCGTCTGCACCGTGCCCGCCGGGGTCGCCGCCGTAGACGGCTCGACGCTCAGCAAAGAGCTCACCTTCCGCTTCACCACCGAGCGCCCGGCCTTCAAACGCAGCGACCCCTCTGAGGGCAGCGACGCCTTGGCCCCCGACGCCCCGGTCACCTTGCTGTTCAACCAGCCCGTGGATCCCGCGGTGATTCAGGCGGGCTTGGTCGTGCGGCCCGAGCGCGGCGCGGCCTTGGCCGTGAAGGTGAGCGCCGTCAGCAAGAAGGACGACGACCCGCGCCGTCTGCCCGAGGATCTGCGGCGCGCCGTCGAGGTGCGGGCGCCGTTCCAGAAAGACACCGCCTACACCTTCACCTTGCCCGCCGGGCTGCGGGGCGCTGAAGGCACCTTGGGCTTGGCGTCCGAGACGGTGATCAAGCTGCGCACCATCCCGCCGCCCAAGGTCACCGTCGAGGGCCCCACGGGCGACGCCGTCGACCCCTACAGCGCCATCCGCCTGTCCTTGGCCACGAGCACCGACGGCGAAGAGATCAACAAGCGCCTCACCATCACCCCCGCGCCGCCGGACGGCTTCCGCCCCGCCGAGGGCTACACCTCGCAGAGCTGGTACCACGGCCTGCGCCTCGCCCCGATGACGACCTACACCGTCACCGTCGCCGCCGGGATCACCGACACCTACGGCCAGACCACCACCGCGCCGACGTCCTGGACCTTCACCACCGGGCACTACGAGCCCATGGTTCATGCGCCCCAGGGCACCCAGGTCTACCCGGCGAACAACCCGCCGGAGCTGCCCTTACGCAGCCGCAACCTGCGCACGCTCTACGCCAAGGTCACCCGCCTGCGTGTGGCCGACCTCGTCGGGCCCGCCGCCAGCGGCTACGCCGACCCGGTCGGCGGCGCGCCGTTCAACGAGGCCACCCAGATCGCCCTGTTCACCGACCGGGCCCTCGATGACGCCGTCCACATCGACACCTTAGACCTGCGCCCCTACCTCGCCGACGGCAAAGGCATCCTGCGGGTAGAGGTCTGGTCCCCGGACTACAAAGGCTGGAACGACGAGCCTTACGTTCACACCTCCACCTTGCAGGTGACCGACCTCGGCGCCACGGTGAAGCTCGGCCCCAACGGCGCGACGGTGTGGGCGACGAGCCTCTCCACCGGCGCCCCCGAGGCTGGGGCCTCGTTGGCCCTGTTCACCGGCGGCGACAAAGGCGTGAAGCTCTTTGAGCAGGGCGCCTCCGCGGACGCGCTCATCGACGCCCGCTTTGAGCTGCCCCCGGAGTGGTCGCGGTGGTCCGAGGGCCTCTTCGCCGTGGTGAAGAGCCAGGCCGGGGCGCTCACCGTCGTCTCTCTAGACAACGACGACGTGAGCCTGTGGCGCTACGGCGTCAACTACGATCAGCCCAACCAGGCCGCCGAGCTGCGCCTGTTCAGCTTCGCCGACCGCGGCGTCTATCGCCCCGGTGAGGCGGCCCATGTGGCCTTCTCCGCGCGACTCGCGAGCGCCACGGGCCTCAGCCTGCCCGATGCTGGCGAGTACACCTGGGCCTGCAGCGACGTGCGCGGCGCGGACTACGCCAAAGGGGAGGGCAAGCTCAACGCCGGGATGGGCGCGTTTGACCTGAATTTGCCCCAAGAGATGCCCCTTGGCGGCGGCGGCTGCCGGGTGGAGGTGACCGCCGACGGCCAAGAGCGCAGCGCGTACATCGACGTGCCGGTCTACGCCTACCGCGCGCCGGAGTTCCGCGTAGACGTGGCGGGCCCAGAGAGCCTCATCGCCGGAGACACCCTGCGCCTCAACGGCCAGGCGCGCACGCTGTTTGGCTCCCCGCTCAAGGGCGCGAAGGCCAAATACACCGTCGTCTCGATGACGACCGAGCCCACCATCCCCGGCTTTGAGGAGTACCGCTTCGGCGCCAGCGAGGCCCGGGCGTTCTGGCAGGGCGGCTATGACGCCACGGAGACCCTCCGCAGCGGCGAGGGGGTGCTCAACGACGACGGCTCCCTGGCGATTGAGCTCACGATCCCGCCCACAGAGGCCCCGCGCACCCGGCGTTTGGAGGCCGAGGTGGTCGTCACCGACATCTCCCGCCAACGGGTCGCCAACCGCCGTGAGGTCATCGTTCACCCCGCCGACGTCTACCTGGGCCTGCGCCCCCGCAGCTCCTTGGGCGTGGCCGGTGAGGAGACGTCGGTGTCGTTGGTGGCGGTCACCCCCGAGGGCAAACCCCAAGACGGCGTGCCTGTCGAGGTGCAGATCGCCCGGCGCACCTGGGACACCGTGCGCCAGAAGGACATGGACGGCCGCTGGACCTGGGTGAGCACGCCCAAAGATGAGGTCGTCGATCTCCAGACCGTCTCCAGCGACGATGATCCGGTCGTGGTGAGCTTTACGCCGCCGAGCGGCGGCTACTACGTCGTCACCGCCAAGGCCCGGGACGCCTCGGGGCGCCAAGCCATCAGCGAAGACGGCCTCTACGTCGCGGGCGCCGGGGCCTCCTGGGCCCGGGGCGAGTCCAACCAGGTTGAGCTTGTCGCCGACAAGAAGGAGTACACCCCCGGCGACGTCGCCAGCGTCTTGATCAAGGCCCCCAAGCCCGGCTTACACGCCCTGGTGACCGTCGAGCGGGAGGGTGTGCTCACCCGCAAGGTCATCAAGCTCACGGAGTCTGCGGAGTCGGTGCAGATCCCCCTGGGCGAAGACGCCGTGCCCAACGTGTATGTCGGCGTGGTGCTCGTCGATGGCGCGCCCCCTGTGGTCGACCCCCGCGGCGGTGTGCCCGAGGCGTTCTTTGGCTACACCCAGCTCAAGGTGAGCCCCGCGGGCCGAAAGGTAGAGGTGGAGGTGCTCTCGGACTCCGAGGTGTACCAGCCCGGCGACACCGTGAAGGTCAAGGTGAAGGCCCGTCGGGGCGGGGCCGCGGCGGCGGACGCCCAGGTCGTGCTCTACGCCGTGGACTACGGCGTGCTGAGCCTCACCGGCTACACCGTGCCCAACCCCTTTGACACCTTCTACGCCTTGCACCCCCTGCGGGTGGCCGTGGCCGACAGCCGCACCCGCGTCTTGAGCCGCGCGGAGTACCTGGTGAAGGGCGCCAACCCCGGCGGCGGCGGCGCCGATCCCAACCTCGTGCGCAAGAACTTCATCACCACGCCGTACTGGAACGCGGATCTGCGAACTGGCAAAGACGGCGAGGTGGACGTCTCCTTCCGCCTGCCCGACAACCTCACCACCTTTCAGCTCATGGCGGTGGTTCATCACGGCGCCGATGGTTTCGGCGCGGATGACGCCCAGCTCCGCGTGAGCCGCCCGCTCATCGCCCGACCGGCGCTGCCCCGGGTGCTGCGCGTCGGCGACCGCGCCATGGCGGGGATCGTCGTTCACAACAACCGCGACGAGGCGCGGGAGGTCGTCGTCACCGCTGAGGCCACGGGGCTCACGCTCAAGGGCTCGCCGGTCACGGTCACCGTGCCCGCCATGGGGGCGGTGGAGGTGCCGTTCGCGCTGTTGGACCCGGTCGTGGGCACGGCCAGCTTCACCTTCACCGTAGACTCGGGCCGAGACAAAGACGCCGTCGTCCACACCATCCCCGTGCTGCGGCCGGTGCCCGCGGACGTCGTCTCCACCACAGGTGTGGTGCGCGCTGGGCAGGTCACCGAGCAGGTCACGCGGCCTGCGGGGGCCTTGGCCGAGGTGGGCGGATTGGACGTGCTGGTGTCGTCTACGGTGCTCGTCGGCACCGACACGGCGCTGGATTACCTCGTGGACTACCCCCACGGCTGCCTGGAGCAGACGACGAGCAAGCTCTTCGCGCTCTTGTTGGCCAAAGAGCTCGGCGCCAAGGTGGGCAGCCGCTACACGCCGGCCCAGCTCGACGAGCGTGTTCAGGCTGGCCTCTCCCGCCTGCGCACCTTTGAGCACCCTCAGGGCGGCTACACCTACTGGGCCGGCAGCCGTGAGCGGTCTCCGTTGGCGACGGCCTACGCCCTGGAGGTGCTGCAGCGCGCGGGTCAGCCGGTGAAAGACGACGCCGTGACGCTTCTGCGCGAGTTCTTGTCGGGCAAACATGTGCCGACCTGGTGGAGCCGCGAGATGACCCGCAGCGCCCAGTCCCGGGTGGCCTTGAGCCTCGCGCGGCTGGGGAAGGGCGACGCGGGCTTCAACGCGGGGCTGTACAAGGACTCGGCGATGCTCTCCACCGAGGCCACCGCCGAGCTTCTGGAGACGATCAGCCGCACGTCCGGCAAAGACAAACGCGCTGAGGAGCTGCTGCGCCGCTTAGAGGGCCGCCTGTTCGTCGAGGCCGACGCCGCGGTGCTTCGTGAGCCCGACCAGAGCCGCGCCGCCGCGTTGTGGGGTGGGGATCAGGCGCCGTCCGCGGCGGGGCTCTCGGCGATCTTGGTGGCGTTCCCCGAGCATGTGCTCGCCGAGCGCCTCGCCCGGGGCCTCGTCAACTCACGCAAAGGTCAGGCGTGGTCCAACACCTACACGACGGCCCGGGCCTTCGCGGCCTTGGCCGATTTTGTGCGCCTGCGCGAGAAAGACGCCCCGGGCAAAGCCACGGTGAGCTTGGCGGGCGCCTCGCTCTTGCAGCACAGCTTCGGCCCCACGGCGCTGTCCGCCCGGGCGAACGTGCCGATGGGCCAGCTCAAGGACGGCCCCCTCACCATCGGCGCCGACGGCCTGTTGTACTACGAGGCGCGGCTGTCTTACGCCTTGGCCGAGATGCCCCCTGAAGACGCCGGGTTCACCGTCAAACGCACGATGCGGCTCTTGGAGGGCGACGGCGCGGCCAAAGCGGTCACGCCGGGGGCCCTGGTGGAGGTCACGCTCACGGTCACCACGCCGATTGATCGGTTCAACGTCGCCGTCGTAGACCCGCTCCCCGCGGGGTTAGAGGCCGAGAACACCGTGTTTAAGACGACGGCCTCGGCCTATGGCGACGAGGCTGAGGACTCGGGGTACTCCGCTTGGTGGGACAGCGGCGGCGAGTCCGACGCGCCCCTGCAGTGGTCGTCGTGGGTGTTTAACCACCGTGAGCTGCGGGATGACGCCGTGGCGCTCTACGCCGACTGGATGCCCGCCGGGGTTCATGTCTACACCTACCTCGCCCGGGCCACGACCCCGGGGGACTACAGCTACCCCGCGGCCTTGGCTGAAGACATGTACCGGCCGCACCTCTTCGGGCGCACCGAGGCGGGGCGGTTTGTGGTAGGGCAGGCGCCTCTGGCCCAGGCGAGCACCCCGGCGCCGTGAGCCCCAAGTTAGGCGTCCTGGGCCGCGGTGTGGCCCTCTGCGTCGTGGTCGTCGGGGGTGTGGTGGGCGTCTGGCTCGCCACCCCGCCGAGCTTGCCCCCCGTCGTCGAGAGCGCGCGGGTGCTCGACCGCCACGGGGCCCTGCTCAGCGAGCGCCCGGCCCCGGAGCGCGCCCGCGGAGAGGCTCTGGCCGCGCCCCCGGAGACCCTCGCTCGGGCGATCATCGCCGCTGAAGACCGGCGCTTCATGTCCCACGTCGGGGTGGATCCCCGGGCCATCGCCCGCGCCGCCCTGGCGAACCTCCGCGCAGGCGAGGTGGTGCAAGGCGGCAGCACCCTCACCCAGCAGCTCGTGCGCACCCTCTGGACCCGCCCGCCGGGCCTGCGCGGCAAGCTGTGGGAGGCGGCGTGGGCCGTTCGGCTGGAGCTTCACCTCAACAAGTCCCAGATCCTCAGCGAGTACCTGAACCGGGTGTACTTGGGGGGCGTGGCCTATGGGGTAGACGCCGCCGCGCGCACGCTCTACGACAAACGCCCCGAGGCCCTGTCTGTGGCGGAGGCCGCGCTCATCGCCGCTCTGCCGAGGCGCCCCGGGGCGCTCGATCCGTTCCGGGATCGGTCCCAGGCCAAAGCCGCGCGGGATCGGGTGCTCACGACGATGCTGGAGGTCGGGCTGATCACGGCTGAGGAGCACGGCGAGGCCCTCGAGCAGCCCCTCGGCCTGCGCCGTGAGCCGCCGATGGGCGGGGTGTGGCACCTCGTTCGCCGGCTCAACCCCGCGCCGGGCGCGCTGACCGTCACCTTAGACGCCCGTCTTCAGAAGGACGTCGAGGCCTTGGTGCGCGGCATGGTCGCCAGTCTGCGTGAGCAGGCCGTGAGCCAAGCGGCGGCCATCGTCGTCGATCGCCAAAGCGGCGAGGTGCTCGCCTATGTGGGCTCCGTCGGCTTTGACAGCCCCGGCGGCCAGGTGGACGGCGTGATGGCCCCGCGCAGCCCAGGGAGCGCGCTCAAGCCCTTCATCTACCAGCTCGGCCTTGAGCGAGGACACATCACCCTCGCCACGCCGCTGATGGACCTGCCCCAGACCTGGACGACGACGCATGGCGCCTGGACGCCCACCAACTACGATGAGCGCCACCACGGCCCCGTCCTCGCCCGAGAGGCCCTCGCGCGCAGCCTCAACATCCCCGCGGTGCGTGTGCTGGAGGCCGTCGGGGTGGCGAGCCTTCACCATCGCCTCGTCGAGCTCGGCGTCACCACCTTGGACGAGCGCCCCGACCACTACGGCTTGGGGCTGGCCCTGGGCGACGCTGAGCTGCGCTTAGACGAGCTCACCGCGGCGTACCTGGCCCTGGCGAACGGCGGGCGGGCGAGGCCCTTGGTGTTTCGTGCAGACGACCCGCGCCCCGTGGGTGTCCAGGTGGGCGAGGCCCGCGCCGCCGCGCTCATCCTCGACGCCTTGGACGACGACAGCGCCCGGGCCGGGGCCTTCGGGCTGGGCTCGGTCTTGGAGCCGTCGTTTGAGATGGCGGCGAAGACCGGCACCAGCGTGGGCTGGCGCGACAACTGGGCGTTCGGGATCACCGGCGAGCTCGTGATCGGCGTGTGGGTCGGCAACTTCGACGGGGCCCCCATGCGCGAGGTGAGCGGCATCACCGGCGCCGCGCCGCTCCTGCGCGCCATCGCCGAGCGGGCCCAGCTCGGCCTCCACGATCAGCTCCCGCGCGTCAAAGGCCTGATCCCCCGAGAGATCTGCCCGCTCTCCGGCGCCCTGGTGGGGCCAAGCTGCCCCGGCGCCCGCTTGGAGCGCTTCTTGCCGGGCACCGCCCCCGACGCGGTCTGCCCCTGGCACGTCGAGGTGCCCCTGGATGACTCCGGCGCCTTGGCCGTGGGCTGCCCCAACACCTCCACCCGCCTGGTCGTGCGCTGGCCCGCCGAGGCCCAGGCCTGGGCGGCGGAGGCGAACCTGCCCCGCTGGCCAGAGCGCGACAACTCCTGCGTCACGCCCGAGGGGGCCGCCACCACCACGTCCCCAGCCATCGTGTACCCCGGAGACGGCCTGAGCTTCTTCTTGGAGCCCGACCGCCCCGCCGAGCACCAGGCGATCCCCCTGCGCGCCGCCGCCCCCAGCGCCGCGAAGACGGCGATCTGGCGTGTGGACGGCGTGCCGCTGCCGCCCGTGGGCCCGCCGTTCTCCACCCGCTGGCCGCTCTCACCGGGCGCCCACACCCTGAGCCTGAGCGTGGACGGCGTCGAGGCGCCTACGGTGCGGGTCTATGTGGGCTCGGCCGCCGCGGAGTGAGCCGCCCTCAACGCCGCTTCTCCAGCGCCTCCAGCTCGCCTTGCAGCGCCTCCACCTGCTCCTCAAGGGCCTTGAGGCGGCCCTCGGTGGCGCTCTCCTCGGGCTGGTCCGCCCCATAGGGACGGACCTGGATCTCACGGATCGAGTCGTCGATGCTCTCCCGCAAGCCGGGCACGGTCTCGACGAGCCTCAGCGCCTTGAGGCTGCTGATGGCGCGCTCGTCGCCCACCTGGCCCAGGGCGCTGACGGCCTGACGGCGCAGCTTGAGGTCGGGGCTGTTTAAGAGCGGCTCGATCGCCCGGGCCACCCGCGCTTTGGCCTCTCTTCGGTCGGAGCGGTCGTCGATGGCCTCGGCCAAGGTGACGCTGGCCCAGATCGCCGAGCCCAAGACGTCTTCGGGGGCCTGGGGGCTCAGCCAGCGCAGGGTGAGGTTGAGGTCGTCGGGGTTGGCGATGCGGCTCAACACGTCCAGGGCGGCCTCGGCGTAGGGGTTTGACACCGCGGGCGTCGGCTTGGCCTTCAGCGCGGCTTGGGCGAGGCTCCGGGCTTGGCCGCGGTCGTGGGCGCGCAGGGCGTTGAGCGCCGCGGCGCGCAGGTCGGGGTGGTTCGCCGCGTCTTTGGCGGTCTTCGCCAGGGCGGTGAGCAGGGTGGGGTCGGCCAGGGCGCCGCTGAGCTGGCCCGCGGCGACGATGCGCAGCTCGATCCGCGCCGCGGGGTTCACCATGATCCCGATCAAGGCCGCCTGGTGGGCCTTCTCAGGCTGCTCACCCAAGGCCTGGGCGGCCTCGGTGGCCATGTCCAGATCATCGCCGTTGAGCAGCTTGAGCAGGGCCTCGGTGATCTTTGGGGTCGGGGTCAGCCCCCCCAAGGCCCGCGCCGCGAGCACCTGGGCGTAGGGGGTCGAGGACTGGAGCTGGTTGAGCCACATCTCCGGGCTCTGGGTGACCTCCAGACGTAGGGGCAAGCCGCCCTCGGGGTCAAAGGCGACGTAGTCCGGGGCCTCGTCCAAGGGCAGCACCACCCGCACCTGGGCGATGTCCATGAGGATCTGGCGGCGCACGGGGCCCCGCTTGGTGCCGATCTCCACCGTCATCGGCAGCGCAAAAGGCTCAGCGCCCTCGGGCGGGGTCTGGCGTAGGGACAGGCTCAGCTCACCTTTGGACCAGCTCGCCGAGGCGTTGAGGGTAGGCGCGCCGGGGCGGTGCACCCACTGGTCAAAAAACCAGCGCAGATGCCGACCGCTGGCCTGCTCCATCGCCTGCCGCAGGTCTTCGGTCTCCACCTGACCGTGGGCGTGGCCTTGGGTGTAGCGGCGAATGCCCGCCCAGAAGGCGTCCTCGCCGAGGTACACCCGCAGGGCCTGCAGCACCGCTGAGCCCTTGGTGTACACCCGATCGTTCGGCTCGTGATCGCCCTTGGGGGTAGACCAGGCCCGCCCGGCGAGGGGCCCGGGGTTGCCGCCGCTGGCGGAGCGGATTCGGTCGGCGAGGTTGGCGGCGAAGCGGCGCTCGCCGTGATGTTTACGCATCCACTCCGCGGCAAAAAACGTCGCGAAGCCCTCGTTGAGCCACAGCTCGGTCCAGGTGTCGCAGGTCAAGAGATCGCCGTACCACTGGTGCGCGAGCTCATGGGCCGTGACGCTCTCGCCGCCGTCGCCGTGCGCCGGGTCGTCGTTGGTGCCCAGCACCCGGCGGTGCATCACCGTAGACGTGGTGTTCTCCATGCCGGTGTACAAGAAGCGCTGAACAAAAACCTCCCGATAGGTGGGGTAGGGGTACTCCACGCCGGTCAGCTCGCTGAACAGGTCGAGCATCGCCGGGATGTGCTCGCCGGTGCGCGCGGCCTGGGCCACGGTGGCGTTCGGGGGGATCCACTGCTCGATGGGGTGGTTTCGCCACGACGCCGAGCGCACCTCATACGGCGCGGCGGCGAGCATGATCAAGTAGCCGACGTGCTCCTGCTCCAGGCGGTAGGTCCACGCCGTCCCGTCAAAGCCGCCCAGGCCGTTGGAGAGCGCGCGCCAGCCTTCGGGCACGGTGAAGCGGCCCGAGGTGGTGAAGCGGTCGTCGGGGCGGTCGGGCAGGGGGATCCAGTGGCGGTTCTCTTCGCCTTCCCCTTGGGACCAGACCTCGGCGTAGGTGTCGGAGGAGTCGGGGCCCGGCGCGCGAAAGTGGAGGCCCGACCGCGGGTTCGCCGCGTACTCAATGCGCACGGTCTGCTCGCCCAGGGACGGGTCGAGGCTCACGCGTAGGGTCTCGCCCTCCACCACGAACGGCAGGTCTTGGCCGCTGGCCCGCACGGACTGAATCTCTAAGGCGATCTGGTTGAGCAAGAGCTGGCCGTCGCTGTTGGGGAACGGCACGACGCGCAGCTCGACGGCGCCCTCTACCCGGCGCTGCTCAGGGAGCACGGCGAGGTCCAAGTGCAGGTGCCGCACGTCAAAGGCCCGATCCGGGGCCAAGGTTCCGGGCCCACCGAAGGAGCCGGCCAAGGCGGTCAGGGGCAAAAGTTGAAGCAGTGTGGAGAGCGTGCGCTTCATCAGGATCCATCCGGGGTGCGGCGTCGCGGTTGCACTATCGCATGGTTAGGGAGGTTGTATGGTCACACTCGTCTGGCTCATCGGTGTCACTCAGGCGCAGGAGCTCTCGGGCTTCGCGGAGCTTCGAGGCCAGCTCTCCGGGGGTTTGGAGGGTGTGCCGTGGCAGACGGTCGAGGTCTATCGACCGTCTTTTGACGTAGAGGTCACAGAGCGCGTCAAGCTGCACGCCACCCCCCAGCTCAGCCTCGTGCAGGGCCGGTACAACACTGAAGAGGCCTACGCGCTCATCGAGGAGCAGCTCGGCCCGGCGCTTGAGGCCGGGGGATGTAGCCTCGAGGCGCCGCCCCGCTTGGGCAGCGCCGACGACGCCTTCATCGTGGATCGGCTCTACGTCGATCTTTACGGCGAGCGCCTCGATGTTCGGGTGGGCCGTCAGGCGGTCAACTGGGGCTCGGCGCAGTTCCTCAACCCCACGGATCTCTTCGCTGAGGTGCTGCTCTCCGAGCCTTGGCGCCAGCGCCAGGGGGTTGACGCCGCCCGGGTCACCGTGCCCATCGGCGAGCGCCATCAGGTGATGGGCGTCGTGGGCCTCACCAAAGACCTGCAAGGCGCCCGGGCCGGGGTCAAGGCCACGGCGAACGCGCTGGGCACCGACGTCTCGGTGCTCATCGCCGCGCTCTCCACGGACGTGAGCGAGCCCGAGGCCACCGAGACCTTCGTAGGTTTTGACATCAAGGGCCAGGCCGTCGTCGGCTTCTGGGCTGAAGGCCGCACGAGCCTCTCAAACCCCGCCTTGGTCGTCTCCACAGGGGTGGACTACTCGTTCAACGTGCTCGACCGCGTCCTGGTCGCCGCCCAGTACACCTACGACGGCACGGGGCTTGAGGATCCGGCGCTGTACTCCTTGAGCGCCCGCGGCGGTGGGTCGGTGCTGCCCGACTGCGCTGAAGACAGCCTTGAGGACGAAGGGGTCACCACCTCCGCCATCGCCCGGTTCACCATCGGCCAACACTACGGCCTGATGAGCGTGAGCGCCTCGGCGTTCGAGGACTGGTCGGCCTCGGTGGCGGGGCTGATGAACCTTGAGGACCGCTCGACCCTGCTCATCCCGTCGGTGAGCTGGCGCCCTGGCGCGGCCTGGACGATGAACCTCGGCGCCCAGGTGCCGCTGGGGGATGGGGAGTTCGCCCCGGGCCCCGCGCTGAGCACCCTCGCCGTGGGCCCCGCCGAGCTTGACCTCTCGGGCCTCATCGCCGACTGGACCGCCTTCGCCTACGTTCGATATAGCCTCTGAGAACTCCTGCCGCCCCGGAGCCCCTGGTGCCGATCCTCAGCCTCGACAAGGTCGTCAAACGTTACCCCATGGGCCAAACCGAGGTGCTCGCGCTCAAGGGGGTGAGCCTCACCGTCGAGCCCGGTGAGCTGCTCGCCTTCGCCGGGCCCTCGGGCTCGGGAAAGACGACCTTACTCAACATCGTCGGCTGTCTGGATCAGGCCAGCGAAGGGGAGGTCATCCTCGACGGCCAGCGGGTGAACGGCCTGAGCGCCGCGGATCTTGGGCGTCTACGCGCCGAGAAGGTCGGCTTCGTGTTTCAGTCGTTCAACCTCATCCCCGTGCTCAGCGCCCTGGAGAACGTCGAGCTGGCCCTCCGATTGGGCGGTCAGCCCCCCGACCGCGCCCGGGCCGAGCAGGCCCTCGTCGATGTGGGCCTCGCCGATCAGCTCCACCGCCGCCCCAACCAGCTCTCCGGCGGCCAGCAGCAGCGCGTCGCCATCGCCCGGGCCTTGGTGAAGGCCCCCAAGCTGGTCATCGCCGATGAGCCCACGGCCAACCTCGACTCGGTGAACGGCGCCGCCGTGCTGGATCTGATGCGAAAGCTCAACGAGGAGCGCGGCGCCACCTTCTTGTTCTCCACCCACGACAACCTCGTCTTGAGCCGGGTGAACCGGATCGTGCGCCTGCGCGACGGCGAGATCGTGGCCGATGAGCGGGTGAGCCGATGAGCTTCTTGTTCAGCCTCGCCCTGAGAAACCTCACCCGCAACGTCAAGCGCAGCCTGCTCACCTCCGTCGCCGCCATCGCCGGGGTGGCCTTGATGGTGCTCGGCTTCGGCATGGTCGATGGCCTCGACGAGAACGTCATCCGCACGGGCATCGACACCCAGTCCGGCCATGTGCTGCTGCGGCCCGGCGGCTACGACATGGAGGCGATCAACAACCCCATCGACGGCTTAGAGCCCGTGCCCGCCGAGCTTCTGGCCCAGCTCAGCGCCGGGGAGGGCGACTTCACCGAGCGCCTCTTGTTTGACGTGAAGCTCATCCGCGGCCCGGATGGCTTACGCGCCACGGGCCTCGCCGTAGATCCCGAGCGGGACGCCAAGGTCTTCCCCCGCGACAAATGGACCATCGACGGCGCCTTGCCCGAAGGCCGCCAGGTGCTCATCGGCAGCCGTCTGGGCCGCATCCTCGGCGTGGCCGTGGGCGACGAGGTCATCCTTCAAGCGCGCACCAGCAAAGGCGCCCAGAACGCGCTCTCGGTCATCGTCTCTGGCCTCGTGACCACCCGCAGCCCCTCCATCGACAACAACACGGTCTTGATGACCCTCGTCTTGGCCGAGGAGCTGGTGCGCGCCCCCGGGCCGAGCCAGATCGCCCTGCGCCTCAACCACCGCGACGACGCCTTCACCGTGGCGCCCAACTTAAACGGCCTCGGCGGCTGGCGCGCCTCCACCTGGCGAGACGAGTCCGCCGACATCCTCGCGCTCAACGACATCCGCCGCAAAGCCATCCAGTTGATGGTGTTTATGCTCATGGCCATCGCCGCCACGGGCATCGCCAACACCTTGATCATGGCGGCTTATGAGCGGGTTCGTGAGGTCGGCGCGCTCATGGCGATGGGCATGTCGCCCCGGCAGGTGCAGGCGATGTTTGTGTTGGAGGGCGCGGCGTTGGGCTTTGTGGCCTCGCTCATGGGGGTGCTTGTTGGCGGCGGGTACAACTACTACCTCTCCACCGTCGGCATCGACTTCTCCAAGGCCGCGAACGTCCAGGCCTCGGGCTTCGCCTTCGACACGATGTTCTACACGAACTTCACCCTGGGGCCGCTTCTGGGCGGCCTCGTCTTCGGCTCGATGGTCGCGATCTTTGCGAGCTTCATCCCGGCGAGCACCGCCTCGAAGCTCAACCCCGCGGACGCGGTGAGGGCGGACTGATGGGCGATCTGCTGCGAATGGCGCTGCGAAACGCGGCGCGAAACACCCGGCGCACGGCGCTCACGGCGATGACGATCCTGCTCGGCACGACGTTGTTGATCATCGGCTTGAGCTGGCTCGACGGCCTGCTCGGCGGCTTGGTCGACAACATCGCGGCGACGGCGGGTGAGGTCCGCGTGCTCAAGCCCGAGTACGAGGCCCGTGAGGAGCTCTTTCCCCCTGTACGAGAACATCGCCGAGACGGCCCCGGTGGTGAAGGCCATCAACGACGCCGGTTACGACGCCCACCCGCTCATCCGCGTCGGCGTCACGGTCTCCGCCGGGGAAGAGATCGGCGAGCACTTCGGCCTGCTCTTGGGCGCCGAGCGGTCGTACTACGAGGACGTGATGAACCTCGACGAGCACATCGTCGAGGGCGCGTTCTTCACCCCCGGCGAGGAGTCTACCCAGGTGATCTTGGGCAAGACCTTGGCCACCGACGTCGGCGCCAAGCTGGGTGAAGAGGTGCTGTTCTTGGGCCAGACCCAAGACGGCTCGATCTCGCCGATCAAGGGTGTGCTCGTCGGCATCGTAGACGCCGACGACGCGCTGTCAAACCGCCAAGCCTACGCGAGCTTAGAGCGCCTGCGTTACCTCACCGACATCCCTGACGGCGCCATCGAGGTGGCGGTGCGGGTCGGCGATCCGGCCCGCGCCCCGGAGGTCGCCGCCGTCTTACGCGAGTCGCCGGCGCTCAAGCCCTACCTGGTGCAGGCCTGGAGCGAGCGCCCGCTGTTCGCGACGATCTCGGACATGACCGGCCTCGTGTATGGCGTGCTGGCGGGCTCCATCGTGTTCATCACGGCCCTGGGTGTGCTCAACACCATGCTGATGTCGGTGTTGGAGCGCACGAGCGAGGTCGGCGTGCTGCGGGCCTTGGGCATGGGCCGCGCCGCTGTGGTGTTCCTGTTTGTGGTCGAGGCCCTGGTCATCGGGGTGCTCGGCGCCCTGCCTGGGGTCGTCTTGGGCGCCATCGTCTCGTTCTTCTTGGAGCGGGACGGCGTCGAGATGGGAGAGAAGGTCTCCGCCCAGGTCAGCATGCCCATCTCGACCACCTTTCGTGCCGACCTCAGCCTTGAGGTCACCCTCATCTCCTTCGCCCTCGGCCTGAGCATGGCCGCCCTGGGCGCGCTCCTCCCCTCAATCCGCGCCGCGGGCATTCAGCCCGTAGACGCCATGCGGAGCCACCGATGATCTCCCGCCGCGCGCTTCTCACCTCCAGCCTCGCGCTGATGGCCCTCGGCCCCGTCTGGGCCGCCACCCCCAGCCTCACCGCCGACCAGATCCTCGCCCGCATCGACCAGAACCTCACCTTCGAGAGCCGGTCTAGCCGCATGACGATGACCGTCACCAAGAACGGCCGGGTGAAGACCTACGAGATCGTGAGCTACGGCCGCGGCGCTGAAGAGGGCGCCTCGGAGTACATCTCGCCCGCCCGAGACGCGGGCACGAAGATGCTCAAGAAGGGCGATGAGCTGTGGATGTACATGCCCAGCGTCGAGAAGGTGCAGAAGATCAGCGGCCACATGCTGCGCCAAGGCATGATGGGCTCGGACTTGAGCTACGAAGACATGCTCGAGTCCGATGACTGGCGCAGCAACTACAACGCCGTGGCCTTGCCCGATGAGGCGCTGGGCGGCCGGCCGTGCTGGGTGCTCGACCTCACCGCGAAGTCTGAAGACGTGAGTTACCCCCGCCGCAAGGTCTGGGTGGATCAAGCTTGGCTTCTGCCCGTGCGCCAAGAGCTCTACGCGCTCAGCGGCATGCTGCTCAAGGTGTGGCTCATGTCCGACCCCAAACAGTACGGCGAGCGCTGGTACCCGATGAAGATGACGGTGGAAGACAAGCTCCAGCAGGGCTCCAAGACCGAGATCGTCTTCACGGAGATGCTGTTCTCCGTGCCGTTGGAGGAGGAGATCTTCACGACGCGCTGGTTGGAGCGGCGCTGAGGCGTGTGGGCGAAGCGGCATCAGATCACCCCGCTTCTTGACAACTGACCATCGGTCATTTAATAACTGACCATCAGTCATCAAGGAGTGATCATGTCCTCGTCCGCCGTGGTGCCCTCATCCAACCCCAAGACCCCCTCCAAGGTCATCCTCATCACCGGCTGCTCGTCGGGCATCGGCGCGGCGACGGCGCTGCGGCTGGTGAAGGCGGGGCACACGGTCTACGCCACCGCCCGAAAGGTTGAGACGCTCACGGCCTTGGCCGAGGCCGGCTGCCGCACCTTGGCCCTGGACGTCACCGACGACACGAGCATGTCCAAGGCCGTCGCCGCCGTGGAGGCCGAGCACGGGGCCGTGGGTGTGCTGATCAACAACGCTGGCTACAGCCAGTCCGGCGCCGTGGAGTCGGTGTCGATGGCCGACACCCGGCGTCAGTTTGAGACCAACGTCTTCGGCCTGCTCCGCATGTGCCAGCTCGTGCTGCCGGGCATGCGCGCCCAGCGCCAAGGCAAGATCATCAACATCGGATCCATGGGCGGCACGCTGACCTTCCCCGGCGGCGGGCTCTACCACGCGAGCAAGTACGCCGTGGAGGCGCTCTCGGACGCGATGCGTTTTGAGGTGAAGGGCTTCGGCGTAGACGTCATCCTCATCCAGCCGGGGCTGATCAAGTCGGGCTTCGGCGAGGCCGTCGCTGGCGGGATCGGCAAGGCTGACGGTGGGGTGTACGCCGAGTTCAACGCCGCCGTCGCCAAGGCCACTCTGGAGGCGTATGAGAAGGGCCCGTTGGCGGCGCTGGGCGGCTCGCCCGACGACGTGGCGGCGGTGATCCAGAAGGCGCTGGGCGCCCGCAAGCCCAAGGCGCGTTATCCGGTGACGGCGTCTGCCCACCTGCTCATGGCCCAGCGTCGTCTGCTCTCCGACTGGGCCTGGGACACCTTCCTCTCCGGCAACTTCCCGCAGCCCAAAGAGTCCTGATGCCTCGCACCCGCGCCCGCGACGCCGAGTCCAAAGAAGCCCGCCGTGCGGCCCTGCTCAGCGCGGCGAGCGGCCTCTTTGAGACGCAGTCCTTCGCCCAGGTCACCATGGGCGAGATCAGCGCGGCGGCGGGCCTCGCCAAAGGCACGGCCTACCTCTACTTCACCACGAAGGAGGCGCTGTTCTTGGCGCTCCTCGCGCAGGAGCTAGAGGCGTGGTTTGACGTGCTCGCCGAGGCCCCCCTGCGCCCGAGCAAAGACGCCCCGGACCAGGTCGCCGCGCTGTTCGCCGAGACCTTGAGCGAGCGCCCCACCTTGGTGCGCCTCTTGGGCCTGTTGCACCTCACCATCGAGCAGAACGTCTCCGCGGAGCTCGTGCTGCCGTTTAAGCTGCGCCTCGCCGAGCGGATGGGGGAGGTCGGCGCACGAATCGAGGCCGTCTTGCCCCAGCTCAGCCCAGGCGACGGCGTGCGGCTGTTCTTACGCGCCCACGCCCTGGTGGTCGGTCTCGGCCAGATGTCCCAGGTGAAGCCCGATCTTGACGTGCTGCTCGCCAAGCCCGAGCTGTGTCATCTCAAGGTTCAGTGGGCGCCGGAGCTGCGCGCCTGCCTCGCGGCGATGTTGCGCGGCTGGTGAGCGCCGCGCCCGGTGAGCGGCTGGATCCTCGCCGATGTCGTTGGGGGGAGGCCTCGGCCAACAAAATTTGCTCCGCGCTGGCGCAGTCCCCATGGCGCGGGGTCGGCGCGCGGCGAGTCCAGGGGAAGGCGCGGGAGCGCCGCGGGGAAGCGTAGCGGTCTTAGACACTTGGAGTCCACATTCCCAAGCTCGCCAAGGTCCGGCGCCGGCAAATGTGGCGCGGATCGGGCGCCGGTCTCAGCCACCCTGGCACAAGGGGGGCCCTCTTGACTGGTAAGTCGCCAAAAATGCCACAATGACAGGCCCTTAGGCTGGTCTTGCGGCGGGGATTGGCGCTGTGGTATAGGTCAACTCCTGAACTGCTTCACCAGGGATCAAGATGCCCGCCACTCCGATCCTCGCCCTGCTCTCCGCAAGCGCCCCTGAGCGTGTCGCCGTGGTCACCGCGGGGATCGCCTTGCAGCTCGTGTCTGAGGGCTTCCGCGTGGTGGTGGTAGACGGTGACACCTTAACCGCGGCCACGAGCCTCGGCCTCTCTGGCGCGACGGCCGGGGACGGGCCCGGCTTCTCGTCATTGCTTCGTGGTCGAGGCCTGCCGCTCTTCGTGCGGGAGCTCTCGGCCAAGCTGCCCGTAGACAACCTCGATCGGGGCAAGATCGGCCTCGTCTCTGCGCTCTCCGACGGGGAGACGATGGGCATGGGCATGGTGCTCGGCCGCGACGCTCGGGACGCCGACGCCGTAGAGCCGCTGGGCCGGGCGATGGGTCACCTCAGCCTCGGCGGCGATCCCCCCGACATCGTGCTGCTCGTGCTGCCGGTGGGCGAGAACTCCCTGAGCCAGTCGTTGTTGAGCCACCTCGTCGACGGCGCCCTCGTGCTCGCTCAAGACGACCCGGCGGACATCGACGCCGTCTCTGATCTGCTCTTCGCCGCGCTCAAGGCCCGTCGCACGGCGCTGCCGACCTCCCGGGTGGAGCTGCGCAAGTCGGGTGACGCCGAGGGCGACGCCTCACCGACCTGGCTGCGGCGCTGGCGGGTGACGGCGGAGGTCATCGTGCCGGCCCTGCCGCGGCCCACCAAGAACCTGCTCACGGCCCTTCGCCCGTCGTGGAAAGAGGGCGCCTTCACCGAGCTCGCGCTCTCGGCCCGGCGTCGGGTGGGCGTGTACCACTACGACCTCGCCGAGCGGGTGCGTGAGGCCGAGGCCGATGATCTCACTGAGGTCGCCGAGTCGGCCTTCTCCGAGCTTCGCGCCAAAGACAAGGCCGCCGCCCGGGCGCAGTTTGACGCGGAGATCGCCCCGCTCACGGGCACCTTGCTCGCGGGGGTCGCCGCGCTCAACGCCGTACGAAAGGCGCCGGACGTCACGTTTGAGGAGCTGCGGCATTATGCGGGGGCGGTCCTCCAGAAGCTCCGTTGGGCCCAGCCCAACCCGCTCTCAGAGCAGATTCAGCTCGCCTATGAGCGCCTACGCGCCGAGCTAAACTCGGGTCATGTCGCACGAAACCCGGCGCGTGTGCTCATCGACGCCGCCGACGCGCTGTTACACACCGGCAACTGGCGCCGTCTCATCGAGCAAGATCACCGACCCTTGGCGCGTGACGCCGAGATGTTGTTGATGCTCGCCGCTACCTTAGAGATGCGGCCCTTCGACAGCCTGCGGTATGCGTACACCCTGTCTGTGCACGCTCGTCTGGGCGGCACCACGAAGTACCTCAAGAACGCGCGGGACGCCTTGGCCTCGTTGGAGGGCTTTATCGCCCCCGAGAAGACGATCTGGCCCAAGGCGTATGTGCTGTGTAACTTCGCGCTCGTGTACGAAGACGCCGCGCTGTGGGAGGAGATGGTCGGGGTGTGCCAGGAGCTGATCCCCTACGATCCCGGGAACGCGCACTATCACTCAGGCATCGCCCACGCTCATCTCGGCGACCGCTACGCCGCGTCCGAGCACCTGGGCCGCGCGGTACAGTCAAACATCAAGTTCTTAGAGAAGGCGCTCCGAGATCCCGACTACCTGCCCCTCTGGGAGGGCGCGGGGAGCCCGTACTATTCCGGCAGAATCCCGAAAGCCGATAAACACTGAATCGTCGAACAAACACTGAGGAGCTCACATGAGAATCCCCCTGACGCTGGCGCTCTTGGCGGCCGGCATAACCGCCTGTGCGCCTCAGGACGACGCGCTGTCTCTGATCGTGTCCCCTGGTCCCGCACGAAGCGGGGCTGTGGGGCAGCCATTCGTGCTGGATGTGGACGTCTCGGGGGAGGTTCAAACAGTCCTTTGGTCTGTGCGTGGGGCCCCAGAGGGCTCAGCGCTCACCGATGAGGCGCTCATCGGCGCCGACACCGCCGTGGTGGGTTTTGTCCCAGATGTGGAGGGTGTCTACACCTTTGACGTGACGGTCTGTGACGCCGCGGGGCGCTGTGAGCAGAGCGCGGCGGAGGCGTGGGTCGGTCACAAGGCGTCTCGGGCCAAGCTCGCGGGGAGCGCAGGCTTCGGCGTCATCAAGAACAAACCCGGCTTCTGGACGAACGACCGCGCGCCAGAGATCGACGCCAACGTCGGGATCAACAGCCTGTCCGTGGTGAAATTTGACGCGTCCGGGTCGAGCGATCCCGACGGCGACACGCTCAGCTACAAATGGAGCTTCGGCGCGCTGCCGGTGGGCTCCACCCTCACCGCCGACGACATCGTCGGCGCGACCAGCGAGAAGGGCAGCTTCACCCCAGACATGGAGGGTGAGTACATCCTCGTCGTGCGGGTGAAGGGGAAGATCAGGTCCTCGACCATGGCGTATGGCGGCAGCGTCGATGGTCTGGGGGAGGATTGGGCTCGGGTTCCCCGTGTAGGAGCGTGGGAAGATTGGGATCCGATCCCCGATTTCCGCGCTTGGGACGACTGGGACCCCATCCCAGATTGAGCAGCGCCGCTACCCACGCCAGAGCACGCTCACCTTCGCGAACACGGTCAGCTCCGTGAGGCCCTCACCTTGGGGGTTGACGCGCTCCGTCGCGCCGAGGTAGGCCTCGGTGCCCGGGTGCAGCACCCAGGAGAGGAGCTGTGAGGTGGTGAGCAGCTCCGTCGAGGTGCTGTAGTCGGCGATGACCCGCAGACCGAGGGCTCGGGTGAGCTGGGCGTTCACCCGCGTCCAGCTCGTCAGGCCGATCTCTGTGGGCGCTCCGATGGGGGTGAACCACTCGCGCTGGGTCAAGACATCCACCCGCAGCCAGGTCACCGGGCGCACCGTGGCGCTCAGGGTGAGCTCTTGGTATTGTGCTGAGAGCAGGGTGCTGTACTGAATGTCTTCGCCGAGGCGGCCGCTGGCCTCCACGGTGAGCCAAGCCGAGGGCGTGAGGCTCAAAGATCCGCCGATCTCGCCGTTGGGCACGACGGCGCCGGTCTGTGTCGTCTCGCCCCGAGACGCCCAGAGCTCTACAAAGGTGGGCCCCTGGACCAGATAGCCGCTCACCCCGGCCTCCCGCTGGCCGTCGTCGTCACGCTCCTCACGCCCGGAGATCCAGAAGCCCGGGGCGAAGCGGTCGGGGCCCTTCGTGGGCGCGAAGGTGTACTCCCCCCAGAGCGTGCCGCGGCTGATCCCCGACTGTGTCAAATACCCGAGCTCGTTGCGAAACCCGGGGGTCACATCCGAGAGGCTCACCGAGAAGCCGGGGCCCACGGCGGGGGTGCGGCGTAAGGTGGTGGCCCAAGACGCGCCGCCAAGCTGGGACTTGTTGGCGAAGAGCGCGGAGCCCGAGGCCGCACCTGAGACAAACCACGACTCTTTAAACGGCAGGGTGAGATCCGCGGCGGCGACGGTGTTCGACGCGCCGTCGGGGGCGAGCACATGTTTCTCGGCCAAGCTCAGGCCCAAGCCGCCGCCGTCGAGCACGTCTACGCGGCCCCGGGCGAAGCTGTTGAGGGTCACCTGACCGTCGAGGTCGGCCTCGGAGAACCCGGGGGTGCCGTCCTCGTGAATGGAGGAGATCGGGGTGAGATCCGCGGCGTTCAGCGCCCCGAAGGTGACCGGGCCCGCGCGCCCAGCGAGCTTTACCCCGTACGCCGGGGCGTTGATGCGCCGGGTGTACAGAGTGTCCATGGGGTCATTAAACGCCTCGACCCCCTCCAGAAAGAAGGGGCGGCGCTCGGCAAAATAGAAGGCGAAGCGCTGGTTGAGGTCGAGCTGGCTGGGGTCACCCTCGACCTGGGAGAAGTCGGGGTGAAGCGTCGCCGCCAGACGGCTCTCCGCGGAGAGCGCGAGGCGGGCGTCGATGGCGGGCCACAAGGCGTCGTGCCAGGGGTCGAGCCCCGACCAGTCAAGCTCGCCGTCGGCGTTTTTTACGGCGTGCTGGCGGGCGGCGAGCACAGGCATGAGCTCGACCTGGGCGCGCTGGGGCGGCGGGGTGAGCCCGGTGAGCCGCGCGGCCTGCGAGAAGAGCTGGGGGTGGCCACGCTGCAGGGTGGGGAAGCTGTACTTCGCGCCTTCACCGGGCACTTTGCGCGTGACGATGAGCCCCCAGGTCTGGGGATCGGCCCCGGTGTCGGGGTAACGAAGGGACCGAAACGGGATTCCGATCTCTAAGGTGAAGCCGTGGCTGTGTCGGGTGGCCTCGGCGTCGAGCACGGTGTTCCAGTCTTGAACCCACTCGCCGTTCGCCCAGCGCGCGTCTTGCTGAACACCCAAGGCGTTGAAATAAAAGACGAAGCCGCTGCGCTCGTCGTTGAAGGTGTCGAGGTACACGCCGATCTGATCGTCGTCGTTGAGATCTTCCCGGGGGCTGAGCCGGGCGCGGATGGGGCGTTTGGTGTCCTCGACGAGCACGCCGATGTAGAGCGTCTCATCGTCTTGCACCACACGCACCGAGACGCGCTCGTCGGGGGCGCCGCCGGGGGCGGGCACGTACCGCGTGAAGCTGGTGATCTCTTGGGCCTGGGCCCAGACGGGCTCATCCAAGCGACCATCCACCGTGGGCGGGCGCTGGGTGGTCGCGGCGGCGACCTCCGGCGCCGTTGGCGCGGCGGCGAAGGCGGCGAAGGAGAGACACCACGACGTGATCACCGGAACCTCGGGAAGCCTGAGACAGATAGCACAGCCACATCGGGGTTCAGTGACGATCTTGGGGCGTGGGCCTCAGATGACGCGCCTAAGGCCCCGCAAGCGCGCCGAGGTTGGCCCCGCGCCGCGCGCAGGAGATCGTACTCACCGCCCTCGGGGGGCTGCTCCAAGGGGTCGATCACCACATGACGCACGGTCGGCTTGAAGGCCGCGCGCACGGCGTCGGTGGGGGCCTGCTCCCACCATAACATCGGCGCGTCTTGGCCGACCGCCCAGGCGTCAAACGCCGCGAGGGACTCCGCGCTGGGCGGGGCCTCGGGGTCAAAATCGAAGGAGGTGAGGTCGAGGCCGTAGCGTCGCGCGAGGTAGTTGTAGGCCGGGTGGTTCGCCGCGATCTTTCGCCCAGCGAGGGGCGCGAGGCCCGCCTGAAGCTCAGCATGCAAGGCCTCAAGCTCTCCTTTGAGCACAGCGGCGCGCTGATCCCAGCCCCCCTGAGGCCGGGCCCGCGAGAGGGCCGCGGTGAGGGCGTCGGCCTGCTGAATGAGCAGCAGAGGATCTGTCCAGGTGTGGGGGTCTACGCCGCCGTGGCTGTGCTCTCCGGCGGCGCCGTGTCTGTGTCGGGTCTCGGTCAAGGTGATGAGGTCGAGGCCATCGGCGGTGAGCACAAGCCGAGCCTCGGGCAGGCTGGCGGTGCTCAGCCAAGCCTCGTAGCCCGCGCCGTTTCCGACGATCAGATCAGCGTCTTGTAGGGCGGCGATACGCTCGGGCGGCGGCTGGTACGTTGGCGGATCTTCACCGGCCGGCAAGAGGCGATCGACCACCACACCCTCGCTGAGCAGGCGCTGGGTGAGCCACTGGGCGGGGAAGCTCAGCGCGACGATCTTGAGCGGGGCCTCGGGCGGGTGAGGGGCTGGGCCGGGCGCCTCGGCGGCCGGGGGCGCGGCGTCGCAAGCGAGCCACAGGAGCGTGAGCAGCATAGGGCCTCCGTACGAGCCCGCACTCTAACCGCTCCAGCGCCGCCGTGCGCCGCGCGCGCCGAGGAGATAGCTGCCCTCACAACGCCCATTCACCCTCCGCCACACCGAGATCCCATGCGCCTCGCGCTCGTGACCTGCCAGAACCTCCCCCGCGCGGCCCAAGATGACGCGCCCCTGTTCCGCCATCTGCACGAGGTCGGCCAAGACTTTGAGTCTGTGGCTTGGGACGACCCGACGGTGTCCTGGCGAGACTTTGACGCGGCGATCGTGCGCACCACCTGGGACTATTGCCCCCGGCTCCCCGAGTTTTTGGCCTGGGCCCGGCGCGTCAGCGCGGAGACCCGGCTGATCAACCCCGTCGAGGTGCTCACATGGAACACAAACAAACGTTATCTCGCCGCTGTGGCCGCCGAGGGCGCGCCGATCATCCCCACGGAGTGGGTGAGCCCGGCTGAGGCCGATGAGCTCCCCGAGCGCCTCGCCGCCCGGGGCTGGGGGCGGGCGTTCGTGAAGCCTGTCGTTGGCGCGGGCAGTGACCACACCTTACGCGTCGAGGACACCCCACAGAGCCGCGCCGCCGCCGTCGAGTTTGTGCGCAATTACCCGGTGGCTGAAGGCGCCTTGGTCCAGCCCTACCTTCAGCAGGTGGAGTCCGTCGGCGAGCTGTCGTTGGTGTTTTTTGGCGGCCAGCTCTCTCACGCCGTCCAGAAGCTGCCGCCGGCTGGAGACTTCCGAGTGCAGGTTGAGTGGGGTGGGCGTTACCAGCGCCACCAGGCCAGCGACGAGGAGCGCGCCGTCGCGGAGGCCTGCTTGGCGGCCGCGGGGAGGGCGTTTGGCCTCACGGCGCCCCTGGTCTACGCCCGGGTTGATCTGCTACAGTCATCCCAAGGCCGCTGGTGGCTCAATGAGCTGGAGCTCGTCGAGCCCTCGCTCTATTTTGAGCACGCGCCCGACGGCCCAGCGCGGCTGCTCGCGGCGATTCGGGCGGCGATGGCCTAGGGGGCGCCTAGAACCGCCGTGAGAGCCGCATGCCGATGAGATACCCCGTGAACGAGGGCTCCAGGCGGTATCGGTGGGCGGCGAGCCCGATGTGGGCGACGCCGTACCAGTGGCCGCCGCGCACCACCCGGGCGGCGGTTGGCTCCGCCTGCGCACGAATCTGCGCCTCCCAACGGTCGGTCACACGTCCACGCTCTAGGGGCGGGCCGCCGGTGCGGTATGGATCGCGGCACCAGTCCATGATGTTTCCCGCGAGGCCACGCACGCCGTAGGGGCTCTCATCCACGGGGAAAGAATCCACGGGCGTCGGGAACGGATGAGACGGTCGTGAGTCGCGCATGTTGTAGAACGTCGCGTCCATGGTGTCGCCCCAGGGCAACCGACGGCCATCGACGCCGCGGGCGGCCTTCTCCCACTCCAGATCGCCGGGCAAGGTCCAGGGTTGGCCCGTGCGGCGCTGCTCGTAGCTGGCGTAGGCCCGCGCGGCCTGCCAGTCCACCATGTTCGCGGGCATCTCGGCCGTCATCGGGTAGCGGCGTTGACCCTCTCGAATCTTGAACCGGCCGTCGGGGCCACGCACATGCACGGAGTGGCCCTCAAACCGAGGCTCATACCGCAGCGCCGCCTCCTCGTCGCCCTCGTCCAAGAGCGTGTTGAGGAACTGAATAAACTCGGCGTTGGTGACCGGGAATCGCCGCATCACCAGGCCGTCAATCCACACCTGGCGCTCGGGCAGGCTGCCTTCAGCGAGGGGGTCACCTCCGCAGGTGAACCAGCCCGCGGGGATGTAGCAGTCTTCCGGGCCCAACGATCCCGCGAGGGGGAGCGGGATCGGCATCGGCTCGCCTTCGCCAGGGGGCACGCCCGTCCAGCGCTCACCGCGGCGAATTCGTACGGGATACCGCACCTCGGCCCGCCCCGGCGCGCGCAGGACGATGAGATACGATCCCATCGGCAACGGCGCGTCGATGATCGGGGTCTGGCCGAGCGCCTGCACAAACCTTGGCCGCAGGCGGCGCTGGAAGAGCTCGTAGCGGTAGAGCAGGGCCTCCGCGCCGGGGGGGTCGGTGAACAAGGTCACCGCGCCGTCGCCGCGTAGATAGGCCTCGTGTTCGCCGGTGTGGTGGCTGCGCAGCAGCACCTCCCACTGCGCGGCGGCGTTCCGGTCGCGGCGCGCCTCGGCCTCGACGTGGCGCTGGCGATACAGTCGCGCGAGGCGGCGATGGGCCTCGGGGTGGTCGGGGGCGTAGGTGATGGCCGCCTGAAGCACGCGCTGCAGCTTCGCCTCTCGGGCCCGGGCCGCGAGCTCAAGGCTCTCGGCCTCCTCGACGCGCTCCCAGGCGGGGAGCTTCTGCTCGACGGGATCCTCGGGGTTCACATCAGCGAGCAGGCGCTCGGCCTCGTCTCGCAGGCGCGCCGAGCGCGCGAAGAGCTGATGCAGCTCAGGCATCAGCCCATCGGCCTCTCGTAAGAACTGCTCGGCTTGGTCTTGGCGGCGTAGGCCCTCCAGCCAGTCGCCGACCTGGGCCGCGAGCACCAAGGCGTCCCGGGGCCGATCCTCGGGGGCGCGGGACATCGCCTTGGTGCAGATGTCACGCAGCACAGACGGGACGTAGGGATCCTCTCGCAGCTCGGGCTGGTCGTCTCCCCAGGCGCGGTGGGCGAGGGCGGCGTGGGACTGAAAGACCGAGTCACGATCTGGCGGGGGCGGTGGCCCAGCGAGCACCGCGTTCACGACGGATCCACCGTCGCCGCCGGAGTAAGGCGCGCGCCCGCAGAGGATGGTGTAGAGGATCGCGCCCAGGCAGTAGATGTCGGTGGTGGCGCCGATGGCCGCCAGATCTCCGGCGGCCTGCTCGGGGGCCATGTACGCCGGGGTGCCCGCCACACGACCGTCTAAGGTGTAGCTCTCGCCTTGTCCTCGCTCGATGATGACGGGATCGAAGTCGCCGAGGCTGTCTGTCCAGTTGGCGGTGGTGCGTAGGGTGGCCAGGCCCCAGTCGAGCACACGCACCTCGCCGAACTGGCCGAGCATGACGTTGGAGGGCTTGAGATCACGATGAATCACGCCGCGGCTGTGGGCGTAGGCGACACCCTCACACAGACGACGGAAGGCCTCGATGAGCTTACGAAAGGTCCAGCCGCTCACGCTGGGGCGCCACGGGCCCCCGGCGGACGCGCGGTGAACCTCACGAATGGCCTTGGAGAGCGTCTCTCCACGAACCTCCTCCATCGTGAAGTACAGACGACCGTCGTCGAGGTGGCCTAGCTCATACACCGGCACGATAGAGGGGTGGCGAAGCTGGGCGGAGATCTGCGCCTCCTCCACAAAACGCGCTAGCTCGCGCAGAGAGCCGCTGATGTGCTCGTGGATGACCTTGAGCGCGAGGCTGCGGTTGAGCAGCGGGTCAAAGACGCGGTGTACCGTGCCCATGCCCCCCGATCCGATGACGCCGTGGTCTTCATAGCGGCTGATGCGCCGAACGTCGCTGCGCGCGCCCGCAGGGGGCTGAGCCGCGCCGGAGGGGATCGGCGGGTGGCCTGAGGTGCTCGCGAGGCCGCCGCCTTGGGACGGCATGAGCGTCGAGCCCGGCGGCAAGGTGAACTGCCCGCTGATGAGATCGGGGATCGTGGCGTTGGAGTCGGCCCGCTGCGCGCGCTGAAAGAGGCGGCTCAGCTCCTCTCGGGCCGAGTCGGGGAGCTTGTGCTCTTCGCAGAGTCTCTTGAGCTCTCGCTCAAACATGGGGGCCTCCCCGCGCAGCGAGCACCGCACGAACGCCCCCGCTGGGGGCGATGGTGATGTGTTTCCGTCGGGTCTGTGGCGTCTTGTCGTCGGCCTTCTTGAAGTGGAAGCGGCGGAAGAGCGCGCCGAGCACGAGCTTCATCTCGTAGAGCGCGAAGGCCATGCCGATGCAGCGCCTCGCGCCGCCGCCGAAGGGCAGCCACTCAAAGGGCGAATACGTGCGCTCCAAAAAACGCTCGGGTCGGAAACGCTCGGGCTCGGGGAACACCTCTTCGCGGCGGTGGGCGAGCCAGATGCACGGGAACACGCCGACGTTCGCGGGCACGGTGAAGCCGCGCAGGGGCAGCTCAGCGCGGGTGATGCGGCTCACCAACGGCAGCACGGGGTGCAGGCGTAGGGTCTCGCGGCAGACCGCGTCGAGGTATGGAAGGCGCTCCAAGGCCTCAGGGCCGGCGTCACCCCCCAAGGCGTCGAGCTCGGCGCTGAGGCGCTCGGCGGCGTCTGGGTTGTCCATGAGCTCCCACACCGCCCAGCTCAGGCTGGTGGTCGAGGTCTCGTGGCCGGCGATGAGCATGGTCATCATCTCGTCGCGCAGGGCCTCGTCGCTCATCTCGGCCCCGTCTTCGTAGCGGGCGGCCATCATCAGGCTGAGGATGTCGCTGCGCCCGTCGAGGCCACGCTCGCGGCGGTCGTGGATCTCCTCGTCCACCAGGGCGTGTACGGCGCGGCGCTCGGCCATCGTCTTCGCCCAAGGCCCGAAGCTCTGCTGCAAAAAGGGGACGTAGAGGGTGAGCGGGTTGAGGCCCTCGAGGAGCGCCACCACGGGGCGGCGGGCCGCGGCGCGACGGCCCAGGTCGGCGACGCCGAAGACGGCGCTGAGGATGACGTCGAGGGAGATGTTCTGCAGCTCCGGGGTGAGGTTCATGGCCTGACCGAGGGGCCACGCGGCGCAGGTGGTCTGGGTGGACTCGTGGATCACCTGGGCGTAGGCCCGCATACGCTCGCCATGAAACGGCGGCGTGAGCAGGCGGCGCTCGCGGCGGTGGGGCTGGCGGTCGAGCAAGATCAAGGAGTGGCGGCCCAGAAGCGGCATCAACATGGCGTTGCCGGTGCCCGGCCCCAGGGCCTCGGGGCTGGCGGTGAACACGGCCTTGATGTTCTCGGGGTCGCTCACGAACACGGCCTTGCCGAAGATCGCCATGTTCACAGAGAAGTCGTCGCCAAAACGATCGTGACACTCCCGCAGGAAGGTCGTGGGCCGCGCCATCCACCGCGCGGTCTGAACGGCCATTGGCTGGGTGCATCCGGGCGGCAGCGGCATAACGGCCTCTTGTCGGTGGGAGGGATAGATTGCCGATCAATGGCCCCAGGAGCAAGCGCTGTGATGATTCCCCTGATGATTCTGCTCGCCTGTCGTGTCCCGAGCGCGCCCGAGGCCAGCTCTGGGCCCGGCGTCGCCAGCTTCACCGTCGAGGGGCCGACGAGCCCCGGCGGCGCGATCCGTCGCCTCGTCGTGCGCGAGGGCCGCCTGTTCGAGCTCGCCGCCGACGCCCCGCAGCAGGGTGAGCTTGTGCGCGTAGACCTGGTCACCCCGGGCTTTATCGACGCGCACGCCCATCCCGGCGGCCTCGGCGACTGGCTGGCCGAGCTGAACCTCACCGGCGCGGGCTCCTTGGCCGAGGTCATCACGCGGGTGGCCGCGGTGAGCCTGCCCCCCGGAGAGTGGCTCTTGGGCCGGGGATGGGACCAAAATGACTGGTCGGACGCCCCGGCGGGGGGCTTCCCCCACGCGAAGGATCTCGACGCCGTCACCGGAGATCGCCCCGCGGCGCTGCGGCGCGTTGACGGCCACGCGCTGTGGCTGAACAGCGCGGCCTTACGCGCGGCGAAGATCACCAAAGAGTCGATAGACCCCCCCGGAGGCCGCATCCTGCGTGACGCCGAGGGCGCGCCGACGGGGGTGCTCCTCGACAACGCCATGGCGCTCGTGCCGGTGCCCGAGCCCAGCGCCGAGGCGCGCGCGCGGCGCCTGCGCGGGGCGCTCTTGTTGGCCGCGCACGAGGGCCTCGTCGGCGTTCACGACATGGGCGTAGATGACGCGCTCCTCGCCGCCTACACCCAGCTCGACGCCGCGGGGGAGCTGCCCATCCGCGTCTGGGTCTACCTCACCCCCGAGAGCGCGGCCGCAAAACGACTGTACGCCGAGGGCCCGTGGCGGGGAGATCGTCTGGAGGTGGTGGGCGTGAAGCTCGTCGCAGACGGCGCCTTGGGCTCTCGCGGCGCGCACCTCTCCCAAGCCTACACCGACGATCCAAAAAATCTCGGCCTCACGCTGATGAGCCAAGATGAGCTCCGCGCCGCGACGGTGCTCGCGCTGCCGAAGGGCGCCCAGGTGGCCGTTCACGCCATCGGCGACGCCGCGGTGAGCGACACCCTCGCCGCCTTCGCCCAGGCCCGCGACGCCTTGCCCGGCGCGGCGGCGGTGCCCCTGCGCCTGGAGCACGCCCAGGTGGTGCGCCCTGAGGACTGGGCGCGCTTAAAGGCGCTCAACGTCGTGGCCTCGATGCAGCCCACCCACGCCACGTCAGACATGCCCTGGGCCGAGGCGCGCTTGGGCCCCGATCGTGTGGAGTGGAGCTACGCCTGGCGCGCGCCCCTCGATCTCGGCGTCGTCTTGGCCTTCGGCTCCGACTTTCCCGTCGAGAACGTCTCGCCGAGCTATGGGTTCTGGTCGGCGACCACCCGCATGAGCCTCGACGGCGCCCCGCCCGGCGGCTGGCGACCGGAGCACCGCCTCACCGCGGACGAGACGATCACCGCGTTCACCAGCGCCACCTACGCCGCCTTGGGGCGCGGCGAAGGTGGTGAGATCGTGGAGGGCGCCGTGGCGGACGTCACCCTCTGGCGCGCTGAGCCCCAAGAGGGTGGGGTGTGGTACGAGCCCGTCGCTGTGCTCATCGACGGGGTGATGCTCGCCCGCGGGAATTAACCTCACCACGCCTCGGGGCTGCCCTCGGTCACGCTCACGCCGGCCATGAGGGCGAAGACCTCGTCGTCTACGTCGCCGAAGCTCCCCGCGTGGGGCAGCACAAACATGACCGTGTGGTCGAGCAGCACGGTCCCGGCGGCCACGGTGGCGCTTGAGGCCGCGCTGGTGTCGGCGTAGTCGTTCGCGTAGGTGATGAGGTAGGGGTTGTATAGGCTGATGCCGCTGGTGACGTAGAGCGGGGCCCAGCGATATGCGAAGCTGATGCCCCAGGTGCCGTTGGAGCTATCCGCGTAGAGGTAGTCCGTGGTGTCTGTGGTGAATGTGCCGCCGCCGATGTTGGGCTGCACGCTCTCCCAAGGCCGAATGCCCGAGGTGAAGTGAGACGCGTGGTTGAGCGTGGTGCTCGCGTTCGTCTCATGCAGGGTCTTGTTCCACAGCTCCGGGCGGCCGTCGATCATCCAGTACCAGTTCGTGACGTTCATCGTCGAGGCCGCGGTGAACGCGGTGATCATCGCCACCACGGGCCCGTCGAGGGTGAGCGTGGTGGTGCCCGAGGCGTACATCGGCGTGTTGCTCCAGGTGCCGCCGAAGTACACGCCGTTGCCGCAGCAAGAGTCGGTCTGGGACATGAGGCTGGGGCTCGCGCCGCTGGTGATCCCGCTCATCAGGCCGCCGTCCGCGGTGGAGAAGCTCGCCGCGGAGAGGTTGTTGGCGAGGCTCGTCGTGGAGGCGACGAGGCTTGAGGCGCTCGACGCCGCGCTCCCGGAGGTGTCGAAATAGATGGCGAAGTCCGCGGTCTCCCCGGCGGCCACGGCGTCTAAGGTGGTGTAGTCGCCGTCCTCGTCAAAGAGCCAGAGCACGTCGCCCCGGTCATCGTTGGGGTCGTCCTCGTGGTCCACGCCGTCAAACAGCCCGGCGACGCCGTCCTCAAACTGGCTGGTCAGCGTCGGCTGGCCCAGGGCGCAGTCTTGGCGCACGACGCGGATCGAGCCCTCGTCTAAGGCGCCGCTCACGCCCAAGGCCGCGAGCGCGGCGGCGAAGTCAACCGTGACCGCCACGGGCGGGCTCTCGCTGTCGTTTGTTGGGGCGGTCAAGGTCACCGGAATGCGGTAGGCCCAGGCGTCATCCCACCAGGCGTCCGCGCCGTCGGCGGATCCATCACAGTCGTTGTCTACGCCGCTATCACAGATCTCAAGGGCGTCGGGGTTCACCAGGACGTCGCCATCATCGCAGTCGGTGTTGTCCTCCACGGCGCCCGCCGGGGTCGAGCAGCCCTTCACCTCGGCGTCAGGGTCGCCGAAGCTGTCGCCGTCGTCATCGGCGTAGTAGGTCTCGGCGTCGAGGCTGTCTGAGGGGTCAACGCGCCCGTCACAGTCGTTGTCTTGGCCGTCGCAGATCTCGACGCCGTCGGGGTTCACCGCCGCGTCCGCGTCATCACAGTCGGCGCTGTCGAGCACGGCGCCAGAGGGGGCCTCGCAGGCGCGGGTCATCGCGTCGGGGTCTCCGAAGCCGTCGCCGTCGCTGTCGTTGTACCAGTCTTGGGCGTCTTCAGAGGTCTCGGGGTCGATCACGCCGTCACAGTCGTTGTCGACGTCGTCGCAGATCTCCGCGGCGTCGGGGGTTCACGGCGGCGTCGAGATCATCACAGTCCGTCGCCGCGGCGGCGTAGCCCTCGGGGGCCTCGCAAGCCTCAACGGGGTAGTCGGCGTCTCCGTGGCCGTCGCCGTCGAGATCTTGGTAGTAGGTCGTCGTCACGCCCTCGTCGATGGATCCGTCACAGTTGTTGTCTCGGGAGTCGCAGATCTCTTCAGCGCTGGGGTTGATGGCCGCGTCGCCGTCGTCACACTCTTGGCAGGCGGCGAAGCCGTCGCCGTCGCCGTCGGCGTACCCTACAGATCCGTCACAGTTGTAGTCGTTGGGGTCGGCGCAGTCGGCCTCCTCGGCGCCGGGGTTAAACCGGGCGTCGTTGTCGTCACAGTCTTCAGCCACGGCGGCGGCGCCCTCCGGGGCGTCACAGGCCAGGATCGGCTCTCCAGCGCCATAACCATCGGCGTCGGTGTCGGTGTACCAAGCGCTGGGGTCTACGGCCTCCTCATCGATCTCGCCGTCACAGTCGTTGTCGCGGTCGTCACAGCGCTCCTCGGCGCCGGGGTAGCTGGAGGGGTCGGCGTCGTCGCAGTCCTCTTCAGCGGGGCTGCCGTCGCCGTCCTCATCCGTTGGGCCGCCGCTGTCGTCGGCGCCGCTGTCGTCCGCCTCGCTGTCATCGACGCCGCTGTCCGCGGTGGGCAGCTCGGTGTCTGGGGTGGGGCTCTCGTCTTTGCCGCAGGCGGCGAGGACGATCAGCGTGAGCAAGGGCAGGGCAGAGGGGAAGGGTCGCATGGGGGGCTCCGTCATAGGATGCCGCAGCATAGCCCGGTTCTCGGCGGATCTGGGTCCAAGGGCGCCGCCGGGTTAGCCTTAGGTTCATGGACACCCTCTACGTCGGCGACGTTCACGGCTGCGCCGCTGAGCTTCAAGACCTCCTCCAGCTCGCCCCTGACGCCCGGGTGGTGCTCTTGGGGGATCTCTTCACCCGGGGCCCCGACCCGCTCGGCGTGTGGCGGGCCATCCAAGACCGGCGTTGTGAGACGATCCTCGGCAACCACGACGCCCGGGTCATCCAGCGTTGGCGTGAGGATCCGGCCAAGCTTCGGGCCACGCCCGTGGCGGCGCTGATGGACGAGGCCCCCGAGGCCTTGGCGTACTTAGAGGCCGCGCCGGTGTTCCGGTTTGACGACGGCCTCATCGCCGTTCACGCCGGGGTTCACCCGCTGCTCGGCCCGGCGGGCACGCCCCGGCACATGGCGATCCACCTGCGGCGTTTCCCCGACGACCGCCAGGCCGACAACCCCTTCTGGTACGACGCTGGGTGGACAGGGCCCCTCGTCGTGTTTGGCCACGACGCGATGCGTGGCCTCGTGCGGCGGCAGCATCAGGGGCGCCCGACGGCGCTGGGCCTGGACACGGCCTGCGTCTACGGTGGCGCGTTGACCGGCTGGCTGCGGGGTGAAGACCGGCTCATCTCCGTGAAGGCCCGGCGGGCGTATTGTCCGGTGGGGTAGGGGGGCCTGGGTTTATTTCCGGCGTTTGTCGCCGCCGACGCCGCCATACAAGGTGCCGTAGGGGCTCTTCCCAGCGTCTTTTTCGGCCTTGAGCGCCTGGACACAGGCCTTGTGTTGGTCGCTGCGGCCGGGATCTACCCCACGGGCCGCTGAGCCGATGAGCGTGAGGATCTCTCCTTCACCATAGGCCCAGCGCCGCCGCCAGCTCGCCTGGGGGGAGACCAACGACGGCAGCACACCCAGCACAAACAACGTCAACAGCGCCACACCCAAGGCAGCCCGAACAGACGGCCTCACACCCTCGGCGAGGGTTGGCCAGCGGGCGAGCGGCGCCCAGATCCGCGCCCGAAGCCGCTCCAACTTGGCGCTCAGGGCCTCTGGCTCCGCCCCTTCACACAAGCTCGCCCAGGCCACGCCCATCAACACCGCGAACACCGGCATGGAGCTTCCCAGATAATGAAGCTGCGCCCGCTGCAGCTCCACGGCGCCCTTAAACGCCATGAAGAACGGCACACCCGCGCCAAACACCGCGACGAGGCGGCCAAACCGCTCAGGCCCTCGCAGAAGACTCAGCGCCGTGAGCGCGACCGAGGCCACCCAGATCGGCGTCCACGGCGTGACGTGCTCGGCCAACAGCCGGTGCAGATCGGCGGTGTCCCAGGCCTCCCGGGGGATCACCGCCGTCTCTCGCATCACCCACAGAATCGTCTTGGGGATGTCTTCTGGCGGCGAGCTGCCCCAGATAAACGCGCTCTGGGCGTTGAACGGGGCGGTGAGCGCCGGGTCGGTGAACCCCCACTCCACAAAACGTTGCCGGGGGTTCATCACCTCCTCTAAGCTGATGTTGAAGCGGTACGCCCAAGGCCCCAGACGCCAGGCGTAGACCACGGGGATCACGAAGGCGGTGAGATTCAACACGGTCCGTAAGAGATAGCGGCCCAGCCCCGTGACGCCGGGCGCCGGCCACATCGCCGCCACCAACCCTAAGCCCAGGTACGAGACCGCCCAGAACAGCCCACGAAAGTCCGCGAGGCCCGCGAGGCCGACGCCGACCCCGGCGAAGAAGAGCGCGCCTGGGCTGCGCAGCCGCCACGCCAGCGCCGCCCCGGCGCCACCCAACACAAACCAGCCGGTCATCTCGTCGTACAGGCTCAGGGTGCGCGACATCACCACCACGGGCATCATCGTCGCCGCGCACAAGGCCGCGCTGATCCCGGCGAGGCGAGAGTGGGCGGCGCGGGCCCAGAGATAGAGCCCGGCGCCGATCAGGGCGCTTGAGAACAACCCCGCCCAGGCCATGCCGTCGATGAGGCCGTGGTGACGGCTCAAGAGCGCCGCGGGGAGCGCCGCCGCCGCCGAGCGCTGCTTGGTGAACCGCTCGGGCTCGTCCATCGCCAAGGCGCTCACTGAAGAGCAGTACTCGTGAAAGTCTGAGCACAAGAAGTTGTCGCCGATGAGGTAAAACCGCGCCAGCCACACCCCACACAGGGCCGCGAACAGCGCGCCGACGACGGCGGCGAGGCCCAGCTCGCGGGGCCAAGACCAAGGCGAAGCCGTCCCTGAGGCCGTCTTGGGGCTGACGAGCCAGATCCCGAGGGGGACGAGGGCGAGGGGCAGCAGCGAGGTCATCATGCTCACCCCAGAGTCTACACCCTCAGGCGCGCGCCGCGCTCAGCCCTCCTGGGGGACGTGGCGCAGCTCTTCGCCGTTTCGGTGGCCGTGGGCGCGGCCGTCGAGGTCAAAGCTCAGGGGGTCGGCGGGCTCGGGGTGTACGGTGAGGCGCCGGGCGCTCACGAATGGGTCGAGGCCGAGGCCCAGCTCATCAACGCCGGGGATCGGGCCCGTGGGCAAGCTCTGATGGGGCAGGGTGAGCGCCCCCTCGGCGCCGTCGGGGGCCACGAGGCGGAGGTGGAGGGCGCCGTCATCGACGGAGCTCACCCAGGCCCGGCCCATGAGCCAGCGCGGCTGGCCAGCCAAGGCCACGAGCTTGAGGCGCTCCACGGCGAGATCCTCTAGGCCCGCGTCCCAGATCACCAGCTTCTCCCGGGCGGCCTCTAAGCCGAACACCACGCGCACCGTCCAGCTCGGCGCCTGGGCGCGTAGGTTGGCCGGGGCGGCGAGGCCTAAGTTTCGGGTGACGCTCATCGCCGTGGCCTCAGCGAGCTCCGCCCAGTGGCGCTCGGCCCAGTCGGGGTACGCCACGATCCATTGGCGTCGCCGAAAGTCCATAAAGGCGCTGGTTCGCTGCACCTGGGCCGTTCGCCCGCAGGCCTCACAGCGTAAGACGTTGATCTCCCTTGAGAAGAGCGCCGCGCGGAGGTCGGCCCGGGCGCCCAAGTTCGCCATGACGACGAGCTCACCCTCCACCGCCGCGCCGCAGCCCGCGCAGTCCACCCGCGCCAAGGTCAAGGTGCTCACGGCTTTGGCCTCGGCGTCGTCGTGGCCTCGGGGGGGTTGGTCTGGGTGTTCAAGACCACGTCGATGTGTTGGCCGCGGGCGTCGGCGTATACAAACCGGAGCTGGCCGTCTTCGCCCCGGCTCGGCCGCGGCAGGCCGTCTCCGGCGTACCCCAAGATCTCCTCAGCGCCGCCTCTGTGCAGGTAGAGCCAGGCCCCGGCGAGGGTCTCGGCGTCGTCTGTGAGCGCGATCACCGCGGCGTAGCCCTCAGCCCCGCTGAGCGCCGCGCCGTCGAGCACAACATACGACACCCCCGGCATCACCCCGTCGCTGCGCGGCTTGGCCCCGGGCTTGATCACCCGGTAAAACGGCGCGAGGCTGTCCAGATAAAGCGGCTGAACCCGCAGAGACTCCGGCGGAACACCGAAGCTCTGGGCGGCGGCGGCACGAACCACCTGGTCTGGGGCCATGACGAGCTCCTCGGGGGACTGTGTTGGGGCGGACGCGGTCGAGGAGACGGCGCCGACCTCGCTGTGAGGCGCGGCGCAGGCGAGCAGAAAAAAGATCACGCGAGGTTCCGAATCTCGGGCCCCGGCGTCGGGAAGTCGCCGATGGGGCCCTGGGGCGTCTGCGCGGCGGGCATGCCTACGGTGCCTTGTCCGGTGACCTCGCCTAGGCTGTTGCCCGAGTGAACCGTGCTCATCATCGTCTTGTACAGGGCGGGATCACGGCCAGCAACAAGCTGGCCCAGCGGCATCCCCGGCTGGTCGGCCTCGGCGTAAAACGTGGCGTAGACCTCGGCGAACCACTCCATCGGCGAGCGCATGGCGTAGGTGCTCACCTTCTTGGCGTACAGTCCTACGGGCGCGGAGCAGAAGCCGAACCAGTCATAAGCGACGTGGTAGCTGCGGCCATCGACGTTGTCCATCTGGTCCCAGGCGCCGCCTTGGCTACGTTTGAGGAGGTAGTTGATGAGCGGCTCCCCCTCGATCTGCGTCCAGAGGCCCCGCTGCACCCCCTCGACGGCGGCCCGGTACCCGGCGCGGCTCGTCGTGCTGACCCCGCCCAGCGCGTCGAGGATCTTTGTGCGCAGCGCGTCTTTGCCCCGAGAGGAGACGGTCGTGAGCGGCAGGGGATACTTCTTGATGAACACGTCGAGGAGCGGGCGCAGGTCTTCGTGTTTGTCCCAGCCGAACTGTGTGTAGACGAAGCCGCCGGGCTGGTCCCAGCCGTTGGACTCGCCGACGTTGTGGCCGATCTCGTGGCGCACGCAGGCGTCGAAGATGTTCAGGCCCCGCATGGGGTCGGTGTCGTCGGAGTACGCGCCGATCTCCGTGGCGCCCAGCAGATCTGTGCCCCAGCTCATGCCGATCTCGCCGCCGCCGGCCCAGCCGCTCGCGTCGCCTTGGTCTCCTTCACGGATGACCTTCACCGTGGCCTCGATGTGGGACGGCGGGGTGAGATCGCAGATCTGCCACAGTCGCAGCACGCTCGCCTTGTCCCAGGCCGCGCCGCCGTCGGTGAGGCTCACGCCGAAGCGCTTCTCAAAGAGCTTGTTCCACTCGCTCACGTCGGACTCGCCGCTGGCCAAGACGTAGTTGTAGAGCAGGCGTTGGGTCTCCGCGTCGGTGGCGGGGCCCTTGGGGATGGAGCTGAGGTGTTTGGTCCACAGCCCGGCGGCGATGTACCGGGAGCGGGTGAGGTCGGCGTCTTCAGCGGCGGCCAGGGCCTCCATGATCTGCGTCTCTCGGGCCTCGCCGCCCACGTCGAGGATCCACTCCGTGAGCGCCGGGGTGGCGGTGAGCGCGGCGCGTAAGGCCTCGGGGCTCATGGAGAGGCCGGGGAGCAGGTCCATCGGGTCGCCCTCGACGCCACGAAGGGCCGCGAGAGAGGCGGAGTCGGCGACCACGGCGGCTTGTTGGGCGGCGTCACGCCCGGCGACGAGCTGCATCCAGCCCGCCCGGCTGAGCCCCACAGAGGCCACGAGCAGCTTGAGGCCGTCGTTGAGCGTGCGGCCTGGGGTCGCGCTGGCGCCAAACTGCAGGTGCAGCAGGGCGAGGGTCGCTTGATCCTGACCGATGACCTTGAGCGCGCTCACGAGCGTCGTTCGGTCGGCGACGAGCTTCACGACCTCGCCGGGCTGGCTGCGAGAGAGCGCCGCGAAGTTGGAGACCAAGCCGGGGCCGTCCGCCTTCTTGATCAGCTCTTTTACCGTGTCCAAGGGCGTCTTCTGGCCCTTCTTGTTGGACTCGCCCCGCTCGGTGGACTCGACGGTCTCGGCGCTGTCGCCGAGGGACGTCTCGCCCGAATCCACGACCGGCGCTGAGGACTGCGCGGGGGCGCGCTGGCTGTAGCTGGACATCGCTCACCTCTGGGGGAGCTGTAGGATAGCGTAAGGTCTGCGCTCGAACCAAAGGCCATGTCAAAGATTTCTCATGGCGGGCTCTGGCCCACGTCGGCGGCCCACCCTGGGCTATCGTGGCGCCCAAGACCCGGAGCCCCCATGCTGATCCCCTTGCTCGCGCTGGCCTGCGCGCCATCCTCCAAGCCGGTCGACGACGCGCCCACGAAGGACAGCGGCGGCGACACCCAGACCGACACCCAGACCGACACCAGCGCCCCGGTGGACGCCTGCGCAGAGGACGCCGCGGCGATCCTGCTCGGCGTCACCGAGCTTGACCTCGGCGGGTCGTTGCCCTCTCGGCTCATCCCTTTCGGTGAGGGCGCCTGCCCCATCCTGGCCGACCCCGACGGCGCCATCGCCGGGGCCAGCGCCCGCCTGGGCGAGGGCCGCCTGGCGCAGCTCGGCCACGAGGGGCTGCTCGCCGGGGCCTCGGGCAAAGGTGAGCATGGCCCGCTGTTGGTGCAGAACCTCGCCCGATGGGCCGCCGGGGGCAAAGACGCCCCGGTCATCGGCGTCGAGCGCGACATCCGCGGGGTGATCACCTCCTTAGAGGCCGCCGGGCTCAGCGCCGAGATCGTCGAGGCCGACGCCTTGGACGGCCTGGACGTGTTCATCGCCTACGCCCCGACCGAGCGCGACGCGGAGGAGATCGCCGCCATCCAGGCCTTCGTCGCCCAGGGCGGCGGTCTGCTCACCGCGGGCCACGCGTGGTGGTGGGCGTATGAGCGCGGCGCGTCCGCCGCCGAGGTGGCTGATGAGCACCCCGCGAACAAGCTCTTGTTGACCGCGGGGATCTTGGTGAGCGCGGAGACGACGGGGGACGGCGCGCTCTCTGGCGCCGCGCCCATCGATCTCCTCCACGCCGGTCGCGCGCTCGGGGCCATCGAGGACCACCTCTCCGACACCACGCCGCTGGTGATGGCCGACCAGCGGATCGCCGCGGACACCGTGGGCGCCGCCGTGCGAAACCTGCCGCTGGGGTACGACGCCTATTTTGACGCCGTGCGGCGCCTTCTCGACGAGGGGGAGCCCATGGTGCCAACCGAGTCCGCGCCGCTCAAGGTCTCCCAGCGCCCCATCGAGGCCCTCCTGGTGACCGTGTGGTCTCGATTCGCCGGAGAGCTGCCCGCCGAGGAGCTCACCGCCATCCCCAGCGAGTTTCCTGGGCTTGTGTCCGCCTCGGCCCCCGCGGCGCACAGACGGTCTCTGTGCGCGCCACCTACGCCGGCCGTGACGCCGATTATTGGTACAGCGACGCCGCCGACCCCCTCTGGCTGAGCCTCGGCGTGTACGCGGCGCCCGGCGAGCCCCTCACGGTACAAATCCCCGCCGCCTGGGCCGGGCGTGGGCTCAAGGCCCAGATCGGCGCGCACACCGACACGCTGTGGCACCTCGACGAGTGGCAGCGCCACCCCGAGATCACCCGGGCCTATACCCTCGACAGCGAGGAGACGCTCATCGCCTCGGCCTTCGGCGGCCCGGTCTACCTCACCGTGCCCGGCGGCCTCGATCTTGGCGTCGGCGAGATCACCCTCGACGGCGGCGTGTCGATGCCGCGGTTTGTCGCCGGGGACACCGACCCCGCCACGTTTCTGGCCCAGGCGGCGCAGAGCCTCACGCCGCTGGCGGAGCTCGGCAGCGACCGTTTTGTGCTCACCGTGCCCACGGCCGATCTCGCCGCGCTCACCGATCCCGAAGGGCTCATGGCGCTGTGGGACGACGTGCTGGACGCCGACGCCGACCTCGCGGCGATCTCCCGCGACCGCGCCCGGCCCGAGCGCTTCGCGATGGACGTGCAGATCTCCGCGGGCTGGATGCACAGCGGCTACCCGCTGATGGGCTACGACTACGGCGCGGCGATGGTGGACCTGCCCACCCTGGGCCTCATCGGCGACTGGGGCGCGTTCCACGAGCTCGGCCACAACCACCAGTTTGGCCCGGCGAACCTGCCCGGCACCACGGAGTGTACCGTCAACCTCTGGTCGGTCTACGCCATGGAGGAGGTCATCGGCCTCGATCGGGGCCTCGCGCACAGCGCCTTAGACCCCGCCGCGCGGCAGGAGACCCTCGACGCCTATCTAGACGGCGGCGCAGATTTTTGGGCCGACTGGAGCGTGTGGACCTGCCTAGAGACCTACCTTCAGCTCCAAGAGACCTTCGGCTGGGAGCTGTTTATGGCGATCAACGCTGCGCACCTGGGGTTGCCCGCCACGAGCCGACCTGACACAGACCAAGAGCGAATTGATGAGCTGGTGATCCTCAGCTCCGAGACCGCGGGTTTGGACCTCACCGGCTTTTACCTCTCCTGGGGTTTCCCCCTGAGCGACCATGTCGAGGCCGAGCTGGCGCACCTGCCGCCGTGGACTGATCACCCCCTGGCATCCTCATCGCGCTGGAGCTCTGTGTCCCCCCGGCCTTTTGGGGGCCCCCCGGGGCGGCCCCCCCCCGGGGGCCCCCCCCCCCCCCGCCCCCCCGCCCCCCCCGCCCCCCCCCCGCCCGCGGCGGGGGGCAACCCCCCGCGGCGGCACGGAGGGGGGGCGCCGGGCCCGCGGGGGGCCTGGGGGTGGTGGGGGCGCCCGGCTGCCCCCCGGCGGCCGCGCCGCGCGGGGGCGGGGGGGGCGGGGCGGGGCCGGGGGGGGCCCAGGGGCGCGCGCACGCCCCCCGCCGGCGCCAGCGGGGGCGGGGGGGCGGGCGGGGCGGCCGCCGCCGGGGGGCCCCGCGGCGCCCCCCCTCCGACCCCCGGCCGGGTGGCCCCGCCCCCGGCCCCCCCCCCCTCCTCCGGCCCCCCGCGCGGCTCGGCGCCGGCCCCCCCCCCGCCCGCCCCCCCCGCCGCCCCCCGCCGAACCCGGGCCGGAAGCCCGCGGGGCCGCCGCAGCCCCGCAGATCCCCCTGTGGTTTCCGTGGGGGGCCGGCCGGAGGCCCGGGGGATCGCCTGGCGGCTCACCGTCGTGGCGCCGAGCGCCGCCTGCAGCAGCACGACGGCGGGCTCGGCGTCGAGGGTGACGCCGCAGGTGAACAGGTCTACGGCGGCGTAGGCGTGCTCTGGCCAGGTGTGAACCGAGAGGTGGGACTCGGCGATGAGCACCACGCCGGAGACGCCCTGCGGGGCGAACTTGTGAAAGCGCGCGTCGATCACCGTGGCCCCGGCGGCCTTCGCCGCGGCGCGCAGCGCGGCCTCGATCCGGTGGACGTCGTCGAGGGCGGCCACGTCGCAGCCGCCGAGCTCGACGAGGTGATGCCAGCCCAGCGGGGCCGGCGGGGGTTGTGGCGCGCTCATCCCGCGTCCAGGGACTTCACGAGGCGTTTGGGCGCGACGGCGCGATAGCTCTCGTCAATCCAGGCCGTCAGGCGCTCCATGGGCACGGCCTCGCCCTCGTCAAACCACAGGCTCACCCAGCCCGCCTTGCCCAAGCCGTAGCCTGTCGGTTTGGCGCCGGGCACGGTCAAGGCGTCGAGGAACGACTGGGGCAGCTTCACGCTCAGGCGCAGGCGGCCCTCGACGGCGCCCAAGAACAGGAAGATCTTGCCGCGCACCTTGATCACTCGCTCCTCCCACGGAAACTCCTCGGTGGTCTCGGGGTAGGCCAGGGCGAGCTTCAGGAGCTGCAGCTCCGGGGTGAGGGCGGCGTGTTCATCGGACATTCAGGGCTCCGCGGCGAGGGGCCCTCCCGGGTAACCCGTCCGGGCGCGCCGAACCAAACGAGCCCACAAAAGCGTATAGTGTCGCTTTACACATGACGAGTCTTGAGGTAGCATGGGCCCATGACCCCGACGCCCGCTCCGCCCTCGTCCGCTCGATGCTGTCGACCGCCCAAGGCCTCCCGGCGTGACCTCCGCGCCGCCTTCGGCCCCGCCTTGGGGTGCGCCCGCGGTGTTCAGCCGCCGCGACGGCCGCGCGTGGGGAGACGCCGGCGCCCTCGCCCCCAGGCCTGCTCGTGGTGACGGCCCTCCCCCGGCCCACGCCCGACGCCGCGCTGATCACCCTCGCCGAGCCCTCCGGCGCGCCGATCCGCGTCTACCCCGGCCAGTTCTTCACCTTGTCGTTGTCCATCGACGGCGAGCGGCTTCGCCGGGCCTACAGCCTGTGCTCCGAGGCGTGGGGTGAGGTGCCCGAGGTCCAGATCTGCGTAAAGCGGGTGTCTGGGGGCCGGGTGAGCGGCTTGCTCGTGGACACCCTCACCGTCGGCGCGCGCCTGGACGTTCACGGCCCCTCGGGCGACTACGGCCTGCGCCCAGACGCCGCCGCGCCGTCTCAGCTCGTGCTCATCTCCGGCGGCAGCGGCGTCACGCCCCACCTCGCGATGATCCGCGCCGCCCTGCGTCATTGTCCACAGACGTCCATCACCTTCGTCTACGGCAGCCGATCCCCCGCCCAGGCGCTCTTTCTGGACGAGCTGCGCGCCTTGGCCGCGTCTTATCCCCAACGGCTCACCCTTCGTCTGTTCGTGGATGACCCCCAGGGCGAGGCGTGGGACGGCGGGGTAGGGCGTCTCACCGAGGCGCGCGATCATGGAGGTCCCTCGCCGGGCACGCCGCCTTCAAGACCCCGCCGCGTGGTTCGGCGTCTGCGGCCCTGAGGCCTCAGCGAGGGCGCGTTGGGCGCCCTCGCCAAGCTCGGCGTGCCCTGGGCGACTGTTCATGTCGAGCGTTTCACCGCCGGGGCCCGCCCGGTCTCCGCCGACGCCCCGGGCTTACGGTCGGCCCAGCCGGTCACCCTTCGCCGAGGCGAGCAGACGATCACCTTCACCGCCGAGGCCGGGCAAGACGCTGTTGGAGTCCGCCGTGGCCGCGGGGCTGCGCCTGCCGTGGTCCTGCGGCATGGGCGGCTGCGGCGCCTGTACGGTGCGGCGGGTGTCGGGGGACGTGGTGATGCAGGAGCCCAACTGTCTGAGCGCCGCCGAGCGTGGGGCGGGCGACACCTTGACCTGTGTGGGATACGCGGCGGGTCCGCTCACCCTGGAGCTGCGCCCATGACCCCCTCCGACACATCTCCGGCCCCACCCCTCAAGATGCGTGATCTGTGCGACGCCACGGGCCTCAACCGCCAGGCGATCCACTTCTACATTCAGCAGGGCCTCCTGCCCCCCGGCGAGAAGACCGGCCGCAACACGGCGACATACACCGCCGCGCATCTGGAGCGCCTGCAGCTCATCCGGCGCCTGCAGCACGAGCGGTTTTTGCCGCTGGAGGTGATCAAGGACCTCCTGAGCGCCCGAGAGGACCGCTACAGCGACGCCCAGCGCGCGTTTCTGCGCCGACTGCGGGCGCGGCTGCCCGGCGAGGTCTTGGGCGAGGTCAGCGGCGAGGAGGTCGAGGCTGAAGGCCTGCTCGACGCCGAGGACCTGCACGATCTCCACCGCCTCGGCCTCGCCCGGCTGCGCGCTGACGCCGAGGACGTCGCGCCCTTGGTGGAGCGCACCTTGCCCGCCCTGAACGAGCTCCTCGCCCGCCTTCACGACGCCCGCCTGCGCGCCGCCCTTGATCAGCTCTGATCCCTCAAACCGCCCAACCCCCAAGCGGAGCCGCCATGCTGCCCATCGCCAAGCGCCCTGATCTGCGCACCTCTCTCTCCACACAGATGGACGCCTGGGGCGAGGCCGCCGGGGTGCTCGGCCAGATCCGCGACCCGAAGGTGCTGGCGTCTTTGGGCCCGGCGGGGGTGCGTGGCCTCGTGCTGCGCCGGGGCAAGCAGGGCGTGCCCACGCCGATCCCCGCCAGCCACGACGCGCACTTTGACTGGAGCTACCCCCATGACAACCCCGAGATGGCGGAGCTGTATCGCCGGGCCAAGCGGGGCCAATGGGACGGCGACGATCTGCCCTGGAGCACGTTTGTAGACCCGGTGAGCCCTGAGGTGCGCCTGCTCCCCGATGACTTCTTGGCCTGGGATGTGCTCAGCCGCGCGGGGGCCAAGCTCGACAAAAAAGAGCGCCGGGAGCTCCTGTCCGATGTGTCGTGCTGGCTCTTGAGCCAGTTCTTGCACGGTGAGCAGGGCGCGCTCTTCGCCGCGGCCCAGGTGACCGAGGCCGTACAGTTCTTCGACGGCAAGCTCTACGGCGCCACCCAGGTGATGGACGAGGCGCGTCACGTCGAGGTGTTCTTGCGCTACCTGGAGAGCAAGCTCGGCAAGCTCTACCAGATCAACGACAACCTCTACGTCATCATCGACGCCCTGATGGCCGACTCCCGCTGGGACATGAAGTTTTTGGGCATGCAGATCATGGTCGAGGGCCTGGCCTTGGGCGCCTTCGGCATGATGTACCAGGTGAGCGAGGAGCCGCTCCTGCGCTCGTTGCTCAAGTACGTCATCCAAGACGAGGCCCGCCACGTTCATTACGGCGTCGTCGCCCTGCGTGAGCACATCACGAAGGAGCTGAGCGAGGCCGAGCGCGCCGAGCGGGAGGCCTGGGCGTTTGAGGTGGCGCTCTTGATGCGGAATCGATTTATGGTCTACGAGATCTTCGACGAACGTTTTGAGGGCCTGATGAGCCGGGCGACCTGGCGTGAGGTGGTCACCCAGAGCCCCGGCCTCGACCGTTTCCGCGCGGTGATGTTCTCCCGCCTGCTGCCCAACCTGCGCGAGATCGGCCTGTTGAGCGACAAGATCCGCCCAGCCTATGAGCAGGCGGGCCTCGCCCGGTATTTCACGGGCCTCGCAGCGGACAAGCTCACCGGCGACGGCATGATCGCGGAGCTTGACGCGGGGCGGGTGAACCTCAGCCGTCCTTAGGCCGGTGGTGGTTGATCTCCTCCGTCGCGTCGTCGGCGCCGGACTCAAACGCCGCGGCGTTCTGCTCGCGTAGGCGGCGCACGCCGTCCTCAGGGCCCAACACCACCAGTCGGTCGCCCACCTTGAGCTTGTGGGTGGCGTCGATGTGTCGGCGCACGAGAAGGCCCGTGGTGGGGTCATGGCGCTCACGGCGAGCACGGGTGGGCCCAAACCGCGCGGGCAGGGCCAGCACCTTCCAGGCTCGTGCCCGCCAGCCGCGGGCCGATCTCGACGCTGGCCACCGTCTCGCCCTCAGGGAGCTCGATGTGGCTCGTCTCGCGCTCTTGGCCGGGGGCTCACACAGTCCACACGCGCCAGGAGCGCGTCGCCGCCTCAACACCTCGTGGTAATACGCGCCGACGATGTCCCGCTCGGTCACTACCCCCAGAAACCGCTCGTGCTCGTCCACCACGGGCAGGCTCGTCCAAGCAAACGCGGTAAAACGCAGGCAGACAGTCGGCCGGGGGCATCCTCGGGCGCAGGGCGGGCACGCGGGTGTTGGTGAGCTCCATCACCGTGCGGGTGTCTTCAGGGCTGGTGAACAGGCGCGCACGTCCACCGGAGATCGATCGCGCCGATGTAGCGGCCTCGGCGCTCACGGTGTCCGGAAAGCGCGCACGCCGGGCCGTAACCGCCGCACCGGCTCCACCGCCGTGGCCGTCTCGACGATGGGCTCCGCGCCGTCCCGCATCACGTCCTGAACCCGCACCTCCTGCATCACGAGCTCTTCGCGACCGCGGTTGAGGCTCACGCCCCGGCACAGGAGCGTCTCTTCGTACAGCCCGTGGGGCTCACCAGCCGGGAGGTGACCGTCGCCGTGACCAGGACCAACATCGGCGGCAGGGATGATCTGGTGGTTCTGGGTCATCCAAACGCCTGAGGATGGCGGTGATCGGGGCCTGTGCGTGGCCGCCGGGGAGGCTGCGCCCATGCCCACGAGGCCATACGCGCCGTGATCGGGGATGAGACGGGGCAGGCCCTTCATCAACAACAGACCGCAGATCGCCCCGGTGGTGGCGCCCCACGAACAGGGTAAGGGGACGAGAGCCCGACGCCGGTGCGCGCCCCAAGAACGCCGCGCTGGTGGGGCCTTTGGCGAACAGCAGCACAAACAAAAGCCAGATCGGCGGCGGGGTGCCCCGGGAAGCATCTCACGGATGGCGCCGTTGCCGTTGCCGTTTAGCACCTGATGTGGACCCCAAGGCCGCGATGAGCCCGATGCCCAGGCCCATCACGCCGCCCCGGGCCCAGGCGATTACCGCCGCATCGTCTGTACGGCGTCGGAGATATGAAACACGGTGGCTTTGAACCCGGCGCTCACCGGAGCCCCGACCGCAGCAGGCCCAGGTAGGTGAAGATCTCCACGGGGCTCTGCGCTGAACGGCGGCAGCACCAGGGCAGGCGGTCGCCCAGAAACGCCTGGCCGATCGTCCCGGCACGGTGGCGGCCGATGGGCGCAGACATGTCCGCGGCAGAAGCTCCCCAGGAGGATCTCCCTGGAAAAGGCCGCGGCGATGGGCGTGTTGAACGACTTGGCGATGCCCGCCGAGGGCCCAGCGGCGGCGGGCACCCGCAGGCGTGAGGCGGGCACGTCGGCGAGCTTGGCCAAGGTAGACGCGGGGGCCGCGCCGACCCGCATGAATCGGTCCTCGCGCCCTCCGCCTCCGCCGGTGCCCAAGATCACGCTCGCCACGGCGGCGGTGAGCAGGCTGTCCTTGAGGTTCATGCGCCCGCCGCGAAGCGCCACGCTCTCGACCACGTCCGCCACGCGCCCACAGGGCGACCCGCCCAGTGACGAACAGGCTCATGGCCAGGCTGGCGACGAGGCCACCGGCCGCCGGGGCCGGGAGCGCCCGCAAGAAAGGTCAGCGGCTCTCCAGGACGGGTCTTGTACGCCCAGGGCCACCTCGGCGATGGCGTGGGCGAGGATCACCGAACCGCGGCCCAGGCCGCTCAGAAGCCCCACCACCAGACCCAGCACCATCAGGCGGCTGGCATGCTGGCACAGCGCATGAGCGGCGAGAGCGCGTCGGTCAGCGGGCTCGTAGACTGCGGGTCGTGCACGTAGACGCAGTATGCCCGCCCCGCCTCGCCCGCAAGCGCAGACCCCACGCGGCGCGTTAGAGGGCGCAGATGGAGGCCCCCATGCTCTTCCGCCAGCTCTTTGATCGTGAGAGCTGCACCTACACCTACCTGCTCGCGGATCCTTGGCTCAAGGACGCGGTGATCATCGACCCCGTGCGGGAGCAGCTCCCCCGTGATCTGGAGCTGTTGCGTGAGCTGGGCCTGCGCCTGCCGCTACACCCTGGATTACCACGTTCACGCCGACCACGTCACCGGCGCGGGCCTCTTGCGCGCTCAGACCGGCGCCCAGACGGTGGTGAGCCGCGACGCCGGGGCTGAGGCCGACCTGCTCGTGGGCGACGGCGACATGATCTCTTTTGGTCGTCAGGCCTTGGAGGTGCGCGCCACGCCGGGCCACACCGCGGGCTGCCTCACCTATGTCACACACGACCGCGCGGGCCTTCACCGGCGACGCCCTCTTTGTGCGGGGTTGTGGCCGCACAGACTTTCAGGGCGGCGACGCCCGGCGACTGTATCGCTCCATTCACGACAAGGTCTTCTCTCTGCCTGATGAGTGCCAGCTCTACCCCGGCCACGACTACAAGGGCCGCACGGTGACGACGGTGTGGGAGGAGCGCACCTACAACCCGCGCTTGGGCGGCGGGCGCACAGAGGATCAGATGGTGGCGATCATGGCCGCCCCCTGCGCCTGGACCGCCCGGCGAAGATGGACGAGGCCGTGCCCGCGAACGTGCGCTGCGGCGTGCAGGCCGGCGACCCCAGCCCCGAGCGAATGGAGGCCCCCTGGGCCCCGGTGACCCGCAGCCCCACCGGCGCGCCGGAGATCACCGCGGCCTGGCTCGCCGAGCACGGCGCCGGGCTCACCGTCGTGGATGTGCGTGAGCCCGAGGAGCTGCTCGGTGAGCTGGGGCAGATCCCCGGGGTGATCTTAGCGCCCGCTCGGCGGGCTCGCCGCCGCCGCCCAGAGCTGGAGCCGCACCGCGCCGCTGGTGGTCGTGTGTCGCTCAGGAGGGCGCAGCGCCGAGGCCGCGATGCGACTGGAGCGGATGGGCTTCTGCGAGGTGGCGAGCCTCGCCGGGGGCATGGTGGCTTGGCGGGGGGCTGGGCGGTGAGGCTGTGGTGCCCGGCGCCAAGGGCCTGATCAGCCCGTCGCGCCGTGCGCGCGCGCTCTCACCCGGCGAAGGTGCTCACCCAAGGCGAAAGGCACGCCCAGGCGCCGCAGCGCGTGGTGCAGGCCCATCACGGCGCGGATCAGCGGCAGTCGCTCGGTGGCGAAGGGCAGGTGACGCAGCGCCAGGGGCTTCTTTCGTTTGAGCTCGCCGAGCTGCTCCAGGAGCGTGTCGTGGCCGAAGTCCCACGGCCCGGGGCCCAGCGGCCCCAACAACCCCTGGAGATCCTTCTCCAACGCCCCGGCGTGTACGCCCAGGCCCTCCAGCACGCCCTCACGATGGCCGGCCAGGGCCCGATTCAGCGCGGCCTCTAGGGTGGGTACATCAGGCACGGTCGCGACCGCCGCCAGATCGATGACCCCTAGCCCGGTCTCGGTCACGATCAAGTTTCCGGGGTGCGCGTCGGCGTTCACCTTGGCCGCAGAGAACACCGGGCCGAGCACCGCCGCCACGAGGTCTTCGGCCAAACCCTGGGGATCTGCGGGGCCCGGCCCCACCGGGCGCAGCACGTTGTGCAGCGTCGGCCCCACGATCAGCTCGGCCACGAGCACATCTTGGGTGGCGTAGATCGGCGCGGCGACGTGCAGCCTCGGCCACGGGCGCAGCGCCTCGGCCATCGCCGCGCCGTGGGCGGCCTCCACGCGCAGATCCAGCTCGGCGAGGAGCGCGTTGCGCAGCCCCGCGAGCATCTGCGCCCCGCCGCCGACGAGGCGCGCCGGGACCGCGACGGTCTCCAGGTTGTCGAGATCCGCCCGCAGCGCCGCGGCCACCCCGGGGTAGAGGAGCTTGATCGCCACCACACGCCCATCGTCGAGGCGCCCCCGGTGGACCTGCCCCATCGACGCCGCGGCGAAGGGCGCCGGCTCCACCTCCGCCAAGAGCCCCGCGGGCAGCGCGTCGAGGGCGCCCTTCACCTCGTCCCACGGGCGCGGCTCGGCGGCGCCAAACAGCCCCCCGAGCCGCTCACGCACGTCCGCGGGCATGCTGTCGGCCACCAAGGCGAGGGTCTGACCGAGCTTGTGCGCGCCGCCCTTGAGGCGCCCGAGGGTCGCCACGCCGCTCACCGGGCCGAGCGCCGAGCCCAGCAGGCGCCCTGCGCGCCCAAGACGAGACGTGGGGATCATCGTGGCTCCACGAGCGCGCGCAGCGCCGCGAACGCCCGGTCTGTGTCGTCCCAGGTGGCCTCTGGCGAGGCGACCCACCAGCGGTCGATCGCCTCATCAAGCCCGCGGATCATCGCCATGACCAGCGCGTCCGGCAGATCCCGTCGAATCAAGCCCGCGGCCAAGGCGCGCGGCCAGAGCGCCTGCAGCCGCACAAACGACGGCTGCAGCCGCGCCGCCACCGCCGGGGGCAGCTCATGGCGCGGAAGCTCCGTCAGCCAAGGCCGAGCGCGCAACAAGCCCAGGTGCGCCCGATGCAGCCTATGGAGCGCCGCCCAGTCCAAGGGCGCGGCCTCATCGGGGAGGTGCGGGGCCAGCGCCGCCCAGGCGTCCTCGATGACCGAGGCCAGCAGGTCATCCTTGTCGGCGAAGTAATAGTAGGCGACCCCTTTGGAGACGCCCGCCTCGGCCAAGATGCGGTTGAGCGAGGCCCCTCGGGGACCGTCGCTGGCGAAGTGTCGCCCAGCCACGTCGAGGAGCTGACGGTGCCGGTCGGAGGAGAGCGGAGCGAGCGGTGCGCGGATCATAGACTGCCCGGTTAGACTGATCGGTCTATGCCCGAAGGTCGGGGTTGTCAAGGGGGGGAGCGGCTTGTGCGGCGAGGCAGCCTCTTTCGCGCGGAGGTGTTCTGTGGCGCCTCGCCTACAGCACGTTGAGACGCCGAAGGTGGCCATCACCGCCGGGAACGCTGGGGGTATGGTCGTCAACACCATAGCGCTAGAAGTGAAGCGCGCCGAGGAGCGTGAGATCAAGAAGTAGGCCTAGGCCGCCCGGTCGTCGTGTCGTGTCCGCCATTCGTCTGAGGGGACGGGACGGTCGTCGTGTCGTGTCCGCCATTCGTCTGAGGGGACGGGACGGTCGTCGTGTCGTGTCCGCCATTCGTCTGAGGGGACGGGACGGTCGTCGTGTCGTGTCCGCCATTCGTCTGAGGGGACGGGACGGCCGTCGTGTCGTGTCCGCCATTCGTCTGAGGGGACGGGACGGTCGTCGTGTCGTGTCCGCCATTCGTCTGAGGGGACGGGACGGCCGTCGTGTGGTGTCCGCCATTCGTCTGAGGGGACGGGACGGGCACGCCTCGGCTGGGTTTCGCGAGGCTGAGGTCGCGGGGCGCGGCGGCCTCGGCGCGGCCTGCCGTCGCCCCCTCTGGGCGTCGTGCCCACGTCAACCGCGCCCCCGCGGCCCGCGCCCCCGGCGAAGCGCCCTCGTCGCCGACGTGATCAAAAAGGGTGGTCCCGCCTACGCTCCGCTGTAGACTGAACAGACCCCAAAGAAGGAGCCCCCGATGTTCACTCTGCTCAGCCACAGCCTGCTCAGCCTGCTCATCGCCCAGGATCTCCCGGCCCAGGCGCCACCGGCCCAGGCGCCACCGGCGCCGCCCGCCCAAGACCTCCCCGCCACGCGCCTCGACTGGGCGTGGTTGGCCGGCAGCACCTGGATCGTGCCCCCGGCGGATCTGCCCGCGATGCAGATGGACCCCAAGGAGGACGCTGTGCGCTGGGTGGTGGACCAGACCGTGTGGCGTTTTCAGGGGTATCGCACGGGGTATGTGTGGGGCTATGGCGTGGCGATGCTGCGCCCGCCCAACCCCGAGAACCCCGGCCCCGCCGAGGCCGAGACCCAACAATGCCTCACGATCTTGGGCACGGTCACCCCCGATGGGGCCGTGCATCTCACGTTTGTGCCGACGGTGGCGCGGCGCTCCACCTTGGCGACGATCGGCACCGGGCGCATCTGGACGCAGATCGCGCCGGGCCAGCCCAGCCCCAAGCCCACGTTTGAGATGCAGATGTCTACGGGCAGCGGCGACCGCACGGCCCACTGGGCGCACATGATCCAGGTGACCGAGGCCGATGCGATGTGGTCGGCGCTGCCGGGCTTCACCGTGGGGGTAGAGGAGGCCCTGGAGGGCTGCCGGGCGGTTGTGGGGCCGGAGATGTAGGGCGGCGGCGCGCGCAGAATAAACGCCTCGTAGGCTCCCACCTTGACCCCCTTCCCGCCGGTGAACCCATGAACCCCCCGAACCTTCACGCGCGCGCTGCGCGTGACCGGGCGCCGTAGATGGCTGAGCTGACGCTCAAGCAGAGGATGCTGGCGCTTGACGACGCCCTGGCGCACCACGCGGATCCGTCGAGGCCGGCCCCCGTCTGTCCCGCCTGCGGGGCGCGCCTTCAGGTCGTCGAGATCAAGACGATAAGCGTCTGGGTGGCATGTCCAGAGGGCCACATCACCTCACACATCAAGCTCGCGCGGTGACACATCTTCGGAGCGACTGAGATGAGCGTTGAGCAAGACCGCTTCACGATGAAGCTGAGGAACGAGCGGGCGAGCGCCACGACGCTCACCATCGAGCCCTGGGGCGACCAGACGGTGATCGACGCGGGGGGCGTCGTCACCCTGGCCTGCGCCGGGCCCGTGGGCGGGTGCGTGGAGGTGGTCGTTGAGGAGCGCGGCCTCGTTGTTTATGGCTGGCCGGGCTCGGTCATTGAGGTCGTCTGGCCGAGGGTGGGGGAGTAGGCCGTCCCCGGTCTGTCCCGCCTGCGCTCTCCATTGAGCCCATCCTCTCCTTTGCGCCTTGGCGGCCTGGCGCGATCTCGTCGTGGTTGGCTGGCCGACCTCAGATCGTGGGGCAGCTTCCGCCGAGATAATCGTTCATCTCCGCGACGTCTTCGCCCCAGCCCGCGCACTCGACGGCGTTTCTGCCGGTGTCGAAGATGTAGATGAGCCAGCTCAGCCCGTTGATCTGGTCGCAGGAGAAGAGCGTGGTCTCGCCCTCCACGACCTCGCCGAAGGAATCGACCGTGTCGATCTCCAGGTAATACAGCTCTGAGCAGCCGTTGGGATCGTACTCAAAGGGAGTGGAGGGGAAGGGGTGGATCTCAGAATAGGGGCTCTCAGAGGCGGTCTCTAAGATGTAGAGCTCGGGGGCGCTGCCCCAGCCGATGAGCTGGGCGTCGAAGAAGTAGCCGAGGCTGTCACAGTTGTAGGTGACGTGATCGAGGGCGGTCGTGAGACGGGTGCAGTCGCGGCCGGTGTCGCCGCCGCCGTTGGTGTCGTCGCCGCCGCTGTCGTCTCCGGTGGAGGGGAGGCAGCTCACGGCGCCTTCGCAGTCGTCGTCGTTACAGTCCGTCAGCCCGTCGTCGTCGTTGTCCAGGCCGTCCAAGCAGTCCAGGGCGTCGTCTCCTTCGATGCCCGAGGGGGCCTCTTTACACCCGATGAGGGCCAAGGTCAGCGAGAGCGCCACGATGAGGGGGATGGGGTTGGAGACGGACATACAGGCACCTCGGGGGTCACGGCGTCGGGGGAAAGCAGCGCGCCGCGAGAGGAGCATACGCCGTCTGCGCGTTGGGGCGCAAGCGCGCGCGGCGCCGGCCTTGGGGGCGCGGGCGGCCGAATGTGGCGACCGGTTGGCGGCGGGCCGGGGGGCGGCGGGCTTTGGGCCGCTCGGGGACGTCCCGCGGCGCCGCGCCTTAGGTTGGCGTCGGGGGCGCGTCACCATCGCGGGCGCAGGCCACGGTGAACAGTCGTCTCAGCCCGTCTCGGCCCGCCTCACGCGGGGTGCGCAGGGCGCCGAGGGCAGTGGCGCCGCTTGTGCTCCCATCGTCGAGGAGCGTGATCCGCGTCACCCCGGCGTCTCAGCGGGCGCCAGCCGATCGTGCCGCCGCCCGCCAGGGGGCCGATCGGTTGGCCCTGGGGGGGGCGCAGCCGTCGCGGTGGAGGGGGCGGCCGATCCGCTCGGCGGCGCTGCCCAGGCTCAGGCCACACGTCGAGGCCCTCGGCGGCGGCGGCGCGGCCCAGCTTGAGGTCGAAGGTCATGAAGACCCAGGGCAGCTCAGGAAAGGTGTACGGCAACAACGAAGCCGCCGCGAGGTGCAGGGCGTCGAGGGACTTGAGCTGGTGGCGAAAGGCCAAGGCGCCCGCGTCGTCGAGCAGATCGTCATCAACGCCGATGAAGCTCATCAGATCCAGGTCGTGCGTGACCTTGCTCTCCGCGAGCGGCAGATGGGCGGCGGGGAGACGGCGCTCCCGCAGCACGCGGGCGAGGGTGGCGCGGGCCTCCAGGCGCGCGATCGAGCAGGACACGACACGCTGCGCGTCCTCAAAGGCCCAATGAACCTCCTCGGAGGTGGGTTCATACAGCCACAGCTTCATCAGCGCGCTGGTGTCGAGGTACAGGCCGCGGCTCAACGTCGATCCTCAATCACCATCTCGGACGCCAGCGGGCCGTCACCGACGAGCGAGATCCGCTCCCCCATGCTGCGGCGAGGGCCAGCGGAGCGCGGCAGATACACCGTGACCGTGTGCTCTCGGGCGGGGATCTCGCCGTTCGCGGGGAGTTTGCAGTGCACCATCAGCACTTGGCGTGGGGGCCGGGAGTCTTCGGGCTGCATGGAGGCCTCCGTTTCAGTGTCCTCAGCGGTGTTCAGCGCCGATTCGGGTTCGGCTCATAACACTATAGCGCCGTTGTGTTGTGTGAGCCGCGATCTGCGGTAGGGAAAGAGACGAGCGGCGTCGGGGCTTGGGGCCATCAGGCAGCCAAAGGGTCGGGATGATTCTTAAAATGCACCTGCGCGGCCGCGCCCCACGATCTCGCGCTCAGCGCCGCTGCCAAGGCGCAGAGCGCGCGCCGGGGGCTGGGCTCGTTTTGACCTGGCCTTTGGGCTTCGCCCTGGAGGTTCGCCGCTCGTGTGTGCGCGGTGTCTCCGCCGGTGTGGGCGCGAGGTAGGCGGGGGAGGTCGGCGGCGCCGCGTGCGCCGAGCCATCAACGACGAGCCGCCGCCTCTCTCGCGCCTCTCGCGCCCCGCACCACGTCGCCTGCGCCGCTCTCCGTGACCCCACCGCCCAAGGCGCGCCCGTCGCGCCCCGTTTGGTGTAGCCTCTCGCGGATGAAGCTCTCCGATCTCGGCCCCAGGATGGTGGTCCTCACCCGCGCGCTGCCGGCGCTGATCCCGGTGGTGTGGGCGCTCGCCGTGAGTCAGACCGGGCGCTGGCCCGCGGGGGACGGGCCTCACGCCTTGGGCACGGCCATGCGCCTCGCCCAGCAGCTTCGGGATCTGGAGCTGGCGACCTTCGCCTGGTGCGCGCAGTCGCTCTTGGGGCCGCACCCGCCCTTGGCCTACGCCCCAGCCACCTTGGCCTACACGCTGTTTGGGCCGGGGCGCTTCGTGCACCTCATCGCCGGGGGCCTCGCCTTGGGGCTGTGCCTGGACGGGGTGCGGCGCCTTGGCGGGGGCGTGGTGGGCATGGTGTTTGTCATGGCCACGGGGCTCGTGTGGAGCCAGGCCGAGAGCTACACCGTGGACCTGCTCGCCGCCGCGGCAGTCGTGCAGTCTTTGAGCTGGCTCGCGGCGAGTGAGCGGCTCAGCCAGCCCAAGGCCGCGGCGCTATGGGGACTGTGGATGGGCGTGGCGTTTCTGACGAAGTACACCGCGCCGATGTTTTTGTGGGCGCCTTGCCTCGTGGCCGGGGTGTGGACGCTGCAAGGGCGGCGCTGGCGGGTGCTGGGCGGGGCGGTGGCGGCGTTTGGGGTGGTCGCGCTGCCTTGGTACTTGAGCCATCTCGGCGAGGTGGCGGGCTATCTGGGCGCGAGCACCGACGCCGGGAACACGATGCTCACGAACAAGGCGCTGCAGAGCGGGCCGTGGTGGTCGGCGGAGCGGCTGTCGTGGTATCCGGCGGTGATCTTGGACGCTTATGGCTGGCAGGGGGCGGCGGCCTTGGCCTTGGGCGCGGCGGTGTGGCCACGACGGGCGGGCGCGCCGCAGGGGGCCTGGGTGCTGCCTCTGTTGGGCGCGCTCGGCGGGCTGTGGGTGCTCACGACACAGATTCAGCGCCAAGACCGTTATCTGCTGCCCGCGCTGCCGCTGTTAGCGGCGGTGGTGGGCTCGAGCAGGCTGCGCTTTGGGCTTCTGCCCGTGGGGCTGATCGGGCTCTACGGCGCGGCGGCGATGTACCTCACGGTGACGGAGCCCCCGGCGTCCCGGCGGTATGAGCACAGCTGGCAGGCGGCGGGGCGGGGCTGGCCTTGGCCCCACGAGGCGTTTCGGCCCACGAGCCTCGACCCCTCGGCCTGGGCCCTGGATGAGGCCCTGGCCAAGCTGCGCGTTCATCACGGATCCGACGAAGGCACCGTGGGATTCTTGTTGGACGAGGCCCAAGGCGCGCCGGGCTATGGCCTGGTGTTGAGCCGGGCGACGGCCATGGGCGCGCGCTGGCATGTGGCCACGGTGATGGTGCAGGGCGGAGGCCCGACGCCGCCAAACGACGGGGCCCAAGGCGAAGGCGGCCCCGGCGGGGGCTTGCCCGGCGCGGCGGTGTTTGTGGGGCCATTCACCACAGACGCCTGGCCGTCGCGGAGGTTTGACACGATGCTCGTGATCATGCGCGAGGGCGACGGGCGGCTCCAGGGCTGGCTCGACGGCTCGGGCTTTACCCAGGTAGAGGGCTGGGCGATGCCCCGGGGCCTCGTGGGCCGGGTTTATCAGCGGAGCGCGCCGTGAGGGCGCCCCAGGCCCTCGCCGCGCTGGGCCTCGGCGTGCTGTTGTGGCTGCCGGTGATGGGCGGGGGGCTCGGCCAGCTCCAAAATCGTCTGCCCGTGCGGGAGAACGACGACACCAACGGCGCGATCTACCTGCACCACGCCTTTCACGACGCCATGACGCACGGTCGGCTGAGCCTACGCGACCCGGATCAGCTCTTGCCCGCGGGCTATGACCGCCTGCGGGCCGATGGGGGCAACAGCGTCGAGATGATCGTCTCGGGGCTCCTGCGCCTGATCTTGCCCTGGCCGAGCTGGCTCTCCTTCGCCCACCTCATCTGGATCCCCCTGAACCTGCTGGCGTTTGTGCCCTTGGGGATGCACCTCTGGGGGCGCCTGGGCCCAAGCCTCGCCGCCGGGGCGGCCTGGGCCACCTTGGGGCCCACCTTGGGGCAGATCGAGGCCAGTCGGCTCACCCAGGTGGTGCTGTTCGCGCTGCCGCTGGCGGTGCTGGGGCTGCTGCGGGTGGCGGAGGAGGGCGGGCGTCGCGCCATCGTGCTGGCGGGGCTGAGCGTGGCGATGTTGGGCCTGAGCTACTGGTTCTATGGGCTGTTTCTGGCCTTGTTGGCGCCGGGGTTCTTGGTCTGGGGGCTCTCGCAGAGGCCACGAAGAGACGTGACCCGGGACTACGCCTTGGCGGCGGCGGTCTGCCTCGGCGTGCTCTCGCCGGTGTTGTTGGCCATCGCCTGGCCGGGGCTGACCGGGGGCTGGGCGCCGGGCGCCATCTTGTCGAGCGAGTGGGCGTCGCCGGTGTTCCCCGACGCGCTGCAGCTCCAAGGGGAACAAGCGCGGCATGTGCGCGGGGCCTTGCCCTGGGTGACTGTGCCGGGGCTACTGTGGAGCCTGTGGCGGGGGCAGCGTCGGGCGCTGTGGGCCACGCTCACGGCGCTGTGTTTTGTGTTCGCCTTGGGGCCCGCGCAGGACCTGGGCGAACATCGTTGGCTTCTGCCCTATTACCCGCTGTGGCGGTTTGTCCCCGGCCTCGACCGCATGAACCACCCCGAGCGCTGGTTGGCCTTGGGCGGACTGTTTCTGATCGTGCTCGCCGCCGACGCCGCCGCGCGCTCAAAGCCGTGGATTGTGTGGCTTCTGCCCCTGGGTGTGCTCGCCCAGAACCAAGCCGAGGGCGTCACGCCCCTGCCCACCTGGGAGTTTCGTGCGCCGGAGCTGTGGCAGGCCGTGGCGAAGGGGCCGCCGGGCGGGGTGATCACCTTGCCGCTGGGGCAGGCGTCCCGGGCCTGCACGTTTCAGCACGTTCACGGTCGGGCGCTGCTGGGGGGCATGGTCGAGGGCCTGCCGCCGCTCTTGCCGCCGGAGCACGTCTCGTTTGTGGAGGGCAACGGCCTGCTCACCCAGCTCTTGAGCCTCAGCCGGGGCCAAGACGCGGCGATCGACGTGCGGCAGGGCGACTTGGACGCGCTGCAGGCTGCTGGGCTGTCGATGGTGGTGGTGGACGGGCCGAGCGTCCAGAGGGCGCGCAGGTTGGCGGGTGTGGACCTCAAGCGGCGGCTCACCGAGGTGTTTGGGCCGCCGGTGGTGGAGGGCGCCGACGGCGCGCTGTGGCACCTGCCGACGACGGGGGCGCCGGGCGTGGCGCAAACGCGCGGGGTGAAGCTGATTGAACTCGGTCCTTCGGGTCCGCCGCCGAGCCAAGGATCTGCGGGTCCGTCCCAACAAGGTCCCGCGCAAGGCCCGCCGCCGCAAGGCCCCCCCGGGCCGTCCCGTCTGGGCCCCGCGCCGCCCAATCCCCCAGGAGCCTCCCCATGAGCGCCTTCGTGAGCCGACTTCTCGCCCTCTGGGAGCGTCTGGGCGTGGCGCGAGGCGCGCTGTTCGGCTTCGCCTTGGCGGTGTTGATGCTCTGGCCGGGCATCCTCTACGGTCCGAACGCCCTGATCGGGCACCCCAACCTGGACGTGTGGAGCCACGCCTGGGGCATGTCCTGGTTTATTGAGCGGCTGGCGTCGTTTGAGCTGCCGTGGGAGGTGAAGGTCGCGGCGTTCCCCGAGCGAAGGGTGCTGTGGTACGTCGATCCCCTGGGGGCGCTTCTGACCGCGCCGCTGCAGGCCTTGAGCGGCCCGGCGGTGGCCTGGAATGTGCTGCTCACCCTGGAGCTGACGCTGTGCGGCTGGGCGGCCTGGCTCTTTGGGCGGGCCTTGGGTGGGCGCGGCTGGCTGGCGGCCGCGGCGCTCACGACGACGCCGCTTCTGCAGACCGAGCTGTGGAACGGCGTGTCCGAGGCCTGCTGGCTGGCGCCGATCCCCCTCGCCGGGGCCTTGGCCGCGCGGCGCTCCAAATACACCGGGGTGGCCATCGGCCTCGCGTGGCTGGCGACGCCGTACCACGGCTTCGGCGCCACGGGCCTGGGCGCGGCGATCTTGCTCATGGGCGGGGTAGGGGGCGAGCGCCCGCCGTGGGCGACGCGGCTCAAGGAGCTGGCCTTGGCCTTGGTCATCGGCGCGGCCTTGGCCCTGCCGCAGTCGATCATGCTCAAGATGAGCGTGAACACCGACGCGCCGTTCGTGAACCGGCCGCTGTGGGACGGGTTCAACGAGCCCTCTATGCGCACAAACGCCGTAGACCCGCGCTCGTTGTTTATGCCCGGTGACTTCTGGAGCCGGGAGACCATCGACACGCCGCTCAGCTCCCCCTGGAAACACACGCCGTACCTGGGTTTGGGGGTGCTGGCCTTGGCGGTGGTGGGGTTTGTGCGCTCGCCGAGGCTGTGGCCGCTGTTTGTGGTGGCGGTGAGCGCGGCGGTGGCCTGCCTGGGATTTTTTCTGTGGTGGGACGGCGCCTGGGTGCGCGGCGAGAACGGGGAGCTGATGAAGCTGCCGTTCGGGTTTTTTGCCGACTGGACCAAGCTCGGCCTGGTGCATCACCTGCGGTTTGTGGGCGTGGCCGTGGCGATCCTCGCCGCCGTGGCCGACCGGGGCCTGGGCCGACTGGGCGTGATCGCCGTGCCGTTTGTGGTGTATGAGCACCTCCAGCTCGCGCCCAACTGCTGGCCCTTGCCCGTGAGCCCCGCCCAGCTCCCCGCGGTCTACAGCGCCTTGCCCGACGATGGCCGCGCGGTGATCGACCTGCCCGCGGACTCCGGCTATGGCAACCGCACCAACCGCTTCTTGTTTTACCAGGCGCTCCACGACCGGCCCGTGCCCTGGACCAACAAGGTGGGCAGCATGGGCGCGGCGTCGATGAACCACGCCTTACGCACCTGGGTGTTGCTCTCCAAGAAGGACCCGGTCTCGCCGGGCTCGCCGGGGGTGCCTCCCGCCGACGCCGACTTAGGCGCCGCCGTGGATGAGCTCTACAATCAGGGCTTCGGCTGGGTGGTGCTGCACCCGCGCCTGCTCGCGGAGATGGCCCAGCTCGACACCCACAAGCAGAGCCTCGACGCGCTCCTGGGCCCAGGGGAGCTCGTGGAGGAGGTCTGGGTGTGGGAGATCCCGGCGCCGAGCACAACCCCGTAGAGGACGACCATGGAACCAAGCCCCGAAGACGACGACCTCCCGAGCCCTGAGCCCACCTCACCCCTGGTGCCCGCGGCGTTCATCGTGTTCTTCGTGAGCATGGGGATGTTGTTGTACGCCGCTTCAGCGCGCAGCTCGGCCTGGTTTCAGGTCGGGAGCGTGCTGGGGTTGGGCTCCTTGGTGTTGAGCTTCATCGCGACGGTGGCGTCCTCGAGCGGCGGCTTCGGCGGCTTGTTCATGGGGGCCCTGGTGGCCGGGATTCAGGCGGTGATCACCCTGCCGCTCATCGCCTGGGCGGGGCTGATGAGCACGCCCGCCAGCCCCAAAGGGCGGCTGTTGCGCCTGCGGGGCCGGGCCCGGCTCGCGCGGCTGAGCTTCGGCGGAGGGTGGCGGCCGCGGCCCAACGAGGCGCTTCAGCCCAAGCTCCCAGACTCTCTCGCGGAGCGTGTGGTGGCCGCCGAGGTCTGGCACCTCGCCGCCCGGGCGGAGCACGCCTCGGTCCCGGCGTTCTCGAAGCTCTCCTTGCAGCTCATCGCCTTGGGCGCGCCGTCGGAGCTCGTCGAGGGCGCCCACCGCGCGGCGCTGCAAGAGATTGACCACGCCCGGCGATGTTTCGCCTTGGCCCAGGGCTACGGCGGGCTACCGTGGGATCCTGGGGCCCTGCCCGAGCTCGCAGACAGCCTCGCCGCGCCGCCGCGTCGGCCGGATCTTGTCGGCCTCGCCCGGGGCTCTCTACGCGACGGCTGCGTTGGGGAGGGGGTCGCCGCGGCCATGGCCCAGGCCCTCGCCCAAGGCGCTGAAGACCCGGTGATCGCCGAGACGCTCTCGGGGATCGCCGCGGACGAGGCGGAGCACGCCGAGCTCTCGTGGGCGGTGGTGGCCTGGTGCCTAAAGGCCGGGGGCGGGCCGGTGCGGGAGGCCCTTCTGGAGGAGGCCAAGACCTTAGACGACCACCGCGCCGCGGCCTTGCCGAAGGAGGCCCCGCTCTCCCCGGCGCGCGCTCGGGCGCTGGGCTTGCCTGATCCGGCCTTGGCGGACACGCTCTCGAAGGCCGGCGTGGCGAATGTGCGGTCGCGGCTCACGGCGATGCTCTAAGGGCGACATGATGCCCGCAACCTCCGCGTCATTGGGGTCCACTGAGACATGCGCCTCGTCACCGTCCTGCTCAGCCTCGCCTTCTTCACCGCCTGCACCCCCTCCGTCACGCTGCCCGACCCGGGCGTGGTGATTCAGCCCGGCGCCGTGGCCACCGTAGGGGCCTTGGCGCCAGACTTCAGCTTAGGGGCTACCGACGGGCAGGTTCACAAGCTCTCAGAGGCCCGGGGTCAGGTGGTGGTGCTGGAGTGGTTCAACCCCGACTGCCCGTTCATCCAAGAGGCCCACGGCAAAGGCGCCTTAGAGACGCGCCCGGCGAGCCTCGCGGCGGAGGGGGTGCGGTGGATCCCCATCAACTCCAACACCACCGGGGCCACGGGCAGCGATCCCGGCCAGAACGCCGCCGCGGCCAGCCGCTACGACCTCCCCGGGCCGGTGTGGATGGACCCAACCGGCGCCGTGGGCCGGGCCTATGGCGCCTCCACCACGCCGCACCTGTTCGTGATCGACGCCCAAGGGGTGCTGATCTACGTCGGCGCCCCGGACAACGCGCCGCTGGGCCAGCTCAGCGGCGGTGAGGCGCGGGTGGACTACCTCGGGGACGCCCTGCGCGCGGCCAAAGAGGGCACGCCGCCCACGACGCCGCGCACGAAGGCCTGGGGCTGCACGGTGAAGTACGGGGCCTGAGCCCTGCACGCGGCGCGCGGGTGTACGATAGGCGGGCCAACTGACCTGGAGACTCCGATGCCCGTCCTGCTCTTGCGCCGCGACGCCCCCCTCACCGACGCCGAGCGCGCGCGCCTCCCCGCGAGCACCGCGTCGGTCAACGAGCCCGGCGGCGTGATCGCCCGCCTCACCGTCGATGGTGAGCTCAGCCGCGTGATCAGCGCCGCGGTGGCCTTGGCTCGGTCGGTGCCCGACGCCGAGTTTGTGGTGCGTGTCCCGGCCACCGAGGCCAGCGTCAGCGGCGTGGCGGGGGTGGCCGGCGTGGCCGCCACGACGTCCACCGCCGTGGTGCCCTCCGACGCCCCGGCCCAGGCTGAGGGCGCCGCTGAAGGCGCCGAGGCCGAACAAGACTTCGTAGACCCCTGGGTGGCCCTGGATCGGGGCGAGCGTGACCGCGCCATGCGCCGCTTCGCCGCGGTGCCGCTCTCCGCCGATGGCCGCGAGCGCGTGCGGCGGATGGTGCTCTCGGCGAACCCCGTCGAGGTGATCGACGCCCTGCGCATCGCCCGAGTCACCGACTTCAAGAGCTTCTTCTCCAACGCCCGCCGGGTGAGCGACCACAGCGACCCCGGCGTACGCGCCGAGTCGGCCTTGGCCATCGGCAGCTTGGCCGGCTTCTCCCAGCTCACGCTGTTGGAGAAGATGCAGAAAGACCCTGAGGCCTCGGTGCGTGAGGCCGCCAAGCAGGCCATCCAGTTCATCAACGCCCGGCGGGGTTAGGCGGCGATGCGGTTTTTGCACACGATGATCCGCGTCTACGACCTCGACGCGGCGCTCGACTTCTTCGTCAACAAGCTCGGGCTCACCCTGTCCCGGCGCAACGACTACCCCAACGGCCGCTTCTCTTTGGTGTTCTTGAGCACCGGCGCCCCTGGCGACGCCGCGGAGATCGAGCTGACCTACAACTGGGATCAGGCCGAGCCCTACGGCGGCGGGCGCAACTTCGGGCACCTCGCCTTTGAGGTGGACGACATCTACGCCGCCTGCGCCCGGCTGCGCGACGGCGGGGTGGCGATCCTGCGCCCGCCCCGGGACGGTCGAATGGCCTTTGTGCGCTCGCCGGATCAGGTCAGCGTCGAGCTGCTCCAGCGTGGCCCGGCCTTGGCGCCCGCCGAGCCTTGGGCCTCGATGCCAAACCAGGGTGAGTGGTAAGGCGGAGCGCGCCGCTCAGCGGCTCCGCTCAGCGGCTCCGCTGGGCGAAGAACACCGCGGCGCAGATCAAGAACAGCACCAGGCCGAGCGGCGGCGCGACGACGGTGGCCAAGAGCACAAACGCCAGCACACCGGCCCAGAACGCCCAGCCCAGGCGCCCGACGGCCATGTCCGCGGCGCGCGCGCTGTCCCAGACGAGGACGATGCGCCCTGGCCCGGCGGCGCGAAGGGTGAGCCCGGGGCGCTCTTTGCGCAGCTCGTCTACGGCGGCGATCACCGCCTCCCGCAGCGGCGAGCGCTGATCGGCGTTGTGTTTGCCTCGCCCGGTGATGAGCAGCATCGAGCCAAACCCCTCCGCCGCGCTGGCGGTGATCAGCCGCTCAACCACCTCAACGCCCAAGGCCACGCTGAGATCGTGCAGATCAACGACGGGCTGGCCATCGTTGACGGCGAGGTGGGTCTCGGGTCGCCAGCGCCGCGTGGCCGCCCAAGGCAACGACGCCGCGGCGGCGGCTTGGGCGCTCACGGCGGCGCGGAGGCGGGGCAGGGGATCGGCCATCACCCAGGGGTAATCTCAGCGAGGCCGCAGCACAAACTCAATGCGCACGCGGCCTAAGCCCTCGGAGATCGGCTCGACCGTCGCCACGAGGTCGGCGGGCTTGGTCGTGGCGTCAAGCTCGGGGTCGTCCGCGAAGTAGGTCTGGGTGGTGAGGCGTTTTTCGCCGCTGATGAGCACGTTCCAGTGAAGGTGCGCCGCCAAGAAGCCGCCCATGCCGTTTGAGTAGGGCGGCGGGCGTAAGGTGCGGAAGCAGAAGCCGCCTTGGCTGTCCGTGATCGCCCGGCCCGAGCAGTGGTAGTCGCCGCTCATGTCGTAGATGCCTTTGGGCGTGGCGTGCCAGAGGTCCACGGTGGCGCCGACCACGGGTTTGCAGCGCTCATCGAGCAGGCGACCGTCTACGAGCAGCTCGTCCCCGGCCTCCTCCAAGACGTTGAGGTTCACCCGCTCGGGGTAGTCGGTGCGGTAGTAAGGGCCCTCGCCGTCGCCGCTCGTGGACTCGCAGGTCGAGGGCAGGGGCTCCGAGGCGCCTTCGCAGGTGGCCTCGGGCTCGGCCGTCTCGCCGCCGGTCTCGCCGCCGGTCTCGCCGCCGGTCTCCGTGGCGCTGTCGCCGGTCTCGTCGCCGGTCTCCGTCTCGCCGCTGGTGTCGTCGCCGCTGGTGTCGTCGCCGCCGCTGTCGTCGCCGCTGGGCTCCCCGGTGTCGTCAACGGGGCTCGGCGGCTCCTTCTCGGGCCCGGCGCAGGCCACGATCATGGCCAGGGCGAAGGACTGGGCGAGCAGATCACGGCGGCGCAGATCGGTGGGCGGCTTCGACATCTTGTCTCCGGGGGTGTGTGGTGAACCCACCATAGATCAAGAGGAATCAGCCCGGAGCATCATTTTGGTGCGGGAGATTCTGGAGTTACCCGCGAGACTTGGCGCCGGGGAGGTGAACCTGTCCTTCAGAGACGGCCAGGGCTTGGTGCAGGCCCGGGTCGTGGGAGAACGCCGCCCAGACGCCACGATCGGCGAGGGTCTGGGCGTAGGGCAGGGTGACGTTCTGCAAGGCGAAGGTCGCGGTGCGCGGGACCGCGCCGGGCAGGTTGGGCACGGCGAAGTGCACCACGTCATCGACGACGTAGCAGGGCTCGGCGTGGGTGGTGGGGCGGGTGGTCTCGGCGACGCCGCCAGAATCGACGGCGACGTCTACGATCCCGGCGCCGGGCTTCATCAACGAGAGCGCGTCCCGGCGAATCAGCCGCGGGGTGCGGGCGCCGGGCACATTCGCCGCGCCGATCACCAGGTCGGCCTCCCCCAAAGCGCGCTCCAGGTTTCCTGGCGAGGCGAAGAGCGTCTTCGCCCGGCCCCCAAGCCGGGCGTCTAAGGCGCGCAGCCGGGGCAGGGCGATGTCCATCACGACGACGTCGGCGCCCAAGCCCAGCGCGGCCAAGGCGGCGTTCTCGCCCACGACGCCGCCGCCCAAGATGAGCACCCGGGCGGGCTCCACCCCCGTCGCGCCGCCCAAGAGCAGGCCACGACCGCCGTGCAGGCGGCTCAGACAGGTCGCCCCGGCCCCGATCGCGAGGCGACCGGCGATCTCCGACATCGGCGTGAGCAGCGGCAGGCCGCCGTGGCCATCAGAGACCAGCTCCAAGGCCAAGGCCGTGAGCTTGGCCTGGGCGAGGGCCACGCCGAGCTTGGGGTTGGCGGCGAGGTGCAGATACGCCACGAGGGTGTGCTCGGCGCGCAACAACGGCCACTCGGCCTCCAGCGGCGCCTGCACCTTCCAGATCAGGGCCGCGCGGCCCCAGACCTCTTCAGGGGTGGGCACAAGCTCAGCCCCGGCGCGCACATAGTCGTCATCGGTGAGGCCGCTGGCGTCCCCGGCGCCTTGCTGAACGAGCACGCTGTGCCCGGCGCGGGTGAGCGCCCTCGCGCCTGCAGGGGTGAGGGCGACGCGGCCCTCATAGGCGGTGATCTCCGCAGGGACGCCGATGATCAAGGGCACGCTCCGGGGCCAGTCGTCGGGGCAGCGTTCGTGGACAGTGTTCGACCGTCGCGCCGTGTGTGGGCTATGCCGCGCTTGGCGCCGTCGGGCAAGGGAGTATAACTGAGGGGTTCCTTCCACCCGCATCCTGCGTTGGGGTGTCCTCATTTCAGCCGAAGATCCCCAGACCGAGCATGAAGCCTCCGTCACCTTCCCCGACACCGAGCGGCTTCGTGAGCTCTCTGGTGAGCTGGGGCGCAACATCAAGCTCATCTCTCGCGAGATGAACGTGAAGGTCACCCACCGCGGCGACGCCTTGCGGATCGTCGGCGGTGAGCAGGACGTGATCCGCACCGAGTCGCTGCTGCGCCAGCTCTATGAGCTCGTCGGCACGGGCTTCGCGCTGCACCCTTCAGCGGTCGATCACGCCTGCCGCATGATGCGGGAGTCCCAAGACGCCCCGATTCAGCAGATCTTCTCCGAGACCTTGCTCATCGGCGTCAAGAAGAAGGCGATCTTCCCGCGCACGCCGCGCCAGCGCAGCTACGTCAACGCCATCCGGGCGAACGACATCGTCTTTGGTGTTGGCCCCGCGGGCACCGGCAAGACGTACCTCGCCATGGCCATGGCCGTGGGCGCGCTCAAGCGGGGTGAGGTCAACCGCATCGTGCTCTGCCGCCCGGCGGTAGAGGCCGGCGAGAAGCTCGGGTTTTTGCCCGGCGATCTGGCCGAGAAGGTCAACCCCTACCTGCGCCCGCTCTACGACGCCCTCCACGACATGATCGAGACCGACAAGGTCCAGCGTTTTATCGAGCAGGGCGTGATCGAGGTCGCGCCGCTGGCGTTTATGCGCGGCCGTACGCTCTCGGAGTCGTTCATCATCTTGGACGAGGCCCAGAACACCACGTCCGAGCAGATGAAGATGTTCCTCACGCGCCTGGGCTTTGGCTCAAAGGCTGTCGTGACCGGCGACATCACCCAGATCGACCTCCCCGGGCACACACGCTCGGGGCTGGTGGAGGCCATCGAGGTCTTGCGGGACGTGCCGGGCATCGAGTTCGCGCACTTCTCTCACCTCGACGTCGTGCGCCACGGGCTGGTCAGCAAGATCATCCAGGCGTATGATCGGCATCGTGCCCCAAAGAGGGGGCGTGATTCTGGCCCTGGAGGTGCCCCATAAGCTGGCTTCTCGCCAGTCGCCCCGGCGGGATCTCCGCCCGCGTGGCCCTGCTGTTGTTGGTCTGCTTGGCCAACGCGCTGATCGTGGTCGATTTTGGCCGCGTGGCCGACCCCGGGCTGAAGGCTGGTGAGGTGGCCACCCGCGACGTCAAGGCGCCGATGGCGTTCACCTATGTGGACGCGGCCGCCACGCGCCTGCGCCAAGACGAGGCGGTCAGCGGCACCCCGGCGGTGTACGACTACGACGCCACCCTGCTCAACCGTGTGCAAGAGCGTGTGGCCGCGGCGTTTGACCTCGGGCGCCGCCAGACGAGCGAGGCCGTGCTCGCCGCCCGCGCCAAAGGCCGGGCCAACCTCAGCGACGCCGAGCGCTCGGCCTTGGGCGCGGTCCTGCTCAAGCAGCTCGGCGTGAGCCTTCGGGTGGAGGACGTCGAGCTCGTCGCCTTGTGGGGTTTTGATGAGCGTGTCGAGAGCCTCGCCATCGACCTGCTCGCCGTAGGCATGAGCGGCTACGTCGCCCACGAGCAGGTCTCAAGCCTCGGCGCCGGTGAGGCGATCACCGTGATTCGCGCCGTGGGTGACCAACGGGACGAGGTGCTGCTCCAAGACCTCAGCGCCGTGCGCTCCACCAACGACGCCCGCGACGCCGTCACCCTGCACATCATGGAGCACTACGCCGAGGGGGAGGTCGCCGAGCGCGCCCGGGTGGCCGCGGCCATCGCCCGGGCCATGCTGCGGGCGAACTTCTCCTACAACCAGCTCCTCACCAACGAGCGCCGGGCCACGGCCTCACGCTCGGTGCAGCCCGTCGCCGTCGCCGTCGAGCGCGGCGCGGCCCTGGTGCGAGACGGCGACGTCGTCACCGCCCAGCAGGTCGAGGCGCTGCAAGAGCTCGTCGCGCGCCAAGGCGACTCCAGCCCCGGCCGCGCGGCGGGCACGGTGTTTGTGCTCTGCGGGGTGATGATCCTCGCCGCCCAGCGCTTCGCCGGCGCCGCCTTCCGCCGCTTCACCTCAAGCCTGCGGGATCTCACGGCGATGGGCGCCTTGTTGGTGCTCAACACCGGCTTGGCCCGCCTCGGCGGTGAGCTCTCTGACCCCGTCGCCCAGGCCATCGGCCAGGGGGTGAGCCCCTCGTCGTTCTTGTACGCGGCGCCGCTCGCGGGCTCGGTCTTGCTGGTGCGGTTCTTGGTGAACGCCGAGGCGAGCTTCGTCTTCGCCGTGTTGTCCGCGGCGCTCGCGGCCTTGGCGCTTGATCAGAGCTGGTCTTGGCTCGTGTTCTTCTTGGTCTCGGGCCTGGTCGGCGCCTGGAGCATCGGCCGCCGCCGCGAGCGCCGGGTCATCCTGCGCGCGGGCCTGCTCACCGGCCTGGCCAACGCCGTGATGGTCATCGCCCTGGATCTGCTGGCGATGAACCTCGGCGGGATCACCCCCAGCGCCCTCTCCGTGGGCTGGGATCTCACCTTCGCCCTCGTCGGCGGGATGCTCTCGGCGTTCCTGGTGCTGGCCTTGGTGCCGCTCTTTGAGCTCGTCGGCTTCGTCACCGACCTGCAGCTCTTGGAGCTCGCGAACCTGGACCACCCGCTCTTACGAAACCTGATGATGCGCGCGCCGGGCAGCTACCACCACTCGGTGATGGTCGGGGCCTTGGGCGAGGCCGCCGCCGAGGCTGTGGGCGCCAACGCTCTGCAGGTGCGGGTCTGCGCGTACTTCCACGACATCGGCAAGGCCGTTCGCCCGCAGTACTTCGTCGAGAACCAGACCGACGGCCTCAACCGACACGAGCGCCTCACGGCCTACCAGTCGGCCCAGGTGATCATCGACCACGTCCGCGACGGCGGCGCAACAGCCCGGGATCACAAGCTCCCCCAGCCGATCATCGACAACATCTACATGCACCACGGCGACGGGCTGGTGTACTACTTCTACGTCCAGGCCCTCAAGAACGACCCCAACACCGACGCTGAAGACTTCCGTTACCCCGGCCCCCGGCCCAACACCCGCGAGGCGGGCATCCTGATGTTGGCCGACAAGATCGAGGCGGCCTGCCGCTCGATCAAGCGCCCCACGCCGGACAACGTCGGCGAGATGATCCAGAAGATCATCAACTCCACCCTCGCCGATGGCCAGCTCCAAGACTGCCCGCTCACCCTCAACGAGCTGTACGTCATCGCCGGGGTGTTCAAGACAACCGTGCTCGCGATTCACCACCACCGCATCGCGTACCCCGACAAGCCCTTGCCCGCGCGCCGCGTCGCCGTCGCCGAGGAGCGGCCCCTTCGTGAGGCCGTCATCACCCTGGAGATCCCCTCGGCGGAGCTCGCCGCGGCGAGAAACAGCCTGCCTCTGCCCGGCGAGGAGGGCCTGCCTGAAGACGAGAGCACCGAGGTCATCGACTACGAGTCGCCCGACTTCTTGCCGCCGCCGGTGGGTGAGCGGGGGCTCGGCGGGCGCGCGCCGTGAGCGTCGAGCTGTCTTGGGCCGATCTCCCTGAAGACGCCGCCTTGGCCGCGGCGGTCTGTCACGACGCCGACGCGCTGTTGGTGGAGGTTGAGCTGGCCGAGGCCGAGCTCTCCCTCGTCTTGTGCTCCGACGCCCACATCCAGGGCCTCAACCAACAGTGGCGCGGCAAAGCGGCGCCTACGGACGTGCTGAGCTTCCCCCAAGAGGACGAAGACTTCTTGGGGGATCTGGTGATCAGCGTGCCCACGGCCACCCGGCAGGCCGCCGAGCGTGGCACCCCCCTGGGCGACGAGCTTCGTGTGCTGATGGTCCACGGCCTCTTGCACCTCCTGGGCTACGACCACGAGACGAACGACGAAGATCTCGCCGAGATGGCCGAGGCTGAGGCGCGCCTGCTCCGCCGCCTGGGCTGGTCGGGCCAGGGCCTCATCGCCGCGGTGACGGGGGCCTGATTGTTGAGGCCGTGTTACTCCGCGCGCCCCAGACGATGGAGGCTCCGATGGCCCCAGAAGACATCCGTGATGAGACGAACGCCCTGAGCACGCAACTTAGCGTGCTCCGGAGGCATCTTTGACGTCGATGGCAAGCTAGAGCGGCTCGAAGACTTAGAGCGCCAAGCGAACCTCACCGAGTTCTGGGCCGACCAGGCCCGGGCCCAGAAGATGCTCAAAGAGAAGGGCGCCTTAGAGCGCGTCGTGCGCACCTGGCAGCGCCTCTCCACCCTCGCTGAAGAGATCGGCGTGATGCTGGAGCTGGCCGATGAGGCCGGCGGCGGCGACGACAGCAAGTCTCTGGTGGCCGAGGCCGAGACCCAGCTCACCGACCTCCGCGAGGGCGTGCGCGCCATCGAGATCGAGCGCCTGCTCGGCGACGAAGGCGACGAGAACGGCGCCATCCTGGAGATCAACTCCGGCGCGGGCGGCACCGACGCCGCGGACTGGGCCGAGATGCTCAAGCGCATGTACCTGCGCTGGGCCGAGCGCCGGGGCTTCAAGACGAAGATCGTCGATGAGCAGCTCCACGAGGAGGCGGGCATCAAGTCCTGCTCCATCGAGGTGCAAGGCGCCTACGCCTACGGCTACTTACGCGCGGAGATCGGCGTTCATCGCCTCGTGCGCATCTCCCCCTTCGACTCCCAGGCCCGTCGCCACACGGCCTTCGCGTCGGTGGGCGCGTACCCCGACGTCGAGGACAACATCCAGATCGAGATCCGCATGTCGGATCTGCGCGTCGACACCTACCGGGCGTCGGGCGCTGGCGGTCAGCACGTCAACATGACCGACTCCGCCGTGCGGCTCACCCACCTGCCCACGAACACCGTCGTCGCCTGTCAGGCCGAGCGCAGCCAGCACAAGAACAAAGACACGGCGATGAAGATGCTCCGCGCCAAGCTCTACCAGCTTGAGATCCAGAAGCGCCAAGAGGCGATGGACGCGGTGAACGCCACGAAGAAGAAGATCGAGTGGGGCAGCCAGATTCGCAGCTACGTCCTGCAGCCGTATCGTATGGTGAAGGACACTCGCACAGGCATGGAGATGGGTGACACCGATCGAGTGCTCGACGGCGACATCACCGGCTTCATGGAGGCCTGGCTCGCGCACAAGGCCGGCGGCGGCGAAGACGCGGAGACCGGCGCAGATCTCGCTTGAGGAGGTGCTCGTGAAGGTTCTATGGTTTGGGCTCATCACCCCCTTCGTCGCCTGTAAAGGTGGGGACGAGGGGGAGCCCGCCCTGGTGGAGGGCACGGTCTCGACGGTGGATCAAGACGCCGCCGTCGCCAGCCGATCCGCGTTCGGCTTTCACCTCGACGGCAAGGCGCTGTTCACCCTGGCCACGCCCTCTTTGGCGAGCTGTGCGGACGTCGTCGAGTACTTCAACCACGGCGACTCCGACGACCCCTATGATCCTCAAGACGTGCTGGTTGGCGGTTTCTGCCACCTCACCCTCACCGTGCAGGACTACGACGGCAGCGAGCTCTCGCTCACCGAGGCCGACTCCAGCGCGCTGTGGGCCTTGTACTGCCCCATGGGCGAAGGCAGCTTTGAGGTGAGCGAGCAGCAGGGCTACGAGGACTACTTCTGGACCGGCAAGACCTGGTCCGGCGGCCCCGACGCCCACACCACGACGGTGAGCCCCGACGGCGACAACTACGGCCTCATCTTGAGCATGGCCGACTTCTCCGGGGCGTACATCGACGCCGTCGGCGCGGTCACGGCGGCGGGCTTGGTCGAGGGCGCGATCACCGCCATGTCTTGCCCCGAGCTCTACCAGACCCCGGCGTTCCCGAAGTAGGTCGGCGGCGCGCACAGCCCGCCGGGATCGGTTAAGCGCGTGCCGACCTGTGGGCACACCGCGCTCCCAGGTGTGCCTCGGATCTCTGCATGCGCTTCGCTTGGCTCATCGCCGTCAGCCACCTCCGGTCTCGCAAGAAGGAGATGGGGGTCTCGGCGATCACGCTCATCTCTATCGTCGGCGTCACCGTGGGCGTGGCCGCGCTCATCATGGTGCTCTCCGTGATGGCCGGCTTCGAGATCGACCTCCGCGACAAGATCCTCGGCTCCAACGCCCACATCGTCGTGCTCAAGTACACCGGCACCGTAGACGGCTACGAAGAGGCCATCGCCAAGATCGAGGCCGTGCCTGATGTGAAGGGCGTCGCCCCCTTCGTGTACTCCGAGATGATGATCCGCTCCGCCGCCGGGGCCACAGGCGTCATCCTCAAGGGCATCGACCCCAAGCGGGTGGGGGAGGTCATCGACCTCGCCGAGAACCTCGTGCAGGGCCCCGATGGTGAGCTGACCACCCCAGAGGCCAAGCAGGCCGTGCTCGACCGCCTGCACGAGCCGCCGCCGGGGCCCTTTGACTCCGAGAACGACCCCAACGCCGCGCCCCTGCCGGGCATCGTCATCGGCGAGGAGCTCGCGAACGAGCTCAAGGTCTTCGTCGGCGACAAGGTCTACATCATCAACCCCGCCAGCCAGAACATCGGCCCCTTGGGCGCGCCGGTGCCCGACGTGAAGCAGCTCCGGGTGGCGGGCATCTTCTACTCGGGCATGTACGAGTACGACACGAAGTGGACCTACGTCTCGATCCCCGACGCCCAGCAGTTCTTGAAGCTCGGCGACTCGGTCACGGGCATCGAGATCACCGTCGGCGACATCTTCGGCGTCGACGCCACGAGCTTGGCGATCGAGAAGACGCTGGAGTTCCCGTACTACTCCCGGCACTGGAAGAACCTCAACAAGAGCCTGTTCTCGGCCCTGAAGCTAGAGAAGGTGGTGATGGGGCTCATCTTGGGCCTCATCGTCGCCGTGGCCTCGCTGAACATCGCCGGCACGCTCATCCTCGTCGTGCTCTCCAAAGGCCGCGAGATCGCGATCATGAAGGCCATGGGCGCCACGAGCCAGCAGATCCGCGGCATCTTCATCTTTGAGGGCCTGTTCATCGGCCTCGTCGGCGGCAGCGTCGGCACGGTGTTGGGGCTTCTGGGCTGCATCGGCTTAGACCGCTACGGCTGGCCGCTGGACACCGACGTGTATTACCTCGACCGCCTGCCGGTGGAGATTGAGCCCACGATGGTGGCGCTGGTCGGGGTGGTCGCGGTGCTGATCTGCTTCTTGGCCACGCTCTACCCGGCCTCCCGCGCCGCGGCGATCGATCCGGCGGAGGGCCTTCGTTATGAGTGAGTCCTCACGCATCGGCGCCAAGGTGGAGGTGCGGGGCCTGGGCCGCAACTTCCAGAAGGGCGGCGTGCAGATCGACGTGCTGCACGCCCTCGATCTGGCCTTAGATCCCGGCGATCGGCTGGCGATCGTGGGCCGTTCGGGCTCGGGCAAGTCAACTCTGCTGCAGGTGCTCGGCACCTTAGATCATCCGTCTACCGGCTCGGTGTGGCTAAACGGCCGAGACGTGTTCAAGATGAGCCGCGGCGAGATCGACGCCTTACGCAACCGCGAGATCGGCTTCGTGTTCCAGTTCCACCACCTGCTGCCCGACCAGACCGCCCAAGGAAACGTCGCTTTGCCCCTCATCATCCGGGGCGAGTCCCCCAAGGTCGCCTTTGAGAAGGCCGCCGCGCGCCTCGCGCGTGTGGGCCTCACCGAGCGCCTCACCCACCGGCCCGGCGAGCTCTCTGGCGGTGAGCAGCAGCGTGTGGCCATCGCCCGGGCCTTGGTGATGTCGCCGGGGCTCTTGCTCGCCGATGAGCCTACGGGCAACCTCGACCCCCGCACGGCGGACGGCGTCTTGGGCCTGCTGCTTGAGCTGAACGCGGAGATCGGCTCTACCTTGGTCGTCGTCACCCACAGCCGCGAGCTCGCCGCGCGTTTCCCGCGCCGCATGGAGATGCGGGACGGTCGTTTGGAGGAGCTGTCCTGATGCGCGCCGCCGCCTTGTGCCTCTTCTCCGTGTTGGGCCTCTCTGCGGGCCTCGCCGCCTTGGCCCCGGGCCTCGCGTACGCCCAAGATCCCTCCACCCTCGCTGAAGGCCGCGTCGTCGCCGTGCGTGTCGAGGGCAACCGCCGGGTCGAAGAGGCCGCGGTGTTGGCGTTGGTGCAGCTCCGTGAGGGCGACACCCTGGCGGCCTGGAAGATCCAGCGCGACATCAAGGCCATCTTCCGCTCGGGCTTCTTTGACGACATTCAGGTCGACATCTCCGACGCCGACGCCATGGGCGGCAAGATCGTCACCTTCGTCGTCGATGAGAAGCCCGCCGTGCGGGAGGTGCAGATCACCGGCAACAAGAAGATTGAGGAGGAGGACATCCGCGAGGTCTTGGACATCAAGCCCTTCGCCGTGCTCAACGACGCCGACGTCACCCTCAACCAGTCCCGGGTGCGCGACCTGTACTTAGACAAGGGCTACTTCTTGGCCGAGGTCGAGCCCGTGGTCACCGAGGTCGGCGAAGATCAGGTCGATCTCACCTTCAACATCACCGAGAACCGTAAGGTCATCGTCCAGTCCGTCGACATCACCGGCAACGAGGGCGTGCCCGACCGTAAGGTCCGCCGCTACATGCAGACCAAGCCCGGCGGCCTCTTGCCCTGGCTCAGCTCGTCCGGCGCGTTCAAGAAGGAGAACCTCGAGAACGACCTGTACATCGTGCAGTCGGTCTTCTTGGAGGAGGGCTACGTCGACGTGAAGGTCGGTGAGCCCAAGGTCTACCTCTCGCCGGACAAACGCTACATCTACATCACCATCCACGTCGATGAGGGCACCCGGTACAAGATCGGGCACATCCGCAGCCGCGGAGACGAGGTGCCCGCCGAGGGCCTCACCTCCGCCGCCATCGACCGTGTGGTGGCCGGTGAGACGGCCCTGCAGGTCGCCGAGAACCCCGATGGCCGCGGCACAGGCTGGGTGCGGCGCACCTTGGCCAACGAGCAGCCCGGCGTGCCCTTGGAGACGGGCGACTACTTCAAGCTCACTGAAGTCCAGGCCACGATGGAGCGCATCGGTGATCTCTACCGCGACCAGGGCTACGCCTTCGTCAACGTGGTCCCGCTCACTGAGGCCGACCCCGACACCGGCGTGGTGGACATCACCTTTGACGTGGCCAAAGGCGAAAAATACACCATCGGCCGCATCAACATCTCCGGCAACGACCCCACCTTCGACAAGGTGATCCGCCGGGAGATCCCGCTGAACGAGGGCGACTTCTACAGCGGCTCGGGCCTTCGTGAGGCCCGGATGCGCATCGAGCGGCTGGGCTACTTTGAGACCACCCGCATCAACACCCCCCGCGGCAGCGGCGGCGACGTGCTGGACGTCGACATCGACGTGGTCGAGCGCCCCACGGGCAGCTTCTCCGTAGGCATGGGCTTCTCCAACCTGGAGAACTTCGTGCTCACCGGGTCCATCTCCAAGAACAACTTCTTGGGCTTGGGCTACCTGATGAGCGCCTCGTTGAACATCAGCCAGCTCCGCCAGCAGTGGAACGTCTCCTTCGCCGACCCCTACTTCTTGGACTCGCGCTGGACGCTGCAGATCGACGGCTTCTCGCTGCAGCAGCAGTTCATCCAAGACCAGTACCAGCGCGGCGGTGGCGTGGCCATCGGCCGTTACCTCGACCGCCGCGACGACATCCGCCTCACCTTGGACTACACCCTGGAGGACGTCGGCCTCACCACGGTCACGGCCTACCAAGAGCGGCTCTTCGGCGGTGAGCTGTACACCTCGGGCATCACGTCCACCTTGGGCCTGTCGCTCACCGTGGACAAACGCAACAACCGCATCAGCCCCACCCAAGGCTTCTTCTTCTCGGCGTCCACGGAGCTCTCTGGCGGCTTCCGCATCAACGAAGACACGGTGCTGAACCTGCTCGGCGGCGAGTTCAACCTCTGGGAGAACCGGGCGAACCTGCGCATCTACCAGCCGATCATCCCCGGCAAAGATGTGCTCATCTTCCGCTTCAACAGCTCCATCGGCTCGATCCGCTCCACCGATGGCAGCGTGGTGCCCTTTATCCACCTGTACCGGGCGGGCGGCATCAACTCGTTGCGCGGCTACAACTGGTTCAGCCTCGGGCCGTCCATCCGCAACCTGCAGAGCGAAGACCCGATCCACGCCGACGACCGCCTCATCGTCGGCGGCACCCAGACCTGGGTGAACAACTTCGAGATCGAGGCGCCCATCGTGAAGGCCGCCGGCATCTCGGCGGTGGTGTTCTTCGACGCGGGCAACGCCTTCGGAGATCCCTACGGCGAGGGCGACATCAACCTCACCGACCTGCGCTTCTCCTACGGCGCGGGCATCCGCTGGTTCTCGCCCATGGGCCCCCTGCGCTTTGAGCTGGGCATCCCCATCAACCCCTACGAGGACGAGCGTAAGCAGGTGTTCGACTTCTCCATCGGCACCTTCTTCTAGGCCCGGCTTCTAGGCCCTGGCCGCCGCTTTAGGCCCCGCCGAGCTCTTCAGCGACGAGCCAGGCCGTCCAGCCCGCCCAGGCCAGCACCATGAGCGCGCCCACGGGTCGGCTCAAGCGGCCGCCGGTGGCCAAAAACACCAGCGGCAGAAGCGCGACGCCCAGGTTGAGGGGCAGGTCCACCGTGAAAAATCGGGTCTCAAACGGGATCGGGTGCAGCACGGCGGCGAGGCCCAGCACGCCGAGCAGGTTGAAGATGTTGGAGCCGACGGCGTTGCCAAACGCCAGCTCCGCCTGACCCCGCCGGGCGGAGAGCAGGCCCGCGGTGAGCTCTGGCGCCGAGGTGCCCACGGCGACGACGGTGAGCCCGACGACGGCCTCGGAGATGCCCAGGCCCAGGGCGATGGTCGAGGCCCCCGACACCAGCGCCTTCGAGCCGAGGATGAGCAGGGCCAAGCCCAGGCCCACGGCGAGGAGCTGGGCGTCGAGGCGCTGGCCGGCCCCGGCGCGCCGGGCGTTGAGCACACACAGCGTCGCGGCGCCCATGGTGAGGCCGTGGTTGAGGGGGCCCGGCGCGCCGCTGCTCTGAGGCAGCCCGATGGCGAGGTTCGCCGTGATGAGGATCATCACCACCGCGCCCCAAGACTCGCTGAGCTGGTCGGGGAGCTCCTCTTCAGCGGCGGAGCCCGAGCGTCCACCCCGCAGCAAGAACACCACCCACACGACGAGAGCGAGCACGAGGAGCGCCCCCTCCAGCCGCCCAAGCCCGTCACCGGTGCTCGCCAAGCCCCAGACGAGGGCCGTCGCCAGCGCGCCCACGGGCACGTCCCGGCGGAGGGTGAGCTTCGGCGCGGTGAGGCCGTAGATCGCGGCGGGCAGGCCCACCGCGACGAGCAGGTTGAAGGGGTTTGAGCCGAGCACGTTGCCGACGGCCAAGGCCGGGGCGCCGTTGAGCGCGGCCAGCACCGAGACGGCGAGCTCTGGCGCTGAGGTGCCAAACGCCACGACGGTGAGGCCGATCACCAGCGGCGAGACGCCGACGCGGCGGGCGAGGCCCGTGGCGCCGTCGATGAGGGAGTCGCCCCCTTGGGCGAGGGCGGCGAGGCCGAGGACGATGAGCGCGAAGGAGAGGAGCATCTCCAGGCCATATCCGGGCCCCGGCGGAAGATCCCGCCCGGGAGGTGGGTCGTCTTCTCGCTGGCGAGGGCTCGCTCGCTGGGCTAATCAATGCCGATTCATCCTGCTCAGAGGATCTCCTTCATGCTGACCCGCCTCCTGATGGCTGTCTTCGTCGCGATGATGACCTTCGCGCCTGCGTCTTGGGCCGCCGACTTCAAGGTCGCGACCATCGACTACAACCGCGCGATCCAGGAGATCGAGGAGGGCAAACAAGCGCAGGCCCGGCTCGACAAGATGTTGGAGGGCAAACGTGCGGAGATCGAGCAGCTTGAGGCTGATCTTCGCTCGCTCCAGCAGGAGTACCAGTCCAAAGCCGCCGTGCTCTCCGACACCGCGCGCCAAGACTACGAGCGCCGCCTGTACGAGATGAACGCCAAGTACCAGCAGCTCTACCAGTCGAGCGAGATGGCGATGCAAGAGGCCTACCTCTCGGCGATGGAGGGGCTGATGACCGGCCTCAAGGTCACCGCGGAGCAGGTCGGCAAAGAGAAGAACCTCGACCTCATCTTGGAGGTGAGCCAAGGCACGGTGCTGTACGCCAAGCCCGGCACCGACATCACCGATGAGGTCGTCAAGCGCTACAACGCGGCGCACCCCGTCAAGAAGTGACCGTCGCCCAGCTCGCGCTCCGCTTGGGCGGTGAGCTGATCGGCCCGGGTGACGCTGTTCTGCGCGGCGTCGCCGATCTTCGTGAGGCGGGGCCCGATGAGCTGGCCTTCGTCGCCAACCGGCGCTACCGCAAGCACCTCGGCGCCACCCGCGCCGGGGCGGTGCTCGTTGAGCGTGAGGTGAGCGCCCCCGGCATAACGCTCATCCGCGTAGACGATCCGTACTTGGCCTTCGCCCGGGCCTTGGCCTTGTTCTCCCCGCCGCGCTGGCCCGCGCCTGGGGTGGATGACCGCGCGGCGGTGTCCCCCCTGGCGAGCCTCGGCGAAGGGGTCACGGTGGAGCCCTTCGTGTTTGTCGGCGAAGGCGCGGTCGTCGGCGCCGGGAGCTGGCTGCAGGCGGGGGCCTATGTCGGCGCTGGGGCCAGCCTCGGCGCGGGCTGCCGCCTGATGCCCGGGGCGGTGGTGATGGAGGGCTGCGTCTTGGGCGCGCGGGTGTGGCTCAACCCCGGCGCGGTGGTGGGCGGCGAAGGGTTCGGCTTCGCGCCCAGCCGCGAGGGCCTCGTCAAGATCCCCCAGGTCGGCGGCGTGGTCATCGAGGACGACGTCGAGCTCGGCGCGAACACCTGCGTCGACCGCGCGGCCTTGGGCGTCACCACCGTGCGACAGGGCGCCAAGCTCGACAACCTCTGCCAGGTCGGCCACGGCGCCACCATCGGGCCCCACAACGTGCTCGTGGCGTACTCAGGCGTGGCGGGCTCCACACGCCTGGGCGTCGGGGTCACCGTGGCCGCGCGCAGCTCGATCTTGGGGCACCTCGAGATCGGCGACGGCGTCACCGTGGCCGCGCACAGCATGGTCGCCCAAGACGCCCCCGCCGGGGCCAAGCTCGCCGGGGTGCCGGCCTATGACCACCGCCGCTGGTTACGCGCCTCCCGCGAGGCCGAAGAGCTGCCCGAGCTGACCCGCGCCCTGCGCCAGCTCCAGGCCCGAGTCGAGGCCATCGAGGCCCAGACCCACCGCCCGATCCAAGCCGAGACCGAGACGAAGGAGTGAGCTTGACCCTCGACATTCACGCGATCATGCGCCTTCTGCCCCACCGTTACCCCTTCTTGATGATCGACCGGGTGGAGGAGCTTGAGCCGGGGGTGTCCGCCGTCGGCGTGAAGTGTGTGAGCGTCAACGAGCCCCACTTCGCCGGGCACTTCCCGGGCCAGCCGATCATGCCGGGCGTGCTCATCGCCGAGGCCTTCGCCCAGGTGGCCGCCGTGGTGGCCCTGGCCGCGCACCCCGAGGCCGCCGGGGGCAAGGTCTACCTCATGGGCCTCGATGAGCTGCGGTTCCGCCGCCCGGTGATGCCCGGCGACACCCTGCGCCTGAAGGTGGTCAAAGAGGCCGAGAAGATGCGGGTGTGGCGTTTTGACTGCCGCGCGGAGGTGGACGGGCAGCGGGTGGCCACGGGCAAGGTCTTGGCCACCATCGCCGCCGAACCCCCTCCGGGCGCTTGATGGGCGTTCAAGACTGGTTTTTGGGCCTCGTCGGGCTCAAGCCAGAGCTGCCCCGCCCCTTGAGCCTCGCCGCCTCCGCCGACGGTCGGCTCGCCGCGATGGCCTGGGAGGGCGGCGCGGCGGCGGTGTACGACGTTGAGCGCGGGGAGCGAATCTGGTCCGGGCGCGGCGCTGGGGTGGCGCTCTCCCCCGACGGGGCGCAGCTCGCCACCTTTGATGGCCTACGCCACACCCTGGAGGGCTCGGCGGCGGTCGTCGATGACGGCGTCGTGGGCCCCTGCGTGTGGCTCCCCGACGGCCTCTTGCGTCTCGGCGCCGAGCGCGCGTGGCGGCTGGGCGGGGCGTCTTGGGCCTTGCCCGGCCTCGTCGCCTCGCCGGGGGTGCGGGTGCGGCCCGGGCCCGCCTTGGCCTTGGTGGACACCGCCTGGGATGACGCCGTCTTGCTCAAGGGCCAGGGCGTCGTGGAGCGCCTCGGCGCTCGGGCCACGGACGCGGCCTGGGTGGGCGAGACGCTGTGGCTCGTCGTAGACGGCGCGCTGCGATCTTGGTCGGGGGGCCTCGGCCCGGTGGAGCGCCCTCACGGCCTCCAGACCCTCGCCGTGGTGAACCTCGGCGGGCGCCGGGTCACCGTGGGGCTAGAGGCTGGGGATCGTTACAGCTTGAGGGGCCTCGGCGACGGCGTCTTGAGCCTGCCCAGCGCCGCGCCGCTTCGGCCCTCGCTGACGCCGAGCGCCGGGGGCCTCGTGGTCGAGCTCCTCGACGGCTTCGCCTTTGTGGGCGCAGACGGGGTCCTCGCCGGGAAGATGAGCCACCCCTTGGGACGCCGCGGCGCCCGGCCGATCTCGGGGGAGCCGCCCATCGTGGCCCTCGGCCCGGCCCGGGTGCTGGTGGGCGGACGCCCGGTCTGGGCGTACGAGGCGGCCACGAGGCGCTTCTGGCAGCGCTTCGGTGAGGGCCCTCAGACCCCGTAGCCGCCGCTCACGGGCAGCTCAGCGCCGTTGATGTAGCTCGCCTCGTCGCTCAACAGGAAGAGCGCGGCGCTCACGACCTCTTGCACCGTGCCCAGGCGCCGGGTGGGCCCACGCTGGGCGCGCTCGTCGTGGTGTTGGTGCTCGGTCTGGATGTGCCCCAAGGCCAAGGCGTTCACCGTGACCCCGTGGGGGCCGGCCTCAAACGCGGCGCTGCGCGTCAACGAGAGCAGGGCGGCCTTGGCGGCGGCGTGGGCGGGCAGGCGTGGGCTCGGCTGCAGGCGGTGGGTCGTTGAGAGGGTGAAGGTCAAGACGCGGCCCCAGCCTTGGGCCATGAGCGGAGGCAGGCCGAGGCGCAGGAGGTGAAACGCCACGTCGAGGTTGTCGCGGAGCTGGGCCCGGAACCCCTCCGCGGTCTCGTCAAACAGGCCGCGGCGAGAGTCGCTCCCGGCGGCGATGATCAAGGCGTCGTAGGGCGCGGCGGCGGTGAGCAAGGCCTGGGCCTGGTCGGGGTCGGCGGCGTCGCAGCGGCGCCAGACCGCGCCTTTGGCCTCCAGGGCGGGGCTCTGGTGGCTGCGGCCGGCGACGGTGACACGCCAGCCCCGTTCTAGCAGCGCCGCGCTGATCCCCAAGCCGACCCCGCGGGCGCCGCCGACGACCAGGGCGTGACGGGGAGGGGACTCGGCGCTCATTCGGGGCGGCGACGGCGGAGCACGAAGGCCAGCGCGACGGCCAAGGCGCCAAAGGACGGCGCGGCCGGGGCGGCGGCGCAGGCGCGGCGGGGCACACGCACCTCAAACACCTCGCTCCAGGCGCTCTCGCCGCCTGCGTAGTCAAGGGCGCGGCTGCGGGCGCTGATGCGCTCGCCGGGCACAAGGGGCAGGTTCTCCACGCAGTCGCCCTCTCCGAGGTACACCACCGAGCGTAAGGTCACGAGGCGCTCTACGACGCCGTCCTCGCGGGTGAGCTCGATCTCGTACAGGGTGAGGCCGCCGTCGTCTACGCCCAGGCTCATCTCGGCGAGTAAGCTGAGCTGCGGGCCCGTCGTGCACGGCCCCTCGTGGTGGTACGCCGTGAGGTTGGTCAAGGCGCCGCCCGTGGGCGGGCTGGTGTCGACCTCGGCGCCGGTCAAGAAGCGGTAGACGTCTTCGCCCACCTCGACGCCGAAGTTGGCGTCTGGGGTGAGCGTCTCGTCCGCCTGGTAAAAGAGCGCCTTCTGGCCGCCGCCCTCGAGCACCTCGAGGGTGCCGGGCCAGGTGGCGCTGTCAAAGACGCTGTAGAGCCGAGGCTCGGGATCGGGCTCATCCACCGGGAGGGTTCCCAGGTAGATCCTTGGGTTTCGCGGCGCGGCGTCGTCGGGGTAGACGCGGAAATACCAGGCGTCCCGAGGGCAGTCCACCTCACAGGTCTCTTGGGCGAGCGCTGGCCGAGCGGTGAGCAGCGTCGCCGCGGCGCCAGCCCCCAGAGCGAGGTGGACTAGAGCAAGGTGAAATAGAGCAGCGCGGCCTCGTCGATGGCCTCGTGGGTCAAGCGCAGCGGGGTCTCGCGGAAGATGCACTGGTTCTGCACCTGGAGCAGAAGGTCACGAGGATGACAGTACCTGAAGGCACGGCCGGTCTGGTGGTAGTAGGTGTAGATGAGGTGGTCAAAGACCTCCTCGTCGGGCTCCATGCCCATGTGGCTCGACTGGTGGTGCAGCAGCGCTCTGAACGCGCCCTCGTCGGGATCCTCGACGCTCACCTTGTACGGGATACGCCGCAGAAACGCCTCGTCGCAGAGGTCTTTGGGATCGAGGTTGGTCGAGAAGATGAGCAGGGGGTCGAAGGCGATGCGGATCTTGCGGCCATCGGGCATCCGCTGGAAGTCGAAGCGGCTCTCTAAGGGCACGATCCAGCGGTTGAGCAGAGTGGCGGGGTCGATACGCTGGCGGCCGAAGTCGTCGATCACCAGGGTGCCGCAGTTGGCCTTCACCTGAATCGGCGCCTCGCAGATGCCGGTGTTCTCGTTGTAGTCCATCTCTAAGGAGTCCATCGTCAGCTCGCCGCCGACGACCACCGTGGGGCGACGGCACTTCACCCAGCGGCCATCGGCGCGGTCTTTGGCGGCGCGGCCCTCGTCCTCCTCGATGCGCTCGTGCACCATCGGGTCGAAGACCTTGACGATCATGCCCTCGATCAAGATGGCGTGGGGCAGGTACACCGCGGTGCCAAAGGCGCGGGTGATGCGCTCGGCCAACGACGTCTTGCCGTTGCCCGGCGGGCCGAACAAGAACATGCCCTTGCCTGAGGTGATCGCCGGGCCAAGCTGGTGGAGCATGGTGTCGGAGACGAGCAGATCGGCGAAGGCGCGCCGCAGGTCGGAGAGCCGGGGCACCTCGCGGCTGATGGACTGCTCGTGAACGCTGAGCTTGTACTGCTCAAAGGTGACCGGCGCCGGGCCGACGTAGCGGCTGACCTTTCGTAGGTCTTGGGCCATGCGGCGGCCCTCTTCGCTGAGGTCGTAGCGGAAGTCGCCGACGCCCGCCGAGCCCTTGTGAACGACGAGCTTGCGGTCTTTGAGCTCTTGAAAGCTCTCGGCGAGCGCGGGGTGGTGAAGCTCAAGGGCCCCGGCGATGGTGCGGCCTGAGGCGCCGGGGTGGTCGAGGAGGTACTTCACCATGAGCCCTTGCACAAACTCGGGCTCTAAGCCGGCCTCTTCCAGCGTCTTGGGCTCGGGCGGGCGGAACCGCCCGGAGACCGGCAGGCTGATCATCGGGCGCGGCGCCTCGGCGACCCGCTGGGGCTCAAAGGCGCGGGGCGGGTCGATGAAGCGTGAGGCGAGGGGGCGCGCCGGGGCGATGTCCATCACGACGTCGGTGTCGGTGGGCTCGTCGTCCGACTCCTCGTCTTGCTCCTCGTAGGATCCTTCACGAAGGGTCGTGATGTCGTCCTCGGGCCTGCCCTTCGCGCCGCCGGCCGAGCCGATGCCGACGATGTAATCCGCGCCCTGGCCAAGATCGGTGGAGGAGTGTTTGGGGGGATCCGTGTTGCCGTGCTGCGGCTGGTTGAGGGACTGGAGGGCTCTCCGCAGGGACTCGCTCAACGGACTAGGCATTACGCGCTCCGGTTCGATCCTGGCGCCGCGCGGGGGGTGCAGACCGCGCGGTGCCCAACGTGTCGAAGAGAGTCTATACTATTCGGTTCCGCGTGTTGCCCTCACCCTGTCCGCTGCCGCCGCGCATCTTGGGGTGGGTCGCAGAGAGGGCGCTCCGCGGGCGTCGAACCGAGGTATCCTCCCGCACATGATCGCCCCCCGCACCGGCGCGGGGCTCGCCCTCGCGATTACCCGTCGCGGCGCGGGCCACGCCCTGAACGACGACCGCTATGCGCTCCTCGACGCGCGGAACCTCGTCGTGCGTGAGGCGGGGCGTGGTGTGCTCTACGCCGCCGCGGACGGCGTCACCTCCGCCGGAAACGGCTTCGCCGCCGCAGAGCTCGCCTGTGAGGCCCTCGCCGAGCTGTTCACCAGCTCCCGCGCCGCCAGCGAAGAGCTGCTCATCGACCTGATCGAGAGCGCCGACGCCCAAGTGCGCCTGACCACGTCTTCAGCGTGCACCTTGGCGGGCCTGTGGATGAGCGCCGGGCAGGGCAGGGTGTTCTGTCTCGGAGACACGGCGGTCTTGCGCTGGCAGCGCGGCAAGCTCACGCGCTTGACGCCCAAGCAGGTGCGCGGGCGTGGGCTCGCGGCGTATGTCGGCATGGGCGGCCAGGTCCGCCACGCGCTGTTCCTCGATCGGCTCTATCTCCAGCCTGAAGACGTGTTCATCATCGCCACCGACGGGCTCCTGCACGTCGTCCCCGAAGAGGAGCTCGCCGCGCTCTTGGAGGCCGACGCCAACCCCACCACCCTCATTGAGCAGGTTCACGCTCGACTTCACGCCGCGCCGGTCCCCGATGACGCGACGTTTGTGGTGTGCCGCGTAGACAACCCCTACGGCTTCCCCATGGCCGCGGCGCGGCGTGGCTGAGGGCGATTCGGCGCCGCCGTGGCGTGATTCGGGGGCGACGCAGCGGCCCTTGGGCCTGCCGCCGGGCGGCCCGCTCTACGGCTACGCCGTGGCCGAGGGCCTGTGGATCCCCGGCCCCAGGGCGCGGGTGACCGCCGAGCGCGAGGGCTGGGCGCGTCTGGGCGAGCACCCGGCCCGACCCCGGATCTTGGCCACCCACGACGAGGGCCTGCTCATTGAGCCCGTCGGAGCGCCCCCAGCGGACGCCGTGGCCGCGGTGCTGGCCTGGCCTGAAGGGCCGCCGGTCCTCGTCGAGGGCCGGGTAGGGGCGCTGCTCCAGGCCTTGCCCGGCCAGGTCGATCCCGCGCGGGCGCTCAAGAAGCTGGGCCTCAAGCGCGGCGCCGTGGACCGCCTCTTGGCCACGCCGCTGCGCGGAATGACCCGTCTGGGCCCGAGCCTCGGCGGCGCCGTGGGGCCGTGGCTGAGAGAGGCCGAGGGGGGCCGGGTCGTGGGCCTGCGCGGCGCTCGGGCCATGGGCTCGGGCTGGCGCGCGGTGGACCTCGTCGCCGCGTCGTGGTTCGCCGATGAGGAGCTCGCTGATGTCCACGCCCAGGGCCTCGACGGCGAGCTGGCCGAGCAGGCTTGGCAGCTCACGCGCCTACGCTGGGCCTTGGAGGAGCTCATCCTGGGCGACGATCCCCGGGCGGAGATCTGGGCCAAAGAGAGCGTCGAGGCCCTCACCCGCGCCGTGACTCAGGTGAGAGTCACGCTCGAAGGAGGCCCGCCGTGGCTCTCGCCGCGCCTCTGGCTGCCCCCGGATGGCCTCGTGAGCCCGGCCCGCGCTCGGGCGGTGAGCCACCTCATCCACGGCGTCTCCGTCGGGGGTGCGGTCGTGCAGGTGCAGATGAGCCCACCCATCCGTGTGGGGCGCCGCCCGCCGCATCGGGAGCCGCTCTCGACTCGCCGCCGCCGCCTGTTCTCCCGCTGGGAGGAGGGGGTCTTGGTGGATGAGGAGGGGCTCTACTCCGCCACCCCCGAGGCCCTCGCCGACCGGCTCGTCCGCGGCCTCTCGGGTGTGGTCATCGACGGCACCTGCGGGGTCGGCGCCATCACCTTGGCCCTCGCGAGGCGCCAGGAGGTGACGCAGATCATCGCCGTGGATCTCCACGCCGGGCGCCTAGAGCTCGCGCGCCACAACCTGCGCCTCTACGGCCTCGGGTCCAAGGTGCGGCTTGTCTGCGCCGACGCGCGAGAGGTGATCGCCCACAGCCCCGCCGACGGCCTCGTGCTCGACCCGCCGTGGGGGGGCCCAGGATACGACCGAACGGCCGCGCGCGCCGAGTCTCTGGGGATGGATCTCCTTGGCGTGTTGCGCCACGCGCCACAAGACGTGGTGCTCAAGCTCCCGCCTAGTTTTGTGGTGGAGAGCCTGCCCGGCATCTGGGCGCCTGAGCCGATGGTGGACGATCGGGGCGTGCTGAAGCTCCTCGCCGCGCGCTCGGCGTCTCTCGCGGCGCGGCTTGGCTGAGCGACTCAATGAGAGTCCGTGAGGGAAGCCCTGCGTGTCTGCGCCGCGCACGCTAAGATGCAGGCAATCATGTGGCTACCCCTGCTCTTCTTCGCTTGCGCTTGGGTCTCGGACGACGAGGCCGCTGCGCGTTTTGACGTCGACAACGACGGCACCACTTGGCCCTCTGACTGCGATGACGCCAACCCGCTCGTGGCCCCCACCGGCGCCGAGGGCTGTGATGGCCTCGACAACGACTGCGATGGCGCGGTGGACGAGGGCGCGCCCGCGGGCTCGGATCTCGCCTGGCTCGACGCCGACGGCGACGGCTTTGGGGATCCGTTCACCTCGGTCGATAGCTGCCTCGCGCCCGAGGGCTACGTCAAGAACGCTGAAGACTGCGACGACAGCGACGGGGCGATCTCCCCCGACGGTCAAGAGCTCTGTGACGAGCAAGACAACGACTGTGACGGCGACATCGACGAGCCCGACGCCCAAGGCACCTCCACCTGGTACGCCGACCGCGACGACGACGGCTACGGGGACGTGACCGTCACCGCCCAGGCCTGCACCCAGCCCTCGGGCTACGTCTTCGACGACACCGACTGCGACGACGCCGACGCCGCCGTGCGCCCCGACGCCGACGAGGTGTGTAACGACGGCCTCGACAACAACTGCGACGGCGGCGCGCCCGAGTGTGTGTACGAGGGCCCGACGCTCAACGTCAGCACCCTCGACGTGATGATCTCCGGCGAGTCCGGGACGTCCAGCGTCAACTTTGGCCTCACCGCCCGCGCCGCGGACCTCAACGGCGACGGCGTGAACGAGCTGATCCTCGGCGCCGACAGCTCCAAGGCCGGCGGCACCAAGAGCGGCGCGGTCTACATCTTTAAGGGCCCAATTCAGTCCTCCACCGAGGCCGACGACGCCTGGATCACCCTCTACGGCGCCCCCAACGAGTACCTCGGCTATGGCCTGGCGGTGTTGCCCAACGCCCGGGCGGGGGAGGGCTCCGACGAGCCCGGCCACGAGGTCGCGCTGATCATGGGCGCGCCCCTGGCGGACGACGGCGCCACAAAGACATGGGCAAAGCCTGGATGCTCTACGCGTCAACCCTCGTCGCGGGCGAGAGCGCCGTGGCGGGTGACGGCACCTATCGGGGCGAAGACGCCTCCGACCGTTTTGGCCTGAGCATCTCCTACGGCGGCGATCTCAACCGCGACGACCTCGACGACTTCATCGTCGCCTCGCCGCTGTGGGACAACGACGTCACCACCTCGACCACCGCCGCGAACGCCGGGCAGATCTGCATGTACTCCGGGGCCGAGCCCGGGGTGAACGTCACCCCCCGGGACGCCTTGGCCTGCATCCGCGGCACCACGGCGAGCGACCAGATCGGCAACACCATCGCGTCTCTCGGCGACATCAACGGCGAGGGCTCTCCAGACCACGCCTTCGGCTCGACGATCAGCGGCACCACGGGCGCGGTCTGGGTGGGCTTTGACCTGCCCACCACCTGGCTCGACATCGACGAGTTCCACCGCCTCGACGGTGAGTCCAAGAACGACTTCGCCAGCGAGGGCCTGGCCGGGGCGGGTGACGTCGATGGCGACGGCTACGACGACATCCTCGTCGGCGCGCCGGGCTACGACCTCGAGGACCGCGGCGCGGTGTATGTGGTGCTCGGCGGCGCTGACGTCTTCGACTACTTCTTGCAGGACGACCTCATCCTCATCCAGCACACGCGCCTGGTCGGCGAGAACCCCGACGATGAGCTCGGCGTGGTGAGCGGCGCGGGTGACTTCAACCTCGACGGCGTCGACGACCTCATCGTCGGCGCCCCGGGCTATGACGGCAAGAAGGGTGAGAACTCGGGCCGGGCGTACCTGTTCTTCGGCCCCGTCGACGGCGGCCCGCGCGGCGTGAGCGAGGCGGATCTCATCGTCGACGGCGGCGCGGCCAACGTCGGTCTCGGCGGCAGCCTCGCGCCGCTCGGCGACGTCACCGGGGATGGTTACCCCGACCTCTGGCTCGGCGCCCCCGACGCGGCGGACACGAGCGCGGGCACCGTTGGGCTCGGGTACATTCTGCCGGGGCTGGGGCTATGAGCGGACGCGGAGCGGCTGGGAGGGCCTGATGATGCTGGGGATGTGGTTGGTGTCGGCGGTGGCTTGGTCTGCGGAGTGCTCAACGCGCTACAGCGCCGAGCAGCTCGTCCAGTCCCTCGCCCTCGCGGAGTCGAGCTACGCCGAGATGGACGACATCGGCTTTCAGCTCTCTTGGACCGAGGCCCAGAACCGCCTGCCCTGCGTGATGGAGCCGCTCACGCCCATCGACGCCGCCCAGGTGCACCGCGTCGCGGCGTACGCGGCCTTCTTGGGCCAAGATCTCCCGCAGGCGACGGACTACCTCGCGGCGATGGCGCGGGTGCAGCCCAAGGCCACCTTGCCCAGCGGCGTCGCCCCCGAGGGTCACCCTCTGCGCGCGGCCTTTGATGACGCCCGCAGCCGCCCCGAGGCGCCGCCCCTGCCGCTGCAGCCCCCCGAGGCCGGTGAGCTGCGTGTGGACGGCGCCCGCGCGACGACCCGCCCCGGCGATCGCCCGGCGATCGTGCAGTACATCGGCGCCGATGGCGCGGTGTGGTGGACGCTCCAGGCCGACGCCGCGGACGTGCTGCCGGCCTACCCCGAGGTTCAGGAAGGCGAGGAGTGGAAGCTCAAGTTCAACCCCGCCTGGGCCGTGGCCGCGGGCGCTGGGGCGGCGGCGATCACCTCCCTTGTGCTCTACCAAGGCGCCGTGCGGGCTGAAGCGGCGTTCTTTGATGAGAGCGCCTGCGTCTCCGGCAGCGACGCCTGCTACAACCAGGCTGAGGCGGCGCTGCGCAAGAACCATGGCCTCGTGCTCGGCTCCGCCGCGACGGCGCTGACCGCTGCGGGGCTTGGCGTCGCGGCGGTGCTGACGTGGTGAACGCCCGCCGCTACCAGATCATGGAGCCCATCGGCCAGGGCAGCTTCGGATCTGTGTATCGAGCGCGACTTCTGGCCGAGAGCGGGTTCACCAAAGACGTCGCGGTGAAGATCCTCCGCCCCGAGGTCTCCGGCCGCGCCGACCTCACCCAGCGCCTCCGCGACGAGGCCCGCCTGCTCGGCCTGCTCCGCCACCGCGCCATCCTCCAGGTCGATGGCCTCGTCCGCATCGAGGCGGGCTGGGCGATGGTCATGGAGTACATCGAGGGCGTGAACTTGATGGAGGCCACGGCGGACAAGCGCCTGCCGCTGCCCGTGGCCTTGGAGATCATCGCTGAGGTGGCGAGCGCGCTGCACGCCGCCTGGGCCCAGCCCGGCCCCGACGGTCGGCCCCTGCGCCTCATCCACCGCGACATCAAGCCCTCCAACCTGCAGCTCACGGCCACGGGCTCGGTGAAGCTCCTCGACTTTGGTGTGGCCCGGGCCGATTTTCAGCGCGAGTCGAGCTCAAACCTCATGCTCGTCGGCAGCTTCGGCTACATGGCGCCCGAGCGTCTCGACTCCGTAGACGGCGCTGAAGGGGACATCTACGCCTTGGGCGTCGTGCTCTACGAGATGGTCGTCGGCGAACGTCTGGGCCGCACCAGCTCCAACATCCAGCGGCACAACGGGCTGCGAGAGGCGGCGCTGCGTCAGGTGGCGACGGTGCTCGGCGACCCAAAACACGAGGTTCTGCCCCTCATCTCGTCGATGTTGGCCTATGAGGCGAAGGACCGCCCCACCGCCCGCGCCGTCGAGCTCGCCGCCCGGAAGGCCCAGCGCGCCGCCCCGGGGGAGAGCCTCTCGGAGTGGGCCGACCGCATCGTGCCCTACCTGCGTGAGGGCCGCTCGGCGTCGCTGGCGATGGCGAACGACCTCAGCGGCATGACGCTCAGCGAGCAGTCGGCCCGAGGCGACGGCGCCGCCGACTCCACCTTCGACGAGAACCGCACCTACCCCATGGAGGACGACGGCGAAGACACTGACGAGATGTCGGCGTTGGACCTCGCGAACATCTCGACGCCGCCCCCGGCTTGGTCCGACGCCGCGCCTCCGCAGCGCCGCACCAAAGAGGCGCTGTTGGCGTTCACGGCGGTGGTGCTCGCCGCGCTGATCATGCTCGGCGCCGCGCGCCTGGGCCAGCTCGTCGGGGCCCAGCGGCTCGCCACCTATGTGCCAGCGCCCGTGGCCGTGGCCTTGGTGCCTCCGCCCGCGGTGCCCGAAGAGCCTCCCCCCGACGAGGGTGAGCTTGACGCCATCGTCGAGGCCGAGGGGGTCGAGCCTACGCCGCCGCCCACCACGAGCGGCACGGTCAAGGCGCCGCCGCCTCAGCCGCCGCCGACACCCCCCACCGCGCCGGTCACCACGCCCCAAGATCCCCCCGTGGAGCCCCCCGCCAAGGTCGTGGCCGAGCCGCCTGCAGGCCACGCGCCGACCCTCGCCGCGGACATGGGCATGGTGAACGTCACCGGAGATCCCGGCGTTGTGGCCTTGGTCAACAACAAGGGCCGCTACAAGCCCGGCCAGGTCCCCGCGGGGCGCTACGAGGTGCTGGTGAGCTTCGGCGGTCGCCCCGAAGTAAAGGCGGGCTGGGCCCAGGTCGGCGCCGGTCAGGTGGTGATCGTCAACTGTCGTGAGGCGTTTATGCGCTGCTCGGCGGCGGTGCGCTGATCGCGGCGGCGGCGGCGTCTTCAGCGGCCAGCTCGGCGAGGCGTTTCCCGGCGAGCATCCCGCAGGCCGAGTGGCGACCGCGCCCCACCGAGTAGCGCCGCACCACCGGGGCCTTGAGCGCCTGCAAGGCGTCGATGAACCGTTTGCGCTCGGCGTCTTCAGCCCGGGCGTAGCCGTCAGGGCGGCTGTCGTTCACGTCGATGAGGTTAAACCGCAGCGGCATGCCCTCCAACAGCCCCTTGAGCGCCTCGACCTCATCCGGGCCCGTGTTCACCCCCGCCATGAGCACCCAGGCGACGGTCTGCCGGTCGCCGTGGGCCTCGGCGTGCTCTTTGAGGGCCTCCATCAGCTCGGGCAGGGGGAAACGCCCGGCCACGGGCAGAAGCTGGGCCCGGCGCTCGGGGATGGCCGAGGTCAACGAGACGATGAGGCGGTAGGGGTGGCCCTCGCGGGTGTAGCGCCGGAGCTGCGGCACCAGGCCTACGGTGGAGATGGTGATGTTGTCCGCCGAGATTCGCCCGCCGTTGGGGTGGGAGAGCATCTTGGCGGCCTGAATCACCTCGTCATAGTTGTGCAGGGGCTCGCCTTGGCCCATAAACACCGCGCCGCTCACCCGGCCCGGGGCCTCATCCTGCACGATCCGCCACTGGGCGACCATCTCCCAGGACTTGAGGTTTCGTTTGAGCCCCAGGCGCCCCGTGGCGCAGAAGTCACAGCCCATGGCGCAGCCGGCCTGGGACGAGAGGCAGACCGAGAACCGCCCCGCCTTGTGCAGCGGGATTCGCACGGCCTCAAACACCACGCCGTCTTCAGCCTCAAACAGGTAGCGCACCGAGCCGTCGTCGGGGTCGGGCACCCGCTCCAGCACCCGGGGGAGGTCCCGCCGGGTGTGGGCGTCTACGGCGGCGCGCAGCACCTTGGCGACGGGGTGGGGCCCGGTGAGATCCGGGCGACCGTCGGCGACGAGGCGGCTGACCACACGGCGGGCCTCGGCGTCGGAGCAGGGGACATCGGCGCCGCGGAGGAGCTCGGCGAGCTGATCGGGCGTCAAGCTGAAGAGGTGCGGGAGCATCCGCCCTGTTTAGCGAGTTTTGTGCGCCTTAGCCCCCGAGCAGCCCGTCGATGGACCGGGCGAGGCGCACGTCCCGCTCGCTCAGGCCCCCGGCGTCGTGGGTGGTGAGCGTGATCTCCACCCGGGCGTAGACGTTCTCCCACTCGGGGTGGTGGTCTTGGGCCTCAGCGAGCAGGGCCACCCGGGTCATAAACCCGAAGGCCTCGGAGAAGTCTTTGAAGCGGAAGCTGCGGTGAATGGCGTCTTGGGCGTCGTTGAGGCGCCACGCGGGCAGGGTGGCCAGGGCGGCGTCACGGTCCAGGAGGCTGAGCTTGGTGATCATCGGGATCTCCGGTTGTGGGGTTTGGGTCGGCGACGAAGGCGGAGCAGGGCGGGGAGGGGGATGAGCGCGGCGCCGCCCGGCGGCCCGCCGCAGCCGGAGTAGGGTGCCAGGACGATCGGCGGCTCGGGGGCCTCGGCCACGACGACGATGCGCACGGTGAGCGCCACCTCGGCGGCGCCGTCGCTCACGAGCACAACGGCGCTGTCTTCGCCCACAAAGGTGGCGTCTGTGGTCAGGGTGAGGTGGCCCTCTTGGCTGAGCCGCGCGAGGCCGTGGGTGGGCGCTTGGTGGAGGCGGTAGGCGTGGCGGTCGTCCCGGTCGGCGTCGTTGGCGTAGATCTGCGCGCTCACGGTCTCGCCCGGCGCGGCGGTGAGCACCCCGGCGCTGGGCCGGGGCGGGTTGTTGTCGGCGCGCGGCGGGCACTCGGGGCTGGGCACGTCTACGCCGCGCTCGTGAAGCCACAGGGTCAAGGCGTCGAGGCGAAGGTAGATCCCGCCGTCACCGCAGGCCGTCGTCGCGGGCCAGGCCGCCCGGGAGACGACGCCTACGAGCAACGGCGCGCCCCAGTCGGTCCAGACGAAGAGCGGGGCGCCGCTGTCTCCCGCGCAGGAGTCGAGGCCGCCGCCCCCGGCGAGCAGCTCCGCCCCGGCGATGGCCTCGCGGCAGCCGCGGTCGGGGTCATCACAGTCGGCGTCGATGACGGGCATCGTCACGGCGTAGAGGCGCCCGTCGGCCTCGTCCGTGGGCTGCGTGGCGCCAAAGCCGACGAGCTCCGCCGGGGCGCCGTCGTAGAGCTGGTTTGTGGCGCAGCCGGAGAGCGCAGGGGGGACGTCGAGGTCTACCGGGGCGTCTAGGCGGATCAGCGCCACGTCGAGGCCCTCCCAATAGGCGGGCTCCACGTCAACCTGGGCGACGCCGCGCGCCACGCCCTGGGCGCCCAAGGTGTCGACGACGTCCAGGACGACCTTCACCGGCGGCGCCGCGCCACAATGACCGGCGGTCAGCACATGCTCCGGGCCGATGAGCACCCCCGAGCAGAAGAGCCGCCCGTCGGCGTCGTAGAGCGCGGCGACGCTCGGCCAATCTCCGGCCTCCGCCGGGGCCCCGCCGACGACGGGGGGCGCGCTCTGGGCGAGCACCCCGACGCTCAGGCCCAGGGCGGCGAGGGTCATCGCGCCGTGTCCGTGCTCGTGCTCGTGTTCATGTCGTCGTCTTGGCGGCCCTCGGCGTCGATGGCGTCGAGGAGCACGAGCAGCTCCAGGGCCCGCGCGGTGTCGTCTCCGGCGCGGTTGAGGTCGAGGAGCCGGGTGAGGCAGCGCCGCGCGCCGCGAAGATCCGCCACCCGGGCGTGCTCTCTCAGCGCCAAAGCGTAGGTGATCTCGGCCTCGGCCCAAGCGCCGCCCAAAGCCAAGGCGTCTCCCCAGGCGCGCCTCGCGGCGGCGGCGGCGGCGCGCTGGCCCAAGGCCGTCAGCGCGTGCACGCAGGCCTGGCGGCGGCGGCGGCCTCCTCAGCGCGGTTTGAGCGCAACAGC
>JADKFE010000014.1 GCA_016717595.1 Deltaproteobacteria bacterium | reverse complement strand
TGCCACGGCGTCCACGAGCATAAACGCCATCAAGAACCCGACGAGCATCGACTGGCCGGGCGTGTTCTCACCGCCGAAGTTGGTCTTCAGCCCGGTCAGCGCCGGGCTAGCGACGATCACGAGGGCGTGAAGGATGGCCAGGGCGCTCCCGGCCGTGCCGTTGTGGGAGTTGACCCGCTCCGGGAACGGACGCGCCGCGTGAGTTCGCCACGCCCGCTCGATGAGGTTTCCGAGGATGAACAGCGCCGACCACAACAAGGTGAAGGCCAACGCGAGGGACCATGGGGATGAATAATCCAAAAACCCACCTCCACCTTCACCTTACGTCTGCTGGCGTTTGGGCTCAAGCCCTGGCGAAGAGTCGCCGAACGCACGCCACGGGAGAGCGCCGCTCTGAGGGGCGAAGTTCGTCGGTGAACGATCCTTGCGCCTTGGGCATGTCGATCTCTTCACCACCCTGGCGCGCACGATGGCCGTGGCGGTGGATATGAGGGGCGCGACCGCGCGACGCGCGATGAGGATCCTATGCTCCTGCTCTCGCTCCTGATGGCCTGCGCTGAGACTCCCCCGACGGCCACCCAGGCGGCGCCCGCCGCCGAGCTCCGCACCGAGGCCGTGGTGAGCGCCGCGTGGCGCGCTGAAGAGGAGATCGCCGGCTCCCTTGAGCCCATCGCCTCGGTGCAGCTCGGCTTCTCGGTGCCCGGGCGTATGGAGGCGCTGCTCGTCAAACGTGGCGACGCTGTGAAGGCCGGCCAAGCCCTCGCCCGCCTCGACAGCCGCATCGCCGCCGCGCAGCTCGCCCAGGCCAAGGCCGCGCTCTCTGGGGCCGAGGCCCAGCTCGCCGCCGGAGAGGCGGGCTTCAAGCGCCTCAAGTCTCTGCACGAGGGCGGCGGGGTCTCCGATCAGCAGCTCCAAGACGTCGAGGCCGCCGTCGCCGCTGGTCGCGCCGGGGTTGAGCAGGCCGAGGCCGCCGTGCGCCTCGCCTCGGCCAACTACGGCTACCACACCCTCACCGCGCCCATCGACGGGGTCATCACCCTAGGCCCCGACAACGCCGGGACGGTCATCGGCGCCGGGATGCCGCTCTTCGTCATCGAAGATCTCAGCGCGCTCCAGCTCAAGGGCTCGGCGAGCGAGAGCTCGGTGTGGCTCACCCCAGGCCTCACGGGCACGGTCAGCGTCGGGTTTGGGGTGGAGGCCCCGGCCACGGTGGTGCGGGTGCTGCCGTCTCTGGACATGGCCACCCGCCGCCTGCCCGTGGAGCTTCGGGTAGACGCCCCGCCCGCCGGGATGCGCGCGCATGCCTTCGCCCGCGCCCAGGTGACCGCCGGTGAAGACCAGCTCGTGTGGTCGGTCCCTGAAGAGGCCGTCGTCGCTCGGCCCGACTTCTGCGTCTGGCGCGCCACTGAAGGCCAAGCCGAGCGAGTGCCCGTCACCGTCGTCAAACGAGAGGGCGGCCGCGCCCTCTTGCTCGGCGCGCTCAAAGAGGGGGACCAGGTCGTGCTCGATCCCCCCGCAGACCTGGGTGAAGGATGAACCTCTCCGACGTCGCGATCCGCCGCCCTGTCTTCACGGCGATGTTGAGCTTCGTGCTCATCGTGCTCGGGCTGTTGAGCCTCGGGCGCTTGGGCACCGAGCTCTACCCGCCGGTCAACTTCCCGTTCCTCACCGTGCTCACGGTCTACCCCGGCGCAGGCCCTGAAGACATCGAGCGTGACGTCACGAAGCCCTTGGAGGACGCGGTCTCCTCGATCTCGGGCCTCGACAACGTGCGCAGCTTCACGCGCTCCGACTCGATGTTTATGGTGCTCAAGTTCGGCATGGGCACCGACGTGGAGACGGCCACCAACGCCGTGCGCGACAAGATCGGCGGCGTCAAAGGCAAGCTCCCCCGAGGGCGCTGAAGACCCGGTCATCCAGCAGCTCGACATCGGCGCGCTGCCGGTGCTCGTCGCCGTCGTCTCCACCCCCGCGGGCGTGAACGAGACCCGCGAGAAGGTCGATGAGCGCCTTCGCCCCTTGCTGGAGCAGATCGAGGGCGTCGGCGCGGTGAACGTGCTCGGCGGCCAAGACCGCGAGATTCACGTCAACTTCGACCTCGACCGCCTGCGGGCCTTGGGCGTCTCGCCCTCTCAGGTGGCCCAACGTCTGGGCATCGAGAACCTCAGCGTGCCCGTGGGCGACATGCGCCTGGGCTCGTACTCCGTCGGGGTGCGCGCCGAGGCCCAGTTTGAGCACATCGACGACCTGCGCAGCATGATCGTGCACCAGACGCGCGACGGCCAGCAGGTGCGCCTGGGCGACGTCGCCACGGTGGTCGACGACTTCACCAAGGCCAGCCGCTATGTGCGCTTCAACGGCCAAGAGGCCGTCGCCGTGGAGGTCGTCAAGAAGTCCGGCGCCAACACCGTGGCGGTGTGTGAGGCCGTGCGCGAGAAGCTCAACGCCGAGGTGCCCAAGCTCGCCGATGGCGCCATCACCGAGGTCATCACCGACCAGTCCTTAGAGGTCAAAGCCAACGCCCACGAGGTCTGGATCGCGATCTACTTCGGCGGCGCCATGGCCGTGCTCGTCATCCTCTTCTTCTTGTTGGACCTGCGCGGCACCTTCATCAGCGCCTTGGCCTTGCCCACGTCCATCATCGGCACCTTCGCCGTGATGTACTACCTGGGCTTCTCGCTGAACATGATGACGCTCTTGGGCCTGAGCCTCGCCATCGGCCTGCTCATCGACGACGCCGTCGTGGTGCGGGAGAGCATCACCCGCAGGCTGGAGGCCGGAGATTCCCCTGCGGAGGCCGCCAGCCGCGGCACCCGGGAGATCGCCCTCGCCGTTCTGGCCACGACGCTCTCGTTGGTGGCGGTGTTTGTGCCCGTGGCGTTCATGTCGGGCATCGTCGGGCAGTTCTTTAAGCAGTTCGGCCTCACCATCGCCGTCGCGGTGATGCTCTCGCTGTTCGTCGCGTTCACCTTAGATCCCATGCTCTCCGCCCGGCTCTCGAAGGCGCATGACCCCCACGCCAAAGAGCCCCGCCTCGTCGCCGCCATCCGCGGCTTCTTGGACCGCATCGACGACCGCTACCGCGACGTGCTGCGCGCCGCCTTACGCTGGCCCAAAGCCACCGTAGGCGCCTCGGTGGGCATGCTCTTGGTCACGGGCGCGGTCGCGGCGGTGATGCCCAAAGAGTTTGTGCCCAAGGAGGACCGCGGCGAGATCTTCGCCGACGTGCGCCTGCCCGTGGGCTCGGCCTTGGAGGTCACCTCCGCCGCCGTGCGCTCCGCCGAGGCCAAGCTCTTGGCCACGCCCGGCGTGGAGCGGGTCTACACCATCATCGGCCACGAGAGCACCCCCGAGCGCGCCCGCCTGCGGGTGCGTGTGACCGACAAGGCCAACCGCGCCGAGCCTCTGGAGCGTTTTGAGGAGCGGGTGCGCGCCACCTTGAGCGAGGTGCCGCAGTCTACGGTGAACCTCTCCCAGCCCGCGATCATCGACGGCCTGGGCGACTTCCCGCCGATCATCCTCATCCTGCAAGGCCCCGATCTCGACGGCCTCGCGGTGGAGGGGGAGCGCCTGGAGGCCATGCTCAACACCCAGGCCGACGCCAACGACGTGCGCATGAGCCTCAGCCCCGGCCGCCCCGAGCTGCGCCTCACCGTAGACCGCGCCGCCGCCGCGGATCGCGGCGTGCCCGCGGGCCTCGTCGGCGTCACCGCCCGCATGATGGTCGAGGGTGAGCTGGTCGGCAGCCTACGCGACGGCGGCGAAGAGGCCGACATCCGCCTCCGCGCCGACCCCCGCTTCTCCCAAGACGCCCAGGCCATCTCGACCTTGCCCCTGCCCAGCCCCCGGGGCGACATCCAGCTCGGCGACGTGGCCCAGGTGCAGATGGGCGTCGCCGCCGCCGAGATCCAGCGCTACAACCGCATGCGCTCGGTGAACATCACCGCCCAGGTGGCCCCCGGCGGCAACTTGGGCGGCCTGGTCGAGACCTTCTTCAAAGACCTGAAGAAGGCGCCCTTGCCTGAGGGCTACTTCTTGACCTTGGACGGCCAAGCCAAAGACATGGAGGACACCTTCAACGCCATGGGCCTCGCCATCGGCGTGGCGTTCTTGTTCATCTTTATGGTGTTGGCCTCCCAGTTTGAGAGCCTCATCCACCCCTTCACGCTGATGGTCTCTGTGCCGTTGGCGATGGTGGGCGCGATCTTGGCCTTGGCCATGACCGGCAACAGCATCTCCATGGGCTCGCTCATCGGCATCATCTTGTTGATGGGCCTGGTGACCAAGAACGCGATCTTGCTCGTGGACGGCGCCATCGCCGCGATGCGAGACGGCCTCAGCCCCGTCGAGGCCCTGGAGCTCGCGGGCCCCCGCCGCCTGCGCCCCATCGTGATGACCTCCGCCGCCATGGCCTTGGGCATGATCCCCACGGCCATCGCCTCGGGCATCGGCTCCGAGTTTCGTGCGCCTATGGCCATCGCCGTCATCGGCGGGGTAATCTCCTCGACCGTGCTCACCTTGGTCGTGGTGCCGGTGATCTTCTTGTGGATGGAGCGCCTGCGGAGCTTCTTCGTGCGCGCCCCAGCCCCCGCCACCGCGCCTACGCCCCAACCCGCCAAATAGCTGAGGATCTCGCCCATGAGCGCCGCCGCGTCCGTTCGGTACGACATTCAGGGAGGCGTCGCCTTCATCACGCTCAGCCGCCCCGAGCGCTTAAACGCCCTGGACCGCCCGATGATGCGGGCCTTGGCCGCGGCCGCCATCGACGCCTCCACCAACCCCGACGTGCGCGCGGTCTTGGTCACCGGCGATGGCCGCGCGTTCTGCGCGGGCGGTGATGTGAAGGCCATGGCCACGGGCGGCATGTTTGAGGAGGGCGAGAGCCCCCTGGTCGGCGGCATGAACGGCGCCGCCGAGCTTCACCGCGCCGTGGGTGAGCTGTACCGCATGCCCAAGCCGGTGATCGCCGCGGTGAACGGCCCGGCCTTGGGCGCGGGCGTGGGCCTCGCGCTCTCCGCGGACGTGGTCTGGGCGTCGGAGTCCTCCACCTTCGGCCTCGCGTACATGGGCATCGGCCTGTCCCCCGACGGCGGCACCACGTTTTTTGTGCCCCGCATCGTCGGCGCCCGCCGGGCCGCCGAGCTGTTCATGACCAACCGAAAGCTCACCAGCGCTGAAGCCCTCACCATGGGCTTCTGCTCCCGGGTGCTGCCCGACTCTGAGCTGCTGCCCGCGGCCACGGCCTTGGCCAACCAGCTCGCCCAGGGCCCCACCCGCGCCTACGCCGAGCTCAAGACGCTCCTGCGCAACACCCTGCAGAACGGCTTCGAGACCCAAACTGAGGACGAGCGCTACGGCGTGGCCCGCTCGGTGCAGTCCGACGACTTCTTTGAGGGCATCATGGCCTTCGCCGAGCGCCGCGCCCCGCAGTTTAAGGGCTCCTGACTCGCCTCCCATCCCGTCGGCCCAAGGCCCATCGTCGTGAACATTGGCCGATCCCGCGCCACCTCGGTTAGTCTGAGCAACTAGGCGCCAGCGCTGCGATGGGTCAGCGCCCACGGAGAGAGATGATGACCTTCCCCTTCACCCTGGTCCCGCTCATGCCCACCTTAGGCGTCCCCGAGCTCCTGCTCATCTTGGCGCTGGTGCTCATCCTGTTCGGCGTCGGCAAGCTGCCCGACGTGCTGCGGTCCATGGGCCAAGGCGTGAAGGCCTTCCGCGACGCCTCCACGGGCGACGGCGCCGCGAAGTCCGCCGCCGCCAGCGCTCAAGAGCTCGACGTCACCCCCACGGTGAAGTCCGAGCGCGGCGAGAAGGTCAAAGAGGCCGAAGAGGTCAGCTCCTCCTCGTCTTGAGCCCGGGCTAGCCCTCGCTGGTTAGCCCTCGCTCAACAGCCGCCGCGCCTCGGTGAGCACCTCCTCCGAGAGCGCGCTGGACGACGCGATGAACGCGACGTCTTGGCGGAACAAGGTGCCGATGAGCCTCAACGCCAAGGCGCTGGGGCAGTAGGGGTTACACGCCAGGGCCTTCCGCACGGCGTAGCGTGTGGACCACTTGGGGTGGCTGGCGACGACCTGCAGCACTGAAGGCTGGGTGGGCCGCAGCGCCGCGACCAGCACCACGTCCCGCTCCCGCAGCCAGGGGTTGTTGAGCAAGGTGCTGATCACCTGGGGGTTTCGATCCCGCAGGAGCTTGTCGAGCAGCATGCGATCCCGGGTGCGCGCCGCGGCTTTGCGCACGCCCAAGGGCAGGGGGACGTGCTCGTTGTCAATGGCCCCGGCCTCCTCCACGGTGCCCTTGTGCCGCGGCCGGTTCGACAAGAAGAGCTGGGCCACGTCGGCGGCGTCGGCGTCGATGGCCAAGGCGTAGAGCTCCACGAGGCGCTCATAAGGCACGCGGCTGAAGACCTCGACGTTGAGCGCCAGCTCTTGGCTCATCATTCGCGCCCCGCCGTGCCCCCCGCGGGCCAGGCTCGTCAGCGCGCGTAAGCCGCCGAGGAGCGAGGCGTCGTCGCTCTCCTCGACGATGGATCGCAGCAGCTCGGGGAACAGCGCGCGCACGCTGAGCGCCTCACCCCGGGCCACCCACGACCGCGCCAGGGCCTCGGCCTCACTCGGCTCGTTGAGCAGCGCACGAAGGCGAGCGGCGGCGTCGTCATGGCCCTGCATGGTGCGATAATACCCCACATGAAGAAGCGTCCGGTGCTCATCGCGGCTCTGCTGTTCGTCCTGCTCAACCTGGCCATCGGCGGGGCCGTGTGGTGGCTTCGCCCCGTCCCGGCGGCCCCCGTCGAGCCCACCGCCGACGCCGACACCGGCATGACTGAAGCCGAGCGCATCAAGCTGATGGAAGAGATCGGCTACATCCAGCAGGAGTGAGGCGTGGCGCGGGGCTCGTTCACCGTCTTGTACCTCGTCGTGCTCACCCTGAGCCTGGGCGGGGTCGGCCTGCTCAAGCTCGCCCAGGGCCCCGCGGCCCCCGACGTCGTGGGCGAGGTGGCCATCGAGCTGATGATGGCCGTGCCCCCCAAGCCCGAGGGGGTAGACGCCGTGGGGGAGGGCGAGGCCCCCGGCTACACTGAGGAGGGCTGCCGCCGCTCTCCGGGCCCGCTGCGGGAGGCCTGCTTTCACACCTTGGCCCTGCAGCGCGCCGAGCGTGACCCTGAAGGCGCGCTCTTGGCCTGCGCTGAGGTGAAGACCGACGCCCTGCACTGGGAGTGTGTGGCCGACGTGGCCGAGCTGCGCAGCCCCATCGACCGCCCCGGCGCCGAGGCCCTGTGCGAGACGATCCCCCCCAAGAAGTGGCACGACCAGTGCATCTTCGGCCTGGCCATGGCCAACGTGCGCGGTGACCCGCCCTACGCCCGCGCCCAGTGTGAGCGCGCCGGCATGTGGCGCGACTTCTGCCGCCACGACGTGAACGGCGAGATCGCCCAGCGTGACCCCGAGAGCGCCTTGGCCTTCTGCCTCTTGGAGTCGGGCACGCCCTTGCAGAACCGCGGCTGTTTCCACGGCTTAGGCAAATACCTGGGCCGCACCGACCCCGATCTCGCCCTCGCCATCTGCGCCCGGGCGCCCACCCACGAGCCGCTCTACCCCCAGAACTGCCTGCACGGCCTGGGCTGGGCCGTCGCCGAGACCAGCCAAGACGCCGCGCTCACGCTCTGCGCCAAACGCGGCGGGGCCTACGCCGACTCCTGCCTCATGGGCGTGAGCGCGAACGCCAAACGGTTTGACGCCGCCGAGGCCCTGCGCCTGTGCGGAGGTGTGGTGAGCGAGGCGCTGCGCGAGAAGTGTGAGCGCTTCGCGCGGCGGTGAGGGGGCGGGTCGTCGTGTCCAAGACAACGTTCGTGCCCAGGGTCAGCCCCGGCGACGGGCGAACGAACCACAGAGGCCAGACACAGAGATGGAGGGCCACAGAGGGTTGTGGCGCTGCGCGTGAAGTTGAGGAACGGCGAGCCTTTGGCCCCTCCAGCCCTCGGAGTCGCGGAGGACGCCTGCGCCTGCCACCGAGCCCTCTGTGTGCCCGAACTCTGTGCCCTCTGTGCCTCTGTGGTTCGTTTCCCGCGTCTAAGTAAACACTTGCGTGTGGTCCCAAGGCGTTCACGCGCGTGGTGGCCCCCACATCCCCGCGGCCTGAGAGGCGCCCGCTCAGCGGAGGGTGTAAAAGCAGAGGCGCAGGCGACCGAGCACGAGTCGGCGCCACGGAGAGCGGCGCGCCCCGATGAGCACCCTTCGTGGTCATCACGAGATCAAGGTTCAGACCGGCCACTACGCCCTCTTCGCCGTGGCGACGGTGGAGCTGGAGTTTGTTTCAGGTCCGTCCGAGCTGCGCCTGCGCGCGCCTGAGGGTTTTTGGAGCCCTGAGCCCTGGCGGCCTGGGGTTCAGTTTGGTCTCGCTTACGCCGCCGACCGTGCGCGCGAGCATCGGCACACCCTCACCACGGTCACCTTGAAGGCCACAGCCGCCGACAGCACCCCCGCCGTGGTCGCCTTGGCCGTCGCCCGGGCGGCGCTGGCGGCGCTGGGGGTCACCGAGGAGCCCCTGCCCACGCTGGTGGAGCAGAGCGTGGTGTTCCCGGCGCGCTGAGGCGGCGTCGACGAGGCGCCGCGCCGCCGCCCGCCCACGCCCGCCCTCACCCCGCCTCATCCACCAAGGTGACCTCCAGCGCCACGGCCACAGGCGCCTCCCCCACCGGCGCCGCGGTCACGCTCAAGCCGAACCGCTCGCCCACGACCTCTTCAGCGCTGGTGATCTCCAAGACCAGGCGGTCCCCCACACGCTCCCAGCCGCCGTCCGCGAGGGGCACGACGCGGTCTTCGCTCAGGCGGGCCTCCACGGCGATGACCCGCGAGGCCCCGGCGGCGTCGAGGAGGTCGTAGCTGAGCACCAGACCGTCCACGGGCAGCCCCCAGGCGCGCACGGCGGGCTCGATGTGCCAGCCGCCTTGGGGGCCGAAGACCACCTCAACGTGGTCCTCCTCCAAGGCGGTGAAGGCCACGGCGCCTTGGCCGATGGACAAGGACGGCGCCGGGCCGCTGTCCTCGGCGGCCTCGGGGGCGCAGGCCGCGGGGACGAGGCCGAGGAGCGGGGCGAGACGACGGAGCCAAGGCGTGCGCATGGCCCCTGGTTATTGCAGTCCAGTCGCATCTGCAATATGGGGCGGCGATGAGCACCCCCCGCAGATCGCCCCCTCTGGCCCGCGCCGCGCTGATCACCCTCGTCTCCGCCGCCGCTGTGGCGGGCTGCGCGCCCAAAGGGCAGGGCGATGGCGCCGACACCCAGCTTCACTCCGGCGACCTCGGCGAGCCCCAGTCGCCCTTTGGCCGCCTGGTCTTTGAGGAGCTGTACTACGCCGGGGCCAAGCCCCTGGAGGCGGGCGGGGATCACTACTACGCCGACCAGTTCTTTGAGCTTGAGAACAAGAGCGACGAGCCCGTGGCCCTCGCCGGGCTGTGTCTGGGCGACGCGGCGGGCCTCGCCGGGGCGATCAACCCCGGCAACACGCCGTCAGGCCTCGCCACGGAGGATCCCGACCACGTCTACCTGGGCAACGTGTGGTGCCTGCCCCCCGAGGCCCAAGGGGAGGTGCTGCGCCCCGGCGACACCCTGGTGCTGGCCCATGACGGCACCAACCACGCGCCATACTCCGCCCTAGACCTCTCCGACGCCGACTTTGAGGCCTACAACCAGCGCGACGACGGCGCCGACCTCGACTACCCCACGGTGCCCAACCTCACACGATTCCACTTCACCGGGGGCTATGACTGGCTGGTGACGGTGTTCGGCCCGTCCATGGTGCTCTTCGTCACCGCCGACCTAGAGGCCCTGGAGAAGGTGCGTGTAGACGGCCTCGGCGCGGTGAAGGTGCCCATAGGCGAGGTGGTGGACGGCGTCGACACGCTCATGGACGCCGAGAGCGGTGAGTACAAGCGCCTGCCTCTGGGCGTCGATGGGGGCTTCGCCTATGTCTCCGGCACCTACACCGGCGAGAGCCTCAGCCGCGTGCGTGGGGCCGACGGGCGCCTGCAAGACACGAATGATAGCGCCGCCGACTTTGAGCTGCGGGCGGCCCCGGCGCCGCGTGAGGCGCGCTGAGGGCGCTGAGGGCCTACCACCGCGCCTCCCCCCGGGCCAGCCGCGCGGCGAGCTGGTCCTCATACAGTGAGGCCGGGAACAACGTCGCGCCCTCGTCGATGCCCTCGGTGTAGTCCTCGGGGGAGGTGCCCTCGCTGTCGAGGATGTCCCACACGGTCGTCTTCACCGTGATGTCTGTGGTGCCGATGACGTAGCCGAGGCCGTACTGGTACGACGTCAGCTCGCCGCCGCCGGAGAGGTTCCAGAACACGTTCTGCGTCGCGCTGTGCCCGGCGCCGCTGGACTCGTCTTGGCGGTTCGCGCCCTTCCAGCCGTCGTTTGTGCTGCTCTGGTCGATGAGGTTCGCCATGGCCAGGCTGTGATGAAACTCGCTCGTGCCGAGCCAGGTGAGCCACTCCACGTCGGCGCTGTACTGCGCGGCGCCGTCTTCGCTCACCGTGCGCAGAAAGACGCAGCCTGAGGTGCCGAAGTCCCAGTTCTGGATGAAGTTGTGCCGCCCGCGCCGCCCGGTGGAGTCGCTGATGAGGATCTCGCTCGCTCGGCTCACCTCAAAGAGGTAGCCGTTGCCGCCGTCGCCGCGGTGCTGGGGCATCTCAAAGGTGGTGTTGGTGATGGTGACCCGCTTGGAGTTCACCACGATCACCCCGCCGCTCTGCAGGTGGTTGGCCCGGGTGTCGTCGCTGTTCGGGGACTCGTAAGAGATCACGTCGTCCATGAAGCAGTCCTTGACCTCCTCAAAGCCGATGGCGTGGCTGCGGTCGTTCGCCCAGGCGTCCGTCCAGCTCACCACCGTGGACACGGCGAGGCCGGTCACCCCACACTCGCTGATCAGGCCGGTCTCCTCACGCAGAGACGCCCCGTCGCGGGTCAGGGCGTCGTACCGAATGGGCACGTCGAGGGTGACGGTGTGGGGGCTCACGGAGGTGTCCACGGCCAGCACCGTGCGGCGGAACTGGGGCTTCCACTGGTCGGTGAAGGCCACCCAGGTGCCGGTCATGCCGTGATCTTCGGTGAACTCCGCGGTGATGATCCAGCCCAGGGCCACGTCGTCGCCGGGGGCGAGGCTAGAGGCGTCGTTGACGGTCACGACGCTGGTGAGGGCCTTGGCGTCGGCGGTCAGGGGCAGGTCCGCGCCTTGTTTGAGGTTGCCCTCAAAGTTGAGGTGGCTGAGATCGCTCATGCTGTCGTGGCGCGTGAAGTAGAGCTTGGTGGCGCCGCTGCCGTCCCCACGCACGATCACGTTGGAGGCGGCCACGATGAGGCGGTCCTCACAGCGGTACTCCCCGGCGGGCAGGCGGACGACCCCGCCGCCCGCGGCCTCGGCGGCGTCGATGGCCGCCTGAATTGGGGGGCAGGCGTCCGTGGCGCCGGTGTTGTCGGCGCCGTAGTCGATGGCCGAGAACTCCGGCCCCGACGGGCTGGGCAGGGGGTCTTCGCCGTTGTGGTATCCGGCGTAGGAGAAGTCGTGTAAGAAGGCGCCGTCTACCGAGAAGCCCGGCGTCCAGCCCTTGGGGTAGAGCGCGCTGCGCCAGCCGGGCTCCTCGCTGTCTCCGCCGCTGTCCGTGGCGCTGTCTTCAGAGTCCCCGGAGTCCGGCGAGGTGTCGATGGGCCTCCCGCTGTCTTCGCTTGGGGAGTCGCTCGGGGAGTCCGGCGGGTTGGAGTCGGAGTCCGTGGCCGTGGGCGCGCTGTCCACCGGCGTGGCCTTGTCAGACGGGGTCGTCGTCTCGCCAGCGCAGGCGAGGAGGAGCAGGAACATCGGCGCGCTCGGAGCAGGGGGTGGCCCGAGAGCATACACCCACGACGCCCGGGGGCGGAGGCTCAGTCGAGGTAGCCGAGCGCCTCAAGCCGCGCCTTCTCTTCAGGGGACAGCTCAGCGGAGGATCGTGCCACGTCGCCGCCCAGCAGCACCTCGGCGCGGGCGCGCAGGGCCTCCACCGTCGCCGCGCCGCCCTCTTCAGCGAGCACCGCGTCTAAGACGGAGTCTTCAGGCAGCGGGGAGAGCGGCGGGCCGGGCTCGCCCAAGAACAGCTCGTCGTCAAAACCTTCAGCCTCACGCAGCACGAACAGGGCGCTCGGCGAGCGCAGGCCGACCATGCGGTGCGTGGGTTTGGTGACCTGACCGGCCTTGCGGGCGGCGAGGTTCGCCTCACGGTCAAAGGCGATGGCGCGGGCGCTCTGCGCCGCCGAGGGGCCCGTGGGCGGCAACACGCGGCCGTCCATGTCCTCAGGGCCCGAGAGGCCCAACAAGGCGTAGATCGTCGGCGCCACGTCGATGAGCTCCACCACCTCCGGCACCCGCGCGCCCGGGGCCAGGCCCCCGCCGCGCATCACCAAGGGGACGTGCAGGGAAGGATCGTAGAGGTCGTCGCCGTGGTTAAACCAGACGCCGTGCTCGCCCAGAGACTCGCCGTGATCCCCAGCGACCACGATGATCGTGCGCCCGGCGTCACCCCGGGCGTCGATGGTGTCGATCAGGCGGCCAAGCTGGGCGTCGGCGTAGGAGATCTCCCCGTCGTACTGGGCGACCACCCACGCCGCGTCGGTGACGCCCCGCAGGGAGTCTTGCAGGTACGCCGCCACGCCCGTGGCCTGGGCCATGGACGTGTGCGTGGGGCTGCGCGGGTCGCCCTCGTAATAGGCCGTGTCGTAGGGCGCGGGCGGGGCGTAGGGGCCGTGGGGGTCAAAGAGGTGAACCCACAACAGGTAAGGCCGAGACTCGTCGCCCTCCTTGAGCCAGGCGATGGCGTCGTCGATGGTGGCGCCGCCTTGGCGCTCCAAGACCTCATCGGGGTTGAGGTTTCGGCTGACCGCGGCGAGCAGGCGCGCGCCCAGGAGCGCCTCGGCGCCCTTCAGCGCCGAGAAGTCGTCGTCGTAGGTCGCGAAGCCGCGGGAGAGGCCGATGGTGTGGTTGAGCACGTACGCGCTCACGAAGGCCCCGGTGCGATAGCCCTCTTGGGTGAGGCGCTCGGCCATCGTCACCCGGTCTTCAGGGGCGGGGATGCCGTTGAGCAGCACGCCGTGGCTCCAGGGGCCGAGGCCGGTCATCAGGCTGGTGTGGGAGGGGCCGGTGACGGGGATCGGCGCTAAGGCGGCCTCGTACAGCACCCCCTCGGCGGCGAGGCGGGAGAGGGTGGGGGTGGCGGTGCGGGCGCCGTAGACGCCCAGATGATCGGCGCGGGTGGTGTCTAAGGTGACGAGCACGACGCTCTTGGCGCCGGGGGTGGGCGCGGGGCGGGCGGGGGTCTCGGGCCAGCGCAGCAGCGGGTGGACGAGGGCCAAGGCCAAGGCCAAGGCCACGCGGAGGGGGTTCGGGCCCAGGCGGGCCAGGGCGCCCGCGCCCAAGATCAAGGCCGCGCCCAGGCCCAGCGCCACGGGGCTGCCGACGTACCACGGCACCTCGCCGAAGGGCGGGGCGTCGGTGATGACCAAGAGGGTCAGCTCCAAGAGCCCGATGGCCATCGCCGCGCCGACGACGCCGTCTGAGGCGCCGCGCTTGGTGATCCCGCCCAAGAGCGCGCCGGGCACGAGGCCGACGCCCGCCCCCAAGACCGCGGCGCCCAGGGCCAAGGGCAGGGGAGAGGGCAGCCACAGCCGCCCCTCCACCCAGACCGCGCCCGCTTCGCCTACGCCATAGAGCGCACCCGCGGCCGCGGCGCCGAGGGCAGACCACACACCCGATTGGATCCTGTTCATGGACTCGGTTTAGCGCAAGATCGGCCCGACGCCCAGAATGAAGAGATGACGGCGCTTTGCGTGCGTGCGCTCAGGCTGAGCGGCTTGATCTCCCGCAAAAACCGTGCAAAGATGCTCGGCTGGCTTCCCGCCAACGCTGATACTGTGCGGCCTACCCCCTCCTCACGCGGACCCCTGCTCGCGTGTCGCACTTTGAGGTGCTGATGACCCGTCCCCTGCTCGCGCTGGCCCTCGCCGCCGCCCTCCTCTCCCCAGGTGTGGCCTGGGCGAAGGAGGTCGCCGTCGCGCCGATGCTCGCGAAGCCCGGGCTGGACCCGAAGATCTCCCAGGCGTTCACGGACACCATCGCCGTAGAGCTCGGCTTCCGGCCCGAGTACGACGCCGTGGACCAGCTCGCCGCGCCGCCCGCGGGCTACAACCTGGCCTGCCTCACCGCCCCGGCCTGCCTCAAGAAGGTCGGCGTGGCCACGGGCAAGGACCACATCATCGGCGGCTGGATGGCCCCGGGGGCCGAGGGCTACGACGGAGAGCTCGTGCTCGCCGACGCCAAGACCGGCGCCATCATCCGCACCCGCGCCTTCACCATGGGCAAAGACACCATGGCGTCGGATCTGCCCAAGGTGCTGCGGGAGCTGCTCACCGGCGAAGGCGCCACGAAGGCCGCCAGCCCCGTGTCCGCCGACTCCTTCGATGACGAGGACGACTTCGCCTTCGACGACGCCTCGACCAGCCCCAAGATCGCCACGCCGGGCAACAGCGGGCGCACGCTCGACGACTTTGAGGAGCCCGAAGACGAGTACGAGGCTGAAGCCCGCCTGAAGGCCGAGGCTGAGGCCAAGAAGAAGGCCGAGGCGGAGGCCGCGAAGAAGAAGGCCGAGGCTGAAGCCGCCGCCCGGGCGAAGGCGGAGGCGGACGCCAGAAAGAAGGCTGAGGCTGAAGCCGCCGCCAAACGCGCCGCGGAGGCCGCCGCCCGGGAGAAGGCCGAGGCCGCCGCGCGCCAAAAAGCCGAGGCTGAAGCCGCCGCGAAGGCCGCCGCCGCCGCCAAAGCCGCCGCGTCCAAGCCGCCGCCGCCCCCGGCCGACGACGACGAGATCAGCTTCGGCGAGGTGGACCTCAACCAGATCGAGGTCGACATCTCCGAGATCAACTTCGGCTCGGCCACGCCCGAGGTCGTCGAGGACGACTACGGCGACGAAGACGACGACTACAGCGACTTTGACGAGCCCGACGACGAAGAGGAGGAGCTCGACGAGGACGACCTCGCGGATCTGGACGAGCTCGACGGCCCGTCCTCCTCCAAGTCGTCGAAGTCTACGAAGTCCTCCAGCGGCTCCAGCAAGTCCTCCAGCGGCTCCAGCAAGTCCTCCAGCGGCTCCAGCAAGTCCACCACCACCAAGGTAGAGCCCAAAGAGGACGAGGCCGACCCGCGCATGAGCCTCACCCTACGCGCCGGGGTGAGCACCTACTCCCCGTTCACGTTTATGACCTACGGCGGGGAGCTCTCGATCCCCGCGGGGCCAAACATCTTCTTCAAGCTGGGCGTTGAGGGCTTCGCCACCAAACGCAGCATCCCTCCGGCGCTGCGGCCCGATTACAACGGCCAGGCCGAGGTGTGGAACACCGTCACCCCGGTCAACTTGGGCGTGGTGTATGGCTTCGGCTCGGGCCGGGCGCGGCCGTATCTCGGCGCCGACGCGACGGTCACGGCCTACCGCATGACCCCCCTCGCCGTGGCGCCGGGGCTGCGGGTGCGCGGCGGCGTAGACCTGATGGTGGGCGAGAGCTTCGCGCTCAACGTCAACGCCAACGGCGGCTTCTGGTACGGCAAAGAGTTCAAAGAGATCGACACCGACATGCCGGAGCTCGGCCTCGTGCCGCAGCTCTCCTTGGGCACGGTGTTCTACTTCTGAGCTTGGCCTGCTGGCCGCGACCGTCACTCCATGAAGGCTCCAATGCACCGCTCGATCGGCCTCGTGAACCTCGTCCAGGGCGGCGTCTACCTCTTCTTCGCGGCGGAGCTCGGCGCGCGCTGGGCCCCGGCGGGGTGGATGTTGTGGCTCGCCGCGGGGCTCCAGGCCCTCGCTGGGCTCTCTTTGCTGAGCCAGCGGGCCCAGGCCAAGGTGGTGCCCGTCGCCGCCGGGGTCTCTCTGCTCGTGTGTGGCGTGATCTTGGGCCTGCATGTGCAGGTCGGCGCGCACATCATCGAGCGCTTCACGCCCGTCGCCGACAAGCAGTCGTGGGCGTTCCTCGGCAGCCTCGGCGCGGCCTTGCCCTGGGCGGTGTTTTTCCCCCTGGGCCAGCTCTTCGCCTCGCTGCGGGGCCGGGTCGCCGGGGCGGGCGCGGGCGTCGCGGCGCTGGTCGCGGTGCTGCCGTTCTTCACCGAGCGCGCGGCCTTGGCCCCCGAGACCACCTACGCCGCCCAAGACGGCGCCGGGCTCACCGCGGCGCTCTACGGGCGCTGGTCGGGCGTGGCCTCCGCGGCCCCCGCGGCGCCGGGGGCTGCCCTGGTGAACGTCTCGGTGGTCAAAGGCGGAAAAGTCTTAGAGTCCAAGACCTTACGGTCGGACTCATCAGGTGAGCTGGTCAACACCTTCACCTTAGAGACGGCGTACGACCCCGACGCGGGCCTCGTCGTTGAGGTCGCCACGGCGGAGGGGGCGCTGCGTCTGCCGCCGCTGGCGCCCAGAGGCATCGGAATCCTGCGCCCAGGCGAGGACGGCCTGCTCATCGACGGGGAGCTGCTCCCGGCGTGGCAGGCCTGGCAACACACCGTCGCCGTCGAGGGCCGCGCCGTGGTGCCTGGGGTTGACGTGAGCGTGCTCAACCTCAAGCTGCTCAAGGCGGGGAAGGCCCGTCGTTGGGCGCGCACCCAAGGTTTTGTGGCCACGGCGGCCGGGGTCACCCCGATGAAGCTCGGCTGGGCCGCGCCGCCCGCCGCCGAGCCCGACGCGCTCTTGGCCGCGGCCTTGGCCGGGGGCCGCCACATCCTGCACAACATGGGCTCCGACGGGCGCTACGCCTACCAGGTCATCGGCCCCACGGGCGACTACGGCAAAGGCTACAACTTCCCGCGCCACGCCGGGGGAACCTGGTTTTTGTCCCGCCTCGCCAGCCGCACCGGCGACGCCGAGATCCGCCAAGGCGCGCTCTTGGGCCTGGAGTACATGAAGCGCAACACACGCACCACCCAAGATGGCCGGGCGTACGTCTACGACCCCACCCGCAACGACGGAAAGGCCTGGGTGGGCACCACGGCGCTGGGCCTGCTCGCGTTCACCGAGGCCGGGGTTGAGCCCGAGCTTCAGGCCCGCTACGCCGCGTTTATCGCCTCGGCGGTGGACGAGCGCGGCGCCGTGCGCGGCGACATGGACGTGGCGACGGGGGAGTGGCCCAAACAAGACGAGGTCACCTACGCCCAGGGCCAGGGGCTTCTGGGCCTCGCCGCCGCCGAGCGCGCCGGGCTCCCCGGGGTGAAGGAGGCGCTTGACCGCGCCGCGGCCTACGTCGATGGGGACTACTGGACGCTGCCCGCCGCCAACTTCAAGATCCTCGATGAGCACTGGATGTGTATCGCCGCCGTGGCGGTGCATGAGGTGCGCGGCGTGGCCGCCGGAGAGGCCGTCTGCCGGGCGTACCTGGCCGATCAGGCGCGGTACGCCCCGACGCCGGGCAACCCCGAGCAGCCCCTCGCGGGCCCCGCCGCTGGGCTCGCCGAGGCCGTGATCGCCTTGGCCGAGATCGACCGCCGCAAGGGGCAGAAGGCCACGCCGTACGACCGCGCGATCCGCTACGGGGCCTCGCTGTTGGGCAACGCCTACCAGGCCGCCGACGCGCCGTTTCTGGGCCGCCCCGAGCGCCTCATCGGCGGCTTTCGTGACCGCCCGTGGAAGCTGATGGTGCAGGTAGACGCCGTGCAGCACGTCGGCTGCGCGCTTCTGGGCGTAGAGCAGCTCCTCCGCGGCGAGGCCTTGCCCGGGGCGATGCCTTAGGCGTCGATGCGGGACCAGTCCCCGTGGTCAAGCCAGCTCTGCAGGATGATCACCGCGGCCTCTTGATCGATGATCTGCTTCCGCCGGGCCCGGGAGACGTTCTGCTCAATCAGGCGCTCCGTGGCCTCCACCGACGTGAAGCGCTCGTCGATGTACACCGGCTTGAGCCCGGTGAGCGCGCCCAAGGCCTCGCCGATCTGCCGGGCGAGGCGGGCGGATCGTTCCTCCGTGCCGTCGAGCTCCAAGGGCAGGCCGACGATGAGGTGACGCACCTCCTGCGCCGCGCAGATCGTCGCCAGCGCCGCGGCGTCTTTGTTCACTCCTTGGCGGCTCAGGGTGCGCAGAGGCCGCGCGATGAGCCCCAGCGGGTCGGAGATCGCCACCCCGATCGTCTTTGTGCCAACATCGAGCCCGACCGCCCGGCCAGTTTTTTGCGTCATCACCCCTCGGGGGTTACTGTACAGAAGTTCAGGTCCAGGAGCTGACCATGTTCCAGCCACCGCGTCCACCTACCGTATTCTTGCTCTCCCAAGGCGACGAGGTGATCACCGGTCAGACCGTCGACACCAACGCCGCCACCCTCTCCGAGTGGCTCACCGAGCTGGGCTTCTTGGTGACCCGCCGGGTGACCGTCGGCGACGTGATGCACGACATCGTCGCCGCCATCGCTGAAGGCCTCAACAGCGCCGATGTGCTCATCTGCACCGGCGGCTTGGGCCCCACGGCGGACGATCTCACCGCTGAGGCGCTGGGCACGGTGCTCGGCGTGCCTCTGGTGCTGCACGAGCCCTCGCTGGAGCACATCCAGGCGATCTTCACCCTGATCGGCCGGCGTATGTCCGACGCCAACCGCAAGCAGGCGATGTTGCCCCAAGGCGCCACGCCGCTCCAGAACAACTTCGGCACGGCGCCGGGCTTCTCGGTGGAGTCGCCGCGCCAAGGCCAGGCCCCAGCCGTGGGCTACTTCTTGCCCGGGGTGCCCCGAGAGATGAAGGGCATGTGGGCCGAGCACCTCAAGCCCGACCTCATCCGCCGCTTCTCCTTGAGCCCAGGCCGCCTCATCACCTTCCGCTGTATGGGCGCCCCCGAGTCACAGCTCGAGGAGATCATGCGGCCCTTCCAGGGCATCGACGGGGTCACCGTGGGCTTTCGCGCGATGAGCCCCGAGGTGCAGGTCAAGCTTCGTGTGCGCCCGGACGTGACGGACGAGCGCTTGATCCCCCTGATCGCCCAGGTGCAGGCGGCGATCGGCAAGGCGGTGTTCGGCGTAGACACCGGGGCCTTGGAGGACGTCATCGTCGCCGCCCTCATCGAGCGAGGGGAGACCTTGGCCACGGCGGAGTCCTGCACCGGCGGGCGGCTCTCGGCGGCGATCACCTCCGTCGCGGGGGCCTCCGCCGCCTTCATGGAGGGCGCTTGTGTCTACGCCAACGAGGCCAAGATGCGCACCTGTGACGTCGACGCCGGGGCCTTGGCCCAGTACGGCGCGGTCTCGGAGATCGTCGCCAGGCAGCTCGCTGAAGGCATCCGCGAGCGGGCGGGCACCACCTACGGCCTGTCCACCACCGGCGTCGCCGGCCCCGGCGGCGGCACCCCCGAGAAGCCTGTGGGCACGGTGCATGTGGCCTTGGCCACGCCTCAGGGCACGTTTCACCGCCAGCTCCGCCTCGGCGGCGATCGGGACCGCATCACCCGCTACGCCGCGGCGAGCGCCTTGGACCTCCTCCGTCGGCACCTCCAGGGCGTGCTTCACGGGGACAATCTCTGACCCTGTGATGCGCGGTCATTTTTTGGCGGGGTGCCAGGGTATTCATTCTGTGTTCGCTCCCCCCACAACCGCCGCGCTCCTGCACTTCACCCGCTGACCTCCCCACCTCTCCCTCAAAAACCTCTCCAAGCCGCAAAGGTGAACACCATGCCCCTCGACAAAGACCGCGCCCAAGCCATCAACGCCGCCATCACCAGCATCGAGCGCCAGTTCGGCAAGGGCTCGATCATGCGTCTGGGAGAGGCCGATCGCCCGGTCATCCAGGCGATCTCCACGGGCTCCGTCGGCCTCGATCTGGCGCTTGGGGTGGGCGGTGTGCCCAAGGGCCGCGTGATTGAGGTGTACGGCCCGGAGTCCTCGGGCAAAACCACGCTGGCGCTGCACATCATCGCCGAGGCCCAAAAGCAGGGCGGCGTGGCGGCCTTCATCGACGCCGAGCACGCCTTGGACGTGAGCTACGCCGCGAAGCTCGGCGTCAACATCGACGAGCTGCTCATCTCCCAGCCCGACTTCGGTGAGCAGGCCCTGGAGATCGCCGAGACGCTCGTGCGCTCCAACGCCGTCTCCGTCGTCGTCATCGACTCCGTCGCCGCGCTCGTGCCCAAGGCCGAGCTTGAGGGCGACATGGGCGATCAGATGCCCGGCTTGCAGGCCCGCCTGATGTCCCAGGCCCTTCGTAAGCTCACCGGCACCATCAGCCGCTCGGACACGGTGATGATCTTCATCAACCAGGTCCGCCACAAGATCGGCGTCATGTTCGGCAGCCCCGAGACGACCTCGGGCGGCAACGCGCTCAAGTTCTACGCCTCGATCCGCATGGACATCCGCCGCATCGGCGCCATCAAGAAGGGCGAAGAGGTGGTCGGCAACCGCACCAAGGTCAAGGTGGTCAAGAACAAGGTGGCGCCGCCCTTCCGCACGGTGGAGTTCGACATCCTCTACGGCCACGGGATCTCCCGCTCCGGCGAGCTCCTCGACATGGGCCTGGAGCTGGGTGTGGTCCGCAAGTCGGGCTCGTGGTTCTCCTTGGGAGACGAGCGCATCGGCCAAGGCCGCGAGAACGCTCGCGAGTTCTTGGAAGGGCGCCCGGCGGCCATGGACGCCATCCGCGACGAGGTGATGCGCCGTGGCGGCGTGTTTAAGGTCGAGTCCACCGACGCCGCTGACGCCGAGTGATCCCGACCTAGACGGCGGCACAACGGGCCCCGGGCGCTGACACCACGACGTGTCGCCGCCCGGGGCCTCGTTCTTGGTAAAGTCGGCGATGCACCAGGAAGGTATGCCATGGACATCGACACCATCTGCCGCGCCGCCGTCGCGCTGGGCGCCTCCGACATCCACCTCAAGGCCAACCTGCCGCCGCTGGTCCGGGTGAACGGCGACATCTTGCCCATCCCCAAGGCGCCACGAATGCCCGCGGAGCTCGTGGGCAAGATGGCCTGGGACGTGATGAGCCCCATTCAGCGGGAGCTGTTCAAAGAGTCGAACGACCTGGACATGGCCTATCAGGTCAAAGATCTCGGGCGCTTCCGCGTGAACGCGTTTCGGCAGCGCGGCGTGATCGGCATGGTCTTGCGGCTCATCCCCAGCGACGTGAAGACCCTCGACGAGCTGATGCTGCCGCGCACGCTCAAGCGGGTGGCCGAGGCGCAGCGGGGTCTGGTGCTGCTCACCGGGGCGACGGGCTCGGGCAAGAGCACGACCTTGGCCGCGCTCATCGAAGAGATCAACCGCACGCAGCAGAGCCACATCCTCACCATTGAGGATCCCATCGAGTTCACCTTCCGCGACAAACGCTCGGTCATCAACCAGCGGGAGGTCGGCACCGACACCAAGAGCTTCCTCTCCGCGCTGCGCTCGGCCCTTCGGCAAGATCCCGACGTCATCCTCGTCGGTGAGCTGCGCGACAAAGACACGATGGAGATCGCGCTCAGCGCCGCGGAGACGGGGCACCTCGTGCTCGCCACGCTGCACACGATCAACGCCACCGAGGCCCTCGAGCGCATCGTCGGCTTCTTTGAGCCCCACCACCAGGCGCAGATCCGAAACGTGCTCTCGGGCGTGCTCGTCTCCATCATCTCCCAGCGGCTCGTGCCCAAGAAGGGCGGCGGGCGCGTGGCGGCCATCGAGGTGCTCTACAACCAGGGCGCGATCACCGAGTGCATCACTGATGGCTTCCGCACGAAGGAGATCCCCGATCTCATCCGCAAAGGGGTGTCTCAGTACGGCACCCAGACCTTCGATCAGTCGTTGTTCTGGAGCTACCAGAAGGGCCTCATCGAGCTCGACGAGATGATGCGGTACTCGTCGAACCCCGACGATCTCCAGCTCCGCATGAACGGCATCGCGGATGAGGACTGGGTCGAGCCGACCTAGAGGCTCGTGGCGCGGCGCGTTTAGGGTGCTCGGGTTACACGATCGGCTGCGCCAAGACCCGAGGTCGCCGTGAACTCTGTCGAGATCCGTAAACGTTTCCTGAGCTGGTTCGCTGAGCGCGGCCACGCTGTGCTGCCGTCGTCGTCCCTCGTCCCGGCGAACGACCCCACGCTGTTCTTCACGAACGCTGGCATGGTCCAGTTCAAGGACATCTTCACCGGCGCCCAGCGCTCCGAGCACCGCCGCGCGACGACCTCGCAGAAGTGTATGCGCGTGAGCGGCAAACACAACGACTTGGAGAACGTGGGCCGCACCCGGCGTCATCACACGCTGTTCGAGATGTTGGGCAACTTCTCCTTCGGCGACTACTTCAAAGAGGAGGCGATCCCCTTCGCTTGGGATCTGCTCACCCGCGGGTATGGCATCGAGAAAGAGCGCCTGTGGGTCACGATCTTTGAGTCGGATGACGAAGCCGCAGAGATCTGGATGAAGAAGGTTGGCGTGCCCGCCGAGCGGGTGCAGCGCCTCGGGGCCGCCGACAACTTCTGGTCGATGGGCGACACCGGGCCTTGTGGGCCGTGCACCGAGATTCACTACGACTTCGGCTCCGAGATCTCCGACGACACCCGGGGCCCGGCGGGCGGCGATGACCGCTACGTCGAGATCTGGAACCTCGTGTTTATGCAGTACGAGCAGGCCGCCGACGGCACACGCACGAACCTGCCGCGGCCGTCCATCGACACCGGCATGGGCCTGGAGCGCCTCGCCACGGTGCTCCAGCGGAAGCTCACGAACTACGACACCGACCTGTTCCAGCCGCTCATCCAGCAGGCCGCCGAGCTCTCCGGGGTGCCCTATGGCCGTGACGCGGAGCACGACGTCGCGATGCGGGTGATCGCCGATCACGCCCGCGCCGCCGCGTTTTTGGTCGCCGATGGTGTGATGCCGTCGAACGAAGAGCGCGGCTACGTGCTGCGCCGGGTCATGCGCCGGGCGATTCGTTACGGCGTGAAGCTTGGGATGTCCAAACCTTTCCTCTACAAGTCCGCCGACCGCGTCGTCTCGATGATGGGCGCGGACTACCCCGAGCTCATCGAGCGCCGCTCGTTCATCCAAGAGGTCATTCGGGGCGAAGAAGAGCGCTTCTCCGAGACCTTAGACAAGGGCCTCGTGCTCTTGGATCGTGAGCTGGAGCAGCGCCCGGCGGTGCTGCACGGCGACGTGGTCTTTAAGCTCTACGACACCTTCGGCTTCCCCTCGGATCTCACCCAGCTCATCGCCGCCGAGCGGGGCATTGAGGTAGACATTGAGGGCTACAAGACCTCGATGGAGGCCCAGAAGGCCAAGGCCCGGGCGTCGTGGAAAGGCAGCGGCGAGCAGGCCGTCCCCGAGCTTCACCGTGAGCTGGCGAACATCTTCGACGCCACGGAGTTCTTAGGCTACACCGCAGAGCACGCCAGCGCCACGGTGCAGGCCATCCTGCGCGGCGGGGAGCGGGTGGCGTCGTTGGAGGCCGGCGAGCGCGGGCAGATCATCGTCAGCGAGACGCCGTTTTATGCCGAGTCCGGCGGTCAGGTCGGGGATCACGGCGAGATCCTGTTCGACGGCGGCCGTTTTGAGGTGACCGACACCCAGAAGGGCCACGGCGACCTCGTCGTGCACATCGGGCAGCTCATCGAGGGCACGCTGCGGGAGTCGCAGAAGGTGCGCCTCGTCGTGGACAGCGAGCGCCGCGACCGCACCCGGCTCAACCACACGGCCACCCACCTGCTGCACGCCGCGCTGCGCCAGGTGCTCGGCGACCATGTGATGCAGAAGGGGTCGTCGGTAGATCCCAACCGCCTGCGGTTTGACTTCTCGCACCACAAGCCGATGACCGCCCATGAGCTGCAAGAGGTCGAGGAGATCGTCTACCGCAACATCCTCGCCAACGAGGCCGTCTCGGCGGACGTGATGCCCATCGAGGAGGCCCGCGCCTTGGGCGCGATGGCGCTCTTTGGTGAGAAGTACGGCGACAACGTGCGTGTCATCCGCGTCGGCGACTACTCCAAAGAGCTCTGCGGCGGCACCCACACCAAACGCAGCGGCGACATCGGCCTGTTCCGGGTGCTCTCCGAGTCGGGCGTGGCGGCGGGTGTGCGCCGTGTCGAGGCCGTCACCGGCATCGAGGCGCTGCGCTTCACCCGGGAGCGTGACGCCGGCGCGGCGGCGGCGGCGGATCGTCTGCGGGTGCCTGTCCAGCAGCTTGATGACGCCGTCGAGCGTCTTCAGTCGGATCGTCGGCGTCTGGAGAAGGAGCTTGAGGCCGCGCGCCGTGAGCTGGCGCGGGCCACGGCGGGGGATGTGCTCGCCCGGGCGAAGGAGATCAACGGCGTCAAGGTCTTGGCGATGGAGATCCCCGGCGACGCGACCACCCTGCGCGACGAGGCGGATCGCCTTCGGGATCAGCTCGGAAGCGGCCTCGTCGTCCTCGGCTCTCGCTCGACGGGCGCGGTGCTCGTGATCGCGGCGGCCACGAAAGATCTCGCTGGAAAGCGGGTTCACGCGGGCAACATCGTGCGCGAGCTGGCGCGGATGGTCGGCGGCGGCGGCGGCGGGCGCCCAGACATGGCCCAGGCCGGTGGCCCGAACATCGACGCCTTGCCGGACGCCTTGGAGCGGGTCTACGCCCTCGTCCAGGGCTGAAGACCGGGCGAGTTAGCTCCGCCGCGCCAGGTCGGCGAGCTTCACAGCCTTCGCCGCCGCGGTGTCCAAGAGCGCGGCGAGGCGGCCGAGATCGACCCGCAGGGCGTCGATCTCGGCGCTCAGCGCCGGGTCGCCCCCGGCGGCGGCGATGAGGCTGGCGGCGCTCTGCCCAGCCAGGGCGTCGATGCTCTGGGGGAGCAGGGCGCCCAGGCGTTTGTGGTTGACGTAAACCCCTAAGATCTCAGCCACCTCGTCTCGGGCGGTGATGATCTTGGCGCGGTCGCTGGCGGAGAGGCTGGGGTCACCGCGCTCTAGCTCGGCGAGGGGCACGAGCAGCAGCTCCGCGAAGGTGTTCACCCCGAAGGCGCTCACCGCCCGGCTGGCGACGGTGGGCGTGACCGAGCGTAGGTCCACCAGAGGCCGCGCCTCGATGACGCGGGGGCCTGGGCCCGTGGCGCCGCGCACGTCGCTCTCCAGGCGAACGCCCTCGATGACGCCTTGAGGTTCTGGGGCGCCATAGGCCACGGTCAGCTCGATGGCGCCGCGAAGGCTCAGGGTGATCTGGCTTGAGTACAGCGCCGCGCCCGACCCTCCCAGGCGCTCGACGGCCCGGGCGGCGCCCTCAACGAGCGCGACGGCGCGGCTCAGGCGCAGGCGGGTCCCGGCGCCGGGGGGCAGGCTCGTGCGAAAGCTCAGCTCGTCGGCGTCGACGACGCCGAGGTCATCCACCGCGGGCAGAAGGGCCGCCAAGGCGCGACCGGCGAGGCGGTCGGCGTCGGCGAGGCTCGTGGCCCAGGCCGTGAGGCTCAGCTCAATCCGGCCTTTGCGGCGGTCGGTGAAGCCGCGGGCGGCGGCCCCGGTCAGGGTCACCCGGGCGGCGCCGACCTGGGCCTGGTAAAAACGGACCACCCAGTCGCCGCTGGAGAGGTGCTGCTCGGTGAGGTAGTCGTCGCCCGGCTGGCGCAGCACCCCGGCGGGGCTCTCGAGCTCGGTCATGGTGAGCCCGGCGCTGCCGGAGAGGGTGAGATCTTTGCCGCCGTTGGACGGGGTGCGGGTGAGGGTGGCGCTTAGGCGCGCCTCGCCGCGGCCTGAGCTGGGGTCGTCCCCTTCAGGGGGGTCGAGGGTGAGCGCCCGGGCCCACAACGTGACGAGCTTCGCCCCGGCGGTGGTCGGCGGCAAGGCCGGCCCATGCTGCACGGTCAGGCCGGACTCAACGCCCAAGGCGGCTTGGACTGCGGGGATGAGACGGGTCTCCAGAGCGCGGAGCATGGGGGCCTCAGTGGATCAGGCGGGGGCGATGACGGCGCGAAGGCCACGGAGGGTGAGCTGAGCGCGGGTCTTGGGGGTGAGGCGAAGGCTCATCAATCGTACGGTGGACTCGTTGAGGAGGTCCAGCTCGCTCTGGCGTAAGGTGACGGGGCCGGGCGCGGGGACGGTGACGGTCTGGAGGCCGCGGCGCAGCTCTAAGGTGGGGGGCTCTGGGGCCTCCGACGGCGGGCCGTGCAGGCGAAGGGGGAGCCAGCCATCGCCGCTCGGCGTCCAGGGGCCAGCGCTGATCCGGCTGGCGACGCCGCCTAAGTCGGTGTTGGCGCCGGGCTTAAAGGCCCAGCTCAGCTCCCCTTCAGTCACCACCACGACCAGCCACACCCTTGACGTGTCGAGGAGCGGGGCGGGGTCGAGGGGCACGCTGACCCAGCGGGTGTCAAAGTTGGGCTCGCCAGCGTCGATTCGTAGGGGCCAGATGCCGCTGGCGACGCCGCTGGGGCGCCCCAACACGTCGGGGTGCAGCTCGATTCGGCCCTCGACGACGGCGGTGAGGGGGCACAGCGCGAGCTCAATCTGCGCGATGGGGCCGCGCAGGTGGGTGAGGGCCTGGGCTTGGGCGGTGCTGGGGTCGATGGCGCGCCCGCGGCGGAGGGCGCTGACCGCCCGGGGCATGTCCAAGAGCGTCGGCCGTGATCCTGGCCCTAAGGACGTCGTGAACGCCAGCTCGGTGAGTTTACCGCCCGCCCCCAGCTCTAAGTGGCGCACGACGGCGCCGTCGGCGGGGTTGAGGGGGTGTACCCAGACGGGATCTTCGGCGATGAAGGAGGCCGCGCCGGTCTCGTCATCGGCGTCGGCTTCGCCGGACTCGTCGGCCCGTCGCTGGAGCGCGTCGTGGACACGGACCACGTCGAGGCTCGCGGAGACGAGCTTCACCCGGCCGGGGCGAGAGGCGATGAGGCCGAGCTCCGGGGTCTCTCCGGCGCGTAACCGGCGGTTGATCAGCTCCACCCAGGCGGGGTCGCTCAGGGTGACCTGCTCGTTGGCGCGCGTGGGGCCCACCCGCAGGCCGTAGGTGCCGCCGTCACCGCGTAAGGCGAGGCTCTCGGGCTGGTCGCTCAGGCGGAAGGTCAGCTCGGCGAGGCGGGCGGCGCTCAGCGCGCCGCTGTAGAGCAGCTCAATCTTGGCGCGGCTGGCCAAGAGGCTGGGCAGGGTGTGCGCGGAGCCGGACTTTAGCTCGGCCTCGCCGCTGGGAAACCAGGGGCCGCCGACGGACAACGAGACGCGGCAGTCCCGTGTCGGCGTCCCGGTGCCGAGCGCGTCGGAGGTGTCGGAGTCGCCGCCCCAGGCGTCCGCGGCGCCCGACCAGTCCAGGGCCTCCCCGTCAAAGATCACGCTCGTCTCGGACTCTTTCTCCAAGACCTCCACCATCTTGTTCGCGTACTTGCTCTCGAGCTCTGACTCCAGCTCGCTGTCTTTGCTGATGATCGGCTCGTTCTTTCGGTTGGAGGCGAGCTTTACGGTGAGGCCACGCAGGGCGCGCAGATCACCCCAGTCGGCGGTGAGCCACTCCGTCGAGGCGTTGTCGTCACCGGACTCAAGGGCCAGGGTGAAGCCGCTGGGCTGGGCCACCGTCGCCGTGGCGCCCTCGCGCCGGGACTGCCCGAGCCAGGTCAAGATGAGGTCGTCGGACGCCACCTGCAGCACGACGCTCGCCGCGCGGAGCTCGACGCCCTCGACCCCCTCGAGGCGCAACGACGCGCCCTTGGGGCCGACGGAGATCCAGCCCTGTGCATCGGCGTCGGGGGAGTGCAGGCGCGGCCCGGTGGTGGACATCAGAACACGAGCTCCCAGCCGACGGTCAGAGACAGGCGCTCGGTCTTGGTGATCGGCTCAAAGACCGCGCGGTTGAACAGGGTGCGCTCGGCGCCTTGGGGACCGGTCAGGAGCACGATCCCGGCCTCGCGAAGGGTGTGCTCGGCGCTGCCGCTGCTGCCGGGGAAGGTGGCGGTGAGGCGCACGACGATCTCCGGCACCGCGCCGCTGTTCTCTACGATGGACGGCGCGTCGAGGATCGGCGCCTCCAAGGCCCAGCGCGCGTCGTCAACGCCCTCGGAGACGCCCGGGGCTCCTGGCGGGGCGTTCACGTCGTCGGTGAGCGCCGGGGCCACCGCGGAGGTGCCGAGCACCATGCTCATGTCGACGCTCGTGGCGCCGAGGCCCGCGAAGGACCGCGCCAAGAAGGCCCGGCCTTTGAGCGTGATGAGGTTTTTTACCCGGCGCTCCTCGACCACGCGGCCGTCCGCGTCGGTCAAGGTGAGGGTGAGGCGCCCAGCGATGGGCATCCGGTCAGAGAGAGACATGAAGACTCCTCGGCGCGACGCTAGGAGAGGTCGAGGTTGAGCGAGAGGGAGATGGGGGCCCCGACGATCGGGCGCACCGTGGCCTGCACGACCACGACGCCAGGGACGTTCGCGGTGAAGGCGCGCACGGTGACGACCTCGGCGACGCGGGGATCTTGGAGGAGACATTTGCGCACATAGCGTCGAAGCAGCTCGACGTTGGCGCGGTCCAGGGGCTCGCCGATGAGCTCCCGCAGGCGGCTGCCGTAGCGGGGGTGCGACAGCTCGGTGAGCTCGCCGCGCTCGGTGAGCAGGCGCAGAGAGAGGGCCTGCACGAGGTTGTCTCGGCCGCTCACGCGCTCCAGCTCATCGGTCTGCAGGTCAAGATCGGCTTGGCCGTGGGGGGTGAACACCACGGAGAGGTCGGTGAGCAGGGGATCTTTGGGTGTGGTGGCCATTACATGAGCCTCCCCGGGGCGGCGGTGGCGGCGGGGGTGCAGGCCACACCGGGCGCCATCATCGCCATCGACATGAGCTGGGAGAGCGCGCCGCCGATGAGCTCACCGAAGGCCCCGGCGGTGTCGCCGATGGCCTCCCCTTGGAGGCCTTGCGCGGCGAGGAACCCTTTGGCGAGGGACTCCACCGTGGAGGCGTCGGGGGCGGCGCCCATCAGCGTGCCCGGCGCCACGGTGACCATGCCCGCCACAGCGACGCCGGGGGCGACCTGGACTTGGGCGGTGAACAAGGTGAGCGCCTGGCCCAAGGTCTGCCCGAAGGCGTCGCCGAGCTTGGGCGCGTCATCGCCGATGAGCCCGGCCCCGGCGATGGCGCCTTTGGCGAGCCCGGAGAGGGTCGAGGCGTCAGGCCCACCGGCGGGGGGGCGGCAAGAGCATCCCGGGCCCCGCCGTGGCGCCGGAGGTGCTCACGGGATCGACGACGGCGGGCGCGCCCGGCGCGACCATCGCCATGCTCAAGAAGAGCTGAAGGCCCTGGGCGGCGGCGTCCCCCAGCGCGTTCGCGAGGTCGGGGGCGTTCTCGCCCTCAATCTTGCGCGAGCGGAAGGCGCCTGACGCGAGGTTCTGCAGGAGCGGGGCGGGCGGGGAGGGCATCGATCAGCCCTTCGCCGTGACGGTCTGGGAGCCCACGAGCGGCGCCCCGGTGTAAAAACATTTGTGGCTCATCGTGGTGATCACGCCGCCGCCGCCTTCGCCGAGGCTGATGTTGCCCGAGGCCTTGATGGTGGCATCAGCGCACTCGATCTGCACGTTGCCCGAGACCTTCACCTTGAGATCCTCTTTGCCCTCGATCTCGACGCTGCCGTCTTTTTTGAGGGTGACCTTGGTGTCGCCGGAGGCGGCGATCACGCTGGCGTCTTTGTCGATGGCGATCTCTGTTTTTTCGCCCAGAGGCACCTGCACCCGCCACTCCTTCTCTTCGTGCAGGGGCGGGCGAAACTCATCGGAGTACAGTCGGCCGATGACGATGGGGCGGCTTGGGTCGCCGCCGACGTAGCTCAGCAGCACCAGCTCGCCGACCTGGGGGGCGCTGACGACCCCCAGGTGTGGCGCGCAGATCGGCACCTTCTTGAGCTCAACGTCCTGATCCCGCAGCTTCACGTCGCAGGTGTGGTTGTGGGCGTCGCCGTCGCCGGTGTGGGGCTCGTTCTTTGAGACGACCCCCACGTCGCCGAGGCGCAGGGCCCGCAGCTCGTCCTGAATGATGGCGCGCAGAAGCGGGATCAGCTCAGACATGGGGGTTAGTTCCCCACCCGACGCACGTCCCAGCGCACCCGCACGTTGTCGAAGTAGGCGTCTACGTCAACACCCGACTGGGGCTGGGCCTCGAGCACGACCAGGGCGGCGTTGACCTTCTTGGCGTTCTTCGCCGGGTCGGGCTGGGTGTTGGGGTTCTCGGCGTACCCGCCCACCGTCGGCAACAGGCGGATGGGGCGGGAGCTCTGCACCCACCAGCTCCACCAGGGGCGGACCTGATCGATGGTGAGCGCGCTGGTGTCGCCGTCTTGGGTGGGCAGCCAGTCGGAGAGCGCGTACATCGAGAGCTTGGGCGGGCCACCGACGGGGCGCACCGCCGCGTAGGGGTTGGGGCCCTTGAACAGATCCTCGTCGTAGAGCTCCAGAGAGATGCGGCCTTGGTCGGGCATGTTGAACATCCCGGCGCGGTCGCGGTACAGCGAGCGACGCAGCACAAACGCCTGGAGCCAGAGCTCGTACCCCGGGTCCAACGAGGCGAGGTGGGTCTGGAGCTTGGAGAGGTCGATCCATTGCACCATGCGGATGCGCCGACCCGCGGGCACGGCGGCGCCGTTGTGCAGCGCCGGGGCGGCCAGAGGCGCCGCGGTGACGGTGCGCCCGGCGCTCCAGGGCGTGAGGTGCCGCGCCGCCCAGAACATGTCGCCGCTCGACGCCTCCCCTTCGCTGAGGATGTCGCCCTCAAACGAGATCATCTCCTGGGTGGTGGCCGAGTCGATGCGCCGAGACTGAATCGCCACGAAGCCCGGGGCGGAGAGCGCGTCGTCTACGGTGCGCCAGCCTTGTCGGGTCGTGGACGCCACGGGCAGGTAGCGGTAACCCGGCTGATCCCGCACAAACTCCAGGGGCTCGGTGTTGCTGTCTTGCTCCTCAATGGGGTGGTCGGCGTCGGCGTTCAGAAGCGGCAAGAAGCCGCCCTTGACCTCGTCGTCGAAGGCGTCTGGCGCCTTGTTTGAGGTGTTGCCGCTCACGAGCGGCGCTGGGTCCATCGCCGGGATGTAGGGGATGGCGCGGGTGAGGGTCTTCGCGCCGTAGTCGAGGTGCAGCAGCCGGTTCATCGTGTCGTTGTCGGGCCAGCCGGTGACGGGGAGGCCGTTGATCACCTGGAACTTACGCACCAGCGCGGTGAGCGCGGGGGTGTACTGGGCCGTCGCGGCCAGGCGGTCGGCGCTGCCCTGCGGGACGGCGGGATCGATGTAGTCGTGCTTCTCAAGGAGATCCCAGAGCTCCACGATGTCTTGGCGGGTGTTCTGGTGGGCCTCGAGGGCCGGGTCGGGGGGGATCGAGTGGTCGAAGTCGAAGTTGAAGATCGTCTCGGTCCGGGCGCCGAAGTTGAACTGCCCGATGCTGCGCTGGGGCAGCTTGTCGATGGTGGTCTGCCACAGCCGCCGGGCGCCCAGGCGGTAGAGGTCTTGAGAGTCGGCCTCATCAGTGCCTAAGCCGCGGGTGGTGGTCTTGGCGTCCAGCGCCCAGTTGATGAGGCGGATCTTGCCGGTGTTCGCCACATCGACGTGATCGAGGGTGTCGGGGCGGATCTCCGCGAGATCAAAGCTCACGCCGTCGGCGCCGTAGGGCACCGGACGCTGCACCACACACAGAAGCCGGTAGAGCTCGTGCGCCATGCGGTTCACGTCGTCGGGCTCGGGGATGTAGGTGAGGATGTTCTCGATGTCGCCGAGCACGCCGTCGACGCTGGAGGCGATGGACTGAAGCTCGGCCACGGCGGAGGCGGGCAGGATGTTCTTGAGGCCGTTCACAAACTCCGGGGAGCTTGAGGTGCGCAATAGGCGCATCGCGGCCTCGGCCGTGGCCTTCGCCGCGTCGGTGGTGATGAGCAGCTCGCGCAGGTCGAGGGTGGCCTCAGCCATCCAGTTGAGCGAGGTGGTGAAGGCCTTGACCACCGACGCCACGCCGTTCGCCATGGCGGGCGGGTTGGGCGCGGTGACCTGGGGGCCTAGGCGGGCCATACGCAGCCAGCGAGGGGGCTGGCCCGCCTGCTCGATGTCCTCGAGGCCGCGGCGGACGCGGAACAGGAGGTATGCGAGGAGGTTGAAGGGGTTCCTGGTGGGCGGCATCTTGACTCCTCTAAGAGTGGGCGAGGCGGGGAGGATTCACGCGGGGAGCGCCGCGACGAGGCGCTGGAGATCACGAGGACGGTCGCCGAGGAGCGGCGCTGGGGTGCGGCCGAGGATCTGCTCCAGCTCGGCGCGCGCGAGGTTGATGTCGTCCGGGGTGGGCAGCACCCCGAGCTTGTCGGTGAAGTCGGTGAGCAGATCACCGGCCTGGCTGGCGAGCTGGGTGGCCTCGGTGAGCGGGCCGATCACCACCGAGAGCTCCGGCGGGAAGTCCTGCGCCCGCAGCCCGGCCATGCCTTTGAGGGTGATCCCGGCGGTCTCTAAGGTGGCGATCATGCCGTCGGTGAGCACCGCGAGCTCGGCGAGCTTCACCAGCGCCTGCTCAAGCCACACGAGCGCGTCGAGCACGGCCTTGAGCACGGTCAAGATGAGGGCGCGGAGGGGGTTCTCTGTGGGGGGCATCGCCGCGAGCTTGGCCCCGGCGTCGCCCTGAAGCTCGGCCTTAAACGCCGCGAGCCCTTGGGCCAGGGTGGGGAAGAGCGCGCCGTCGCTCATGGCGTCACCACCTTGTACTCGCCGAGGGTCTCCCCCAGCTCGCCGAAGCGCGCGACGAGGTCGAGCACCTGCTGGGCGCTCGGCGGCTGGGCGTCTAACCAGCCCCCGGCGGCACGAACGGCGGTGTCGGCCTTGTCCATCGCCGACTTGAGCGCGTCGCCGACGTTGAGATCGGGCAGGCCGAGGCCCTTTAAGTCGCCCTCCGCGGCGGCCATCACCTCGCCGAGGGTGTCGAGGAGCGGCGCCATCAGCCGGGTGAGCCCCGAGAGCGCCTCGACGAAGCGCAGGGGGATCTCGAGCTTGGCGATGTTGGCGGCGATGGTGGAGAGGGCGTCGAGGATGGCGTCGATGACGGCGTTGACCTGGTCGCCGACCTTGAGCGCCTCGGCGACCTCCTTCACGAGGTCTTTGAGGCCGCTCGTCGCCAGCAGCTCATCGACGGCGTCGACCAGCTCCAGCACACGATCGATGATCTGCCGCGCGGTCGTGCTCACGCGCCACCTCCCACGGGCAGGCCCGCGAGGGGGTCGAAGTCGCCGAGGTCCTTCACCAGACCTTCAGCGGCCTTCTGGACGCGCTGGAAGCGGGCGAGGATGTCGGTGCCTTGGGAGAAGACCGTCACCAGGGCCTCGATGGCGCCGAGGTCTACGCCGGTGAGGTCCTCCAGCAGATCGAGGCCCTCCTCGGCGTACTTCATCAAGAAGTCGCCGAGGCTGTCCGCGTCCTGAATGGCCTGAATCAGGTCGATGACCTTCTGGGGGTCGATGCTCTTGATCACCTTCAACAGGCCGCTGAGGTCGGCGCCGGTGATCTCCTCCAGCTTGCCGACGATGGACGCGGCGAGGTCGCCCATGTCGAGGGAGTCGAGCAGGCCGGGGTTGTTGAGCAAGGCCCCGGCGAGCCCCGCGGGGTTCTGGAGGTTGGCGGCGACGTCCCCGGCGAGGGCGGCCCAGGCGCCGGCGTCCTCCAACACCCCGGCCTCGACGGCGGGCACCCCGGCGTCGATGGGCGAGGGCGGCTCGACGTGCTCGCGGAGGCGCAGAGTGAACTGGTAACGGTTGACCGCCCCGGCGCTCTGGGTGCAGCGGAAGTCTTCGACCAAGACCTCGGTGATCTCCGTGCCCGTGGCGATGTCAGCGGCGAAGGACAGCGGCTCGGCCTTGGCCTGGGCGCTGCGCAGCACCTCCATGGCGTCAAGGGCCTCTTCGCCCAAGAGCAGACCCTCGACGTGGAGGGTGGTGGGGCCACGGCCCAAGTCTTGGAAGACGGCGCCGGCTTGGCCGGGGGCGCGCTGCTCGATGAGCGCCCGGGCCTCTTCGCTGCGTAGGGCCTGCACCGCGCGCAGCTCGACTTTTCCGACACGCACGGCCATCAGAGCACCACTCGGGTGGTGAACCCGCGCTGGAGGTCGAAGCGGTGGGTGACGCGGCGAACACGGGCCCCGGCGGCGGGGAAGACGCCGCTCGCGGGGTGCTGCCGGGGCAGGCCGGTGACGGTGAGGGTGTCGCCGGGCTCAACCTTGGGATCGCCCAGGAGCTCGACCCAGCCCATCACGCCGCGCTGGGCGAGCCAGCGGGCTTGGCCCAAGGCCGCCGTCTTGGCGTCCGCGGCGGCGCGCAGGGCGCCCAAACCACCGTGGAGCGGCGCGTCTCCGGGGGAGCCCGGCGTGGCCTGACCGCCCGCGGCGACCTTGGCCGCGCCTTGGTTTGGCGCGAGATCGGCGACGAGCCAGTGGGCCTTGTCCGCGCCTTGGGCGCCGGCGGCGCCTTCAGCGTAGACCTCGGCGCCGTCTTGCCGAGGGGTGGTCGCCTGAACCTGTAGGCTCAGAAGCGTCTTTCCCCACTCAGCGAGCACGGCGCCGCCGGGGGTGGCGGGGCCGCCAAAACAGACCTTGCCTTCACCGCTCGTCCAGACGTCGCAGCCGGTCAAGGCGCCGAGGCGCTCGATCTGGCGCAGGGCGCGGGGGCCGCGCATCACGACGTAGCCCGTGAGGTTGGGGCCGTCCTCGACGTCTCCGGCGCTGAGCCCAGCGGCGCTGATCAGGTCCTTGACGATAGACCCGGCGGTCTTGTCTTCCCAGACCTTGGCGAGATCCGTGCGGCCCAGGGTGGCGAGGCCGTCCGTGGCGACGACCCGCAGGCCATCGGCCCGGGCCACGACGGAGAAGACCTCTCCGGTGAACACCTTGGCCTCGCCCGCGCCGCCGTTGAGGCTGACCGTGACGGGATCTCCGGGGGAGGGGGCCGCGCCGTCCGCGCTGACCACCATGTCCAGCACCGCCCGCCCGACGCCGCCCATGCCACGATCGACCTGGAGCGCGCGGGCCTGGGCGCTGTCGCCACGACCGTCGCTGCTCGCGCGGAGACCGCCGAGGGTGAGGCTGTAGGCGAGGGCGCCAGAGGGACCGGGCATTCTCAGACCTCCAGGCCGTGCTGGCGCGCGGCGTCCCGCAGCACCTCGGTCATGGCCTCCTCCAAGCTGTCGCGGTCGAGACCGGCGGCGGCTTGGGGGGCGGCGGTGGGCGTCGGCGGCGTGGCGGGCAAGCCCGCGGCGGCCTGGGGCGCCGGGGGAGCGGAGGGGGCCCCCTTTGTGGCCGGGGCGGGGTTGGCGGACTCCGGCTCAAAGGCTTCAGAGGGCGCCGGACGCAGGCGCGCCGGGGAAGGGGTGGCGGCGGGCGCCGGGGCGGGGCTGGGCGCGGCGGGGCTGGGCGCGGCGGCGTGGGGCGTGAAGGCCTGCGCGGGGGCGAAGGCGAGGCCTTCAGGCAGGGCCTCAAGCTCGGGGGGCGCGGCGTCGAAGAGCTCGTCAAGCGGCGCGCGTCGGGCAGGGGCCGCGGCGCGAGGGGCCGCGGCGGGCGCGGCGGCGGGCGCGGCGCGGCCTAAGTCACGCAAGCGGAGGGGGCGAGGGGCCTCGGCGCCTTGAAGCTCCATCGTCGAGGCCGCGGGGGGCTCGTGACGCGGCGCGGGGTGCAGCGGCAGGCGGGTGGTGTGTGTTGGCAGCGGCGCGTCGTCGGGCGTCGGGCTCGGCGCCGCGGAGACGCCGCCGGGGCGCCAGGCCACGAAGGGGTCGGAGAAGGCGTCGCCGAGCCCCTCGAGGTCGGTCCGCGTGGATGGCTCACCCTCGGGCGAGGCGGCGGGGGCCAAGGCGGCGGGTGTGTGCGCGGCGCGGTCGGAGGACACGCTGGGCTCAAACTCCAAGCTCGCCGGGGCTTGGGGGGCCGCCGCAGAGGAAGGCGGAGACTGGCTGCTTGGCGCGCGGCTCGGGGCCTGGCTCGGCTCAAACTCTAAGCTCGCCGGGGCCTGGGCGTTGGGCACCTGGGGCGTGGGCGACGGTGGCTCCGCTTGATCGAGGTCGAAGGAGGGCCACGACGCCCGCGCTGGGGGCGCGCCGAGCCTCGTAGACCGCGCGCTCCGCCCGGGGCGCCTCGTTCAAGAGCGGGTGGTTCAGGGGCTCAAACCCCAAGCTGGCGCTCAGCGGTGAGGCCGGGGCGATGGCGATGGCGCCCAAGGGCTCAAAGGGATCGACCTCGGGGGGCGCCGCGGCTGCCTGCCGGGAGGCGCCAGGGCTCATCGTTGGGGGCGTGGGCTGCGGGATCTTGGATGAAGTGTCGAGTGTAACGTGACGCTTAACAGGGGATGGCGTCGCCCAGCCCGGGCGCACGAGGGCTCGGGCGGACGCAGCCCACGCCGCGTCTGGGCGCAGGGGCGGGGTGACCCGCGGGGGCTCAACCTCGCCGCCGATGGTGTCTTCAGCGCCTTCAGCGCGCAGGCCCAGGGCCCGGGCGACGCCGTCCGTCGCGCGGCGCGCGGGCGCGGCGAGGGCGGTGAGCAGCTCAGCGTGGGTCCATTGAAGCTTCACAGGGGTGCCCTCAGTCTTCAGCGAGGATGACGACGGCGTCGGGGTGATCGGCGAGCTTGGGACGGCGGGGTCGGCGCGACCTAGCGTCGGGGTGCGTCACGGCCTCTAAGGCCAAGAGGTCGAGCACCCGGTCCACTTCAGCGGCGGGCAAGGCGCGGACCTGGCTAGGCGTGAGGCCCAGCGCTCGGCAGACCTTGATCAGCGCTTGGGTGAGCGCGGGGGGCTCGGCGGCGCGCTCCTCCTCTAAATCGGGGTGGTTGAGCCGCACGACCTCCGCCAAGAGGCGGTGCCCGGCGGCGGCGGGCAGCCGATCCCAACCCTCATGCTGGGCGGAGGCCCGTAGCATCTCGTACAGATACAGGTCGAGCTTGAGGTCGAGCCCGCCGCCATCGTGGGCTTCACTCGCCGCGTAAAGCGCCTGAGCCCGCTCGGCGAAGGTCCACGGTCGGGTGGGCAGCCCCTCACCCACCACCGAGGCCCCGGGCGTGGCCGCCCACCACAAGGCCAGAGGCGCCAGCGCCGCCCAGCGCTCGGTCGGCGCGCCCAAGGCGTCGAGCACCAAGGCCGCGTACCGATCTCCATCCACACCGGGGCCGTCCGCGGTGGTGGTGAGGCACAGACCCAAGGCGCGCAGGTGCTCAACGAGCGTCCACGGGCGCCAGGTCAGCGGCTCGCCGTCGGGCAACAGCACGAGGAGATCGGCGCCGAACCCGGCGAAGATCACCTCAAAGACGCTGTCCCCGACGGTGACGGAGAGGGTGTTGGCGGCGGAGGTCACGCGCTACTCCTCACGCACCCGGGTGGCGGTGAAGCTGTAGGTGGTGACGGCGGTGCCGCCCGCGTCCATGCCGAAGCTCTTGCCCTCGACAAAACAGTCGTCGAAGGAGTAGGTGCGGGTGGGGCTGTCCACCATGCCCTTGTCCTTCTTGAGCGAGGCGACGAGCTGGAACGCGGCGCGCTCGTCGAGGGCCTTGTCGAGGCCGGCGGCGTGAGAGCGCACAGAGAGCTCACCGAGCACGGTGCGTAAGCCGAAGCTCACGTCCACGCGCTCATCCGAGCCGATGGCGCGCACGTCCTCACGCTCGGTGACGACGCGGAAGGTGATGGACTGCAGCCCCTCGACGGGCTCGCCGTCCACGAGGATGCTGCTGCGGTTCGCAGAGAAGACGCTGGGCATGGGTCAAGTCCTCCAGGTACGGGCCGATCAGGCCTGGACCAGCACGGTGGCGTAGATGTAGTCGATGGCGCGAACGGGGCGGACGGCCATGTCCACCCGCACGATGCCTTGGGCGAAGTCGGACTGGGACGAATAAACGTCCACCTTGAAGGCCGGGTCGGTGCCGTCGGTGGAGGGCACGATGGCGCCGTCTTTCTCCATCTGAAGGAGCAGCTCGGCGAGCTTCTGTTTGAGGGCGGCGCGGCCATCGGCGGTGTTGAGACGCCCGATGAAGAGGTCGCCGATCATCTTCACGCCGCGCACAGCCCGGTCGGCGACGCGGCGCACGTTGATCTGGTCGCCGTCGGTGGTGATGCCCTTCACGACGATGACCCCGCGGCCACGCTCCTTCACGACGGGGAGCACGAAGGTGCGCAACAGCGCCTGCTGGGCCTCGATGCCCAGGGCCACGGAGAGCTTGGGCACGCCGGAGATGGTCTTGAAGGTGGGGGACTGGAAGTAGGAGAGCCCGCCGACACGACCGGCGACGGCGCCGACGCAGCCGTGCGGCGCGACGAGCACGAAGCGGTCGGAGACGAGGGACTGGGCGAGCTCGCCCGCCTGCTCGGACGTGGCGGCCGGGGCGACCTGCCCGAAGCCGACGCGGCCCTTGCTGTCCGCGGCCATGACCTCGCTGTGCGCGATGACCGCGCTGTAGATGCGGGCGATCTTGTCGGGCTTGGAGAAGTCTTGGGGCGCGGCGAGCACCATGTCGACGTCGCCTTCTTCCTTCAGGGCGTCGATGGCGTCGCGGTACTCGGTGAGCCCGGCGTCCGTGCCGCCGGTCAGGGTGGCCGAGCCCGCCACGGGCCAGCCGCCGACCTCGACGGTGACGTCCTCTAGCTCATCCAAGGCGTCGACGATGGCCCAGGCCGAGGTGGAGAGGTTCACGTCGCTCAGCTCAGCGAGGGTGACCTGGCCGCGCTTGAGGACGACGTTCGCCGCCGCCGCCGTGCCCGAGACCTTCACGTTCACCGTGGCCGCGCTGACCACGTTGATCTTGACGACCGCCGTGGACTTGTCGTCGGTGAGGAGGTTGAGGCTCTTGGTGCCCGCGGCGGAGAGGTCGGTGCCGGAGCCGCCCGTGGTGACGAGGGCGAGGGGGCGGGAGCTCTCGGCCTGCACGAGCGAGCTGCGCGCGGCGAGCACGGCGCCGATGTAGCGCGGGTGGCCGGGCAAGATGTGCAGGTTCTGGTGTTTCTCGGGGTCGTCTTCGCCGGGGCGCTGCACGGCGAGATCGATGCCCGTCACCACGTCGCCTTTTTTGCGCTGGCCAAGCTCGACCTTGAGGTTGTTGGCCCAGATACCCGCGGCGCGAGCGGTGAGCTTGAACCGCTCGTTTGTGCCGTCTCCAACGCCGCCTGAGGCGCTCGACGCGGAGCTGGCGTCCACCGGGGAGACGACGAGCTCAAAGACGCCGTTCTCAAGGGCCTGCCGCGCCTCGGGCAACGACCACGCGCTCCCAGGGCCGAACAGCTCGACGAAGCGGCTCCAAGAGGCGGCGCGCTGCACGCCGCCCCCGCGCTCGACCACGCCGACGAGCCCCAACACCCCTGAGGGCGAGAGCTGCTGCGGGACGACCTCCTTGACGACGGTGACCTGTACTCCGGGGATGATGCGTGCCATGGTGTCTTTCCTTAGGCTGGGAGCGAAGAAGAGGGGTAGGGCGACGAGTCGCTGGGTCAGCGGGTGGTGTCGAAGGCCGTGAGATCGGCGGTCTGGGTGACGACAAAGATGGAGGCGGAGGTGAGGCTCACCTCACCCTTCACGGCCAAGGCGACGGAATAGGTGCCCGCGGGCAGCGCCGTGACCTGGGTGAACGCCAGGGGCAGGATGGTCGTCTTTGCGGCGACGGTCTTGATCGTGGCGCCTACGCCGACCCCCTCATCGCCGAGCTTGGCGGCGGCGGCGAGCTGCTTGTAGTAGGTGGTCGGGTCGATCTGGGAAGACGCCGTGGGCTTTGGGATTGTGGACAATGAGCGGTTGCGTCCCGCTCGCGGACTCCAGCTCTTTGAGCGCCTCCGCGCGCTCCAGCTCAGACGTGGAGGCCTCGCGCGGCACAAACGGCACCGTGACGCGGCTGGACGACACCATCGCGACGAAGGCAAACTGGGCGCTCGCCAGATCGGCCACCGAGATGTTCGCCGTGGCCGTGATGATGCAGGCCTCTGTGAGCGTGATCGTCGCGGTGAGCCCCGTGGCCGAGAAGGTCTCTGTCTTGAGAGACTTCGTCTCGGGCAACGTCGCCATGGCGAACGTGGCGCCTCCTCCGCCGCCTGTGGAGACGCTGCCGTTGATCTTGCCCTTCACGGTGAGGTCGCCGCCGATGGTCAGGCTGCCGTCGATGGCGCCGCCTTTGGCGGACAGCGCCGCGGTGGCCAGCTCTTCGACGTCGCTCAGGCGTTTGCCCAAGAGGCGATCGGCGAGCTTGATCTCGTCGGCGTTCAGCCGCTTGATGTTGAGCGTCGCGTCCGCGGCGATGGCGTCGCCGGTGAGCTTCGGGCCCTTGAGCCCGCCGGTGTGGTCGTGCTCGGCGAGATCCTGGCGCCCGAGTCGCTGAATCTCGTTCCAGTCGTCGGCGGCGATAAAGTCGCCAGCCGCGCGCTTGATGTAGGGATCGTACGTCGCCATCGGGGCTCCGGGGGCTCGCGGGGAGAGGGGAAGGGGAGACGAGGTAAACGAAGGAGAGGGCGCGGCGCTCAGCTCGCCGAGTCAGCGAAGCGGCCGATCCCGAAGCGGGAGGCGCCGAACACGCCGGCCCCGTCGGTAAAGGTGGAGGTGCCGAAGCGCGTGGAGTCGAAGACGCCAGGGCCGACGGGGGTGGTGGTGAACAGGCCGTGGTTAAAACGGTGCTCGTCGAAGCGCGCCGGGGTGGCGAAACGTTCGTCCGGGCTGAGATCAGACTCAATCAGCGTGATCGTGGCGTCGAGGCCAAGGCGCGAGTCGTCTACGGCGAAGGGCTCTCGGGGGCTCAGAGTGGCGTCGAGGCCAAGGCGGTCGCTGAGGGTCACGACGTCGGATTGGGTGGGCACAGCCAGCTCAAGACGCCCACGCACACCCGCGGCGCGACCGTACTCGATGGCGCGGGTCAGCTCATCGGCGAGGCCGTCGAGGGTTCCGAAACGTTCGGGCAGGTAGTCGGCCGGGACGCGTAGGGTGAACGTCGCCGGGGCGCTCGCCCGCCAGCGTAAGGTGAGGTCAACCGAGGCCTCGGGGGGCGTCGGCCCGACGGAGGGCGGCACCACCCCGGTTGAGGCGAGCCCGATGACCTGATCTTCGGTGAGGAAGCTCACCATGAAGCGGTTCACCCCGGGGCGCAGCTCGGGCACGCTGCGGCCATGGCGAAGCTGGGTGAAGCGGGCGCCGTCGCCCGACGCGCCAGAGAACGTGGCCTGGCGGTGGTTGAAGCGGGGTGGGTCGGCGGCGCAGAGCAAGAGCGTGTCGCCGTCGGGGATCGTCATGCCGTTGAGACGAGGCGGCCGGTCGTGGCGCAGGCTCAGCGTCTTGTCTTGGGGGATCTCGCCCAAGAACAGCAGCACCTCGCCGCTCTCGACGTGGGTGACGCAGGGGAAAACGACGGGGCCGCCCCTGGCGGTGAGGTGAAGCTCTGGGCGTGGGCGCTCCACGGCCTGCTCGGCGACGACGGCGTCGTGGCCCGCGGGCAAGGGCGGGAGGCCATCGTGGGAGGTGAGCAGCACCATGCCGTGCTGCACGCCGGTGAAGCTCTGCTCGACCCCCTCGGCGGGGCTCTCTCGCAGCTCCAGGCGCAACAGACGGGGTTTGCCCCGGGCGCCCTTGACCTCAAAGGTGCTGGTGGCGACGCCTTGCTCCCAGGTGAGCGTCGGCGGCCACTTCGCGCGGTAGACCAGCGCCGCGAGCTTAAAGATCGCCCGCGCCGTGCCCAGGCCCTCACGATGAATCGACACGAACGCCGCCGCGCGGTCGCGCAGCTCTCGGGCGGACTCTCCCACGTCGGGGCGTAGGCCGAGGATGCCCACGAGGCGGCCGAGCTCTCGGCTCGCGGTCATCTCGCGCTCAGCGGCGTCTTCAGCGACCCGGCTCGGCTTGCCGTCCCGCGCCCCGCGCACGTCCTTCGCGACCCAACCTTGGGCCAGCTCAAACCAGCGCGACATCAGCAGGAGCTGGTTCCCGCGCTCCTCACGGGAGAGCTCTTGGGCGAGGGCGAGCAGCAGACGGCGCGTGTTGGCGCCGCCCTGGAGCACCAGGGGGAGGCGCTCCTCCATTCGCTGCGCGCGGTCGGCTGGCTTCACGCGCTCTCCACGGTGACTGTGATGCGCCCGATGATGAACCGCTCTTCGTCGCCCACGACGGCGTCGGTGGAGGAGGTGATGTACTCGGTCTCGCCGGTGTGCTCGTGGACAAGCTGCATCGCCTTCACCGCCTTGGTGAGGGTCTTGTCTTTGAGCGCGGACTCGGCGCTGCTCTGTTTGAGCGTGCGTTGGGGCGGCGTGACTGAGGCGTCGGGCGGGAGGGTGTTGAACCAGGCGGTGAGCGCCGAGCGAACGCTCTCTTGAAGCGTCGCCAGCGGCAAGGAGTTGTTCTGCATCGACACCGCGACGTTGAGCCGCGCCCGTGAGACCGCCTTGAGGTAGATCGCCGCGCCGAGGGTGGGGTGAATCGCGGGGGTCTCTTGGGCCTCCAGCGCCCAGCCGACGCCCTCGGTGAGCCTGTCGGTGGCGATGTTGAGGATCTGTGTGAGGTCTGTTGTGCCCTCGGGGAGCGGGCCGAGGGCCGTCTGCGCCCCAAAGCTGACCGAGCGCACCTTGGGGATCGCCAGGGCCGTGGCGCGCAGCTTGTCGAGGAGGATCTTGGAGCCCGCGCCGAGGCCTCCGACGTAGCGGCGCACCCCGGCGTCGATCTCGGCGCGTAGGGCGGGCCAGTCGGGGTGTTCGGCGGTCATCTGCTCGTCCTCGACCTCCACGATGATCTCCGGCGCGAAGTACACCGTGCTCAGGTAGATCACCGACGCGCGCACCCCCGCGGCCTTCGTGGCGCGGATCGCGCCGCGAACGGCCTCTTGACGGGCCACGTCACGCTCAAAGCCGGGATCGGAGATGCGCACGATGAGCTGGCCCGCGGGGCCGTCTTGGGGCTCCTCGACGGTGACCTGCTGCACTCCTTGGGCGCGCACGGCGGCCTCGATGGACTCGCGTGTGGCCTGCTCTCCTGCGCGAAGGGCCACGCGGGCGCGGGCGCGGAGGCTCTCATCGGGCTCGTCCGCGCCGCCGCGAAGGATTGGATCGGGGTTGGAGACGGTCTCAACGCCCAAAAGCGGCCGGGGGAGCTGGTTGAGCGCGCCGGGGGCGAGGCTGGGATCGCGGCGAGGTCGTGGTCTTGGGTCTCTTGGGCGACCACCAGCACCCTGCGCTCCCCGCGGCGCAGCACGGCCTGCTCAGCGACCTCTAGGATGGGTGTGATGGGCTCGGCTTTGCCTTTGATCGTCACCATCACCGCGGGGCCCGACACATGCAGACCGGCGGGGATGATGATGTCTTCCGGCGCTGGTGTCGCCCGGGCGAGGGCGACCTTGCCCGTGAGGCGACCCGCCCTGGCGCGGGTGACTCCCAACATCGCGACGACCTTGTCCAGGGCGGGGCCTTGGGCGGTCTCCAGGTAGCCCGAGTCGTGCGCGAGGGTGAGCGCGGTGTAGAACGTCGCCATCTCGCGGGAGAAGGTCTCGACGAGGGTGCGTAAGACGCTGCCAGGCGTGCGGTCGGAGAGCAGACCAGAGGACTCCAGAGAGTCTAACATCCGCTCCCGGACGCCCTGAAACGATGTGTCGAGGCCCTCTGGGAAGAGCTCCTTGGCGCTGGATTCCGACACCCGCTCCCTCCTGTCTGACCTCTTGCCAGTGAGCCAGTCGTGGCGCTCACGACCGTCCCGTTCGTTTGACCGAAGCTACACCACTCACCGACTCGCGGTCAAGTCTATCGAGGTGGTGATCCCCGTTTTGCCCGGCCAGGTCATGGTGAAGACATTTTATTAGCCGTTGATCGGCCGATCCTGGGCCCGCCCCAAGTCATCTCAGCCGCTTACGCTAACGGAGCTCCCGATCGGCCCCGATCTCTGGCAGACTCTCGCCCGACACCCCCGCTTGAACGAGCAAAATCACCCTATGGGCTCCAATAGAATAGTGCATATGGAACTGTTTATGCCCCGACAGCTAAACCTACGGGTCGCCAGCGCCGCCGAAGGGGGGTGGGCCCTCACGTTGAGCGAAGGCGGCGCGCCCCCTGCGCTGGGCGTCGTGACCTCGGAGATCGTCCAGGCGGTGACCGCGGCGAGCGCGGCGGGGCGGCCTGAGGAGGTCGGCGCCTTGCTCGGCCAAGCGCTCGCCCGGTGTCCGAGCGTGCTCGCGGGGGTCTACACGGCCCTCGGCTCCGCGCGCGAGCGACACGAGCCCACCGTGCTGCTCATCGTCTGTGAAGACGAGGCCGTGCAGAACCTCCCTTGGGAGCGCTGTGTAGACCCATCCGGCGCCTTGTGGGAGGCCCGTGAGCCCCTCTGCATCGTGCGGCGCTTGCCCCAGACGACGGCTGTGACCGGGCAGGCGCATGTGGAGCTGCGCCTGGGGTGGTGGAGCGCGGCGGACGGCCCTCCATGCGCCCCGCTGGCTGAGCTCTGCCTCAAGCTCGGGCTCGCCGAGCCGCGCTCGTTTGTGCGCCCCGCGGAGGCCGAGCTCCTCAACGCCCCCGACACGGCCCGAGCGCTGCACATGCAGGCCCGCGCCCTCGACGACGCCTTGCCGCCGTCACTACGGGCGCTGCTGCCCAACATGACGGTGGTCATGGTTCACGGCGAGCAGAGGTCTTGGTCGGTTGGCGCGTCCCGCCTGCTCAGCGCAGGAGCGGGGGCCGTGCTCAGCGGCTTGCCCAATGATCCCGACCTGGCCTACAAGCTCTTGGAGCGGCTGTACCGCGGCCTGCTCTCCGTCGCGGGGCTCGCCGAGGCGGTCAAGGATGTGCGGGTGGCCTTCCCGGAGCTCGCCGGGGGCCTCATCCTCGCCGTCGCCGACGGGGCGGCGCTCCGCGGCGGCGTGATCCGAGAGCGGTGGACGCCCCAAGGCTGGCCGCGTCCCAGCGCTGAGGTCGGCGCCCTGCTGCAAGGCGCGTTGGAGCTGTCCCAACAGCTCGCCAGCGGCTTCGTCGGCCTGGAGCACATCGTCCTGTCGCTCTGTCGGCCGGCCCCTGGCGGTCGGGCGGCGGAGCGCCTGAGGTTCATGCTCTCGATGCGTCGTGATGGGGTTCGTGAGCGTCTCGGCAGCTACGACCTCCTCGCCCCAGAGCACGCGGAGACCCTTGGAACCCCACGCCTTCGGGCGCTCGGGGCGCGGCTGGAGCCCGGCTTTGAGCTTGAGACCCTCTGGGCGCTCATCCGCGACGACGTGTCGGCGCTGCTGAACGCCACGGCGCGCCTCCCGCCGGCGTCGGACTCTACGCTGATGAGCGACAACGGGGAGCGCGTCTCCTCCCAGAGCGCGCCCAAGGCGGCCTTGGCGACCCGCCTGGAGGTGCTCGGCGGCCCTGAAGACGGACGGCTTCTGCGCCTAAACGTCGGTGACGAGCTGGGGCGCGCCGTCGCAGACAGCGCGGCCAAACACACCCTCTACGGCGAGACGGCGCTCACCGACCGCCACCTCTCTCGTCGTCAGCTTCGATGGCGCGGCCCTGGGGAGGTAGACCTGCTCGCCCGCGCCCGTGAGCTGCGCCGCCCAGGCGGGTTTGAGCCGCTCAGCGCTGGGACGGCGCAGATCTTCGTCGGCGACGTGCTCGCGCTCACCCGGGTGACCTGGCTGCGCGGCGTGAGCGACTGAGCGCCGCGATCCTCAGCCGCCGCAGAGCACCGTGACGTGCAGGTGGTCGGCGTGGTTGGGGGCGTGGGTGACGATCCCGCTCATCTCCCAGACCCTCGCGCCTTGGGGCGGGAAGATGGCGTCGGCCTCCTCGATGGTCAGCTCGCCGCTCTCGATGGTGTAGTCGTAGAGCTCGTTGATGAGCGACTGGTCGAGCAGCACACGCGAGATGAGCCCGGTGTTGAGCATGGACCGCAAGAGCGTCCAGGTGGCCTCGGTGTCGAACTCCCGCGGGTGCAGGTTCACGAACTCACCCCGGGGCTGCCACGCGTCGCGCCAGTACACGCCGATGTCGGCGTCGATGCCCAGGCGGTGGCTGCGATGGCCGCTGAGCTGGCCGCCGTACTTGGCGCTGATGTCGCCGACGGTGAAGGGGTCGGCCTCGGGCATCAGCCACTCCATCTGTTTGCCCGCGTGCACGAGCACGTCGATCATCTCGCGGCGGCCCCAGGCATTCTCTGGGGTGATGCGCACATAGTGCTGGGGGCTCTCGGGGAGCTGAACCGCGCCGCTGAGGTGCCCCTCTTCACACTTGCCGACCTGAAGGCCCGCGAGGTCAGAGATGGGGGGGATGGCAGGGGTAGGGGTTGGGTCGCCAGTGAAGGCGAAGATCGCGGCGAAGAGGGTAGTAGAGAGCATCTTCCGGTCGCAGCTCGCGCGCTCGCCAAATGATCGGCGTCGCGCAGTAACCTCCCGAAGCCCCTGCGCTCCTCGGAGCGGCGGGGCCTCGGCACGACCTCTAAATCAAGCCGCAGGTGCCAACATGCGGTGGGTGATTCAGGGGGCGCGGAGAGGGGGGTGGGATTTGAAGGAGCGGCTGGATTCAGCTTCCGCGGCGGAGTCCGAGTGACCCGCGGCAACAGCAGCGAGTCGAAGACTAGCACAAGGAGGCCGTGGTGTGTAAGCCGCTACGCACCCGCCCGTCGAGTTGTTTCCGCCCCGCTCGCCGCGACGAGGGCCCAAAGCGCGTCTAAACCCTCAGAATCGTGAACACCAGCGGCATGTCAAAATGATGTCAACTGGCCCTAAATTTTGGGTCACGAGAGGCCAAGACACAAAAAAGCGCGCCGATCAGCGGCGCGCGCGCGGGGCGGCGGGCGAGGGGCCCGCGCGACCGGCCGGGCTAAGGCTTCTCGGCCTGGGTCTTCACCCACTGGGTCGCGCTCTTGATGCCGTCGTCGAGGAGGTAACTCTTGACGAAATCAGGCACATATGAGGAGACCTTGAGATCGACGCTGTACTCGACGCGGCTCTTGGTGGGGTCGCTCGCCAGGGGGACCACACGCCAGACACCCACCGGAGTCGTCGAGGTCGGAGAGGCGGCTGTAGTCGAGCGTCCAGGTGATCCACTCGCCGTCGGCGGAGACCATGTGTTTGATGAAGTACTCCATCTCGACGCCCATCTTGCCGATGACGAAGCGCACGTAGACGTTGTTTCCGCTGGTCTTGTAGACCTCACACTTCTTCACGCCGTCCACCCAGTAGGGGTACGACGAGAAGCTCTTGATCACCTTCCACACCTTCTCCCGTGGGGCGTTCACGATGAACACCGCCGCGCCGCGGCCTTGGTCGCCGCCGTCGGTGCGCACAAACACCGGCTGGCCCGTGGCCAGGGTGGCCTCTTGGGCGGCGGTGAGCGGCACGGCCTTGGGCGGCTGCGGGTAGGGCTTGAGCACACCCTGGTGGGGGTGTGGCTGGGTAGCGTCGCCCGCCATGGCCGGGGAGAGCACGAGGAGCAGGGAGAGGATGAAGGAGCGCATCGGTGGATCTTGCCTCCGAAGTGTTGTCCTGTCAAGAGATGCGGGCGACAGGTTCATGGGTCAGACCCGCCAACGCGCCTGGACCTTCCCCGGACGTTTGGCGGGCTCATCAGGCAGCGCTCAGCGGCCGGTGTCGTCGGCCTCCTCTTCTTTGAGGTGTAGCCCGGCGACGAGCCAGCCCCCGACGCCCTCGATCTGCACGCTCACGCAGGCCGCCTCGCCGTCCTCACAGGGCGAGCAGCCCACGCCAAGCTCCGCCTCAAAGGCCGCGCAACGCTCGGCGAGGCCCTCGGCGCTCGGCTCACGCAGATCTACGGTGGCGCTGATGCGCCCATCGCTCAGGCCAACGCCGGCGTTCGTGAAGGCGAGCTCGAGGTTTAGATCGGAGAGCGTCACCGCCCCGTTCGGCGGAGTGAGCGCCATTTGCTCGACACGCAGCCCCAGGTAGGGGTTGTGGTGGAACGGAACGCCAGAGCTGCGCGTCAGCGGGCCGACGGACTGGACGATCGTGCCGCTGAGGTCGGTGCCCGGCGCGAGGAGCAGGTCGAGGGCGCTCGCGTTCCCCTCGATGACCTCGATCAGCAGAATGCCGCCGTAGCGCGCGATAAACTCGGCCTCTAAGGCGCCCAGGGCCCAGCGCCCTTTGCGTGTGTCGAGCTGAAACGCGCGGTCGACGAGGTCTCGTGGGCCCACGGCCTCGCCGTAGGTGCGGGTGGTGAAGCGCCCGCTGGAGAGCTCCTGGCCGCAGAGCGTGACGCTCCAGACGTACTCGGTCTCGGGCGCGAGGGGCCCATCGGGGGTGAACACCAGCTCATCGGGGCCGACCGCCACCCGCGTCGGCGCGGGCGGGCTCAAGGAGAGCGCGACGTCCTCCTGAAGCACCGCGCCGTCGAGCTGCAGGCTGATCGTGGCGTTGGTGCCCAGGTTCGCCTCGCCGTCGAGCGGCAGGGCCTCGGTGACGCGAACCCCACAGGCGGCGGTGTCCTGTTTGCTGTCGGTGTGCGGCGCGTCCGCTTTGGTGCAGGCCCCGCCGACGACGGAGAGAAGCCCGACGCTGATGCAGCTTAGACGCCGATCTGCCCTAACACTCGGGGACCAAGGTGGGATCGACGCTGACGCCTGGCGCGTAATAGGCGGCGTCCATCGTCGCGTCCACCTCCAGGCAGCCCTCCACGCCGTCGTTTGGACAGGCGACGCATTTGTCTCCGAGGAAGGTGACCGCATCACAGGCCTCGACCGAGCCGACGGTGAACTCACGCACGTCCAGCATTCCTGTGATCTGCACATTCAACAGAGACTCTCCGTCCCAAGCGAAGGTCCCCGACATGCCCAGATCCCAGACGTTCACATCATAGCCTGAGACCACGAGGGTCGCGTTGGCAGGCCCAACGCCAAAGGCCGGGTTCGTCGAGAACTCCGCGGGCTCAAAGTCGATGGGGCTGGCGCAGGGATACTGCTCTAGCTTGGGGTCGTCCCAGCCCGCGGCGCCGACGAGGTCGATGAGGTCGTTCTTGGTGTCGATGGACTCCACCATGAACAAGAGGTGAGAGGTCTCGATGGAGCCGATGAGCAGGCTCGCGGACTTGGGGCTGTTCCAGGTGACGTCGGCGAGGTTGACGTCGTAGGTGTAGCCGGTGACGTCGGAGATGGGATCTCCGATGGTGGTGAACGCGGCGATCTCCTCGTCTTCGCAGACGGCGGTGGTGATCGTGTACTCCGCGTCACGCTCAAGCGGCGCGCCGGGCGTGAAGCTGAGGCCGAGGCCGTCCGAGATCATCACCAGCTCGCCGCTCACGAGCCCGTCTGGGCCGGTGAGGCTGAGGCTCGCGTCCTCGGGGGCGACGGCCGCGGAGAACAAGGCCACGATGGTGGCGTCTACGCCCACCGCCTGGGCGCCGTCGTCGGGGGTCACCGAGATGACCTCGGCCTCGCAGGGCAGGTCGGCGTCGCTGTCGGAGTCCGTGTCGCTGTCGGCGTCGCTGTCGGCGTCCGCGTCGCCTTCGACGGCGCTGTCCGTGCTCGGTGTGCCCGAGTCGTCCTCTACGCTCACGGAGTCCTTGTTGCAGGCCGCGAGGGCGAAGAGCGCGAGGGTGAAGCTGAGCGGTCGGAAGGACATGAGGGCTCCGGGGCTCGATGGGGAGCGGAGAGGGAGAGACGACAAAGGGGAGGAGGGGTTGGCCTCCTCCCCTTCATCGGGGACAACGTCAGGGACGCTGAATCAGAGCGTGCACTCGGGGTTGTTCAGCGCTGGGCGGGGCAGTTCTCGTGGCAGTCGGACATGGCGATCTCCTCCAGGTTGGTGGAGGTGATCTCCTCGCCGCCCAAGTCCACGGCCTTGATGCTCAGGCAGAAGGGCTGACCGTCGGAGGAGCAGACCTCACAGGCGACGCCGAACCCGGCGACGATGTCACAGACGGCGCTGTCTTCGCCGCCCTCCTCGATGAGGGGGACGAGCGCGCGGGTGTCCACGGAGCCCTGGAGCACGCCGCCGCCCCAGTAGGAGCCGTCACCGGCGAAGGTGCCGGAGATGAGCAGGTCGTCGATGGTGACCTCAAACCCGGCCACGGCGATGTTCGTGCTCTCGGGGCCGATCTCGAAGAAGGGCGCGCCGGAGAAGTCGGCCTCGGGGAAGGCCAAGGTCTGGGAGCAGTAGTCTTGCTGGCTGGGGTTGGCCTCGTCGGCCAAGGCGCCGAAGAGGCGGATGGTGGAGGCGTCCGCCGAGGCGACCTCCATGAAGATCACGATGTCGAGGTACTGCTCCAGCACCGAGCCGACGCCCTCGGGGATGACCACGCGGCCCGCCTGGAGGTCGAGGGAGTAGACCTTGCCGATGAGCGAGGAGGTGTCGGCGATGGAGGTGCCGAGCGCGCTCGTGGTGAAGCCGACCTCGGCCTCGCCGGTGCAGTAGGTGAGCTTCGCGGTGTAGGCGGTGCTGGGGGAGAGCGGCGCGTCGGGCTTGAAGTAGACGACGTCGTTGTCTTCGTTCCGGTAGGACGTGCCGGTGACACCGTCGATGCTGAGCGTGGCGGTCTCATCCGAGTCGGAGAGGTAGAACTCGATCTCGCCGCGGTAGTAGAAGTTGGTGGCGCCAGCGGCGGGGATCGTCTCGTCGATCTCCACACCGCAGGGGGGCTGGGTGTCGACGACTTCTTTGTCACCACCGCTGCAAGAGGCGGCGGTGAGGGCGAGCACAGTCAGGCTAATGAAGCGCATGGGAGGTCTCCTCGGGGGTCATGTCTAGCAGAGGCAGCACCCTACACTGAGCGGATCGCCTATGTCAACTGGCAGGGCGCGGTTCTTTTCAAGCCTTTGATGCGCCTGCGCGTTTCACATAGCGCATACGCAGCTCATACAGCATCGACTCCAAGAGACGAGCCTCCTCGGTGTCGAGGTTGCCTTTGGTCTTGTCTTGGAGGATCGCCAGCAGATCGATCGTCTGGCGCGCGAGATCGAGGTCTGCGCGGGCCTCCGTCTCTGGCACGTCGCCGAGGTGCTCCAGGGCGGTGCGGCCAAGGGAGACCAAGAATGAGGCGAAGCTCACCTGCAGCTTGGCCATGGGCTCGCGGGGAGACGACTCGGACGGCGAAGCATCAGACATTGGGGAGAACTCCGGGACGGTGAGGGGGAGGCTGGCCAGTGGGTACCGCGACTGGGCTCAGATGTCGACGGTGAGGTTCCCGCGCATCCGCCCACGAGACACCGTAAACACCACAGACGCCCGGTGGTGAGCCTTCGCGCGGCGGAGCGCGAGATTTAGCTCGTCTAAGCTCTTCACCGGGCGGCCATCGACGGCGTGCAGCACGTCGCCTACGACGATCCCGCGCTTCACACAGCTCCCGGTCGCGGTGAGCGACGAGAACACCAACGCGCCGTTGACCACTTGGAGCTGGGCGCCGAGGGTGTCTTTGAGCACCGTGGCCTCGACGCCCTCCGGCAGAGAGATCGTCGTGAGGTCGACCTTCATCGCCGTCGCGCCGCGGTAGAGCTGCAGCGTGAGCTTGGCGCCGGGCTTCTCCTCAGCCAACGCGCCGTTGAGATCAGCGGTGGAGCGCACCGGTCGGCCTTGGGACTGGTAGAGCAGGTCTCCGGCCTTGAGCCCGGCCTTCGCCGCGGGGCTCTCTGGGTACACCCGCACCACCTGCACCGCGCCCGCCGCGACGGGGGTGCCCTGGAGGCGCTGGCGGGAGATGTCCTTGAGATCGACGCCGAGCCAGGGCGCGCGCACCTCACCAAAGGTGAGCATGTCCTGGGCGACCTTCCAGGCGCGGTCGACGGGGATCGCGAAGCCGATGCCCTCGGCCCCGGCGCGGATCGCCGTGTTGAGGCCGATGAGCTGGCCGTCGAGGTTCACCAAGGCGCCGCCGGAGTTGCCGGGGTTGATCGCCGCGTCGGTCTGGATGTAGTGCTGGTACACCCCCGGCGCGAGCTCGACCTCCCGGGCCCTTGACGACACCACCCCCGTAGAGACGGTCTGCCCCAAGCCGTAGGGGTTGCCGATGGCGATGACCGACTCGCCCAGGTACAGCTCTCCGCTCTTTCCCAGGGCGATGGGCGTGAGATCTTTGGCGCCGTCGAGCAGGAGCACGGCGAGGTCAAGATCGGCGTCTAAGCCGACGACCTGGGCGGTGAACACGCGGCCATCGGCGGTGTGCACCTTGATGGTGGTGGCGCCATCGACGACATGCGCGTTGGTGAGCACGACGCCGTCGGCGCGCAGGATGACGCCAGAGCCCTGAGAGGTGGTCTGGGCCGTGCCGCTGCCGCCCAACAAGAAGCCGAACGGGAGCTGCACCGAGAGCTCTACGTCGATGGAGACCACCGACGGCACGGCGCGCTCGACGGCGAGCACCACCGGGGTGCGACGATCGGCGGCCTCGGCGCGCCCAGCGCCGGAGATCGGCGCGGCGGCGAGCAAGGTGGTGAGCAGGAGGACGGAGGGGAGGGCAGAGAAGGTCTTGGTGCGGCGCATTGTGACCCCGAGCGTATCCGATCGTCCTCAACACCGCAGCGCCGCTGGGCCGTCCCCCGTGCCGTCCCCGCGCCGTCCCCCGTGCGCCCTCGCCCGGCGTCGGCTACGATGGCGCGTCCTGAGGAGCAGCCCATGCGTTTGGTACGCGTCGCCTTCGCCGCCATCTTGTTGAGCCTCGCCGCCGCCGCGCCCGAGGTCCAGGCCGCCCGAGGTGACGTGACCGTCGAGGAGCAGTACGACCTCGGCCTGCGGTACCTCAAGCGCGGCTACTACGTGAAGGCGCTGGAGCAGTTCAACAAGATCAGGAACTACCACCGCGACGACCCCTACGCCGTGAAGGCCGAGCTGGCCATCGCCGACGTGTACTTTGAGCAGGCCGAGTGGGATCAGGCCCGCGTCGCGTATGAAGAGTTCATGCGCCTGCACCCGCGGCATGAGGACATCGACTACGTCGTCTACCGCCTGGGCCTCACCAGCCTGAAGAAGTCCACGAAGGTGGCCGCCCGGGACCAGACCTGGACCCGCCACGCCGTGACCACCTGGGCGGGCTACGAGAGCCGCTTCGCCAGCTCTGAGCATCTGGAGGAGGTCCAGGAGCTCCTCGTCGAGGCCAAAGATCGCCTCGCGCACAAGGAGTTCCTCATCGGGGAGTTCTACTTCCGGCGCAAGGCGTACAACGCCGTGATCAGCCGCATGGAAGGCATGCTGCGCACCTACCCCGACTGCTCCGACGTGCCGATGGCCTTGGCGATGCTCGCGGTGAGCTACAAGCGGGTCGGCGACGAGACGACGGCGGGCATGGCGGCGGCGCGCCTCTCCGCGGATCACCCCGACTCCCGGGCCGTGCGTTGGCTGCGCCTGCGGGAGCCGACGCTCTTGGCGGCGCCGGCGGCTGAGGCAGCGGCCCCCTGACGCGGGCGCCACCGCCGCGTAGCACCTGGGCCGCGGATCGCGTAGCGCCGTTCGCGCCCGAGGCCGCCCCGCTCCCCGATTTGACGGGTCAAGAGCTGGCATGGTACGTGCAAGGCCTGCTCCTTGGGAGGCCATGATGTTTTCCCCCATGCAACGCCCTCGTGGACCTGTCGGAGTGGTGCTCAACGCGAACGCGGGGAGCATGACGCCGAGGCTCGCTCGGGCGATACGCGGGGTCGCGGGCGCGGAGCACGTCTTCTTCACCGAGTCCAAAGATCACGCTGAAGAGGCGCTTCGGGCCTGCGTTGAGCGCGAGTACCCCACGGTGTTCGCCGGGGGCGGGGATGGCACGATCGTAGACGCCATCAACACCCTGGCCACGCTCAGCGGCCCCAAGATGCCCAACGTCGGCGTCTTGCGCCTCGGCACAGGCAACGCCTTGGCCCGCTGGTTGGGCTCGGGCAACCCCGTTGAGACCTTGACGCGGTACCAGCGCGGCGAGACCCACCAGGCCGTGATGGTGCGGATGGTCACCACGGGCAAGGCGCTGACGCCGTTTCTGGGCCTGGGCCACGACGCCGCGGTGCTCAACGACTACTACCGCGTGAAGCGCGCGCTGGCGGGGACAGCCCTCGCGCCCCTGGGCCATGGCCTCGCGGGCTACTTCATCGCCGGCCTCGGCATCACCTTGCCCAACTTCTTGACCCGCAAAGACGCCGAGGTCACCATCATCAACATGGGCAGCCCCGCGCGGCGCATCGGGCTCGGCGGGGACGAGGTCGGCCCGGAGATCCCCACGGGGGAGCTGCTCTACCGCGGGCCCATCGCCACCGTCGGCGCGGCGACCACCCCGCAGCTTGGGTACGGCGTCCGGTTTTTCCCCCACGCGCTGCGCCGCCCTGGCCGTTTTCACCTGCGCGCCGTGGCGCTCTCGCCGCTGGGGTGTGTGCGGGCCATGCCTGATGCGTGGCGAGGCACCCTGCACCACCCGGACGTGCACGACTTCTACGCCGATCGGGTGCGGCTGATCTTCTCTCAGCCCATGGCGTTCCAGGTCGCTGGAGACCCGGCGGGCTTCCGCGACGAGGTGACCTTCGGGCTCTCGGAGAACCCGGTCACCTTCGTCGGGCAGGCCTGATCGGGGCCATGTTGACCTTGTTGCTGCGCAGCAACATGGGATGTTAAGGGGCGCTCCTCAACCTGGAGTGCTTCATGCAGGTCAACGGCAGCAAGGTTCTGGTCACGGGTGGCGGCTCTGGCATGGGTCGCGAGTTCACGCTGCGCCTCGCGGGCGCGGGGGCCGATGTGGCCTTCTGTGATCTCAACGATCAAGGCATCGAAGAGACGATCGCCGCGGGCGCTGGGCTCCCGGGCAAGGTCGTCGGGTTCAAGGCGAACGTGGCCGTCGAGGCCGAGGTCGTGAAGCTCATCGGCGACGCCTGGGACGCGCTGGGCGGCCTCAACGTCTTGGTGAACAACGCGGGCATCTTCCGCGACGGCCTGCTCGTGAAGAAGAACAAGGAGACCGGCGCCGTGGACCGCCTCTCTTTGGCGAAGTGGCAGCAGGTCATCGACGTGGACCTCACCGGGCCGTTTCTGGCCACGCGTGAGTTCGCGGCGAAGCTCATCGAGAACGACCAGCGCCCCGGCGTGGTGATCAGCATCAGCTCGATCTCGCGCCACGGCAACCAAGGGCAGACGAACTACAGCGCGGCGAAGGCCGGGCTCATCGCGGACACGAAGCTGTGGTCCCAGGAGCTCGCGCGGTACGGCATCCGCACCGGCGCCATCGCCCCGGGCTTCATCGACACGCCGATCCTCCAGGGCATGCGCCCCGAGGTGCTCGCGGGCGTGCTCAAGGCCGTCCCGCTGGGCCGGGCGGGCACGCCCGAGGAGATCTTCCTCGCCGTGAAGTTCATCATCGAGTGTGACTACTTCACTGGGCGCTGCCTCGATGTAGACGGCGGGCTCATCCTCTGAGACTTGGCGCGCTGGGCTCTCAAGGGGCGAAGCGGGTTAGACTTCGCTGGATGGTGCCAACCCCGCCCCAACCCAGGCCACGCCGCGTCCGCCCCGACTTCTTGGGGCGGACGTGAGGCAGCGCTTGTCCCGCGCGGTCCCCGACGCTTGGGCGATTCTGCAGGTCTCGGCGCGGCCTCTCGGCCTGCTCATGGCGCTGCTCGCGGGCACGATGCTGGCGACGGCGCTCGTGGGCCTGCTGTTGGGCTCTGTGGCGGGCGCCGGGCACATGGGGCTCAGCGCCGCGATCACCGCGATCTTCGGCGCGGGGGCCTTGGCCTTGGGGCGCGGGCTCGACGACGCCCAGATCGGCCGGCGCGAGGCCCTGCTCATCGTCACCTTGGGCTGGGTGGCCCTGGGGGTGTTCGGCGGGCTGCCGTTCGTCATCGGCGCGGACTTCACCCCGGTGGACGCGCTCTTTGAGTCGGTCTCGGGGTTCACCACGACCGGCGCGTCGATCTTGCCAGAGATCAACCAGAGGCTCAACCCGGCGTTGCACTTCTGGCGTATGCTCACGCACTGGATCGGCGGCTTGGGCTTTGTGGTGCTGTTCGTCGCGGTGTTCCCGGCCTTGGGGGTGGGCGGCAAGCGGCTGTTTCAGGGGGAGGTGGCGGGGCCCCGGGGCAAGTCGCTCACGCCGCGGATTCGTGAGACGTCGTTGGGCCTCTGGCGCGTGTACACCGTGCTGACCTTGGCGATGACCGCCCTGCTCTGGCTCTCGGGGGTGTCGCTCTCCGAGTCGATGATGCACGCCTTCGCCACGTTGGGGACGGGGGGCTTCTCGACGCGCAACGGGAGCGTGGCGGAGCTCTCGGCGGAGGCCGGGGTGAACGGCGTCGCCGTAGACATCGTGATCACGGTGTTTATGCTGATCGCCGGGATGAACTTTGGGCTGTTTTACAACGCCACTCGTCGAGGCCCCAGGGTGATCCTAAAAGATCCCGAGGCGCGGGTGTACCTCTGGATCGTCGGCATCGCCGCGGTTCTTTGCGCTTTGGCGATCTTGCCCGAGGTGGGCCACGTCGGGCAGGCGCTCCGCTACAGCGCGTTCTCCGTGGTGTCGGTGATCACCACGACGGGGTTCATGAACTACGACTTTGAGACCTTCCCCACCTTCGGGAAGCTCGTGCTGCTCCCGCTCTTCTTCATCGGCGGCTGCGGCGGCTCGACCTCGGGGGGCATGAAGGTGATTCGGCTCATCTTCTTGATGAAGGTCGTGCTCATCGAGGCCCAGCGCAGCTTTCGGCCCAACCTCGTCGCCCCGGTGCGGGTGGGTGAGGGGGCGGTGCCCAGCGCCGATCTGTTTGAGGCGGTGTCGGTGATGGGGCTGTTTGTGGTGACTGTCGGCGCTGGCGGGGCCTTGGTGGCGCTGTTTGACGCCGTGGACGGCACCACGGCGATCACCGCCGCGCTAGCCTGCGTCGCGAACGTCGGCCCGGGCTTCGGCGCGGTTGGGCCTACGGAGAACTTCGGCTTCTTCTCGGATTCGAGCAAGCTCGTGTTGTCGGCCTGCATGTTGTTGGGGCGGCTTGAGTTCCTCACGGTCCTGGCGCTGTTCGCGCCGGGCTTCTGGAGGCGCTGATGTCGGGCGCACCCCCCTTAGGTCCGGTGAACCCGGGGCAGACGACGCTCAAGCTGCTCATCGTCGCGGCGCTCTTTGGGCTCATGGTGAGCCTGCCGATGCTCAACACGCCCCAGCTTGAGGGGATCGACCCGCGGGTGATCATCACCTTCGGCTTCATCGCGCTTGCGGCGTACGTCGTGGGCGGGCTGTTCGCACGTTTGGGTCTTCCGCAGATCACCGCCTACATTCTCACGGGCGCGATCTTGGGGGAGGAGGCCGGGCGCCTCATGGGCTTGCCCCCGGCGCTGATCTTGGTCTCGGACGACGTGCGGTCGCGGCTGGAGGTGTTCAACACCTTGGCGATGGCGCTGGTGGCGATGATGGCCGGCGGCGCGCTTGACCTCGCGCTGCTTCGGGAGCGGGCGCGGCGCTACGCGGGGCTGTTGATCGGGCAGATCTCCGTGGTGCTGGTGGTGGTCGTGGGGGTGGTGGTCGCCGTCAGTCGGCTCAACCTGGGCCTGTCGATCCCCACTCTGGACGGGCTGCCCCTCAACGCGGTGCTCGCCGCCGCGCTGCTGCTGGGGGTGATCGGCGTGAGCCTCTCCCCGGCGGTGAGCCTGGGGATCACCCAAGAGACCCGCGCCCGTGGCCCCGTGGCGGAGGCGGTCCTGGGCGTCAGCGTGCTCAACAACGTCCTGACCGTGGCGCTTTTCGCCGTGGTGATGGCCGTCGCGCGGGGGCTCGTGGCCGGGGATGGCGGCGGCGGGGAAGGGGAGGGCCTCGGCGTCTCGTTGGCCGTGAAGCTCGGCGGCGCGGTGGCGCTTGGCGCCTTGGTCGCCGCGGGCGTCGCGGCCTGGAGCCGCCTTGTGGGCTCGCTCCTGCTGTTGATGGTCACGGGACTCTGCTTCGCGGTGTCCTTCTTGGCGTCGCGGCTGGGTGTTGAGCCCCTGGTCACGTTTTTGGTCGCCGGTTTTGTGGTGCGGAACGCCACGTCGGCCCATGAGCCGCTGCGAAAGGCCCTGGACACGCTGTCGTTGCCGGTGTGGGTGGTCCTCTTCGTGGCGGTGGGCGCGGGCCTGCGGCTCGACGAGCTGAGCGTCCTGTGGCCCGTCGCGCTGGGGCTGTTTGTGGTGCGGGCGCTGGGGATCTTCGGCGGCACGGCCCTGGGGGTGGCGATCGGCGGCGGGCCTCCGACGCTCTGGCGTGTCGGCTGGCTGGGCTTCTTGCCCCAGGCGGGCGTGGGCATCGCGATGGCCGTCGCCATCGGGGACGACGCGGCGTTGGGCGGGCTCGGCCGGCACGTCGCGGCCTTGGCGGTCGCCTGCGTCACCGTCAACGCCGCCTTGGGCCCGATCTTGTTTCGCCTCGCCTTGGGGCTCGCGGAGGAGCTCCCTCGGGCGATGTCTCCCGTCGAGACCTCAAAGGCCACCTTGCAGGCCGAGGATGAGCTCAGCGAGGAGACCTGGGAGGGCCTGCCGGAGTGGCTGCCCGAGCCCGGGCACCACCGCGGCGGAGACGCCTGGGGGACGCTCCACGAGGGCCTGCCGCAGCGGCTCGCCGAGCTGAGCCGCTCTCTGCGCGCGGATCTGCAGGGCCTCGTGCGCGATCTGCGCAGCGGCGTCATCGCCCGGCGTCGGGACGAGGCGCACCGCTTCTTCTCTCAGCTTCGCCGAGAGTTTCTGCGTCAGCACCGCCGCGCCCTCGTGCGCTCGCGTGAGGAGGGCCTTCGCCGAGAGGTCTTTGTGGTGGAGCTGCGCGCCCAGCCGGCCCAGCTCGCCCAGACCTGGGAGAACCACATCCTCGACCGGGCCGCCGCCGCGGACTTCGGCGAGGAGTCCAAGAAGCTCGGAGAGCTGGTGGCCGTGGTCGACCGGCTCGCAGAGGGGGTGCCGCCCGCCGCTGAAGTGCCGCTGGAGCCAGCGCTTTTGGCGCCGAACGACGAAGAGTCTCGCGGCGCGCGGGTTCACAAGGCCTGGCTGCGGGCCCGGCGCGCCCTGGGGTTTGGGCCGATGACCCGCGTGGTGGAGCTTCGCGCCATCGCCCGCACGACGCTCTCCGGAGAGGTCCCCCTGCAGCTTCACGAGCTGGCGGGCATGCTCGTGTTGAGCGAGCGGCACATGCTCGCCCGCGCCCGAAACATCTTTGAGTCCACCCAGCGCGCCGTCGAGAGCCTCGCCGCCCAAGAGGACCTCAGCCCCGAGAACTTCGCCGAGAAGCTGGAGGCGCTCCGAGAAGAGGTCGAGGCCGAGTTCACCCTCGCCCAGCGAGAGGTCGACCGCCTCGCCGACGAGACCGTGCGGGTGGCCGCGAACGCCTTGGGCCGCCCCTTTCGTTCGTTCACCCAGATGATCTCCGTGGCCGGCACGCCCGCGCTCCCCGCGAACATGACGCGCTACTCGCGGGTGTTCCAGGCGCGTGAAGACGCGCTTGGCGCCGTGCGGGTGGGCTTTGAGGGCGCGGCGGAGCTCGCCCGGGGCGAGGCTGGGGCCCTGGCCATGGAGCTGCAGCTCGTGCGGCTGCGCGCGAGCGTGCGGGAGCTCGCTGAAGACAAGGCCGAGCACATCGCGCGGGACATGCGCGGCCGCCTCGTCGCCCCGCACCGCCGGGTGCGCGCCGCGCTCAACACGAGCGTGGAGGAGCTCCTCGCCGCCTTGGCGATGAACGAGGAGGGCCTGCCCCCGGCGGCCCTCGGCGCCAAGCTTCGTGAGGCCGTTGAGCCCCTCGCCCGCTCCGTCGAGGAGTCGTTGAGCCTGCTCACGTCTCTGCGCACGAGCCTACGCACCCAAGGCACCGTCGAGCCGCTGCGCGCGGCGCTGTGGCGCGGTGTAGATGGCCTCACCGATCACTTCGTCGTCGCGTGGCGCGCGCCGGGGGTGGTGGGCCGCCGCCTCCCTCCGGCGCCGACGCTGCGGGAGGTGCCGTTCCGCGACCTCGCCGCCCAGGTGCTCGACGGTGAGGTGGGCCGCGGCCTCGGCGCGCTGTTGGAGACCTTGGGAGAGCGGGTGGATGACGCCACACGCCTCGCTGAAGAGCTCCAGCGTGGCCTGGCGTTCAACACCGAGCTGAGCCTCGCCGAGATCGAGGTCTTGCCCGCCGCGCCGACCCCCCAGGCCGCGCGCCTGATGGTGAAAGAGCTGCTCGTCGGCACGCTCTCGCGAATGTCCACCCGCGCCGCCCAGCTCGACGCGGCGATCGAGGCCACCGAGACCGACGCCGCGGGCAAGGTGCGGGAGATCGTGCTCGGCGCCTTCGACGCGCTGCAAACCATGCTTCTGGAGGGCCGCTACGACGTCGCGCAGGCGCGTCTCGGTCGGGGCTCCGCCTTGCACCGCCAGCTGCTGAGCGCGAGGCCGACAGAGCTGCTCAGCCTCGGCCGAGACGCCAAAGACGGCCTGCGTGAGCTCGTCGGTGAGGATCGTTGGGCGAAGGCGCGGGAGTGGATCGGCCTGCCCACCGAAGGCGCGACGCCTACGCCTGACACCGTGAGCTTCGCGGCGCCCACACCCAAGGTGGAGCTGCCGATGGCGATTCGTCGGCTGTTCTCGGACTCGGCCTTAGAGGCTGGCGACCTGCTCATCGGGCGCGAGCGTGAGGTCGAGGTCGCCCGAAAGGTGCTGCTCGGCGGCACCCCCGGCGCGTCTCGGGCGGTGGCGGTGTTGGGGCTTGGCGGAGTGGGCCAGGGGGCCGTCGTCAACACCCTGCTGCGCGGCGTGAGCGACCAGAACCGCGTCATCCGGATTGATCTCGACGAGCCCGTGACGAGCGCCCAGGCCGTAGACGCCCTGCTCGCCCGGGTGACCGGGGACTGTGTGGTCGTGGTCGAGGGCCTGGAGTGGCTGTTCAGCCTCGAGCCCGGCGGCTTCGCCCCGCTGCGGCGGTTTGTGGAGCGTGTCGTCGAGGACCGGGGCCGAAACGCCTGGCTCATCTCCGCGGAGCGCCCGGTGTGGAGCTACGCCGACCGCGTCGTCGCCCTGCACGACGCCTTCCCCGAGCGGGTCACCTTGAGCACCCTCGACGCCGAGAGCATGCGCCGCGCGCTCCTGATTCGTCACGGGATGAGCGGGTACAACCTTCGTTTTGCCCGTGTTGGCAACGACATCGGCGCCCGGCTGCGCGGCGTCTTCCGCCCCGAGGTGAAGGCCGAGGCCCTGGCCGAGGAGCGGTTCTTTGAGCGGCTCCATCAGGCCTCGGGCGGGATGTTGGGCGACGCCCTGCGCCTGTGGATGGCCTCGGTGGTGGACGTCTCCGTCGATCGAAACGACGTGGTGATGGGCGCGGTGCCGCCGACGCCGCTGATGGCGCTGCGCGCGCTGCCCGACGAGGTGCAGATGACCTTACGCCAGGTCGCGCGTCTGGGGCGTGTCTCCGCCCGGAGTCACGCTCTGCAGTTCCGCCGGGAAGAGCCCGACTCTGAGGCGTTCTTGAACCGCCTCGCCCACTGGGGCCTCTTGGAGCGCCGCCGCAGCGGGGACTACGTCTTCTCCCCCGGCTTGGCGGGCCCCCTCTACCGCGCGTTGCGTGAGCGGAGGCTCGTCGGATGAGCCGAGCCCTTCTAAGCCCCTCGATCCGAACCTTGGCGCTCCTCGCCGCGGTGTCTGTGGGCGCGCCGAGCGTCGTCTGGGCGCAAGATCCCGAGCTGGGCCCCCCCCGCGGCGCTCCGAACGGCGCCCCGCTGGTCACGCCGACGCCGCCCGCGGCGCCGCCCACGACGCCGCCCGCGGCCCCGGAAGATCCCGGCCCAGACGATCGCCTCCAGGTGGACACGAACGAGCCGCCGCTGCCGCTCCCTGAGCTGCCGCCCGTCGATGAGCAGGCGCCGCTGGACCGCCCGCCGCTCCCCGCGGCGCCAGAGGTGGAGGCGCTCCCCCCAGCGCCACCTCCGCAGACGCTCGTGGATGAGGCGGTGGAGACGCCAGAGACCGCCCCGCTCTACGTCGCGCCGCCAGCGCCGGAGGACACGGGCGCGGTCGAAGCGCAGGCGCCAACGGTCACCCCCGCGCCGATCCCGCCCGCGCCGCTGTTCCCCCTGCCTCCGGCGCCGACGCCGAGCCTCCCCAGGGCCCTGGTGTTCCTGCTGTTCGCGGGCCTCGCCTTGGCCTTGAGCGACCGAGCCCATCGTTGGGTGAGCGTCCTGCCCAAACGTGGGCTCTTGCCAAGCTTGGGGCGCGGCGTGGTGCTCGCGGGCCGCCTCTGCGCGCCGCTCTTTGTGCTGCTGGGCGCGCTGCACCTGCTCCCGGCGGCCTGGGCCGTCGCCGCGCCGTACGCCTTGGTCGGCGCGGCGCTGGCCTTGGGCTGGACGGCGCGGGATCTCCTGCGCGACGTGCTCGGAGGTGTGCTCCTGAGCCTAGAGGGGAGGGTGCAGCCCCAGGCGCGGGTGCGTTTTCGTGGGCTCACCGGCGTCGTCGAGTCCCTCGATCTGCGGGCCTTGACCCTGCTTGATGACGAGGGGCAGCTCATCACCATCCCCAACCGCCTGCTCGTCGAGGACGTGCTCGCGGTGGATCCCGATCCCTACGCGCCGGTCGAGGTCACCGTGCATGTGCCCGCGGGGGTCGGCGCCCAGCGTGTGCACCAGGTGCTCGAAGAGATGGCGCTGCTCTCGCCTTACCTCGCGCCGTCCCGGCCGCCCCACGTCTACCGAGACCCCGACCACAAAGACATCTGGATCGTCTCCGCGCGCCTTGTGCATCCCCGCTACGCCAAAGAGTTTCGTGGCGCTCTGGTCGAGCTGGCGGACGAGGCCTTCGGGGTTGGAGGGGGCAAGGGCGGGCCCAGGTGAGCTTTGGGCGCGCCGGGCGCCCAAGAACACGCTACACTGGGGTCGGATTTGATCTGCTGAGGGCTCATCATGCACCTCCTCCTCGCCGCGCTCCTGATCCCCGTCGGCTGCGCGGACAAGGCGTCCCCCACGCCCCAAGAGACGGCCACTCCGCCAGACACCGAGCCCGTCGAGGCCGACGCGGACGCTGACAGCGACGCGGACACCGACGCGGACTCCGACGCGGACGCCGACAGCGACGCGGACTCCGACACGGACAGCGACTCCGACGCCGACCCCGAGCAGGTCGTGCGGTTCATCGCCATGGGCGACGGCGGCGAAGGCAACACCACGCAATACCAGAACGCCGCGGCCATCAAGACCTTGTGTGAGTCCAAGGGCTGTGAGTTTGTCCTTTACCTGGGCGACAACTTCTACAACGACGGCGTCGAGAGCGTCGATGACGAGCAGTTCCAGACGAAGTTTGAGCTGCCCTACGCGGATCTGAACCTGCCGTTCTACGTCGTCTTGGGCAACCACGACTACGGCTCATGGAGCATCTGGGAGTACAAGGCCGAGTACGAGGTCGAGTACACCGACCACTCCGACAAGTGGTACCTGCCCGACCGCTACTACACGCTCTCCCACGAGCACGTTCAGTTCATCGGCCTCGACACCAACGACGTGATGATCTGGGGCGGCGCGGATCAGCAGGACTGGCTGGACGACACCCTCGCCGACTCCACGGCCACCTGGCGAATCGCGTATGGGCACCACCCCTATCGCTCGAACGGCCAGCACGGAAACGCCGGGGAGTACGAAGGGTATGACTGGCTGCCCATCGCCAACGGCGCCACGGTCAAAGACTTTATGGACGAGAGCCTCTGCGGCAAGGTCGACGTCTACTTCGCGGGGCACGACCACAACCGCCAGTGGCTTGAGCCCGACGCCTGCTTTGAGACCATCGTCACCGGCGCCGCCGCGAAGACGACCGACATGCCGGGCCGTGGCAACGGCGTCTTCTTTGAGGACGACACCGAGGCCGGGTTCATGTGGGTCGAGATCAAGGGCGACGTGTTCACCGGCGAGTTTTACAACCTCTACGGTGAGCTTGACTACTCACGCACCTTCACCCGCGGCGAGTAGCCCGGCGTGGCTTGGGCCGCGTTATCTTGCGGCCTATGTTCACCCTCCTCGTGCTCCTCGCGTGTAGCCCCCTCCGATCCAACGCCGAGGGCCCCAGCGCAGAGGCTCCCAGCGCCGAGGCTGGCGACGGCGGCGCCTCGGGGCCACGCTCGCCCCGCGTGGAGGTCGCGCTCATCGCCGAGTCCAAGGGTTACGCGCCGGGCCAGCCGATCTGGCTCGCGGTCACCTACGACATCCAGAGAGACTGGCATCTCTACTGGTCAAACCCCGGCGACACCGGCCTGCCCACCACCGCGACGCTCACCGCCCCCGCGGGCTGGACGGTGGAGGGCCCCGTCTACGAGGCGCCGCACCGCTTCGTCTCCCCGGGTGACCTGGTGAGCTTCGGGTACTCCGACCACGCGACCTTACTCTTTCAGGTGACGCCTCCCGCCGACGCCGTCGGAGCGTCGTCGTTCACCGCCTCCGCGCGCTGGCTCGCCTGCAAAGAGATCTGTGTGCCGGGCGAGGCGCAGGTGAGCCTGAGCCTCCCGCCGACCGACGGCGCCTGGACCGGCGGCGGTCTCGACGCGCAGCTCGCCACCACGCCGAGGCCGCTGGTCACCTGGCCCGGGGCCACGGCGAGCCTCGACACGAGCACCCGGGCGCTCTCGGTGGATCTCCCGGGCGCGGCCGAGGTGGAGGTCTTCCCCGACGCCGAGACCTGGCTGCACCTGGCCGGTCCGCCCCAAGCGGCCTCCAGCGCGCGCGGCCAGCTCCTGCGCTTGACCTTACGCCCCGACGCCCCCGAGGGCCTCGCGCCCGCCGGTGTGCTGCGGGTGACCCCCAAAGGTGGCGGCGCCGCCCGCGCGCTCACCTTCAACGCCCCCTCCTCTTCGACCCCGGAGTGACCATGATCAGCCTGCTCATCGCCCTCGCGTGCGCGCCCAAGCCCGCCGCCGAGGCCTCGGCCCCGATGGACGCCCCCGCGCCGATGGCCACCCCCGCCGCGCCTGTGGCCGCGGAGGCTGTCGTTGGCCAGGCCGCCCCCGACTTCACCCTCACCGACGTCAGCGGCGTCAGCCACACCTTGTCCGCCTACAAAGGCAAGACGGTGGTGCTGGAGTGGTTCAACCCCGACTGCCCCTTCGTGAAGTACGCCCACGGTCAGGGCGGCCCCCTCGTCGGCCTGCCGAAGACCTGGATCGATCAGGGCGTGGTGTGGCTGGCCATCAACTCCGGCGCTGAGGGCAAACAAGGCGCGGGCAAAGAGCGCAACACCGCCGCCGTGGCTGAGTACGGCATGGTGAACCCGGTGCTCATCGACGCCGATGGCGCCGTGGGCCGCCGCTACGCCGCGAAGACGACCCCCCACATGTTCATCGTCGACGCCCAGGGCGTGCTCGTCTATGACGGCGCCTTGGACAACGCGCCCTTGGGCAAGGTCGAGGCCGAGCCGCGCCAAGACCACGTCGTCGCCGCGCTCACCGCCCTCGTCGCGGGCCAGCCCGTCGCCCAGGGCCGCACTCAACCTTATGGCTGCTCGGTCAAGTACTGAATCTCAGGACGGATATGCTGCTCCTCTCATTGACGACCCTCATGGGCTGCGGCCTCTTTGGGGATGAGCCCGCCCAAGAGGCCGTGAAGCCCAAGGCCCGGCCATCCCTGGTGCTGGTGACCCTCGACACCACACGCGCCGACCGTATCGGCGCGTATGGATACGCTCAGGCGCACACCCCCAACCTCGACAAGCTCGCCCAAGAGGGCGCCCGCTTCGACCGCGCGTACGCCGTGGTGCCCCTCACCACGCCGTCCCACTCGTCGATGCTCACCGGGCTCTACCCCACGCGGCACGGCGTGCGCACCAACGGTGACGCCACCTTGCCCCAAGGGCTCACCACCCTCGCCGAGCGGCTCAAAGGGGAGGGCTATCGCACCGCGGCGAGCGTCTCGGCCTTCGTGACCACCCGCATGTGGGGCCTCGACCAAGGGTTTGACGCGTACTTCGACGCCATCCCGGTGAAGGAGGACGCTCGGGCGCGCTGGGGCCAAGAGCGCCCCGCCGACGCCGTCATGGCCGACGCGATCCAGTGGGTGCGTGAGGGCGGCGACGAGCCGTTCTTCTTGTGGGTTCACCTCTACGACGTACACGAGCCCTACGCCCCGCCTGAGGAGTGGGCCGAGAAGCTCAAGGGCCGCCCCTACGACGGCGAGATCGCCTTCGTAGACGACCAGATCGGGCGCCTGCGCGCGGCGGTCGAGGCCAAGGCCCCGGGCAACGTGGCCTGGATCGCCGTGGCCGACCACGGCGAGGCCTTGGGCGACCACGACAAAGAGAAGTCCCACGGCCTGTTCTTGTACGACTCCACGATGCGTATCCCCTTCATCGTGCGCCCGGCGGAGGCCCTGCCCGCGCCCGTCGTCGTGAAGGACGTCACCGTGTCCAACGTGGACGTCATGCCCACGGCGCTCGGTCTGCTCGGCTTGGAGTCCCCCAAAGACATCGACGGCGCCGACCTCACCCCGGCGGTGCGCGGCGAGGCCATGGCGCGCAGCGCGGTCTACATGGAGTCGCTGACCGCCTCCCAGCGCTTCGGCTATCACCCCGAGGTCGCCGTGGCCGAGGGCTCCCTCAAGCTCATGGACACGCCGAACCCCCGGCTCTTTGACCTGAGCGTCGATCCCCAAGAGAACACGAACCTCGTCGCTACACGCCCGGACGACGTGAAGCGTCTGCAGGCCGTCTCCGAGGCCATCCTCAGCGCCACCGTGGCCCGGGACGTCGGCGAGGGGGTGCCCGCCGACGTCGTCGAGCAGCTCGCGGCCTTGGGCTACATCGGCGCGGGCGCGGCCATCGATCCCAAGTTTGACTCCACCGTTGACGCCAAAGACAAACAGGCCACCATCGACGCTTTGGAGAAGGCGCGGGTGCTCTCTCAACGCCCGGAGACCTTCGCCGAGGCCGAGGCGCTCTACCGCGAGATCCTCAAGGCTGAGCCCCAGCTCGGTGAGGCCAGGCTCTCGTTGGCGATGACCTTGGAGCGGCGCGGCCAAGCGGACGAGGCCATCGTGATGTTAAAGGAGGCCGTCCGGCTCACCCCCGACTCGACGGTGCTGCACACCAACCTCGCCGCGATGTTGGCCCGTCAACGCCGCTTTGACGAGGCCCTCGTCGAGATGGAGGCCGCGCTCGCGCTGGTGCCCCAAGACGCCCAGACGCGGGTGGGCGTGATGCGTATGCTCGGTGGCCTCAAGCGCACCGATGACGCCTTGGCGCGCGGCCAAGCGTGGCTCGCTGAAGGCGGCAGCCAGCCCGGCGTGCAGGGCATGGTCGGCCTGCTCCTCGTACAGAAGGGCCGCGCCGATGAGGCCGAGCCTCTGCTCCAGGCGAGCCTCGCCGGAGGGCAAGCTCAGCCCCGCGTACACGAGATGCTCGCCCGAATCGCCACGCGAAAGGGCGACAGCGCCGCGGTCGAGGCGCACCTACGCGCCGAGCTCGACCGGTACCCGATGAACCACACCGCGCGCTGGGCCCAGGCGAACATCCTCATGGACAAGAAGGCGTGGGACGAGGCGGCCGCGGAGTACCGCTTCATGGCCGAGGCCGACCCCAGCCAACACAACGCCAGGGTGATGTGGGCGCAGGCCGTGTTCAACACCGCCGACTATGAGCAGGCCGCGCAGATCCTCGCCCCCACGCTCAAAGCCCAGCCCAAGAACCCCCGGGCGATGATGCTCCACGCCAACATCCTCGCCAAGACCGGCAAAAAAGAGGAAGGAGCGCCCATCGCCAAAGAGGCCCAGGCGCTGTTCGCGGCGGAGCAGGAGGCCAAGGCGTCTAACGGCGGGAGGCCGGACGTGTTCCAAGGGGCGCCCGAGCAGGATGACGCCGTCGAGGCCGGGAAGGTCGCGCCGAACCTGCTCCCGGCGCTGCCGAAGGCCCCCTGACGGGAGCTTGAGGACGAGAGGCCCCTCGTCGCCGAGGGGCCCTCAGCGGCAGAGGATCCAAAACAAGACGAGGTGGCCAGACGGCCACCTCGCTTTGTTTTTGGGCTCGAGGCCCTAAGACGACTGACCGCGGGGGCGGTTCAGTACGTCGTGCCGGAGCCGAGCCAGCCGTAGGTGTAGTAGTAAGAGCCGCCGTTGTACTCGACGGGGTAGGCGAAGTACCCGGAGGAGAAGGCCAAGTACGTGCCGTCGAAGTAGGCGCCGAACGAGGCGCCGGTGCCCCACTCGCCGTAGGTGGGGCTGAAGTACCACATCACCTGGTAGTCGGCGTAGCCGTAGTAGTCGCCGTCGAAGCCGAGCGTCCACGCGAAGTCCGCGTTGGACTCGTCGGCGAGGCAGCCGCCAGCGTTGTTGGACGCGCCGGCGTTGTAGGTGAGCGCGAGGTCGAGCGCCCACTCACACTCGTCACAGAGCTCGGCGGACTTGGTGCCGACGGTGTCCCAGATGAACTGGCAGGTGAAGTCGTTCGGATCATCGAAGATGTCCGAGTCGAGGTCGAGGCCGTACGTCCAGGTGACCACACCGGCGAACCCGTTGACGTCAGCGTCGGAGTCGGAGTCCGTGTCCGCGTCGGTGTCGCTGTCGGAGTCGCTGTCGGCGTCAGCGTCACCCTCACCCTCGGTGTCGGGCGGGGCGGTGTCGTCGGAGGTGGACTTGTCGCCAATGCAGGCGAAGAGCGTGCTGATGGCCAGAGTAGAGAGTAGCAGTCGCGTCATGGGTTTCCTCTTGGGGTGTGCGGGAGGGCCAGCGTCGTACCCGAAGCACGGTATATCAGGACTGGCTTGGACACAAGCGAGGCTTGAGAAAAATCGCGCCTATCCCCCGTGCGGCGGGGCGTATCGAGCGAGCACGGCGTCATAGTGGTTGATGATCGAGCGCACCCAGGCCCGCTTCTCAAGGTAGGTGCCGGGGAAGAAGCTCCGCTTGAAGCCGTAAATCAGCGTGTTGCGGATCTCCTTGTCGGTCATCTTGAAGGTGCGCACGGCGAGCTCAAGCTCCCGGGTGACCGAGGTGTGGGAGACGAGGCGGTTGTCGGTGCACAGGGTCGCGCTGAGCCCGGCGTCGAGCATCTTTCGGAAGGTGTGGTTCTGCGCGGCGCCGATGCTGGGGTTGGTCTGGAGGTTGGAGGTGATGCAGACCTCCAGAGTCACGCGGCGGTCGGCGATAAACTCAGCGAGGTCGCGCACATACCGATCCCGATCTTCAACCTCCGCGTCGCGGATGAGCTCAGGAGAGAACAGGTGATAGCCGTGGCCGATGCGGTCGGCGTTGAGCGTGCTGATCGCCTGGTAGATCGACTCCGGGCCGTAGGCCTCACCGGCGTGGACCGTCTTCTTGAGGAAGTGCGCGTGCGCATAGCGGAAGGCGTCGTTGTAGCGCATGGCCGGGAACCCGGCCTCGTGCCCGGCGAGGTCAAAGGCGACGATGGGCAGGCCCAGCTCGTCCCTGGCGCGGACCGACGCCCGCGCGAGCTCAAGGGCGGCCGCGGCGTGGAGCTGCTCTTGGGGCGACTCGCTGAGCGTGTCGAACAGCCGGGCGAACCAGGTCGAGAACTCGGGGGTGAACATCCGCATGGCGCAGACGATGATCCCGTAGTGGAACCCCGGGAGCTGCCCTGTGCGCACGGCCTCAGATTGATTGTGCTCTTGTTGAGCGCGCTCGAGGCCACGGTTCACCGCGCGCAAGACCTCGGCGTACCCAAACCCAGGCCGCATATGGAGCTGCGGCGCGAAGCGAGGCTCGACGTAGTAGACGTGCTCGTGCAGGTTGTCCCAGGCCAGCTCATACGCCGCCTGTTCAAGGGCCTCGGCGTCTTGGAGCACGGCGCAGGTGAGGCCGAAGCCGGTGAGGTACTCCTCCAAGGAGCTGTACTGCGGCTTGAACACCAGGGCGTTCAGCCCCTCTTCAGTCTCCGAGGGCAACGCGACGCCCCGCGTTCGCGCCAGCTCGATGAGCGTCGGCAGGCGAAGTGAGCCGTCGAGATGAACGTGAAGGTCGGTCTTGGGGAGGTGAAGGAGCAGCTCGGAGGAGGGCATACGAGGCAGGATAACCTGAGGACCTTGCGCGGACCGCACGCTCGCGGTAGCAAGGCCCATGAAGGGGCCGCGCGCCCACGCCCGAATCCCTGTGTACTGACGGATGAGGTCTCCATGAAGCTTCCTGCCGACGTCCGTGAGAGCCTGGTCATCGCGATTGACGAGTACTTCGAGAACGAGAACGACGACCCCGACGTCGAGCAGCTCGCGCAGTTCATCGCCGATCAGATCGAGATCTCCGCTGAGGAGTCCGGTCTGGAGGAGGTGGACGAGCTGTTGGCCCGCATCGAAGAGGACGCTCGTTTAGAGGAGTCCGTCGCCGGAACCTTAGAGTACGAGCTGGGTCAACACGAAGATCTCGAGCTGACCGGCGAGGAGGTCATGTCCTTCGTGGAGAAGGTGCTGCGCCTGCGCTGGCACAAGAAGGCCGATCTTGTCGAAGAGCTTGAGGACGACTTCGAAGCCGACGAAGAGGACGACGATGAACCCTCGGAGGATTGAACCGACGTGAGCAAATCACTGCCCCCCGGATTGAGCTGGCCCCGCGCGCTGCGTGGGGTGATTCTTGGCCTCTTGATCACCGGGGGGGCGATGGCGACGCTCCCCGGCGTCTGGTCTCCCGCCGTCGCCGCGCCTGAGCCCGCCCAGGTTGAGCCCGCCTTGCCTCTGCGGGTGGCGGACGCCGAGCTGCGGCGCATCATGTCGTCCCTCCAGGGCAAGCCGGACGCCCCGTATTACGCCTCTTACGGCATCGTCGAGACGACCATGGTGCGGATCGGCGCGAGCAACGGCGCCTTGGGGGTCTCCTCCACGGGCCGCGCCCGCGAGGCCGACGTCGACGTGCGCGTCGGCACCCCCGAGCTCGACAACACCCACAAGATCCGCGACGCCTCGTGGTTTGAGAGCGACCGACGCGCCAACGTGTCGATGCCGATCGAGGACGACGAGCGGGTGATTCGTGAGCAGCTCTGGCAAGCCACGGACGACGCCTGGCGCGACGCGCGCCGCCGGCTCACGAAGGTCCTGGGCAACGAGGCCGTGAAGGTCGAGCGGGCCGATGGCTCCCCGGACTTCTCCCCAGCCCCCGCCGAGCGCGACATCCAGGCGCCCGTGCCGCTCAACGTAGACGTCGCCGCCTGGGAGGGGATCACCCGCGAGGTCTCGAAGGTCTTCTTGGAGTACCCCGAGGTGACCGACAGCGTGGTCAGCCTCACCGCCGAGTCCGAGCTGCGCATGTTCACCTCGTCCGAGGGGGCGCTGTTGCAGCAGGCGCGCACGCGGTACCGCGTGAGCGTCATGGCCTTCGGCGTCGCCGAAGACGGCATGGAGCTTGAGGTCTACGACTACGCAGACGCCGCGAGCATGGACGGTCTGCCCGGGCGGGCGCAGCTCTTGAGCATGGCCCGCGCCGCGGCGAAGCGGGTGGTGGACCTGCGCGACGCGCCGCTCTTGGAGCCCTTCACCGGCCCGGCGATCCTGCGTGGCCGCGCCGCTGGGGTGTTCTTCCACGAGGTCTTCGGCCATCGCGCCGAGGGCCATCGCCAAAAGGATGAAGACGAGGGCCAGACCTTCACCTCCAAGGTCGGCGAGCTGATCCTCCCCGACTTCCTCTCGGTGATCGACGACCCCAACGTGGTCCAGGTCAACAAGATCGACCTCAACGGCCACTACCGCTACGACGACGAGGGCGTGCGCGCCCAGCGCGTCGAGCTGATCGTCGGCGGCGTGCTCAAGAACTTCTTGTTGAGCCGGGCGCCGATCAAAGGTTTCCCGCTCTCCAACGGCCACGGGCGGCGGCAGGCGGGCAACGCCGTCGTGGCGCGCCAGGGCAACCTCATGGTCGAGGCCAAGAAGACCATGTCCTTTGACGCCTTACGCGCCAAGCTCCTCGACGAGGTTCGCCGCCAAGGCCGCCCCTTCGGCCTCATCGTCGACGACATCACCGGGGGCTTCACGCTCACGGGCCGGGTGATCCCGAACTCGTTCAACGTGCGCCCGGTGACCATCTGGCGGGTGTACACCGACGGCCGCCCTGATGAGCTCGTGCGCGGCGGTGACCTCATCGGCACGCCGCTCAACACCTTCTCGCGCATCCTCGCCGCGGGCGACGACGTGGACGTGTTCAACGGCGTCTGCGGCGCGGAGTCGGGCTGGGTGCCGGTCTCGGCCACGAGCCCCTCGCTCTTGCTCAGCGAGATCGAGGTGCAGCGCAAAGAGAAGGGCAACGATCGACCGCCCTTGTTGACCCCTCCGGGCGCCCCCCCGGCCACCGTGGACGGTGCCTTATGAGCCTTCGCCACCTGCTGTTGTTCTTGGCGTTTGGGTCCACCGCCGTTCTCCCCGGGCTCGCTCAAGCCGAGGAGGGTCGCAGCGCGGCCCCCGTTCGTGACGAGGAGCTCGTGCGCCGGGCGCTCCAGACCGAGCTTGACCGCGCGCTCACCGAGCTGCGGCTCCCCGGCGAGGCCGCGCCTTGGTACGTCTCTTACGACTATATCGACGGCATGTACGCGACCTACTTCGCCGACATGGGCGCGATGATGCAGGACGACATCGACGCGCACCGCGTGCTGCGGGTCGAGGTGCGCGCCGGAGACCCGAGCTTTGACTCGGCGAACTTTGACTCGTTCTCTGGCGGCGGCGTCGTCACCCGGGCCTTGCCCCTGGACGCCGACGAGGTCGCCGTGCGGCGGGTGGTGTGGTTGGCGACGGATCGGGCCTACAAAGACGCCGTCGAGCAGCTCTCCCGCAAAGAGGCGGCCTTAGAGAGCCGCCGCTCATCAAAACCTCTGCCCCCAGCGATGGCCAAGGCCGAGCCGGTGAAGACGCCGCCCGCGACGCCGCCGACGTTTAACCCTGAGCTCGTCGGCGACGCGGTGGAGCACCTCAGCGCGGTCTTGGGCGAGTACACCGAGCTTGAGGCCGGGCAGGTCGTCGGCCGGGACTGGCAAGGCACCCGCCTGCTGCTCAGCTCCGACGGCATGGCGCTCTCTCAAGCGACGGGGCTCACGGTGATCCGCGTCGAGGCCACCCTGCGCCACGAAGACGGCAGCCGCATGCGGGACGCCCGGTGGTGGGTGGTGAGCGACACCACGCAGCTCCCGCCCTTGGCCGAGATGGAGGCTGAGGTGCGCGAGATGGCCGACTGGCTGATCGGCCTCAAGACGGCGCCTGTTCTGGACGAGTACCTCGGCCCGGTGCTGTTTGAGGGCCCCGCCGCCGTGGAGCTGTTCTCCCAGCTCGGCGGCGCGGAGCTGATCGGCACGCCCCCGGCCTGGTCGGGCATGGGCGATCTCAGCGAGGCCCCCGAGCCTCGTCCGCCGGGGCGCATCGGCCGGCGGCTTCTGCCCGTGGGCTGGCGTGTGGTGGACGACCCCACCGAGGCCGGCTTGCCGGGCTCCTTCGAGTACGACCACGACGGCGTGCCCGCCCAGGCCGTCGTGCTCGTCGAGGACGGCGTGGTCCGCGATCTGCTCAACTCCAGAATCCCGGCCTCGCCGGAGAGCAAATCGAACGGACACGGTCGATCCTTGGCTGGAGACCGCAAAGAGGCCATGCTCGGCGCCGTGCGGGTGACGCCGGGTCGGGAGCGCTCCGAGCGGGCGCTGCGCCGCGCCGCGCTGCGCCTCGCCCGGCAGACCGGCCAGGAGCGGGTGCTCGTCATTCGTCGCTTGGAGCCCCCGGCGATGACTGAAGATTTTGACGTCTTCTTCTCGGGTGAGGGGCCGCCTCCGGGGCTCACGCCGCCCTATGAGGCGTACCTGCTCTACGCCGATGGGCGGGAGGAGCCCGTGCGTGGCCTGGGCTTCGTCGGGGTGGATCGCCGCGCGCTTCGGGACATCGCCATGGCCGGGCAGGTGCAGCCGTGGGTCGGCGCCTTGGACGTGCAGCCGGGGCCGAGCCGGTTCCACATCGGCGCCATCGGCGGCATCCCCGTGGCGTGGGCGGTGCCGCCGGTGCTCGTGGAGGAGGTTGAGCTCGTCGGGAACACCGGCGGCGAGAAGCGGGAGATCCCCCGGCCTCCCCTGGAGCCCGAGCCCCGCCGCCGCGCCCGCCGCGAAGGACTGAGCCAGGGCCTCAGAAGCAGACGCTCAGGGTGTCGTAGAAGTCGCCGCCCTGGGCGTGAACGAGCTCTTGGCAGAACTCCCCGGCGTCTTCACAAGGCGCCGCGGTGTCCTCACCGCAGAGGTCGTGGCAGCGGCGGTCGCCCGTGGGCGTGTCGCAGGTGCGCGCGCCGTCGATCTCTCGGCAGGCGTAGTTGAAGTGGCAGATCTGGCCCGCGCCGCACTCCTCATCGGCGCAGCACTCGGCGTCGCCGGAGGCGCGGCAGACCTCCGCCGGGTCTTCACTTGGGGCGTCTTTGCAGCCCAGGACGAGGCTGAGGGCCATGAAGCAGAAGACAAACATCAGTCGAGGAGCTCCTCAGAGGTCCAGGTGCCGGCGGGGCCATGATCTTCGATGAGCGCGTATCGAAAGGTGGAGCGGGGCTCTAGACCGACGATCTTTCGCAGCTGAAAGGGGTGCAGGGCGTAGCGCCACAGCCGCACCTCTTGGCGGAGCGGCGAGGGGTGCAACAGCCCGTCCCCGGTGGACTCGACGGTGCGGTAGTTGGGCAACATCACGGCGATGTCGTAGTCGCGGGTGAGGGGAGGGGTGTAAAACACCCGAAACTCCGTCGGCGTCGTGCCTTTGAAGCGGCCGTCGAGCTCGACCCGCGCCCCGGCGGGCTCGCTCTCCACCCGCACCCGATGCACCAAGCAGCCTTGGGCGAGGCCAAGGGCCGCCAGCGTCCAGACAAATCTACCGTTGGGCCGAACCATGTCGCGCTCCTTCACACCTCGACTAGCATATCCTCATCGGCGAGACCCCTGGAGGATCGTGATGCCCTGGCTCCGCGCGCTCATCGTCGTCCTCTCGTTGACCGCGGGCGCGTTGGCGTTCACGCCCCCGGTGGAGGCGGGGCCGAGGAAGGAGGCGCGGGCCAGCAAACAGGAGGCGCGGTACCGCAAACGGGAGACGCGGCGCCTGGTCGAGCTCACCGAGGCGTATTGGCGCGCCGTGCGCTGGGGCGATCGAGCGCTCATGGGCCTGTCCATTCAGGATCCCGGGCGCCGGGCGCTGTTTATGACCGAGACGACGACGACGTCTTACCGCGCCGCCGAGGTGGTGCAGGTGCTCGTGGACGGCCCGATCTCGGTGGACGAGTACGACGAGCCGATCCTCGTCGCCTTTGTGATCATCCGGGTGGAGGCCTGGGGGGCGGACCAGCTCGTCGTCGAGCAGCAGGTGCTCTACCAGCGCTGGATTCGTGACCGAAGCGGCTGGTGGGTGGCCCCCGGTGATGAGCTGGGCCACCCCTACGAGAACGTAGATCTCTGAGCGTACGCCGCCCGAGGCCTACTGGGCGATGAGGTGCACGAGCACGCCGCCGCGCAGCTTGGGCTCAAACCAGGTGGACTTGGGCGGCATGACCTCCCCCGCGTCGGCCACGGCGAAGAGCTGCTCTAAGCCCGTGGGGTAGAGGTGGAAGGCCACGGCGGCCTTGCCTGAGTCCACGGCGGACGAGAGCGCCTCGTGCCCACGGATGCCGCCGACGAACTGAATGCGTGTGTCGCGCCGCGGATCCTCGATGCCGAGCAGGGGCCGAAGCACAAGATCCTGAAGAATTGACACGTCAAGCCGCGCCACAGGATCGGCCTCGTTCACCACGCCGGGCTTGGGCGTGAGCAGGCGCCACTGGCCGCCGAGGTACATCGTCACCTGGCCGGAGCGTGTGGGGGCGGGGCTGGGCGCGGGGGTGATGAAGAAGCGCTCGCCGATGGCGGCGAGCAGGGCCTCTGGGCTGTGGCCGTTGAGATCGGCCACGACGCGGTTGTACGAGAGCACCTGCAGCTCGGTGTGGGGGAACAGCCCGGCGAGGAACCACCCAGAGGAGCCCGCGCCGCGCCGCGCGGCGTTCACCCGGCTGGCGGCGGCGGAGCGGTGGTGGCCATCAGCGATGTACAGGTTCGGCACCTGGGCGAAGGCGGCCTGCAGCGCGTCCACCAGCGCCGGGTCGTCCACGAGGCGCAGGGTGTGGGTCACGTCGTCATCGGTCGTGGCCGTCCACAGCACTCGCGCCTGGCGCGCCTGGGCCATGAGCGGCTCCACTACGTCGTTCTGGCGGTAGGTCAAGAAGACGAGGCCGGTCTGGGCGTCGGTGGCGGAGACGTGATCGACGCGATCTTGCTCTTTGTCGGGGCGGGTGAACTCGTGCTTGCGGATCTCGTTGCGGTCGTACTCCTCGACGGAACACACCGCCATGAGCGCGTGCTGGAGGTGATCCCCCATCTTCTGGCTGTAGATGTAGAAGCTCGGGCGGGCGTCTTGAACGAGCACCCCCTTGGCCATGAACGCCTCGAGCTGGCGCCGGGCCTCGGCGTAGACCTCGGGGGCGTGGCCATCGACGCCGCGGGGGAAGTTCACCTCGGGGCGGGTGACCTTGAGGAAGCTCTGGGGGTTGCGGCCGACGATGTCCCGGGCCTCCTCCTCGTTGAGCACGTCGTAGGGCGGGGCGATGACCTGCTGGGCGAGCTCGGTGCGCGCGCGCACACCACGGAACGGGCGGATCTGGGCCATGAGAGTCTCCTGAAGTCTTTGATGAGGGGGATATCGCGCTCAGAGGGCGCTGGCGAGGGCTCCCCGGGCTGCGGCGTCTGCGCCTGCGCGATACAGGTTGTCCTGGGCCCACCTTGGGCCTTAGAATGACTGTCCGCGGCTTGTGCCGAGGCTCCACCCCTCCCGCCCCCTCGGTCGGGAAACGCCACGAAGCGACCATGGCCCAATTCTCCGACTGGATCTCCCGCATGTTCACCTCCGGCCAGGCGCGTGGCCTCAGCGGTGACATGGATGAGCTGTCGTTAGACCCCCGGGACGCCTGGTACAACAGCCGCCTGCGGCGCCATCAGTCCGTCGACGACTTCATCGACGATCCCGCGATGTTGTGGTCGTGTGTGGCGGCGTCGAAGCGCCGGTTTGGCCTTCGTGAGCACTTCGAGTCCGTGCGCAACGAGGGCCCGCCCGACTTCACCGACATCCTCATCGTCGTGAACGAGGCCGACTGGCGCCGCACCTTCAACCGGGTCGCCGCGCCCTGGGCTGAAGCCGCCAACCGCACCTTGGGCGGCTTCATCAGCCAGTACGCCTCGGCTGAAGGCTTCTCGCCCCTGTTCGTCCACCGAGGCTTCCGCCTGCGCTTCATCCAAGACGGCGGCGCCGAGATGCGCGGCGAGTCCATGGGGCTCATCAAAGGCGAGTTTGTCTCGGGGCTTCTGCCCAACCTCTACACCGGGGTCACCGAGCGCTCTCGGCCGGTCATCGCCGTTCACCTCAACGTGCCCGGCGCCTGGGACGACTTCCGCGAGGTGGGCCGCCTGTACTCCGATCAGGTGCAGTTCACCCTGGGCAGCCACTGGCTCGACAACTTCTCCCACGAGGCCCTGCGTGAGCCCGCCCTGTACCGCCTCCAGCAGTACCTCGACGGCTCGTTCCTGCACATCATCAGCCCCGACCTGCAAGGCCGCTACGAGGTCACCTCAGACGACTCCTCGGGCACGCCGATCTTGGTGATCTCCGAGAAGGGCGGCGATCCCATCGCCTACATGGTGCTCGCGCTCCTCGACAGCTTCACCACGAGCGCGCCGCCGGTCACCTTGGAGGAGGACGACGGCCGCCCCGGAGGCGCCTTCGCCCAAGACGTCGCCGCGGCCATCGCCGCCGCCGCCGCCCAGCAGCTCCAGTACACCGACCCCAGCTACCCCGGCGGCCCCACCACCAACGGCCCGGCCACGCCGATGCCTCGGGCCACCTTGCCCGGCCTCGCGGGCACCAAGACGATCGTCCCCGACAGCGTGCAAGAGCGCATCTTCACCCTCAAAGAGCGCGGCGCGCTGCTCCAGAAGCTGCACTTCCGCAAGTTTATGCAGGGCTACGATGTGTACGTCACCGACCAAGGCGCGGTGAACACCGTGCGCAACGACCCGGCGGCGACGTTCCAAGTGCGCGATGACAAGGTGCAGCTCGTCGTTCACAAGTCGAGCGTCACCGTGAACAGCGCCCGGGTGACGCTGAACACGCCCTTGGCCTTGGGAGACCACGCCGTCTTACGCGTGGGGCCTCATGTGCTGGAGTACAACGACCTCTCCAAGGTGAAGGTAGACGGCTGGCCTTACCTGGGCGAGATCCTCCGCCCGGCCTCGTCTACCCACATGGTCTTCGGCGGCACCTACCGCGTCGGCCGCGACCGCCGCTGTAAGGTGCAGCTCCCCGATGAGCCGCAGAACGACAACATCGTGTGGTTGGAGTCCGCGGTGGCGGGCAACACCATCCGGGCGCGCTCGGGCGACATCCCCAAGAGCCGGTTCTACACCGACTCGATCATGGTGGCCTCGGAGCACGTCGAGATCGACATTCAAGAGGAGCCGACGCTCAAGTCCATCGCCCGCCACTGCTTCACCTATGTGCGGCGAAACGGCGAGGCGCTCTCGCTGCAGCCCGCGAACAGCCCCACGGGCGCGACGACCATCCCCCTGCGCAACGGCGATGACCTGCTCGTGGGGAACTGCCTGTTCGCGGTGAGCTTCCCGCCGATGGCCGCGGCGTCCGCCGGCGCCCGCCCGATGGTGCCCCGTCGGCTCACCGCGGAGAGCCTGGTCAACGCCTTGGACGGCGGCGACGAGGGGCCGTCTTCGCCCAGCGCCGCCCCGGCCCTGCCCAACCGCCCGTCAGAGCCCTCTGTCCCGCCGCCCGTCGGCGCGCGCTCGCCGGTCCGCACCCGCCTCGCCGCCGTCGAGCGCACCTCGCCTGATGAGACCGAAGAGCGCCCGACCCAGCCCCAAGATCACCCCGCGCCCAGCCGCGCCGAGCCGTTTGTGCCGCGCCGGGTCGCCACCACCCAAGACATCGAGCCGCCGCCTCGCCGCCCGGATCTGCGCCCGCCGAGCGATCCCCGGCCGCGCCTGCCCTTGGCGGCAGAAGACCTCCCCACGCCGTCCTTGAGCGAGGGGGCGTTCACGACCGATCCGCCTCGCCCCTCGCTTGGCGGAGACAGCGCGCTCAGCCCGGGCGCCTTGCCCAAGGGCTCGTCAATGAGCGAGGCCGAGCTGCCGACGGTGCGGTTTGAGGATGAAGAGGACGGCTTCGCCGAGCCGCCGCCCAAGGCCCCGGAGCCCGTGTCGTCGCCGCCGTCTCGCCCCGTCGTCGCCGAGCGCCCCGCCGAGCCCACACGCCCCGTCGAGCCCGCGCGCCCGCCCACGGGGGAGCGTGTGCCCATGGCCGTGCCCGCGAGCGCAGAAGAGGACGACATCATCGCCGTGGTGGACGAGGCCGCGTGGCAGCTTGAGCTGGCTCGCCCGGCGCGGCTGCTCCAGATCGGCTGGGCCATCACCGGCGACGTGGTCATCGGCAACTTCAAGGACTGCGGCGTCATCGTGCCCGAGTCCCGCTCCGAGCCCCACCAGCTCTTCCACGCCGCCGAGTATTTCCGCCTCAAGGTGCGCGGCAACCGCGGCAAGGTGGAGCTGCTCGACCCCGTCGAGGCCCGCCTGCGCGTGAACGGCGAGGCCCAGAACCGCTCGCTTGAGCTAGACGGCCTGGAGATGGAGATCATCCGCCGCGACGCCGACCACGAAGAAGACTTCTCCGTCGTGCTCCGCCTGCGCCCGGAGGTCGTCTTGCCCGACCCCCGCGCCCAGCTCCTCGGCATCGACTACGCCGACCGCATGGCCCTGGCCTTGTTCACCGTGGGCCTGCCGTTGAGCGCGCCCCGTCATATCCGTCTGGGTCAGATCCGCGCCCGAGCCACCTTCGACGGCACCACGCTCACCCTGACAGACTACCTCGACACCTACCAACAGAAGAACGGGCACTTCTTGCCGTTCATGGTGAGCGCCGCCGGGGGCCCGTTCAGCACGGTGCCTGAAGACGGCCGCGCCTTGGTGCTGCGCCCAGGGGACCGCCTCTTGGCGGACAAGGCCCTGTTCGAGTTCGGGCAACGGGGCGTCTGACCGCGCGCGCCGAGGCCGAGCCCTTGGGAGAGGGCTCGGCGGGTTCTGCGCCGCCTTGGCTACTGGGGCGGCGGCAGCAGCGCGACGACGCCGACGTCAAAGCTCAGGTCGGAGCTGGTGACGTCTACCTGGTGAACCTCGACGGCCAGGGTGTTCCAGCCCTCCACCAAGGAGCTTGGGTCGATGGGCCAGCGCTGCACCGCCGTCTGGGAGGTGGCGTTGGACGAGGCGAGGGTGGTGAAGCTGAGGTCACCGTCGGGGAGGTTGTCGCGGAGCACCTCGACGCCGTTGAGGTACACGGCGGCGCCGTCGTCACGCATCAGATCGACGTAGAGCTCTTGGAGAGACTTGAGCGCGCCGGCCTCAAACTCCACACGGAAATACGCCGCGGCGCGTTTGTTCGACTCGTCGCTGCCGTAGTTGATCGTGGTGACGATGTGATCGTCGCCATAACCGAGGGGCGCGACCCCTTCAGACCACGCGCTGTCGTCAAACTCGGGGGCGGTCCAGCCCTCATCGGGGGCGCGGTTCTTGTCCCAGTAGCGGTGGGAGCTGCCTCGGGCGAGGAGCTCCACCTCGACGGGCTCGGGCTCTTCAGGCTCCTCCTCGGGGGTGTTGGTGCCGCCGGGGGTGCCGCGCCAGTCGAACACGAGGCAGTCCGCCTCTGTGCAGCAGTCTGTGGCGCGGGCGATGGCGTAGTCGTCCTCGATGGCGCCCCAACCCAACACAGAGCCACGCCCGTCTGGGGCGTAGAGCGAGAGCTGGCCGCCGTCGCCGCTGAGCTTAAAGTTGAGGTGGGTGGGGCCCACGGGGGTGCGCTCATCGGCCCACAACAACAAGAACTCGCCGGGGCCCACGCTGAGACCGTCGAGGGGCTGGGGGCCGGAGTCGTCGTCCTCGATCGTCCAGCCGTCCAGGGGGATTGGCTCCACGCCGGGGTTGTGCAGCTCGATCCAGTCGCCCGTGGCGCCGGTCTCATCGGCGACGGAGGTCTCGTTCTTGGGCATCCACTCGTTCACACACAGCGGGAGCGGGTCTTGGCTGGTGTCCGGGGCTGTGTCTTCAGTGACCGACGTGTCAATCACCGCGTCCGAGTCTGTGTTGAGTGTGATCGCGCTCTGTTTGCAGGCGAGCAGGCTGATGGGCAGGAAGAGCACCCAGATCATTCAATACCCCAATGGCTCATCACGAGCCGCTTAGAGCGGTTGATGCGTTGCCGCGCGTCGGAACGACAGGAGGCGAGATAGGTGTTGTCGAACTCTTTGCGGGGATCGCTCTGTGCTGCGTCTACGGTCACCGCCGCCGTGGCGTCGTACCAGTCCAGAAGCGCCGGGATGTCTGTGGCGTCGAGCACGGCGATCACGGCCTCGCGCTGGGCCGCTTTGCAGGTGCTGTCTTGCCAACACCAATACACCAGCCGCGCGCCGGGGCTCGACCAGGAGAAGCCCCACTCGGAGTCGACGAGGAAGCTGTTGTCTAAGTCCCAGGTCAGCATGGTCATGCGGCCTTGCTGAGCGGGGTCGAAGTACAGTCGATTGTTGTTGATGTTGAGCGCGTAGCCGTCGTTGTGGCCGACGAGCTGCTCCAAGGCGATGTGGCGGTGAAACGATGGCCAGTCTACGACCTCGCCCAAGGCCTCGTAGAAGGTAGGAGCGCCCTCGTGCGCGTCGATGGCGTCTACGACCGCCTGAATGTCGGCCCTCTGTACGTCTTCGCCCTCTTCTAAGGCGTAGAGCGGCACATAGTCGTCATACAGGTCGAGCAGGGTGTAGCTCCAGTCGTCATAGAGCACATACTTCCCGTCGTAGAGGTTGCCGCCGGGCTCGGTGAAGTTGCGCTTGAGGAAGCGGTCGTCGGGGTACTCCACGATGATGTACAGACCATAATCGGCGCCGTTCACGGTGACGTGGGCGAAACCCGTGCGTGACCCAGGCGCCCCCGCCTCGCGGTAGATCTTGTAGGCCGCGGGCTCCTTGAGGAAGGAGCAGTCTTGTACGCCGTTGTTTAAGGCGAGGGACTCTAGGCCGAAGAACCGCTGACCTTCGCTGAACTTGTTGAAGTCGATGCGAAACTTGGGCTTGCCGCTCAGCTCACGGAAGGAGCCGAGCTTGCCCGCGAGGCGTAACCCGACGGGCTCAAGCGCGAGGCCGTCGATGACGAGCTCCGCGGACACGTCCTCACGGGGCTCACGCCCCAGCGCCTTCGCGGCGCCGGCGGTCAGCGTGATCTCGACCTCTACGATGTGCTCGTCGCTGAAGATCCAGGAGTCGTCGATCTCCTGGTCCGCGATCTCTTCTTCAGTGATCAGCGGCGGCGCGGTGTCCTCGACGGGATCCGGCGGCTGGGGGCGGTCGCCGAGGGGGAGCGTGCCGTTGGTCGACGCGCAGCCGAGGAGCGTGAGGAGGGCCAGGAGGGGAGGGCGCATGAGGGGCAGGATACCGCGAATCCGGGCGCTTTTTAGGGTGAACTCTCAGGCAGGCGTCTCAGCGCCTCAGTCTGGTGTCCAGGCGTTCTCCATGAACACGCCCATTCGTTCGACCCGGAAGTAGACGTCATCGTGGCAGCCGTCGAGAGAGCCAGCGCCGAACTCTTTGCGGGGGTCGTTCACGATCGCGTCGTGGATGACCTCAAAGGTGGACTCAAACCAGGAGAGAAGCGCGGTGACGTCGTGGGCCGCCAAGACCTCTACGCTCATCACGCGCTGGGCCTCGAAGCAGGTGCTGTCCGCCCAGCAGGCCGCGGCGAGGCGGCCCCGGGGCCGGTCCCACGACATGCCCCACTCCGGCGCGCGCAGGTAGCTGTAGTCGAGATCCCAGGTGATGAGGGTGAAGCGGCCGTCAGCGGCGGGATCAAAATAGACGCGGTAGTTGTTCTGGTTCAGCGCGTAGCCGTCGTTGTGGCCGACGAGCTGCTCTAAGGCGAGGTGCCGGTGAACCGAGGGCCAGTCCACGACCTCACCCAGGGCCTCGTAGAAGCTGGGTTTGCCCGAGTGGGCGTCTAAGGCGTCGGCGATGATCTGCAGATCGGCGTTGCCGACGTCTTGGCCCTCTTCAAGCTCGTAATAGCCCACGAGCTCATCGTAGAGGTCGAGCAGGGTGTAGTTGCCGGTGCTCCAGTCGTAGAGGTACTTGCCGTCATACAAGTTGCCGTCGGGCTCGGCGAAGTTCTGCTTGAGGTAGCGGTCGTCTGGGGACTCGACGAGCAGGTAGAGGCCGTAGTCGCTGCCGTTGAGCGTGACGTGGGCCCAGCCCGTGCGGCTGCCCGGCGCGCCGTGCTCCCGAAACACACGGTAGGCCGTGGCCTCTTTCATATACGAGCAGTCGACGACCTGGTTGTTCAGCGCGAGGCCCTCAAGCCCATAAAAGCGCTGCCCTTCGCTGAACTTGTTGAAGTCGACGCGCAGCTTGGGTTTGCCGCTGAGCTCACGGAACGAGCCGATCTTGCCCGCGAGGCGTAAGCCGACGGGGTCGAGGGTCTCGCCGTTGAAGGTCATCTCGGCCTCGACGTCCTCCCGGGGCTCACGCTGGAGCGCGCTCACCGACGCCGCGGAGAGCGTCAGCTCGATCTCGTGGATGACCTCATCGGAGAAGATCCAGGCCTCGCTGAGATCTTGATCCTCGACGATCTCCGTGGTGACCGTTGGCTCGACGGCCACGGGCGTGTCGTCGGGGGACTCTACGGCTTCACCGTCGCAGGCGGCGGAGAGGGTCGTCGTGAGCAGCAGGAGCGCGGCGAGGCGTGTGTTCATTCGTTCACGATAACCCAGGAGAATGGGGGGCCACCCAAGGGACTCAAGCTCAGTTGGTGACGGGCTCTCGCACGGTGATCTCTCCGCCGCCCAGGGCCTCGTTGAGCCCCGACACCAGGGCCGCGGGCAGCAGGTCCGGCGGCGCGCTCACGGCGAACAGAGCCTTGTGGAGCTGGCCCGCGCGGTTGACGTCTTTGGACTCCTTCTGCTCGATCTCCAACAGCCTGGGCTTGAGGCCCCGGGAGTGAAGGTGGTCCTCGGCGCGCTGCAGAAGGGCGGAGTCACGAACCCGAAGCTCGACCTGCAGGGTGCGGTTCAGCGCGAGCCCGCCGGGGCCCGCGGCGCGATCAAACAGGACGTTGATCAGGATCACCAGGGCGCATCCGCCCATCGCCAGGGGCGCCATGCCCGACCCCACGGCCATGCCGACGCCCAAGGCCAAGATGAGCCAAGACGCCTCAGCGCTCGTGCCTAAGCCGTAGCGATACCGCACGACGCTGGCCGCGCCGAGGAGCCCGAAGGCCCGGGACATCTCGCCATCGACGATACGCATCATCAGCGCGCCTGAGAGCGCGAGCAGGGCGGCGGCGCGGATCACCTGCACGTCGACCCCGTCGGGGCGGCGCAGGCGGGTGGGCATGAGCGCCCCGAGCAGCGCCGCGAGGGGCAGCTCGACGAGGAGCGCCTGCCAGTCAATGTTGGTCATCGGTTTCCTGCGGCCTCTGAAGGCGCGCGGTGGGGGAGTTTACAGGCCGAGCACGAAGGAGACGCGCCCGACGACGCCGGGGGTGGTGGTGTCGCCGTCGGAGAGGTGTACCACCTGGGGGCCGATCTCGGCGGTGAGCCGCGCCCCGGGCTCGAGGGCGTAGGCCACAGCGAGGTTGGCCCCGGCGGTCCAGGCCGAGGGGCCCAGGGGCGAGGCGCTGGTGCGCGCGTCGAGGCGCACCAAGGCCTCCCAGCCGGTCAAGAGCGGCGCGCTGTCGTTCACGTCGCCCCGGGTGCCGCCCGGCGCGACCCCGGCGAGCAGGTAGCCCGCGGTGTGCAGCGCGTGGCCGTCGGCGGTGCCTAAGGTGAGGCCCTCCCGCAAGACCGCGCCCTCTGCGGCGAGGCGCCATGGGCCGACCACGATGATCATGTCCAGGCCCCCCGCCGCGCCGGTGCCCGCCCAGGCGGACGGCGCGAGGAGCGGGTCGTTTGTGAGCGGGGAGACGGTCTCGACGCCCGGGGCCGAGAGCGGGCGGTGGAGCGCGCCGCCGCGGAGGCCGACCCGTGCGGCGTCGGTGGACCAGATCACCATGCCCGTCACGTCAAAGGCGCCGTCGTCACGCCAGTACATCGTGTCGAGCTCGGAGGGCTGGGCGAGGGCGACGGCGGCGCGGAGAGTGTCCTTCTTCACCCGCAGCTCGACGCCGTTGGTGCGGGCGGGCACCAGATCCGCCACGCCGCTGCGCTCGACCATGGGGAGAAACCGGGCGCTCGACTCCCGCTCTAGGCCCGTCGGCAGGCGCATCATGCCCGCACGAATCCTCAGCCAGTCGTTCGGCTTCAGCTCGACGTGGGCGTCGCGCACCTTCACCTTGAGCTCGTCGCCGGAGATCTGCAGCGAGGCGTTGAGCGACTTGTTCGGCCGCGCGTCCAGAGACAGCCGCGCCCGGCGCAGCTCATAGGCGGGGCTGAACTCGCCGCCGCCCAAGGACGCGCTGAGCACGGGCTGGGCGATGACGTTCACCAGGAGCTCCGCCGGGGAGCCGTCCGCACGAAGCTCGATGCCTTCGCCGGGTTTGTGTTTGATCTCGCTGGAGTTCGTGCCTGCCCAGGCGGGGGCCGCGGCCAGGCTCAGAACGAGGAGGAGCGCGCTCATGGGTTGGCCTCCTCAGCGCTGGGGGTCTGGTTGGCCCAGGTGAGGCCGGCGTCGCCGACGCGGGCCCAGGCGCGGTCCTCAGCGAGGTCTTCCCAGGTCGTCCAGTCCTGGGGCTCACCCTCGGCGTTCGAGAGCATCAGCCAGCCCTCGCTGGTGGAGAGGTTGAACGGCACCACGAAGCCGTCGAGGCCAAGCTCCGCGGCGAGCACGAGGTGCTCTCCGGCGCCGATCTCGGCGTCGTCCGGCCAGGGGATCGGGTCGTCGTCGGGCTCATGGAGGGACCAGCCCGCCAAGGAGATCGTCGCCTCGGTGGTGTTGTACAGCTCGACCCAGTCCGGGGAGCCGCCCTCGGGGGCGTCCCAGGCGTCGTTGTTGTCGGCGCACAGCTCGTTGAGCACGACGGCGCCGGGGGTCGCCGGGTCAACGCAGCCGACGACGGAGAGGCAGACGGAGATCAGGAGGGCAGGGGCTCGCACGGTGTGCTCGGCGGTGAGGATCGCCCCAACGTATCGGGGCGCGGGCGGCTTTGTGACAGAATCCGGTCAGCGTGTGTGAGGAGCGGTGGGCGAGGGGATCCCTAGGGGTGTCGGCGCAACCGCTCGTTGCGCAGGTGGACCCTCCCACGGGCTCAAAGGGTGGGCACATAGGGGCCGACCCCAGAGAGGTGTGTATGTCCCGACAGCCCGTGATCTTCTTGAGCCACGGCGCCCCGCCGCTCATCGACGACCCCGTGTGGACGGCGGAGCTCACCGCCTGGGGCCAGACGCTTCGGCGCCCCGAGGCGATCTTGATGATCTCCGCGCATTGGGAGGCCGCGCCGGCGTCGGTGAGCGCCACCCGCGCCGTGCCCCTGGTGTACGACTTCTACAACTTCCCGGCGCGGTACTACACGCTGCAGTATCCGGCCCCAGGCGCGCCGATCTTGGCCGCCAAGGTGCGCGCGCGCCTCGCCGCCGCGGGGCTGCCGACGACAGACGACCCCAGCCGCGGACTCGACCACGGCGCGTACATCCCCCTGATGTACTTGTTCCCCAAAGCCGACGTGCCCGTGCTTCAGCTCTCGTTGCCGACGCTCAGCGCCGCGCCGCTGCACACCCTGGGTCAAGCCTTGGCGCCGCTTCGCGACGAGGGCGTGCTGATCATCGGCAGCGGGTTCATGACCCACAACCTACGTCTTGGCTTTGGCCCCACGGCGCCGTCTTGGGCGCGGGACTTTGATCAGTTCGCCGCTGAGGCCCTGCAGCGCGGCGACGACGACACGATCATCCACCTGATGACCAAGGCCCCCGGCGCCGCCCTCGCCCACCCGCGGGTGGAGCACCTCGCGCCGCTGTGGGTCGCCGCCGGAGCCGCCCGCGGAGACGGCCCGCCCCAGACGCCGGTGCAGGGCTTCTGGATGGGCGGCTTCTCCAAACGATCCGTGCAGTGGGGTTGACGCGCCCCCGCGCCGTGCCGAGACCTGACGCGCAGGTTTCGGTTGGTTTGTGCAACAACGGCGTCCTGAAACCCGGCGCTACAACGCCCACGCGCCGCGCCTAAGCTCTCGCCCGGCGCATTCAACTCGCCCTGACTCTGGAGTCCTCATGTCGAACAAGCTCTTCTCGCCCTTCACGCTCGGCCGCCTCACCCTCAAGAACCGCGTGGTGATGGCCCCCATGACCCGCAGCCGCGCAGACGCCGGCGTGCCCACGGACATCATGGCGACCTACTACGGCCAGCGCGCGGGCGCCGGGCTGATCATCACCGAGGGCACCTCCCCCTCGGCCAACGGCCTGGGCTACGCGCGGATCCCCGGGCTGTACAACGCCGCCCAGGTGGCGGGCTGGCGGAAGGTCACCGACGCGGTGAAGGCCGGCGGCGGCGCGATCTTCGTGCAGCTCATGCACTGCGGGCGCATTGGTCACCCGTCCAACTTTGTCGACGCCGGCGCGCGGCTGATCGCGCCCTCCGCCCTCGCCGCCCCGGGCACGATGTACACCGACACCGCGGGCCCCCAGGAGCACCCCGTCCCCGAGGCCATGACCGAGGCCGACATCCACGCCACGATTCAGGAGTACGCGGACAGCGCCGCCTTGGCGATCGAGGCCGGGTTTGATGGTGTCGAGCTTCACGGCGCGAACGGCTACCTCATCGATCAGTTCTTGGGCCTCGCCTCAAACCACCGCGCTGACGGCTGGGGCGGCAGCGTCAAGGGCCGCATCCGCTTCGCCGTGGAGGTCGCCCGGGCCGTCTCCGCGCGCATCGGCGCCGATCGGGTCGGGATGCGCGTCTCGCCCTACGGCGTGTTCAACGGCCAGTCCCCCGAGGGCGACGCCGACCACGAGGCGCTGTTCACCGCCTTGGCCAAGGAGCTCTCCGCCCTCAAGCTGGCCTACATCCACGTCGTCGATCATCAGTCCATGGGCGCGCCGCCGGTCTCGGCCTCGGTGAAGGCCAGCATCCGGGCCGCCTTCGACGGACCGTACATGCTCAGCGGCGGCTACGACGCCGTGCGGGCTGAGGCGGATCTGGCGGCAAACTTAGGCGAGCTCGTCGCTTTTGGCCGCCCCTACCTGTCGAACCCCCGCCTCGTCGAGAAGCTCCAGAGCGGCGAGGAGCTCCTGCCCGTAGACTTCTCGACGCTCTACACCCCCGGCGTCAAGGGCTACATCGACTACCCGGTCTGAGCTGGCTGTTTGGGGTGGTCTCACACCTCGCCCGTTGACCCTCGCCGGATCTTCCCCCATGATGGGAGATCCGGTGAGTGGCGGAGCGCCTCTACTCTGAGGACGACGGAGCGAACATGAGATTTGTCAGCCGAGCCTTGGGTGTCTGCGTGATGAGCGCGCTTGGGGGCTGCATCGAGGCTCCCGTTGATGTTGACGTCGATGGGGTGGGGGTCGCGGATGACTGCGATGACGCCGACTCGACGCGCTGGGAGGCCGCCCGCGTCGTCGAGGGCAGCGTCGCCGGGGACTACACCGAGGTCTGCGAAGGCGCCTGCGCCGCGCGTATCGAAGGTGACCTCAACCTCTCCGCCGCCACGCCCACCGAGCTCGCGTCGTTGACCTGCCTCACCGTCGTCGGCGGGGATCTCATCGTGAAGAAGAGCCAGGCGCTCACGAACCTCATCGGCCTAGAGGGCCTGGTGAGCGTCGGCGGCGCCGTCGAGCTCGTCGAGAACACCACGCTCACCGACCTCTCGGCCCTCGACGGCCTGCAGTCCGTCGGCGGAGACCTGATCATCGAGAAGAACACCGCCTTGGTGGGCCTCAGCGGGCTCAACAACCTGCGCAGCGTGCGGGGTGAGCTGCTGATCGCCGAGAACGACGCGCTGGCGGGCGTCTCTGGCCTTGGTGGCCTGGTGAGCGTCGGCGGGGCCATCTCTCTGGTCGAGAACCCCAGGCTCTCCGGCGTCTCTGGCTTTGACGGGCTGGTGAGCGCGCTCGACCTGCTCATCGAGGCCAACGAGGCCTTGGCCAGCGTCTCCGGATTTGACGCCTTGGTGAGCGTCGAGCGCCTCGATCTCCTCGACAACCCCGCCTTGGCCGAGGTCAGCGGCTTGGGGGCCTTGGCGAGCGTAGACGCCGACGTGGTCGTCTCGGGGCAGGCGGCGCTCACGACCTGGGAGGGCCTCAACGGCCTCAAGAGCGTCGGCGGCTCGATCACCTTTGAGGACAACCTCAGCTTAGAGCGCCTCGGCGGCTTCGCCGCGCTCCAGACCGTCGGCGGCGGGGTCACCCTCACCGAGCTCACCGCGCTCACCTCGGTCAGCGGCCTGGGCGCCTTACAGAAGGTCGGCGGCGGGCTCACGGTCACGAACAACGCCGCGCTTGAGGACCTCGACGGGCTCAACGCGCTGTTGGAGATCGGCGGCGACGTGCTCATCGCCGAGAACCCTAGCCTGAGCGAGGTCGCGGGCTTCGGCGCCTTGGGCCGGGCGGGGGAGCTCGTGCTAGACGACAACGCCAACCTTCGGGTGGTCGAGGGCCTCGGCGCCTTGACCCAGCTCTCGGCGCTGCGGGTCACCGACAACGTGAGCCTGCGTGGGCTCTCCGGCTTTGGCGCCTTGGAGCTCATCAGCGGCGGCGTCGTGATCGACGGCAACGACGCCTTGACCCGCCTCAGCGGCTTCAGCGTCTTGGGGGAGGTCGGCGGGGCCATGCTCATCGAAGACAACCCGGCGCTTGTGGAGTGGTCGGGCTTTGAGGCCTTGGCGTCGGTGGGCGACACGCTGACCCTGAACGGCAACGACGCCCTCACCGGGCTCACCGGGCTCGGCGCGCTGCAGTCCGTCGGCGGGCTGGCGCTCACCCTGAACCCGGCGCTCTCCGATCTCTCGGGGCTCTCTGGGCTAGACCTCGTGGGCGCCACCCTGCTCATCGACCGCAACGACGCCCTCGTTGACCTCAGCCCGCTCATGGGCGTCGATCTCGTCGAAGGGGACCTCGTGATCACCGACAACGAGGCCTTGCCCACGGCGGAGGCCGAGCGCCTGCGCGACAACATCGACGAGATCCGCGGCGCCGTGCGCATCGAGGACAACCTCCCCCCTGAGCCCGAGGAGCCCGAATGAGCCCCCGCCTTGTCTTTGGTCTCTGCTTGATCCCCTTGGCCGCGGCCTGCGGCCCCGACAACGACGGCGACGGCGTCTTCGCCGAGCAAGACTGCGACGACGCCGACCCGGCGGCTTGGCTCCCAGACGCCCCCTACGCCGGGGTGCTCAACGCCGAGATCCCCGTGTTCTGCGAGGGGTACTGCGCCCGCAGCGTCGCCGGGGACGTCGAGGTGAACGGCAGCTTAGACACCGACCTCTCCGCGCTGGCCTGCCTCACCGAGGTTCAGGGCAGCGTGAGCGTCACGGCGAGCCACGCGCTGACGGATCTCAGCGGGCTCGACCGCCTCACGGAGATCGGCGGCTTCTTGAGCGTGTCGCAGAACGCCGCCCTGTCGGATCTCGGCGGCTTGGAGGTGCTGAGCGTCGTGCGCGGCGGCCTCACCATCGCCGAGAACGGCGCCTTGTTGAGCCTGCTCGGCCTGCGCCGCCTCGCGGTGGTGGGCGACGGCGTGGTCATCCAGCAGAACCACGCCTTGGGCAGCCTAGAGGGCCTTGAGCAGGTCTCGACGGTCGAGGGCGGCCTGGTCGTGGCCGACAACCGCAGCCTCACGAGCCTCACCGGCCTCACCGGCCTGCAGAGCGTCGAGGGCGACCTCTACCTGGGCGACAACGACGCCTTGCCGGGCTTGGACGGCCTGGAGTCTCTGCGCCAGGTCGGCGGCGATCTCAGCGTGGTCAACAACCTCACGCTCACCTCCGTAGACGCGCTTGAGGCCCTCGACCGGGTCGGCGGCGACCTCACGGTGAACGGCAACCTCATGCTGCCCACCCGCGACGCCGAGACCTTGGCGAGCTGGGTGGATGAGATCGGCGGCGACGTGCTCATCGCCCGAAACGGGCCCTGAGCGGGCTGGTGAGGCGCTGGGCGCTCACCACTTCTGATTGGCGGCGGGCAGATTCAGGCGACCGGCGACGTGGAGCACGTCCCGCACGAGCTCCTCGACGGGGCGCTCCGGGCGAATGCCCTCCTCGACGTCTTGAAGCTCGCCCAGAAGCCGCTCAAGCTGCACGACGATCTTGGGATCCCGAGAGCTGAGGATCGTCGGGGTCATCTGGTTGGCGAGGGTCACGCGCAGGGCGGTGAGCCGGGCCTCCCCGCGACGGGGCTCGACGGACCGGGCCTGGGCGGCGTAGGCCGGTGTTGGCGGCGGCTCGTGGGGAGCGGCGGGGGTTGGGCTCTGGGGCTGGCTCTGCTGATTCTGCTGCTGGTGCAAGATCTGGCGGCGATCTCCACCCTCCACCGCGACGAGGCCGACCATCTCCAGAAGCCGGGAGTACACCCGATCTCCGACGCGGTCCACGAGGGTCGGCACCCTCAGGCCCCGGTCGTAGAACCCGGGATCGGCGTTTTTTGCGGCCGCCGCGGCGCTGGGGGCGTAGGTGCGGCCGTGTAAGGCCAGGTTCGGCGTCTTCTCGCCGGTGGCGTTGCCCGGGGCGTAGTTGCTCGTGGCGAGGATCACCTTCGCGGTGTTGTAGCGCTGGGTGATCAGCTCATCGAGCACGGCGAGCTCAAACTCGGTGCAGCGGCCTTTGCCGATCTCGTCGATCGCCAAGATCTCCACGTCGCGTAGGGGTGCGAGCACCGTCTTTCGCCCGTCGCCGCGCTCAAAACCCTCCATGAGCTCCGAGAGCAGCAGCGTGAACTCCACAAACCGCACCCGCTTGTTGTGCTCCAAGGTGAGCCTGCGGGCGACGCCGACGAGCAGATGCGTCTTGCCCCGGCCCACCTCGCCGTGCAGCAAGAGCCCGCGCTTGGTGTTGCCCGCGGCGTAGTCGTGAACCCACTGCTCGGCGGCCTCTTTGGCGGCGCGGGTAGCCTCGTCGCGGGCCTCGTAGGACTCCAGGGTGGCCTCGGCGTAGCGCGCCGGGAGCTTGGCGAAGTTGAACAGCCGGGCGCGGTCGGGGAGGATCTGGCACTTGCAGCGGCCCACCCGCTCCACACCCTCCATCAGCGCCAGGATGTGCCCAGACCCCCCGCAGCGCGGGCAAGGCGAGGGGTGGATGCAGTCGCAGAGGGTGACCCCCGCGTGAAAGCCGAGGGTCTGGGTGAGCAGGCCGTGGCCCTTACACTTGGGGCAGTCCCGGCTGGGCGTGGCGTGCTCGGGGAGCTCTTCGAGGCGCTTCATCCGTAGAGGCTATCCCAGATCTTGCCCGCGGACAGCAGCGGCCAAGCGCGTCGGTGCACCGCCCGGGCGACCTCCTCGATCACACGCTCTCGCTCGGGCTCGTCCAGGCCGGTGAGGTGCTCCCCCAGCTCAAGGATGGCCTGGGCGCGGTACGGCGTGGGCTCGGCCTGCTCCCAGGCGTCTACCCACAGCGCGCGGCACACCTCAATCGCCTGCCGGGCCAAGGCGTCGCCTTCGCCGTGGAGCGCGGAGAGGCGCCGCGCGGCCTCGGCGTAGAGCGGGTCGGGCTGGGCGGCGAGGGTGGCCAGATACGTCGCCCAGGCCTCGGGCGGCGGCGGCGGCGCGGGCGGCGCGGCGCGCAAGAGCTTGAGGGAGGCCTTGGCCGCCTGCAGGCTCAGCGGCGCCTTCACCCTGCGCTTCTGCCGACGCTCCGCGGCGTCCTCCAGCGCGCGCAGGATCATCGTCACCGGCACCCCGTCGCTGAGCCAGAGGTAGAGGGCGCGGCTGTCAAGAGATGACAAGAATGGGGCGCCGCCGCGCAGGGCGACGAGGTGGCTCACGACCTGCGCCGCGTCGGCGGAGAGGGGAGAATCGCCGTCATCAGGGGGCTCGGCGGGGGGCGACGAATCGGGCGACATAAGGCCTTGGGCTCGGCGGGCTGGCGACAAAGGCGCCGCCGCGCGGGTGCGGAGGAGTTATCATACCGCCCGCGCCCGTCATCGACCCTGGGAGTCTCCATGCGCCTCGCCTGCTTGTCCGGCCTCCTGCTCAGCGTCGCCCTCCTCATGCCCCAAACAGCCCTGGCCCAAGAAGGTGGGTTCGACCCGGGTGACTTTGAGGACGACGACGGCGACGAAGACATCGGCGTTGAGCGTGACCAAGAGGGCGACAAGGTCGACCCCGCTGAAGATCCCGAGGAGGTGCCCGAGGGCGAGCGCGACGAGTTCGGCGCCCCCATCGAAGATCTCGACGACGACCTCATCGACGATCTGGAGGAGCTCGGCGAAGACTCCGTGCAGTCCGAGGGCCAAGACAACTCCCAGATCTACCGGGACGCCGTGAACCGCGCCAAGGAGCTCTCCCCCGAGGACGAGCTCATCGCGTGGGAGCGCTACGTCGAGAAGTACCCCAAGAGCCTCTTCCGCGACCGCATCGACGCCCGCGTAGACGACCTCAACGAGCAGCTCTACGCCGACCGCATCGACACCGGCGACGACGGCTACAAAGACGCCAAGGACCGCGAGCTCTACTTCGCCCAGCCGATCTTGCTGGAGAACATCGACCCCCGCACCCGTCTGCGGGTGAGCGCTGAGCTCGGCCTGCCGAGCTACCTCAGCGGAATCATCGACTACGAGCACGCCCTGCAGCGCAACCTCTCCGTTCACGCCGGGCTGCGCAAGCGGTACACCGGCGGCAGCCTCGAGGCCGGCGCGAAGTACGCCCTGGTGAAGTCCTCGCGGCTCAACCTCCTCGTCACCGGCATCGCCGACGTCCACCTCAACACCAACCCGGGCTTCGTCGGCCTTCGCCCGGCCCTCGGCGCGGGCAAACGGTTTGAGCTCGGCGGTCGCCCCCTCGATGTCCAGGCGCAGCTGATGTTGGACGCCGAGCTTGGGCGCGGCGTGCCCAGCATCCGCTACGGCGGCGGCTTGAACGCGTACTACCAGGTCTCCGACGTGGTGGCCGTGTTCGGTGAGGGCTCGTTCAACTACAAGGCCCTGGACCTCGGCGAAGAGGCGGACGCCTTGGGCGCGGCCTCCTTCGGGTTCCATGTGGTGTCGTTCGGCCTGCGGTTCACCCCGACGTCGGCGAAGTACACCAAGGTGAGCCTCAACGCGAACTTGCCCGTGGCCTACCGTTACTGGAGCTACCACTTCGGCTCGGTGCAGGCCGAGGGCAACCTCTACTTCGACCAGCGGTAGGGGCAGGCCGCGCGGCGCCGCTGTCTTTGGCGGCTCGTGGTACACTCCTTCGCCAGGAGCCAGCGTTGCGCCCCCAACCCCCCTCATCGTCGCGCCAGCGCGCCCCCGGTCGTGGGGCTGCGCGCGTTTTTTGCGCGGCGTTCGTGGGGCGAGACTGAGCGATGTCGGCCTTCAACAACGGACTTCCCGATCAGCTTGATCTCCTGGAGCGCCTCGGAGAGGGCACCTTCGGGCAGGTCTATGTGGCCCGGCTCTCCGATGGCGCCATCTCCCGCACCGTCGTGCTCAAGGTGCTCAAGGCGAGCTGGGGTGAAGATCAAGAGGTGCTGCGCCGCGCCCGCGACGAGGCGGCGCTCCTCGCGCGCCTGAACCACGACACGATCGTGCGGGTCGAGGCGCTCACGACCTGGCGCGGTCAGCTCGCGGTCGTGATGGAGCACATCCAGGGGCTCACCTTGGACCGGGTGCTGCGTGAGTCCGGGCCCCTGCCTACGGCGGCGGTGTTGGAGATCATCGCCCGGGTCGCCGGGGCCTTAGACGCCGCCTACAACTCGATCCCGCCCGGTGAGGCCCGCCCCTTGCGGGTGGTTCACCGGGACATCAAGCCCTCGAACATCATCCTCTCGGTCTCTGGCGCGGTGAAGGTGCTCGACTTCGGCGCCGCCCGAGGCGAGTTTGACACCCGCGAGGCCGCGACGAAGCAGCTCATGTTGGGCTCGCCGATGTACATGGCCCCGGAGATCTTCGACGGCTTCGACGCTACCCCGGCGGTGGACGTCTACGCCTTGGGCGCCACGTTTTATGAGCTCCTCGCCGGGCACCCCATGGGCAAGCTCTCGGTGAACCCGGCGGTTCACGCGGCGACGCTCCAAGAGCGCCTGCTCACCCTGGAGCCCGCGGATCTGCCCGACCCCGCCTCACGCCGCGCGCTCCGCGACCTCTTGGGCCGGATGTTGCGGTATGACGCCTCCCGGCGGCCCGCCTCCGCCGACGTGCGGCGCCTCGTCCGCGAGTTCTTCAACCGTTACCCCCTGCGTCGCCTCACCCTGGATCAGGTGGGTGAGGCCGTCGTCGAGCCCTTGTTCCGCCGCCGAGACATCGCGCCGCCGGCCTTGCCCGACGGCTCGATGCAGCCCTCGAGCGCCCCGCCGATCACCATCCCGCCGCCGGATGACGGCGCCACGGTGCTCGCCCCCGCGCCCAGCGCGCGCCCGCCTGCGCCGTCGGGGGCCTACAGCCCCGCCGCCTTGGGCAGCCTGCCGCCGCGCCCACCGGCCCCCTCTGGCGCCCTCAGCGCCGCCGCGTTGGGCAGCTTGCTGCCAAACCCCCCGTCTCAGGCGGTCAGCACCTCGGCCCTGTCGTCCTCGCCGACCTTGTCCCCGCCCACTGAAGAGGCCACGGTGATGGCGCCCCGGCCTCCGCAGGTCACCCGGCCGCCCACCGCCGAGCGCGCGCCCCTCGCCCCGGCCCCGCCGAAGGTGGCCAAGGCAAAGGCCGAGCCCGCTCCCCAGCCCGCGCCCGAGGGCACAAACACCAAGCGCCTGATCATGCTCGTCGTGATCTTCTTGGGCGTGGGCGTGGCCTTGGGCATGGGCGCCTTGGCCTTGGTCTACCTGGTGCTCAAGCCGGCCTGAGGTCGGGCACCTCAGGGCAGAAGCTCCACCTGGGCCGGGCCTTCGAGCACCTCACCGATGAGCTGGCCGACGCCCGACGCCACGAGGCGCGCGGCCTCCGCAGGCGGCACCGAGAGCAGCAGGCCGCCGCTGGTCTGGGGGTCTAGGGTGATGTCGAGCAGGGCAGGGGGCACGCCCTCGGCGCGTAGGGCCTCGCCGACGTAGGCGCGGTTGCTCGCCGCGCCGCCGGTGCGGACGCCACGCTCGGCGAGGGCCAAGGCTGAAGGCAACAAGGGCAGGGCCCCGGCGCTGAGCCGCACATGGGCCTTCGACGCCCGGGCCAGCTCCCAGGCGTGACCGAGCAGGCCAAAGCCGGTGATGTCGGTGCAGCCATGCACGACGCCCAAAGCCGCCGCACGTTTGGCGTCGCGGTTCAGCAGCAGCATCGAGGCCTCGGCGGCGTCTTCAGCCTCCTCAGGGCAGATCTCCCGCTTCACCGCGGTGGCGATGATCCCCGTGCCCAAGGCCTTGGTGAGCACGAGGCGGTCGCCAGGCCGCGCGCCGGCGTTCGTCCAGATCTTGTCCTCATCCACGATGCCCGTCACCGAGAGGCCAAACTTGAGCTCTTTGTCACGCACGGAGTGGCCGCCGACGAGCATCGCCCCGGCCTCACGCACCTTGTCGGCGCCGCCACGCAGCAGCTCAGCGAGGGCCTCTGGCGGCAAGAGCTTGTGGGGCCAGCACAAGATGTTGAGCGCGGTGAGCGGCTCGCCGCCCATGGCGTAGACGTCGGAGAGCGAGTTCGTCGCGGCGATGGCCCCAAACGTATAGGGGTCGTCGACGATCGGCGTGAAGAAGTCGACCGTCTGCACCAAACAGCGCCCATCCCCAAGGCGCACGATCCCCGCGTCGTCGGACAGGTCATATCCGACGAGGAGACGCGGGTCGTCCTGCGCTGGGAGCGAGGCCGTCGCGGGGCCCAGAACCTCCGGGCCTAGCTTCGACGCTCACCCAGCGCAGTCAACCATGCCGGTGAGGCGGTAATAGCGTTGTTTACGGGACATCCGCGCTTGTGTATCCCAGCGCGGGGAGGTCCGCGACCCCGCTCAGAACGCCTCGGAGCCGACCTCGGTGGAGCTGAGCGAGGACGAGGTGCCGCCGAGGCCGATCGCCCCGCTCGCCATGAGCGCCGTGGTGCCCAGGTGGCCGTCGGTGCCGAGGATCCAGCCGCCGTCGTCGATGGCGCTGCCCAAGGCGAAGCCGCTGAGGCTGGGCTCGGAGGTGACGATCTGGCTGCCGTCGCGCAGGCGCACCGGGGCGCCGGTGAACGAGAGGGGATCGGTGATGAGCCCCGTGCCCATGAACGACGGCGCGAAGATCTCCGGCAGACGGAAGCTCAGGGGGTCGGTGATCAGGCCTGAGCCGGAGAAGGTCAACAGGCGGATCGTGCCGATGGAGAGGGGATCGGTGATGAGGCCCGAGCCGCTGAGGTTCAGCGTGAGGCGGGGGATGGTGATGACGCCGATGGAGAGCGGGTCGGTGATCAGCCCCGTGCCGTCGATGTCGAGGTCAACGGTGTCCCAGGTGCCGATGTCGGCGACGGCCTTGGCGTTGAACAGCACGGCCTCGGGCAAGGTGGCCCGGGACACGCCGAGGTGGCTCACGGCGAAGGCCTCCTCCAGCTTGCCCAGCTCATCATCACGCCCGGCCTCCCAGCTCACGGCGAGCAGGTGGTCGCTCACCACGCCCGCGCCGCTCATGGCCTCGACGAGCACCACGAAGCCGTTGGTGACGTACACCACCGAGCCGGGGCGGTAGGCGATCTCGTCGTCGTCGTGAACGATGGCGTCGATGGTGAAGCCCCAGGCCAGGGCGATGTCCGTGGTCTTGTTGCTGGCGCGCTCGTTGTCGCCCTCGATGTCACAGACGCCGTCGCTGTCCAGGGTGCACTGGAAGGTCTCCGCGCCCGAGGCCGTCGTGCGGGTGCCGACGACGACGTAGTCCTTGCGGTCGACGGGGTCGCCGTTGTCGTCAATGGCGGTGACGCGGAGGCCAGCGCGGACGTGGTCCTTTTTGGAGTCGACGAGGTAGGGCAACAAGGAGACGTGGAAGCCGGGGTCGGAGAGGTCCTCGCAGCCGTCCAGGGCGTCGTCGGCGACCTCCAGGGCCTCGTCGATGTTGAGGTTGCCCGCGCCGCCGCCGTCGCGGAACGACCTTGAGCCGTAGTCTTTCTCGGCGCTGAGCTGCAGCGCGCGGCCGATCTCGCCGGGGTCGGTGAGGCCCGCGTCGAGGAGGTGGACCACGGCGCCGGTCACGACCGCCGCGGCCTGGCTAGATCCCGAGTAGAACCACAGGCCCATGTCCGTGGGGTCGCCGCTGGTGAAGGTCTCGGCGAGGATGCCGTCGGGGTAACCATCCTTGTTCTTGTCTTTGGTGAGGTCACCGCCGGGGGCGACGAGGTCAATCGCCGGGCTGATGTTGGTGTAGTCGGTGAGCGTCAGGCTGCCGCTCTTGCTCTTGAGCGTCGAGGCCGACACGCCGATGACCAGGGGGCTCGCGGCGGGGTAGAGCCCGACCTGGCCCGCGTCGTTGCCCGCGGCGCCGACCATCACCACCCCGGCGTCGGCGGCGTACTCCAAGGCCTCACGCATCGCGAGGCCGGGGGAGTAACCCTCGGAGAACACGAGGCTCATGTTGATCACGTCCGCGCCGGAGTCGACCGCCCAGAGGATCGCGTCGATGAGGTCAGCCTCTTCGCCGGTGTTCTCGGCGTTCAGCACCCGGATCGGCATCACGGAGACGCCAGGCGCCACGCCCTCGATCACGCCGTCCCCGGCGATGGTCGTGGTGATGTGGGTGCCGTGCTGGTGGGCGTCGTTGGCGTGCTCGTCGTCATCGGCAAAGTCGTAGGGGCTGACGAAGGTGGTGGACGCGAGGCTTGAGGCCTGGGTGTAGGTGCCCGAGGCGTCGCTGTAGTCCTCATACGCGACGCCGGAGTCGATGACGGCGACGACGGCGCCCGAGAGCGCGCCGGAGCTGCTGGGGCGCTCGGTGGCGTCGAGGTGCCACTGGTAGGCCACGGCGGAGCTCGACGCGGTGGCGGTGTGGTGGGTGCCCCCGCCGCCAGCGCCGCGCATGAGGCCGGAGCGGCTCACCGAGCGCACGCGGGGGTCGGCGGCGAGCGCAGCGCGCAGGGCCTCGGGGTCAACGCCTTGGGGCACGACCACCGGCGCGACGCCGCTGGGGCCGACGCGGCGACGAAGGGAGGTGTTGTGGTCCGCGGCGACGGCGGCGGCCAAGGTGGGATCCTGCAGCACGACCAGCAGCTCACGAGAGGAGTAGACCTCGGCGGACGGGAGCTGCGGATCGAGCCCGTTGGCTGGGGATCTCAACAGCGGCGGCGCGAGGGACGGTGAGGAGAGCGACCGCGTCGCCGTGGCCTCGTCGGCGCGGTCGTCACCATCGCCGAGGTTCACCGGGCTCATCTTCAACGCCAAGAGCGCCAGGAGCGACAAGCCGATGAGCGCAACGGGGAGCTTGGAGGTGGGCTTGACGGGCTGGCGGTTCGACATGGTCGCTCCTGTAAGGCAGAGATATGGCCGAAATGAGCTGAAATCGGGCTGGGTGGGGGTGCGGCCACTGGTGTTGTGAGCCGTACTTCACTATAATGTACGATTTGGCCAAAGTTAGGATCAATGATCCTCCCCGACGGGCCGATAGTAGGGATCTGTAAGGGAGAAGCGGAGGTTCACCGGCGATCGCCTGGAGCGGGTGCGCGGCGCGGCGCGGCGCGGTAGAGGGAGCCGATGCGCGCGCTCCCTTTGCTCTTCGGACTGGCCGCTTGCCAGGAGCCCTTCTCGGTCAACCGGCGTGAGCTTGGGCCGTTCCGAATCGCCGCTGTAGGCGTTGTGGACGGCGTCGCCAGCGCCGCCTTGTGGAGCGGCCTGGGCCTGTACCACGACGAGCGCCCCAGCCTCACCTGGACCCTCGACGGCGCGCCGCTCGGCGAAGGTTTTGACGTGGCCGTGCCCGCCGAGGGGGGCCAGCTCGGGCTGACCGTCACCGCGCCCGACGGCGGGGTCTATGTCGCCGAGGTGACCGCGCGCGCCGCGCCCATCGCCCCGCCCAGCGTCACACGCGCCGCGGTGGATCTCTCCGGGTCCGTAGATCTCGCCGCTCGTCGCGACGTTTTGGCCGAGTCGGTGAGCGGCAGCGTCGCCGAGGGTGAGGCCACGCGGCTCAGCCTCACCGGCGTTGGGGTCGAGGAGCTCACCTGGCGCTGGATGAGCGCGGGCGGCCTCGGCAGCCTCTTGGAGCTCGATCCTGGCGTGGCGGACGTGCTCGCAGAGGAGCTGGAGTTCGAGGACGGCGTCTTGCTCAACCGCAGCCCCACGGGCCCCGGGCTCTATCCGCAGCTCGTGCTGGGCCTTGACGGCCTCGGCGGCAACCTCTGGGTGTGGGCCGACGCGGCCATCGGCGTCACCACGCCGCTCTTGCGCCACGAGGGGCGGCTGATCCCCGCCGACGCCGAGGCGCCCCCGGGCCTCGTCGCGGGCACCGTCGCGCTGAGCGACGACCTCGTCGGCCTCACGCTCATCGACGTCGCCCCGGCCACTGAAGACGACATCGCCGGGACGTTTCTGTCCTGCGCGCCCAGCCCCGGTGAGCCCTTCCGACTCCAGTGGCTCGCTGAGGGCCGCTGCCTTCGCGAAGACCTCGACGGGGAACGTGTCGTGCTGGAGGTCTTTTGAGCCCGGTCGTGACGGTGTGGGCGCTGATGAGCGCCGCGGGCCTCGTCTGGGCCGGAGAGCTGAGCGGCGCCGTTCGTGAGCGTGGCACCGGGGATCCTGTGCCCGGCGCCATCGTGCAGTCGGGCGACATCTTCGCCCAGTGTGACGAAGAGGGCCGCTACACCCTGAGCCTGCCCGATGGTGAGGTCACCGTGCAGGCCCTCGCCCCGGGCTTCGCCGCTGAAGACCGCGCGCTCACCCTGCCCACCACGGCGCCCGTCGACTTCTTCCTCGTCGCCGCGCCGCCGGGGGTGGAGGTGATCGTCGAGGCCCGGCGCCAGCTCCCCCACGTCTCCGGCCAGGTGCTCGACCGCGAGCGCATCGAGAAGACGCCCGGCACCTATGGCGACCCGGTGCGCCTGCTCCAGAGCTTGCCCGGCGTCGCCGTCACCCCGGAGTACTCCCCCAAAGCGGGCGACGTCGCCGTGCGCGGGGCCTTGCCCGGCGAGTCCCGGTTCTTCTTTGACGGCGTCGAGATCCCGTACCTGTTCCACTTTCAGCAGTACGCCTCGGTGTTTCATACGCGGCTCGTCGATGAGCTGGCGTTTTACCCGTCCACCTTCGGCGCCCCCTACGGCAACGCCACCGGCGCCGTCGTCTGGGCCACGAGCCGCGAGCCCGAGACCACCCGCCTGCACGGCGGCGTTGATCTCAGCGCGATCATGGGCGGGGGCTACATCACCACGCCGCTTGGGCCCGGCGCGCTCTCGGCCTCGGCCCGGCGCAGCTTCGCCGATCTCGGCGAGAACAGCTCCGATCAGTACACCGTCTGGCCCGTGTTCTGGGACTACCTCGCGCGCTACGACCAAGACCTGGGCGACCCAAACCGCCACCTCAGCGTCACGGCCTTCGGGGCGGGCGACCAGTACGGGCGCTACGCCGGGGACGCGGCGATCCTCGACCCCTTGGAGCAAGAGGCCAACCCCGAGCTGACCTCGGACCGCGCGTTTCATGCGCTCTCGACGCGCTACGCGTTGACCAACGACGCCGGCCGCCACGACACCGCCCTCGCCGTCGTGCAAGACACCCTGAACACCAGCCTCGACGGCCAGGCGGCGCTGCGCCAAGACCGCTACGCCTGGCTGCGCCATGACAGCCTCCTGGGCCTCGGCGACAAGGTCATCCTCGCCACGGGGGTCGAGGCCAAGGCGAGCGCCATCACCCGGCGCAACGAGAGCGACCGCGCGGTGCCCGAGATTCAGCGTGAGGCGCCGCTTCTGGGCCGGGGCCTCGTCGTCGATGAGCGCCTCGTGGGCGGCGTCGTCGGGGTGTGGGTTGAGCCAAGGCTCACCTTGGGCATCACCCGGGCGCAGCTCGGCCTGCGCGCCCAGTGGGACACCGGCTCCCGAAGCCTCGGCCTCGATCCGCGCCTCAGCGTCACCGTGAGCCCCCGGGACGACCTGCGCTTCAAGCTCGCCGTGGGCCGCTACACCCAAGCGCCGATGCTCGACCACCTCTCGCCGGTCACCGGCGACCCAACGCTCCCCGCGGGGCGCTCGGATCAGGTCGCCGGAGGCGTCGAGACGGCCATCGCCGGCCGTTGGGAGCTCGGCGTTGAGGGCTGGGGCAAACGCCTACAAGACGTCATCGTCGAGCCCATCGGCCAGGGCCCCTACGCCGTAGACGGCGTCGCCTGGGGGGTTGAGCTCACCAGCCGTTACCGCCTCAAAGATCAGTTCTTCACCGCGCTCTCCGTCACCGTCGGGCGCTCGCTGCGCGACGGCTGGCCGAGCGACTACGACCAGCCCTTCGCCGTGTCTTGGGTGGCCTCCTACGATCTGAACGAGGTCTGGAACGTCGGCGTGCGCTACCGCTACGCCATGGGCCTGCCCTACACCCCGGCCACGGGCGGGCTGTACGTCGGCGACACCGACACCTACGATCCCCTCCTGGGCGATCCCAACAGCGCTCGGCTCGCCGACTACCAGAAGATTGATGTTCACGCCGAACGCGCCGTGACCCTCCGCACCTGGACCTTGGTGATCTACGGCGAGCTGTGGCTGGTCCCGCCCCGAAACAATGAGATGTACGTCATCTACAGCTACGACTACAGCCAGCAGGCCGCCGTGGCCGGGCCTCGGCTGCTGCCCTTGGGGGGCGTTCGCGCAGACTTTTGACGCGGAGTCGTCACGCTCAGCGGTTTGCCGCGGGTGAAGCACCTCGCTAAGAGGCGGTTGACTTCCTCACAACCCCTTGACAGGAGCGCCCCATGCGCAAGCTCGTCCCGTTCGTCCTCCTCCTCGCCGTCGTCGCCTGCAAGAAGAAGGAGCCCGAGGTCGCCGCCACGCCCGCCGACCCCGCCACCACGGTGAACATCAACATCACCGGCAACTCCGCCGCCTACGAGCGTGTTCGTGTCGTCTGCCGTGACCAAGACGGCGAGAAGTTCGTGGGCCCCCTGACCGAGGGCAAGGCCGTCGTGAGCGGCGTCTCCGACGTGTGTAAGGCCCAGCTCATGCCCGGCGAGGTCACCCTCGGCGACGTGAAGGGCGGCTCCACGCTGGACTGCATCATCAACGACGAAGGCCAGGTCACCTGCCGCGGCGGCGAATGATTTAGGCGTGCGCGCCTGGGCCCCGCCTAACGCATCCGGTGGGGGCTCAGGTCGTCGCAGAAGGGGTGCTGGCCGTCTAGGATGAGACGCGCCAGCGCCGCCCCGGCCAAGAAGGCGAAGCCGAAGCCGTGGCCGGTGAAGCCCGCGCCCACGACGGCGCCCGGGGTGCCCGGCGCGGGGCCCACCAAGGGCAGGCCGTCCCGAGAGAAGCCCATGATGCCCGACCAGCGGTGGGTGATCTCGACGGTCTGATCGGGCACCCAGCTCTGCACAAACTCGGTCATGCGGGCCTGGATCTGCGCGTGTAAGGTCTCGGCGTGGCCCACCTCGGCCTCGGGGTCGAGGTTTCGCCAGCCGCCGAGCACGATGCGCCCCGCCGGGTCTTGGCGCCAGTAGTCGTAGCCGTGGTTGGCGTAGATCGGGCACTCAAAGAGCGGCGGCAGGGGCGCTGTGGCCAACATCTGCCCCCGCACCGGGTCTACCTTGTCGCGGAAGTAGGGCAGGAGGTCGCTCACCCGGGCGTTGAGCGCGACCACGGCGACCTCGGCGGTGATCTCCCCCTCTGGGGTGGTCACGCGCACGTCTCCTGCCGTCGAGGCGTCGAGGGCCGTGGCCGGGCAGCCCTCAAAGATCTGCGCGCCGCCGCGCTCGGCGGCGTCGAGCAGGCCACGCACGAGGCGCGCGGGGTGAACCTCGCCGTCGCCCGGCAGATAGAGCGCCACGGTGTTGCCCCGGGCGCGGTACCGCTCGTGCAGGGCCTCTCCTTGGCGAACCTCGGCCTCAAAGCCGTCCTCCACCATCATCCGCGCCGACTCAAGAAGCTCGGCCTCCTCTTCAGGCCCCGCGCCGATCTGCAGGCTGCCCCGGCGCTGGTACTCGCAGGAGATGCCGAGCTTCGTGATGGCCTCGGCCATCCGGACGTGGTTCTCGACGCTCCAGGCGTGTACGCGCCGGGCGCGCTCGTGGCCCATGAGCGCGCGGGCCCGGGAGTAACGCTCGGCGGTGCCTTGCAGGATGAAGCCCGCGTTACGCCCGCTCGCCGCCATCGCCCCGGCCCGGGACTCCACCACCGCGACGCGAAGGCCCTCCTGGACGAGGTGCAAGGCCGCGCTCGCGCCGCACAGGCCCGCGCCGAGCACCACGACGTCTACGGCGAGGGGCCCGCGCAGGGCCGGGCGAGGTTGGGGGAGGGGATCGAGCCAGAGCGGAGGGGTGAGCATTCAAGCGGGCTAACCAGAGATCCCGCCGGGCACCACAGGACACGCAGATCAGCCCGGGCCCCTCCGCCGCAGATCGTACCGAGCGCGGCTGCGGGGATCTTTGACCAAGGACCACGCCATGTCGATGCGCACGCAGGCCCGGACCCCTTCGGAGGGGTTGGGCAGGCCCAGGGCCCAGCGGCGCTGGTCTTGGTAGGCCTGGCGTAAGGACTCTTGATCGACGCTCTCGGCCACCTGCATCACGGCGTAGGGGTCGAGCTTCCCGGCGATCATGTCTTCGCCCGCGAGCTTGGCCTCGGTGACGGCGAGCTGCACCGTGCGCTGGTCGAGGCCGAGCTGGTGGCCCCGGCGCTGGAGCGAGCTGAGGGTAGACATGGTGAGCACGCCCATCAGCATCGCGCCGCGCACGGTGTCCACGAGCTCCCGGATGGCGTCGCTGCGGAGCTGCTCGTCGAGGGGGTTGCCCGTGGGGGCGGCCTGGGGCGGCGGCGGCTCGGCGTTTGGGGCGGCGCTGGGCGGGGTGGCGGCGGGCGCGGCGGCCGCGGCGGTCTTCTCGACGGCGCGACGGCGGGCCGAGCGCTGGGCGGCGAGGTCGATGGCCTGCAAGATCGCCTGCTCGCTCATCTCCCGTTTGCGGCCCTCGACCAAGATGCGCTCTAGCTCACCCGTGGAGAGGTCGCCCCGGCTCACGACCTCACGGAGCTGGCTGATCATCGTCTGGCTGGCGCGGTGAACCCGCTGGGGCTCTAAGGCCTGGGGCGCGCCGCGGGTGGCGCCCTTCTCTTTGAGGGCCCGGGTGATGTGCTCCTGGGCGATGTCTTCAGGCACGCCGAGGCTGCGGGCCTGGTCGAGCACGACGGCTTCAGCCTCGGCGGAGAGCGTCTCGCCGCGGAGGGCGCCACGCACGAACAAGGTGAGCATGTCCAGAGACTTCTGGAGCCGGTGCTGCTCAATCCGCTTGAGGTACAGCTCACGGCGGTCGAGGAGCACCGTGGCGATGAGGGAGTGGTGACGGATGAGCCAGCGCGCCTCCTCTTGGAACTTGGGGTTCGACTGCTGGGACTGGGCCCAGCGCCGCCGCTCATCCAAGCTCGCCCGGGTGTCCTCTGGGGCGGCGTCTTTGGCGAGGTCGTAATAATCAAATAGTGTAGAGTGGCCGACGAGCCGCAAGAAGCTCGCGATCTCTCTGAAGGCTTCGTCTTCTTTGCGAGACGACGTGTTGGCGGACGGCGCGGTCATCAAAGGCTCGTTTCCGGGCGCCTGCGCCGACCGCTGGGGCGTGGTGAAGGCCGTCCTGGCGTGGTCGTGCAGCGCGCTGATGGCGGCGAGTATACCAGCCCGACGCCCTTGGCGCACCTTGGGTTAAGAGATGGTGAAATGGAGCGCGCCCCCCGCATGAACGCCTCGTTGTGCCCCTCTCTGCCGACCTTCTGGGCCCTCGCCGCCCTGCTCACGGCGTCGATCAGCGCGGCGGGTTGTAAAGATCGAAGCTCCGAGGCTGACGACACCGCCCCCAAGCCCGAATGGACAATCCTCGGAGAGGCCTTGCCCGGCGCGCTCCTGAGCGTGACCGGCCGCGCCCGGGACGACGTGTGGACCGTCGGCGGCGACGACGGCGAGGGCCCCCTGGTGCTGCACTTCGACGGCGAGACCTGGACGCGGGTTCTCCCCGAGAGCCCCGGCGACCTGTGGTGGGTGTGGCTCGGCGACACCCAGGTGTGGACCGTCGGCGCCGCCGGGCGGGTGCTCAGGATTGATCCCGCCGAGCACGTCAAATTGATGGAGGAGTCCTTGGGGGACTCGATCACCCTGTTCGGGGTGTGGGGCGCGAGCGAAGAGGAGGTCTGGGTGGTCGGCGGCGACACCAACGTCAGCGCCAACGGCGCCCTCGTCGCCCGCTATCGCCCGGCCCAAGGCTGGGACTTCCCGCCGATCCCCGCCGAGGCCGCGGCCCAGGTGGCGGTGTACAAGGTCTGGGGCCGCTCGGCGGACGAGGTCTACGCCGTGGGCACCGGCGGGGTGATCCTCCGCTGGGACGGCGTGGCCTGGGCCAGCATGGACTCTCCCACCGACCGCACGCTGTTCACCGTCAACGGCACGGCGGACACGCTCTACGCCGTGGGCTCTTCAGGCACGGGCCTGCTGTTGAGGAACGACGGCGCGGCCTGGATGGACGTCACCCCCGAGTTCGCCCCGCAGCAGAACGGCGTGTCCGCCCGAGCGGGCTGTCCGGCGGCCTCGGTGGGGCTGCAGACCGTGCTCTTGCGTGAGATCGATGACGTGTGGGTGGAGGATCCCCGCGGCGTGGCCCGCATCGGCTCCGACTTTCACGCGGTCTGGGTAGACGAGGGCTGCGGGGCCTGGGGCGCTGGGGGCACGATCATGTCGTTCCCGCTCACCGACGGCGTGTTGGCCTACGCCGGGGACGATCCGCCGCCCGCCATCCCGCCCTTGTGATCCGTGGGTGGCTCTCGCCGCACCTCGAGCGCGCCGCCGCCGCCGTAGCCCTCCACCCGGCTCACGCCCGTTGGATCTTGCCCGGCGAGCACCCGCTCCAGCCGGGCGACGGCCACCTCAAACACCGGGCCCTGCTCTAAGCCCACGAAGCGGCGGCCCATCTTCGCGGCCACGGCGGGGGTGGTGCCGCTGCCCATGAACGGGTCGAGCACCCAGTCGCCGGGATCGGTGCAGAGCTGCAGCACCCGACGGAGGAGCCGCTCGGGCTTCTTGCCCTCCTTGTACCTGGCGCCCCCTTCAGCGGCGATGCCCTCCCAGGCGATGTCCGTCCAGATGTTCGTGAGCGGGCGGCTGGGCGTGCGCTGGCCGTCGATGACACTCACCTGCTTGTCATAGAGGATGAGCTGCTGGCCCCGGAGCACGAGCTGATCGGGGTGACCCTCCCGGGGCACGACGATCACCTGATCGGGCGCAGCGATGGAGCGCGCCTTGGCGGCCAAGATCGCCCGCCCGGCCTTCACCGGGTGAATCGACGCCAGGCGCGCCACACGCTCGGGGGCGCTCAGGACCAAGGCGTCTACGCTCAGCTTCTGCGCCGCGGCGGCGTCTTGCAGGCGGGTGAGGCGCCAGGCCGCCGGGGGATCCTCGGGGTTCTGAACGAAGAGGTTGTACATGCGGTCGCGCTCGCAGGGCACCCGCTGGGGGGTGAAGCGCAGGCGCTGGCGGTCTCGGGCGTACCACAACAGGTACTCCGAGGCCTTAAACAGCCCCTTGTTCACCGTAGAGAAGGCTGACGGCGCCCGGGCCTCCACCGTGATGCGCGCGATGAACTGCGCCCGGCCAAAGAGCTCATCCAACAAGAGCTTTGTTGTGTCGAGCTCGTTCTCGTCGAGCTGCACCCACAACGAGCCCTCGTCCGAGAGCAGCGCGCGGCACAGGCCCAGGCGCTCGGCCATAAACGCCCGCCACAGCTCGCGGGGCATGGCGTCGGCGTAGCCCCCTTCGCCCCCCTTGCGTGGGGCCCCGGTGTTGTACGGGGGGTCTAGGTACACACAGCGCACGCGGCCCGCGAGCTCCGGCAGCAGGGCCCGGAGCGTGTGTTGGTTGTCGCCGCGCCAGAGCAGGCTCGTCGTGATCATCGTCGCCTCGGCGGGCCTTTATCCGGTGGCGCTGGCCTACGTCAGAGGTGTCCAAAGCCATCGAACCACCCCTCCGCGCTTGACGTGGCCCAAGAGTGTGGTGAGGATGAGCCTTATGAGCACCAAAGCCGCCTTCGTCGCCGCCGCCTTCGCCCTCCTCGGCGCCGTCGCCTGCTTAGAGACCACCCCCAAAGGCCCCGCCTACGACGACGGCTGCACCGACGGCTACGGCGTCGGCTACGGCAACGGCCTCGGCGACGGCGAGGCCTGCGGCAGCTACAACGACGATCCCGGCTATCGCGACAACGACACCGGCGACGACGGCTACAACGAGGGCTACGTCGATTGTTACCCCGACGGCTACAGCGACGGCTACGACGAGGGCAGCCTCAGCGCCGGCTGCGGCGGGGACACCGGGCCTTAGGGCTCAGCGCATCACGGCGATGAACCAGGTCAGCGGCACGCCCAAAAGCAGCAGCGCCAGGGCGAGCCAGGTCACCAGCGCTCGTCCGGAGGCGGATGTGCGGCGTGAGCCGCCGGGCCTCGGCGTACTCCGGCGAGAGCACGATCTTTCCCTCCGTGGAGTGGATCAAGACAAGCGCCCACAGCCCCACCAGCGCGAGGAACGAGAACGACAGCAGCCACAGGCTCACGAGCGCGGTGTAGAGCGTTCGGTGTCTGGGGTCGAGGCGCCGCAGCCCCATCCCGCCGCGGAGGCTCAGCGCGCCGAATCCCGTGAGCAACAGCCCCGCCCCGCCGATCAACCCGGCGCCCTGCAGCGCCTCCCCGTCGACGACCGGGGCGATGAGGCTGCCGAGCAGCGCGAACACCCCGATCACCCCGATCATCGGCCCCAAGAGCAGGTTGAGCCCGCCCACGAGCATCAGCGTGCCGATGGAGCGCAGCCGCGCCTCGTGGGTGAGGTGGGCGCGCCGCAGCGCGTCGGCCGCGACCTCGGCCTCGGTCAAGGGCCGCTCGGCCAAGACCTCCGGCTCGGGCGGCGGCTTCACCTCGCCGAGGTCAGCGGTCGGCGGCGCGTAGGGGTTTTGGTCCACGGTCTCCTCCTGAGCCCGAGCGCTTATAGCGCCGCGCTGATGAACAGCGCCAAGGGCAGGCCCAACACCAGCAGGCCGAGGACGATCCAGGTCACCACGCTCGTCTTGAACCGGATGTGGGGGGTGAGCCGCCGGGCCTCGGCGTACTCCGGCGAGAGCACGATCTTCCCCGCCGGGGCGTGCAGCAGGACCAGCGCCCACAGCCCCAACAGCGAGAAGATCGAGCACGACAACAGCCACAGGAGCACCAGCACCGTGTAGAGCGTGAGGTGCTTTGGGTCCAGCCGCCGCAGCCCCCTCCCGCCGCGTAGGCTCAGGGCGCCAAACCCGGTGAGCACCAGGCCGAGCACGCCGAACACCGCGGCGCCGCCCAGCGCGCCCTCCTCGGTGTCGAGGTTTATGGCCACGCCGATCACCGCGAAGATCCCCAGCAGCAACAAGAGCGGCCCGGTCACGAGGTTCAGCGCGCCCAAGAGCATCAGCGAGCCCACAGACTGCAGCCGCGCCTCGTGGGTGAGGTGCCTGCGCCGCAGGGCCTCGGCCTCGGCCAGAGTCATGCCGCCCTCCATCTCTGGCTCAGGCGGCGGCGTCACCACGCCACGATCGGCGGCGGGCGGGGCGTAGGGGTTTGGGTCCATGGGGCTTAGGTCTCCGGGCTCACGGCGCGACGGCGAGCGCCATCGCCAGGGGCAGAATGCCGAGCACGAGCGTGAAGCCGAGCCAGCTCCCGAGGCTCCTCTCGCTCTGGATGTGGGGCGTGAGCCGCAGAGCCTCTTGATAGGCGGGGGAGAGCAGAGTTTTTCCCGCGGATGAGTGAAGCAGGTAGATCGCCCACAGGCCCAACAGCGCGGGGGCCGAGAACGAGAGGAGCCACACGGCCGCGAAGACCGCGTAGAGCCCTCGGTGCTGGGGGTCGAGGCGCCTCAGCCCGCGCCCGGCGCGGGTGCCCAGCGCGCCGAGGCCGACGAAGAGCAGGCCGCTCACGACGAGCAGCGCGGCCAAGACCAGGGGCTGCTCTACGCTGCCCTCCAAGAAGGAGGCCGTCAAGAACAGGAAGAGGCCGAGCAAGATCATCGGCGGCCCAAGAATCAAGTAGATCCCCCAGAGGAGCGTCAGCGAGCCGAAGGCCTGCAGCCGCGCCTCGTGGGTGAGGTGCCTGCGCCGCAGGGCCTCGGCCTCGGTCAGGGTCATGCCACCTTCAGTCTCCGGCGGCGGCGGCGTCACCACGCCAGGATCAGCGGCGGGCGGGGCGTAGGGGTTGTTGTCCATGCGGTCCAATCCTTCGCCCGGCAACACAAGGGCGGGCGGCGAGAGGAGTAACCCTCAGCGCCTTGTGAGGCGCGCTCAGCCGAGCCAAGCTCTGAGGCTCACCAGCGTTACCCCGAGGACCAAGAGCGCCAGGGCGCGAGCGGTCTCGCGGTGAGAGTTGAACCGAATGTGGGGTGTGCGTCGCCTCGCCTCGGCGTACTTCGGCGAGAGCACGACCGCCCCCGCCGAGGAGCGCAGCAGGTACAGCGCCCACAGCCCCAGCGGGCAGAAGCACCAAAAAGTCACGAGCCACACGGTCGCCACCACCGTGTTCAGCGTGCGGTGTTTGGGGTCCAGGTGCCAAAGCCCGAGGCCGCCGACGGAGCTCATCACGCCAAACGCCGTGAGGAGGAGGCCCACCATCACGATCATCAGCCTCGCGAGGACTGGCGCCGGCGCGGGCTCCATGTCCATAGCAAGGAGCGCCACGACGCCCACCAGCACGGTCAGCGGCCCCACGACCACGTTCACCGCGCAAGGCAGCATCATCGTGCCCACAGACTGCAGCCGCGCCTCGTGGGTGAGATACGTCCGCCGCAGGGCCTCGGCCTCGGCCAGGGTCATGCCGCCCTCAATCTCTGGCTCAAGCGGCGGCGTCACCTCGCCAAGATCGGCGGCGGGCGGGGCGTAGGGGTTTCGGTCCATGAGGCCCCATCCTACCCTGCTGACGCGGTCAAAAAAAACGCGCCTTGGTCCACACCCTGAAGCCCCAAACCACCAGCGGGAGCGCCAGCCAGAACAGGACGCTCCATCGGCTGGGGATGTGGGGGGTCAGCCTCATCGCCGCCTGGTACCGTGGGGAGAGCACGACCCGCCCCGCCCTCGACCACAGCAGATAGAGGGCCAGCGGCGTCAACACGTTGAGCGCCGAGACCTTTAACAGCCAGAGGCACACCACCAGGCTGGCGCCGAGGCGGAGGTTCGGGTCAAGTCTCCGCAGCCCGAGGCCGGCGACGAGGAAGAGCGCGCCGCTGGTCGAGAAGAGCAGGCCGACGGACAAGGTCGG
>JADKFE010000013.1 GCA_016717595.1 Deltaproteobacteria bacterium | reverse complement strand
CTCTACGGGGAGAAGTGGAGATCCGGGGATATGGAGGTAGCCCGTGCCCGAGGACTGTGTGACAGGCAGCGTGAGGACACCATCGCGCTCGGTGACCGCGACGATGACCTGGGGGCGATAGAGATCTGGCAGCGCCGCAAACGCGATCCGAGGCCCCCAATCTCCCGTGACCTTACAGCTCACCGACGTAGTGGCCGCCGGGTTCGTTCGTTGTGGCGGCCCGAGGGCGCTCCAATGGTGAAGCGCGAGCGTGGAGAGGAGCAGCAGCGACGGGGGGAGCGTCATGGAGATCCGCTCTCCAACGCCGCTCGGCGAGCGCGTTGGCCCATGAAGCGGCGCAGGGCGGCCGTAAATTCCTCGACGAACATCCTCGGATGACCTCTATGCCTGTTGTGGAGCCTCGTTCGCACAAAGTACACCTTCAACCACCCCATTCTGTCAAGCCTTCTCTGCGCGCCACCCCGCGTTGGCCCCCACACGCCCCCCGACGTGCTACCTTTGCCCCGTCCATCGCCCGAGGAACCGATGATCCGCATCCAGCACCAGGCCCGCCCCGCGCTGTCCGGGGAGACCTTCCCCACCTACAACCCGGCCACGGGCGAGCTGCTCGCGGAGCTGCCCCGGGGCCGCCGGGAGGACGTGGACCTCGCCGTGCGCGCCGCCCGCGGGGCCTTCGACCGCTGGGCGCGCATCGACCCCTACGAGCGGGAGCGCCTCTTGCGCCGCGTCGCCGAGCTGATCGTTCAGCACAACGACGAGCTCGCCGCCATCGAGTCCCGGGACACGGGCAAACCTCTGGTCAACGCGCGCACCATCGACGTGCCCCGCACCGCCGACACCTTCTTCTACTTCGCGGGCTGGCCCACCAAGCTCACCGGCCGCACCTTCCCCGTGCGTGGGCCCTTCGCCACGTCCACGCTGCGGGAGCCTCTGGGTGTTGTCGGCGCCATCGTGCCCTGGAACTTCCCCCTGCTCATCGCCGCGCGAAAGGTCGCCGCGGCCTTGGCGGTGGGCAACACGGTCGTGCTCAAGCCCCCTGAAGAGGCCTCGCTCTCGTGCATTGAGCTGGTGCGGATCATGGAGGAGGCCGGCCTGCCGCCGGGCGTGGTGAGCGTGGTCACGGGCTATGGTGAGGAGGCCGGCGCGGCGCTGGTCGATCACCCCGACGTGGCGAAGATCAGCTTCACCGGAGGCACACAGACCGGGCGTCTCATCATGCGAAACGCCGCCGCCAGCCTCAAGCGCCTGAGCCTAGAGCTCGGCGGGAAGTCGCCGAACATCGTCTTCGCCGACGCCGACTTACTCGCCGCCGCCCGCGCCGCCGCCCCGGCCTGCTTCTACAACCAAGGCGAGCTGTGTACCGCCGGGACGCGCCTGCTCGTCGAGAAGTCCGTCGCTGAGGAGGTCATCGCCCAGGTGGTAGACGCCGCCAAGGCCATGAAGGTGGGCGATCCGGCGGCCCAAGGCACACAGATCGGCCCGCTCATCAGCGCCGAGCACCGCGACCGTGTGGTGGGCTACATCCAGCGCGCCCAAGACGAGGGCGCCCGCCTGCGCACCGGCGGCCCTGTGGACGGCCCCGGCTACTTCGTCGCGCCGACCGTGTTTGATGAGGTCCGCCCCGAGATGACCATCGCCCAGGAGGAGGTCTTCGGCCCCGTGCTCGCGGTGTTGACCTTTGAGACGGTCGAGGAGGCCATCGCGCTGGCCAACCACAGCGAGTTTGGCCTCGCCGCCGGCGTGTGGACAAAAGACGTGTCCAAGGCGCACCACATGGCCCAGCGGTTACAGTCGGGCACGGTCTGGGTGAACACCTACAACCGTTTTGACGCCACGGCCCCCTACGGCGGCGTCAAACAGTCGGGCTTCGGCCGCGAGAACGGCGAGGCCGTGCTCGATGAGATGAGCCAGCTCAAGACGGTGTGGATCGGGCCTCTGAGCCACCGCGCCACCCCATGGCCCCCGGGGGGCGGGGGCGGGGGGGGGGGGCCCGCGGCCGGGGGGGGGGGCCGGCCGCCCCGGGCGGGCTCCCGCCACCCCGCGGGTGGCGGGGCTCCGGCGCGTCCTGGCCAGGCCGGGCGCCCCAAGGCAGCGCATCCGTGGGCTCCGGCGGCGGCGCGCCCAACCGCTCAGCGACCTCCGTGGCGAAGGTGAACCAGTCACACTCCTCCTCGCCGATGAGGTGGCTCACGCCCGTGGGCAGGCGCCACAGCGCGGCGGCGAGATCCTCCACATACGTCGGCTGCACCGGCCAGCCGCGTAAGGCCCGCACGGGCTCGACGCCGAGGCGGCGGGGGAGGGAAGAGGGGAAGTTCTGCCCACCGGGGCCATAGAGCCAGCCGGTGCGCACGACATGACCCCCAGCGGCGAGCACCCGGCGCTCCGCCTCGGCCTTCTGCGCGCCATACGCGTTCACCGGGGAGGGCGTGGCGTCAGGCGCGTGGGGCCCCGAGCCGAGCCCGAAGACGTAGTTGCTGCTCACGAACCAGGTGGGCAGCCGCGCGGCGAAGGCGGCGGGGGCCTCGACGTTCACCGCCCAGGCCTCCGGGTCCGTGGCGCAGCGGTCCACGTCGCTCACCGCGGCGCAGAAGATCACCACGTCGGGGGTGAGCGCGGCCAGGGTGGCGTCGAGGCCCGAGAGCTCGCGGAGGTCAAGCTCGCGCCGCGTCAGAGGCAGGAGCGCTGTGCCCTGGATTCACGCGCTGGATGGCTTGGCCGAGCATCCCGTCGGCGCCGAGGAGGAGGGCCCGCATGGATGGGGTTTACCATACGACCGCGCCACAGGATAGGACGAGGCGGCGGAGGTCAAGATGAAGCGTGAACCCCAGCTCCCAACGTGGGCGCGTGAGCTACGAGAGCGGTATCTCGCCGGTGAGGCGAGCATGTTTTTGCTGCACGGCAACGTGCGCGACCTGCACCCCTGGGAGGACCGCGACGGCAAGATCCAGTACGTCCCGCTGCGGGCGTTTCTGGAGGCGTTTCTGTCGCGCTCCAAAGAGATCGTCGCCTGGTACAACGTCTCTGAAGGCGTCGAGGTGCCCACCAAAGAGATGGAGGGCCGCCTCAACCGCTGCCTCTCCGGCGGCGTCACCTTGGCCGAGCTGCCCAAGGGCCCCGGCGAGGTGCTGCCGCATCTAGAGGAGGTCATCACCGACACCCGCCACAGCGCGGCCGTGGTGCTCGACTACGCCGAGACCATCGCGCCCAGCGGCGACCTCAGCTTCATGTCCGAGCTCGACAAACGCGCGCTCGTGTCTTTGCAGCGCTGGTCCTCGGATCCGGCGCTTCTGGCCTCAGACAACCTCGTGATCCTGGTGACCGAGCAGCTCTTGGAGCTTCACCGCAAGGTGCTCGCCTCGCCCCAGCTCGCCCATGTGGCGGTGCCTCTGCCCAACGAGGAGGAGCGTGAGCGCTTCATCCGCGCCCAGGACCTCGCGGGCATCGACCTGCAGATGAGCGAGCACGACCTCGCCCGGGTCACGGCGGGGCTCACGCTGTTGCAGATCCGCGGCCTGTTCCGCGTGGCGCGGGAGGGCGGTCAGGCGATCTCGTTCAAGGCCGTGTCCCGGCGCAAGAAGTCGATCATCGAGCAGGAGTGCCACGGCCTCGTCGAGTTTGTGGACCCGTCCCACGACTTCTCCCACGTCGGCGGCATGGACGGCGTGAAAGAGGAGCTGATGCGCATCGCCACGGCGATCCGCAAGGGCCACACCAACCGCGTGCCCATGGGCGTGATCTTCGTGGGGCCCATGGGCACGGGCAAGACCTTCTTGGCGGAGGCCTTCGCCGGGGAGAGCGGGCTCACCTGCCTCAAGCTCAAGAACTTCCGCGACAAGTGGGTGGGCTCGACCGAGGCCAACCTGGAGAAGATCCTCCAGGTCGTCGATGGCCTGGGCTACGTCTTGCTCATCTTGGACGAGGCCGATCGCAGCATCGGCAACCAAGGCGGGGAGACCGACGGCGGCACGGGCTCCCGGGTGATCGCCCGGCTCAAGGAGTTCATGTCCGACACCTCCCACCGCGGCCGGGTGGTGATCGTGATGATGACCAACCGCCCCGACAAGCTCGACACCGACCTCAAGCGCCCCGGCCGCTTCGACCTCAAGATCCCGTTCTTCTTCCCCGAGCACGAGGACGAGCGCCTCAAGGTGATGCAGGCCCAGGTGCGCAAGAACAAGCTCACCTTGGCCCCGGACGTGGACCTGGCGGCGGCGGCGGCGCGTATCCCTGGCTACAGCGCGGCGGAGATCGAGGCCGTGCTCTTGGCGTCGGCGGGCATCGCCAACGGCGAAGATCGGGAGGTGGTGAGCGCCGCCGACCTCGACGCCGCGGTCACCGACGTGATCCCCTCCCGGGACACCCGGATGTTGGAGTTCATGGAGCTGCTCGCGGTGTTCGAGTCGTCCACCAAGCGCATGTTGCCCGCGCGGCATCAAGGACTGGACACCGAGCAGGTTCAAGCGCGCCTCGACGCCCTGCGCAGCCTGCTCGGCGGCCGGGCGGCGTGATCCTCCGGGGCCGAGGTCGGCGCTTTGTGCGCTCGCTGAGGCCCCGGACGCTTGACAGCCTCCAGGCGACGGCCTAAATACCTTGGGTTCGCGCTCCAAGGGGCCTACGGGTCCGCTGTGGAGACAGGAGTCCTCGCATGTACGCGGTAGTTGAGATCGGAAGCAAGCAGTACCGGGTCGCGGTGAACGACACCGTCCAGGTCGATCGCCTCGCCCTCGATGTCGGCGCTGACGCCACCTTCGCCAAGGTGGTGCTCGTCGGCGGCGATGAGATCAAGGTCGGCGCCCCCACGGTGGACGGCGCCTCGGTGACCGCCCGCGTCGTCTCCCACGACCAGGGCGACAAGGTCATCACCTTCAAGTATCGTCGCCGTCGTCGGTCCCGCGTTCGTCGCGGTTTCCGCGCGTCGCTCACCACCCTCGAGATCACTGGCATCAACGCCTGAGGCCCTGCGCCTCCTCCACTGGAGTACCCCCCCATGGCACATAAAAAGGGACAGGGCTCGACCCGCAACGGTCGCGACTCCAACCCGCAATATCGCGGCGTGAAGCGTGGCGATGGCCAGCTCGTGACCGCGGGCAGCATCCTCGTCCGCCAGCTCGGCACCGTCTTTCACGCGGGGCCGAACGTCGGCACCGGCCGTGACTGGACGCTGTTCTCGAAGGTTGACGGCCACGTCAAGTTCTCTCAGTACCGCGGCCGTCGTCGGGTGTCCGTCACCCCCGTCGAGACCGAGGAGTCCGCCGCGGCCAAGTGACCGCTGGTGTGCTCAACAGACCGCTCGTGATCGCCGCGGAGACTCTCCGCGGCGTTCTCTGCTTCAGGGTTCGTCATGCGTTTTATCGATGAGGTCGAGATCACCACCATCTCCGGGAAGGGCGGCAAAGGCTGCGCCTCGTTCCGTCGAGAGGTGTTTGTGCCCTTCGGCGGCCCCGACGGCGGCGACGGCGGCAAAGGCGGCGACGTGGTCCTCTACGCGACCTCCCGCCGCAACACCTTAGAGCACCTGCGCGGCCAGAAGCTCTACCAGGCCACCCCCGGCGGGCCGGGCCAAGGCGCGGGGCGCACCGGGGCCGATGGCGAAGACCTCGTGATCGAGCTGCCCGTGGGCACCGTCGTCTTCGACGCCGAGACGGGCCAATTGCTCGCCGATCTCGCTGAGGACGAGCGCCGCGTGATCCTCTGCCACGGCGGCCAAGGCGGTCGCGGCAACACCCGCTTCAAGACCTCGACCAACCGCGCGCCCACCCGCTACGACCCGGGCGGCCCCGCCCAGGCCCGGGACGTGCGGCTTGAGCTGCGCCTGCTCGCCGACGTGGGCCTGCTCGGCTTCCCCAACGCCGGGAAGTCCACGCTCATCTCGGCGGTCTCCAACGCCCGGCCCCGGGTGGCGGACTACCCCTTCACCACGCTCGTGCCCAACCTGGGCGTGGTGAGCTTCGGCTGGGAGGGCAGCTTCGTCATCGCCGACATCCCCGGGCTCATCGAGGGCGCCAGCGAAGGCCAAGGCCTCGGCCTGCGCTTCTTGCGCCACGTCGAGCGCTGCACCTTCTTCTTGCACCTCGTCTCGTGTATGGACTACGGCGAGGACGTGCCCGACCCGGTGCGGCGCTACGAGATCATCAACAACGAGCTGCGCGTCTTCTCGCCAGAGCTCGCCCAGCGCCCGCAGATCGTGGTGTTGACCAAGGTCGACACCCTCGATGAAGAGGCCATCGAGGCCCTACGCGTCCGCTTCAAGGAGGAGGCCGGGGTTGAGGTGCGGGCGATCTCCGCGCCCTTGCACCAGGGCACCACGGAGCTGATGCAGGAGTGCTGGCGCCGACTTACCGAGCTTCGCGCTACACTCGCCGAGGTGGATTCTCCCCTGCGGTGAGGGCGACCGATGCGGCGCGCGCTCTTCTGGCCGATGACGGCGATTTGGTGCTGGGCGTGTGGGCCCTCGGCGGCGGATGAGCTGGCCGGGGCCTCTACCCAGGTCACCTTAGAGAGCGCCGCGCGCCTCGGGCCGCACCGCCTGGAGGCCACGATCGTCAACGTCGAGGGCAGCCGCGAGACCCGGGAGACCTTGGAGCTGCTCTGGGGCGACTGGGACAACTTCCAGGCGCGGCGCCTGCGCGACGGGCGCCAGCGCGCTGAGGTGCGGGTGATCCAGCGGGTGGCGTATGCCCGCGCCGGGCAAGGCCGCTTCACCCGCCATGAAGACGCCGAGCTCTACCGCACCGAGCTTGGCTACTCGTGGAACGTCTGGGATCAGGCGCTCGGGCCCTTCGTGGGGCGCATCGTCTGGGAGGTCGAGGACGATGACGCCGTGGTCGAGGGCCGCCCGGCGACCCGCTACAGCCTGAGCCTCGCCGAGCCCGCCGAGGGGGAGGAGGCGCGGCCCCGGGCGGACGTGCCGCTGAGCCTCTCGGGGGAGGTCGTGCTCGATGAGGCCACGGCCACGCGGCTCAGCGTCGAGGTGGAGGGGCGCTACCTGGCGGGCGGCGAAGACGAGCGCAGCGTGAAGCTCAAGCTCATGCGCAGCGGCTTTGGCCAGCCCCCGGCCATTGAGACCCCCACCGACGCCCGGGGTGACCGTCCCCGTTAGATCACCCCGTGTGAGCGCGCGCGCGAGATCGGGTTATTGGGGTGCGGGCGTCTTTGCGGCGCCTCTCTGTCCCTTCACGCCCCTTGGAGGCGGCTATCACGTCCGAAGAGATCGTGCGCGCGCTCAGCACGCTCAGCCTTGAGAAGAAGGCCGAGAACGTCGTCATCCTCGATGTCGAGCGCCTTGTCAACTACTGCGACTACTTCGTCATCTGCAGCGGCACCAACAGCCGCCAGGTCCGCGCCATCGCCCAGCACTGCATGGACATGGCCGAGAGTGACCTCGGCGTCAAAGCCCGCTCAGTGGAGGGGTTAAGCTCCGCCCGCTGGATCCTCGTCGATTTTGGTGACGTGATCATGCACGTCTTTGATCGTGAGCTCCGCGACCACTACGACCTCGACGGCCTCTGGGGTGACGCCCGGCGCACCCGGGTCGAGGCGCCTCCGCCCGCTGAGATCCCCGCATAAATCGACGTTCTTTATGCGGGTGCGCGGATTTTCAGGCTGCTCCTTGTGAGTTAATGGCGGAGTGTTCCATTGGAGCCCGCCATGCTGCCGATCCTCAGCGCGCTGGTCGATCTTGTGCTGCCCACACGCTGCGCGGCCTGCGAGGGCCCCCGTCGTGTGGAGGAGCCCGCGCCGTGGTGCGCCGCCTGCGCCGCCGGGCTGCCCAAGGGCCTGTTCCCGCTCACCAACCCGCCGGATCCTCTGCGGGGGGCCTGGGTGTACGCCAGCTACGGCGGCCCTGTCGGCGCGGCGATCCGTCGGGGCAAGTACGGTCAAGATGAGGCGGCGCTCCAGGGCCTCGCCCTGGTGATGGCCGAGGCCAGCCGGGGTCGCCTGCCGCGCCTGGACGTGGTGGTGCCCGTGCCCCAGCGCCTCTCCGCCAGCCTCAAGCGTGGGTTTATGCCCACGGCGATCTTGGCCGCCGCCGTCGCGAAGGCCCTGAATGTGCCGCTGCGCCACGCCTTACGCCGCCAAGGGGGCCAAGCCCAGGCGGGGCTAAACGCCGAGGCCCGCCGCGAGAACTTGGCGGCGGCCTTCGACGCCCGGGGGCCCTTGGTGGAGGGTCGGGTGCTGCTCATCGACGACGTGATCACCACCGGCAGCACCGCCGCGTCTTGTGCGCGTGAGCTTTTGTGCGCCGGGGCCAAAGAGGTTCACCTGCTCGCCGCGGCCTCAGCGCGGTGAACGTGCGGCCCTCACCAGCGGCTCACCGCGCCGAGGATGCCCCAGACGATGATCAGCCCGCCGGTCATCCCCGCGATCAGGCCCAAGGTTGGGTTCGGGCGCTCCCAGGGCAAGGTGCGGCTCTGCAAGAACGGCGCGATCACGATCCCGGCGATCAAGCCGCCGAGGTGGGCGAAGTTGTCCACAATGATCCACAGGGTGATCCCCAGGGCGAAGTTCAGCAGGATCGCCCCGCCCACGCCCCGGCGTAAGATCACCCCCAGGGTGTGCGGCAACGAGGCCCGCTGGAGCAGGCCGAACGCCCACAAGGCGCCCATGAGGCCGAAGATCGCCCCCGACGCGCCGACGGATCGTGGCACCCCGGCGAGCTGCGAGGCGATCGCCCCGCCCAGGCCGCCCACGGTGAACAAGAGGATCGTGCGCCCCGGCCCCCAGATCGCCTCGGCCAGCCGCCCCAGGCCGAAGATCCCCAAGACGTTGAGCAGGAGGTGCAAGAGCCCGCCGTGTAAGAAGATCCCCGAGACGAGGCGCCAGGTCTGCCCTTGGGCCACCAGCGCGGTCACCCGGCCGCCCATCCCGCGTAAAGCCTGGGCCGAGGGCGAATAACCCAGCACACCGCCGAGCCCGCCGCTCTCCCAGGGGCGCTCCACGGCGTAGAGCAGGGCCATGGGCGCGAGGCAGAGCAGGATCAAGGCCGTCGTCGCCGGGGGCAAGGCCCGATCAAAGGACCAGAAACGATCCTCCACCGCCCGCTGGGTCATGCTGCGATGCAGCAAAACGGCCTCAAACGACGGCGGCGGCGGGGGTTGGCTCATGGGGCCTCATAGAGCGTGAGGCGCTCTAAGGGGCCAAGGCCGAGGCCCAGGGGCAAGGCGCCCAAGGTCTCGGCGTGCAGGCCGACGCCGCGCTCGGGGTCGCAGATCCGCAGGGGGAAGGTGTCAGCGCTCTCAAACACGGCCACGGGGACGAGGCCGGTTGGGCGCGCGGCGGGGGAGGAGTGGCTGGGCTCGGCGTAGAGGGCGCGGGGGGGCAAGGTCGCGCCGGGGCTCACGAACCGCCAGCCCGCGCCGCGGAGCGCCCAGCGCGCGGTCCACTCTCCGGTGAACAGGCCCGGCGTGGGCTGGGCGGCGGTGAGCTGGGCCACGACGTCGACGGCGGCTTGGGCCTGGCGGTGCTCGGCGATGGACGTGGCCCCAGCGAGGGCGAACCACGGGAGAACGCCGAGGATCAGCGCGCGGCGCGAGAGCCGCTCGGCGCCGAGGATCGCCAACGGCAAGATCGCCGGGAGCAGGTAGCGCCCGCTGGCGTAGTTGTGGCCGACGATCACCCCGATCACCACAGCCAGGGCCCAGGCGCCATAGAGCCACGATCTCCCCGGCTGGGTGAGGGCGGTGAAGGCCAGGCCGAGGGCGCTCAGGCCGCCGATCAAGAACAGCGCCATGAGGCCGTGATCGACGAGGGTGTAGGCCCCGTCTTGTAGGGCGATCAGGGTCAAGGGCGCGCTGAGGGTGATCACGGCGATCTTCCCCCGCAGGTCCAGGGTGAGGAGGAGGATCGGGCTCAAGGCCACGCCCAGCCGGGCGACGGCGCCGATGGCCCGGCCAAGGAGCGGCCCCCGGCTGATCTGGGCGGCCTCGGAGAGCACATGCAGCAGGTGAGGCGCCCCGTACAGCGCCGCGAGGCCGAGCTGAACGCCGCCGAAGATCAGGCCAAAGCTGAGGATCGCCCGCCAAGGCCGCCGCCCGGATCGTAGGGCGTCGAGGCTGAGCACAAAGACGAGGATCAACGCCGGGTACTTCCAGAGGCAGGCCAAGGCCAACAACACACCTTCGGCCCACTCCCAGCCCGGGCGATCCGGGGCCTCCCGCGCGCGGAGGCTCGCGGCGAGGGCGGCGGTGGACAAGGCCACCACGCCGAGGTCGATCATCAGCCCCGACTGCAGGGCCAACCACAGGATCGGGCTCGCCCACCACAGCCAGGCCCCACGCTGGGCCCGGGGGCTCTCCCGGCGGAGCAGGTCTCCGGCGGCGGCGCCCAAGAGCAGGGCGAAGGGCGTGGCCACGGCGAGGCGCAGGGCGGGCCCCCACGGCAGCAGGGCCGTCCACAGGCTCACCCAGAGCAGGTGCAGAGGCGGGTGGGCGAAGAGGAAGGCGTCAGGGGCGGGATCGTCGCCCCAGGGCTGCATCGGCCGCCACCAGTCGTAAGGCCGCCAGGGGTGGCCTTGGAGCTGGGCGGCGATGTTGAGGTAGACCTCCTCGTCGAGCACGGGGGGCCGCGTCGCGGCGATGGCCACGAGCACGGCGCAGGCCACGGCGAGCCGCAGGCGCAACGGGGCTCAACCGCCGGTCAAGAAGCGGTGGAACATCCCGTAGCCCTGGTGCAGCAGGGGCAGCTCGACATACTCGTCGCGCTGGTGCGCCTGGGAGGTGAGGCCGGGCCCAAAGTTCACCGCGTCGATGCCGACGGCGCCCAGACGCGCCACGTCCGTCCAGGCCTGCTTCGCCGTGACCGCGGCCCCGGTGAGCGCCACAAAACGGTGGAGCAGGGGGTTGTGGGTGACCACCCGGCCTGAAGGGCAGAGGTCGGTGAAGTCGACCTCGGCGCGGCCGCCGACCAGGGCCAACACGTCGCGCTGGGCGTCCTCGACGCTCTTGCCGGGGGCGAAGCGGTAGTTGAGGTTCAGCACAAAACGGTCGGGGATGACGTTCCGCGCCCGGCCACCTTGGGCCATGGTCACCGACATCACCTCACGGAAGCAGAAGCCGCCGCAGTCAACAGCCACCGGAGGCCGCCCGGCGAGCTCCAGCAGCACGGCCCCGGCCTTGTGGATGGCGTTCTCGCCCTGCCAAGGCCGGGCGGAGTGGGCGGCTTTGCCCAGAAAGGTCAGCTCGGCGTGCAGCGTGCCCACGGCGCCGACCTGCACGGCGTTGTCGGAGGGCTCCAGGCAGAAGGCCAAGGCCGTCTCCCGCAGCCACAACACCCGGTCGAGCACGGGGCCGAGCCCGTTGTTTGTGTACGGGCCCTCCTCTTGATCGTAATAAACCCACGCCAGATCGAAGGGCAGCGCGTCCAGGTCGAGGCGCTCCATCAGCGCCCACATCACGGCGATGCCGCCCTTCATGTCGGAGGCGCCGAGGCCGTAGAGGCGGTCACCTTCGCGGCGGGCGGGGCCGCTGCCGGCGTTGGGCGGCACGGTGTCGATGTGGCCGAAGAGGCTGATGAGCGGGCGACCTCTGCGGGGGCCACGGCAGACGATGGAGTTGCCGATACGCTCGACCTCCACACGCTCCAAGAGCCGGGCGCGGAGCTCTAGCTCATCACAGAGCGCGGCCTCTTCAGTGATCACCGAGGGGAGCTGCACGAGCTCCCAGCACAGCGCGTCGAGGCGGGCCTCGACGGTCTCAACAGGCGGGGGACTAGACGGAGACGGCGTGCTCACGCAGCACCTCGTTCAGAGAGGTCTTCTTGTCGGTGCTCGCTTTGCGCTGGCCGATGATCAAGGCGCAGGGCGTGTGGTACTCGCCCGCCGGGAACCGTTTGGCGCGGGTGCCGGGGATGACGACGGAGCGCGCGGGCACACGGCCCCGATGCTCGACCTCTTGAGGCCCGGTCACGTCGAGGATGGGCGTGGACGCGGTGAGCACGACGTTCGCGCCCAGGACCGCCTCCTCCTCGACGATCACGCCCTCGACGACGATCGCCCGGGAGCCGATGAAGCAGCCGTCCTCGATGATCACCGGGCGGGCCGAGAGCGGCTCCAGCACGCCGCCGATGCCGACGCCGCCGCTGAGGTGCACGTTCTTGCCGATCTGCGCGCAAGAGCCGACGGTGGCCCAGGTGTCGACCATCGTGCCCGCGCCGACATAGGCCCCGACGTTCACGTAGCCGGGCATCACCACGCAGCCGCGCTCCAGGTAGGCGCCATAGCGCACCGTGCCCGGCGGCACCACCCGCACCCCTTGGGCGGCGAGATCCCGCTTGAGGGGCACCTTGTCGTAGAACTGAAACGGCGGCAGGTCGTGAACGACCATCTCGGCGTAACGGAACCACAAGAGCACGGCCTGTTTGACCCACTCATGCACGATCCAGCCCGCCTCGCCCTTCTCGGCCACGCGGATCTGGCCGCGGTCCAGAAGCGCCATGGCCTCTTGGGTGGCCGCCCAACCGTCCTCACGACTCAGCGACCCCGCATAGGCCGCCTGCACCCGCTCGCTCAGCTCTGTCACGTCGTCTCCGCGCAGCTTCAGGTCTAAAGGGTCCGGTGAACCTCTCGCCAGAGCGCCGCGGCCTCGCGGCACTGGGTGAGCGGGGGGACCATCGCCGCGCGAACATAACCGTTGCCCGCGTCGGTGACGCCGAAGTACCGACCCGGCGAGACGACGATGCCGACGTCGAGGAGCTTGAGCGCGTACTGCTCATCATCAAGGCCCGGCGGCGGCTTAAACCACAGGTACAACGAGGCCTGGGACGCGACCAAGGTGAGGCCCAGCTCCTCGAAGAGCGCGGTGAACACCCGCTTCTTCTCGGCGAGGAGCGCCCGGCGCTCGGCGGCGTGGGCGTCGTCGGCCCAGGCCACGGTGGCGCCCTCGTTGACGATGTCTTGGGGGGCCACGCCGAGGTTCACCCGCAGCTCCGCGAAGGCGCGCACGGCCTCGGCGTCCCCGGCGACGAAGCCCGAACGATAGCCGGTCATGCCCGAGCGTTTGCTCAAGGAGTGAACCACCAAGGCGCCCTTCGTGCCGACCTCCAACAGCGACGGCGGCGGCTCGGCCGCGTACACGTCGGCGTAACACTCGTCGTTCACGAGCAAGATGTCGTGATCGCGGCAGACCTCCCAGGTGCGGGCGAGGGCCTCCCGCGGCGTCACCGCGCCCGAGGGGTTGTGGGGCGTGTTGATGAACATCATCCGCGCTCGGCGCAGAACATCGGTGGGGAGCTCCCACGGGCGCTGCACAAAGTCGTCGCTGAGGCGATCGTAGCAGGGCTCACCCCCGGCGAACAGCGCGCCGCGGGCGTAGACGGGGTAGCCGGGATCGGGGACGATCACGAGGCGATCTTCAGCCCGGGGGTCGATCACCAACAGCGGCAGGTGGAAGATCGCCTCTTTGCTGCCTGAAGTGGGGAGGATCTCGGACTCGGGATCGAGGCTCAGGCCAAAACGCCGCGTCATGTACCCGGCGATGGCCTGGCGCAGGGCCAAGGGGCCGCGCACGGTGGGGTACTGGGAGATCTCGGGCACGGCGCCGCGGATCGCCTCGCGGATCCAGGGCGGCGTCGGCTCCAGCGGATCCCCGGTGCCTAAGTCGTAGAGCGCGCGCCCGGCGCGCTGCACCTCCCGCTTCTTTTGGTCCAAGGCGACCTGGGGGTAGGTGCGGAGCTGGCTGAGGAGGGGGTTCAGGCGCACGTCCTGGTGCTCCAGGGTGGGGTCGTCCAGCAGAATAGCACCCAGCGCCTCATTCGTGGAGCGCCTCGGCGGCGGCGTTGGCGCCGACACGCTGGCCGGTGAAGTACACGGCGGTGATCGACCCGCCCATCCCCTCGCCGAGGGCCGCCGTGCCCAACATCCCGGCGACCTCTCCCGCCGCCCACAGCCCGGGGATGGCCTCGCCGTTCACGCCGAGCACCCGGCCTTCAGGGTCCAAGGCGAGGCCGCCGAAGCTCTTGGCCGAGCCCGGCACAAGCTCGACGACGTGGTAGGGGCCGCCCTCAAAAGACGTGAGGTAGGTGCGATCTTTGCCAAAGTCGGCGTCACGCCGCGCGGCGACCTGCTCTTCATAGCGGGTCATCGTCGTCGTGATCGTGTCTTGGGGCAGGCCGGTCTCGGCGGCGAGGCTCGGCAGATCCTCAAACCGCGCGGCGACGCCCATGCTGATGAGCTCGTCGATGGTGAAGTCTTTGTCGCCGTCTTCGCCGACGTTGTACATCGGCATCCAGCCCGGGGAGCCTTGCACCATCGCCGGGGGCAGGATGGCCAAGAGCCGCTTGTCGGGGGCGGCGATGAGCGCATCGACCATCTGGAAGCCTTGGATCTCTTGCTCGTTGATCACCCGCTCGCCGTTGAGGTTCACGATGACCGCCTGCTGCAGGCCCAAGAGCCAGAGCGCCTCGCCCTCAAAGCCGGGCCGCGGGTCGCGGATCGAGTGAACGTAGATGCCGTGATCGCCGCGTAGGGTGGTCGCGGCCCCGACGACGGCGACGAGGTCCAAGCCGCGGCCTTGGGCGTGGGGGGCCGACTCAAACACGATCGTGCAGCCCTCTAGCTCGGGCCGGTCGTCGAGCACCCGGTCGATGTCCCGGGCGAAGCCCCCGGTGGCCACCAAGGTGGCCTTGGCCTCCACCCAGCCGCGCTCCCCGGTGGTGAGCTCTACAAAACGTGCGCCGATCACCCGGTCGCCCTCGGTGACCAAAGCCTCGGCCTCGGTGTTGAGCCAGGTGACCTCGGCGTTGGCCTCGACCAAGGGGCCCACGGGGCCCGCGCCATCGACGCTGAGGTGGTGCTGCCGGGGTGTGGGGCCCATGGTGATGTCGGACTTGACGCCGTCGAAGCTCACGCCCCAGACGTCCACGAGGCCCTCGACCACCGCCGCCGAGCCTTCAGCGAGGGCGATCACCCAGGGGTCGTTGGGGTCGCCGCCCGCGGTGAAGCCTTGCCACTCGGCGAGGGCCTGGGCGGGGCTGTCCACGATCCTGGCGTCGGCCTGGAAACGGGTCCCGGCGGCGAAGAAGTTGGAGGCGTACCAGCCCGATCCTCCGGCGCGCTCCTCACGCTCCAAGATCAAGACCGAGGCCCCGGCCTCCTGGGCCGCCCAGGCCGCGCTGAGCCCCGCGGGGCCCGAGCCGATCACCAGGAGGTCCACGGTGAGGGCGGGGAGATCCGGGGGGCTCGTGTCGCCGGAGTCGCCGGTGTGGCCGGTGTCGCCGGAGTCGGCGCCGGTCTCGCCGGAGTCGAGGTTGAACGTCATGACGCTCTCAGCGACACGATCGTCGTTCGGCGTCGGGGGATCGGCGCAGGCGGCGAAGGCCCATAGGAGGCGGAGCATTCCCAGAGGATGCGGCTTTGTGAGATTCGTGTCAAGAGCGCGCAAACAACCGGCAGGTTACCGATCGCGCCATGCTCCTCGCCTTCGCCTTCGCCCCCCTCGGCTGCTTTGTCATCGACGACAAGGCCAACACCCCCATGAACCCCGCCGACGCCGAGCCCCGCGTCTTTGAGGTGCCGCCTGGCGCCACGGCGAAGGGCCTCGCCCCGGCCTTGGTGCAGGCGGGCTTGGTGGACTCGGAGTGGACCTGGAAGCTCTGGCTTCGGCGCAGCGGCTCCGGCGGCTGCCTCAAGGCGGGGCGCTTTAAGGTCAGCCCGGCGATGGCCCTGCCCGAGCTGATGGAGACGCTCTGCGGCGCGCCTCTGCCCAACGATGAGCCGTTCACCATCGTCGAGGGCTGGCGCATCCGCGAGATCGACGCGGCGCTCACGGAGCGCGGCTGGATCGAGGCCGGGGCCTACGCCCGCGCCGCCGGAGAGCCGGGCCGGTTCAAGCTGCCCCAGGGCCTCGGCGATTTGAGCAGCCTAGAGGGCCTGCTCTACCCCGAGACCTACATGGTCGATCCGCTGAAGTTCTCCGTCGATGTCTTCATCCAGCGCCAGCTCGACACCTTCACCGAGCGCCTGGGCCCCACCCCCAACCTCGGCCAGCGCACGCTGTACGAGGTCGTGATCATGGCCTCGATGCTGGAGCGGGAGGAGCCCACCCCGGCGAACCGCCCCTTGGTGGCGGGCATCTTGTGGAAACGTATCGACAGCCAGTGGAACCTCGGTGTGGACGCCACCAGCCGCTACACCTTGGCCGAGTGGAACGACCGCGACGCCTTCCTCAAGCGCCTGCGCGACCCCGACGACCCCTACAACACCCGCCTGCGCCCGGGCTTGCCGCCGACACCCATCGGCAACCCCAACGCCGACTCTCTGCAGGCGGCGATGAACCCCGTGGCCAGCGAGTACTGGTACTACCTGCACGACAAGGACGGCGTCTTGCACCCCAGCCGCAACGCCGCCGAGCACCAGAGCTACCGCCAGAAGTACGGGATCTGGTAGTTAGCCCAAGGCCGCGGCGATGGCCGGGGCGCGCAGCAGGACGCGGTCCTCCCCCAGAAGGCGCACCCGCTTGAGCAGCCCGGCCAAGGCCAGGGGGCGGTCGAGCCTCAGGGCACCTCGATCAGCGGGTCGCCGCGCCGCAGGCTGTCGAGGCGATCGGCGAGCTCGGACTTGCCCGAGGCGATGTCGACGGCGTAGCGGATCTCATCGGCCAGGGGCCCGATGGCGCGCAGCAAGGCCGCCTCGCCGCTGGGCATCGACCCGTTGCCCCGGGCGCCGTGGCCCAAGGCGGTGACCAGCGCGGGGATGCCCCCGGTGAAGCGCGCGGCGCCCTCCAGCTCACGGCGACCGGCGGGCCCAGCCTGGCCGACCAAGGTGGCCGCGGCCTCAGCCTCGCCGAAGTCTTGGAGCCCGACCTCCACCCCGCCGTCCAAGGCCAAGGCCGGGGCGTCCACAGAGCCCGCGAGCAGGAGCGTCGCCCGGCGGTCGTGGGGGATCTCCTGGGCGAAGCGGGCCCAGGCCTCGCCGAGATCTTCGACGACCTCCACGGGCAGGTGCTCGGCGCCGTGGCCCAGAAGCGCGACCTGGGGGTGGGCGTCCTCACGGCGGTGATCTTGAGCGCGCAGGAGGAGATCCCGGCAGACCGTGCGTAGGCCCCGGCGATCGGCGACGCTCGGCGTGCGCACCTCCGTCCACTCCCGCTCGGAGAGCTGGGCGAGCACCTGCATCACGAAGTGCCAGGCCTCGGTCACCGGGCGGCCCTTGAGCGGGCGGAAGGACACGGTTCGGCAGCCCAAGGCGGGCTCACCCACGGCGAGGTCCAGGGCGAGATCCTCCAAGAAGGCCTGGGGCTCGGACCAGCGCGGCGTGGTGAGCACCACCGGGTCCATACGCCGCAGGTGCGCCCGCACTTTGCGAGAGGTGCGGCCTCGGATCGCGGCCTCCAGCTCGTGCTGATCCGGGTTGAAGGAGCCCTGCTCCCGGACAAGACTTGGATGTTCGACACGACGCTGAAGACGGCTCATGGGGCGCTCTCGGCGAGAAGGATCGTGCAAGGCCCGATCTCCCGCGTTCTGGGAGGGAATCTCACATTCCCCAGGTTCACCGATCTCAATTTGTGTTGTCAAGTGTTAAGTTGAGGTGACGCATCAAGTCACTCCTCTCAGCCCCGATACACCGATGGCCGCTCGTCCGCCTCGAAACGTCTTGATCCCCAACGCGAACAGCCCGCGCCTGCTCGCCCGGGTGATGGAGCTGATCGGCCAGGGGGTGCGTGAGCCACGATCCATCGCCGAGATCCTCGACTGTGAGCTGCGCACGGTCCACTACTACAGCCAGGCCGGGGAGTGGCTGGGGCTCACCACAACCGACGCCGTGGGCGGTCGCCTGCAGCTCACCGAGCTTGGGCTGGAGTACGTCTTCGCCGGCCCCGATCGCCCTCGGGTGTACGCGCAGGCGGCGTGGGCGAACGACTTCGTGGTGCAGTTGATGACCGGCCGCGACGAGCTCCCCGACACCGAGGCCTTGGGTCGTTTCATCCAGCAGTGGGCGCCGGACATGGCTGAAGCCACGGCCAAGCGCCGCGCCAGCGCCGTGCGTAGCCTCCTGGAGCCCGCCTTACGCCTGGGGCCCCGCCGCCCCAAAGCCCAGCAGCTCGCGCTGGACTTCGGCCCCGATCAGGCCGCCAAGCCCCCTGAAGAGACCCTCGCCCCAAAGCTCGTCGGCCCCGAGTCCCCCGACGTCTACCGCCTCGTGCTCCGCGCGCTTCTGGACAACGGCGAGCTGAGCCTCGGTCATCTGCGCGCTGTGCTCGACAAAGGCGGCGCTGAGGGCGTGGCGGTGGGGGGCTACGCCGAGATGGCCGTGCGCCGCGGCGACGCCTTCCGTGTGGGCGATCGCCTCGTCGGGAGCTGGGGCGCGGTGTGGCGCCGTGAGCTGGCCGAGACCGTGGCCGGCGTCGCGCTCTCCGACCCTCGGTATCGGGAGTACCTGGACAACATGCGCCAGGCGGCCTCGGGTCACCCCGGCGCGGCGGTGCGTTACGGCCAGCTCCGCGAGCGCTTCACGTCGTGGGATCGCCGGGTCTTCGGCGAGACGGTCACGCCGTCGCGGCTGGTGAAAGATCTGGAGCGGGTGCTCTTGGGCCGCTCCATCGACGACTTCCCCATCGCCGGAGAGACCGGCCCCGAGCCCAGCGCCCAGACCGGCTCGTTTCTGGAGCTTCAAGACCAAGAGGGCCTGTTCTTCGCCTTGCCGTCGAACCTCACGGCCTTGGCCGGGGGCATCGCTGAAGCCAACCGCCTGTTGGAGCGCGCCCGTCAGGCCAAGAACGGCGTGGGTCTGCCGCGGGTGACCGACCGCAGAGAGCTCGTGCACGGCGGCGTCTTCGCCACGGGTGAGCCCCAAGGCCGCTCCATCCCCGATCAGGTCACCTTACGCCTTCGGGCCGTGGCCAACGTGCCCCACCTCGCCTTGTTGACGGCGCTGTTGATCCTGCACCGCCGCCCGGGCTGGCGTCGGGTGCTGCGCCTGCGCGACGGCAGCGTCGAGCTCTGGCGGGGTCGAAAGCGGGTCGGGGAGCTGCTCCTCCTGCTGGACGAGCTGTGCAGCGAACAAGGCTGGCTCGTCATTCGCCGCCCCCGAGCCGGGGTCACAGGCGAGCAGCTCGCGGAGATCCTCCAGGGCCTCGGCGTCGCCCGTCGGGTGGGGGACCAGCTCGTGCTCGACGAGGCGTTTTTTGTGCGGCTCCAGACCGAGGTTGAGGATCGCCAGGTCTACGACCAGCTCCAGCCCCTCGCCGATCGGGCGCAGCGTTTTGTCGAGGCGTGGGAAGAGGCCGTTTGAGCGCGCAATTCTGAGCGCTCAACACGCTTAGGCTTGCTGCCCCGGGGTCTGCTCCGCTACGCTGTGTCGGCGCGAGCGCCCTGCCCCGGGCGCGACCACAGGATGAGGTGCAGGATGATTCGCACGATGGTCGGCTCGGCCTTCGCCGGGTTTCAGAAGGCCGCGGTCTCTGGTGACTACGACGAGCGAGAGATTCAGCTCAACAACCTGCGGGTTGACCTCCGCAACCTAGAGGGCATCGTGCGGCAGCTCATGGTTGAGCTGGCGGCCACGAGACAAGAGCTCCAAGCGCTCAAGGCCCAGGGGGTGACCGTCACCACCGTGGCCGAGCCCGTGAAGGTCGAGGCGCCCAAGGCCGAGCCCGTGAAGGTCGAGGCGCCCAAGGCCGAGCCCAAGAAGGCGAAAAAAGAGGCCGCCAAGGTCGAGGCGCCCAAGCCCGCCGCGGAGCCCGTGAAGGTGGAGGCCGTCGTTGAGGCGCCCAAGCCCGCCGCCGTCGTCGAGCCCGTGAAGGTCGAGGCGCCCAAGCCCGCGCCGGTCATCGAGGCGCCCAAGGCCGAGCCCGCCAAGGCCGAGCCCGCCAAGGCCGAGGCTCCCCAGACCTCCTCCTTCGCCGCGCTGGCCGCCATGGCCGCCGCCGGGGGCCTCAAAGAGGGCCGCCACGCCGACGACAGCTCCACCGACCTCGAAGGGTACCGCGAGCGGATGCGCGCCAACGGCCGCGACGTCACCCTCGCCACGGTGGGCATCAACTACACCGCCGACGGCGTGCCCTTCATCGGCCCCGTCGACAACGAGTCCAGCCGCGCCAAGGCCGTGGGCAAGGTGCTCACCATCGACCAATGGGAGTGCATCTCCTGCGGCACCTGCGTGGAGCAGACGGCCGACGTCTTCACCTTGCCCGGCGAGGCCAAGGCTGAAGTGCTCAAACAAGAGGGCCCGATGGATCTCATCCAGGACGCCATCGACGCCTGCCCGGTCACCTGCATCTCTTGGCTTGAGCGGGAGCAGCTCGCCGAGCAGCACTCAGCGGGCGGGCTGACCTGAGCCACCGATCGGCCTCAGCGCCCCCAAAGCCGGCCCAAGAGCCCCCGTCGCGGCGCGGGGTCTTGGGTGATCGGGCGCTCGCCGCGCATCACCTGCGCCACCCAGGCGTTGAGCGTGGCCTCGCTGACCTCACCGCCCAGCCAGCCGTCCGCGCCGCAGCCCAGAACGAGGGCGGCGGGATCGTCCACGCGCCCGTGGCAGAGCAGGCCAACCCGGGGCGGGCTCAGCTCAGTCTTCGCCCGCTGCGCCGCGCGGGTGGCGGCGCCGGGGTGCGCGGGATCCACAGAGAGCAGCACCAAGGCCGGTCGCTCGGCGCGCTGCACCCGGCTCAAGGAGTCGGCGGACTCCAAGGCGAGCACACGCCAACGCGCCGAGAGCGCCGCCGCGCGCCCGAGGCGCCGCGCAGGATGTTCTTCGACGATCACCAGCCCCAGCCGCTCCGCGCCGCTTGGGGGATCACGCTCGCTCATGCTGGGCTTCTCCCGGGCGCCCTCTGGCGGTGTCTGCCCCGTCGTGGGGGCCAACAAGAGTTTACGCTTGACGGCTTTTCTGTGCCCGGCCCTCGCCGACGCTTCTCCTCCTTTAAGATAAACTCCGAAGTGAGCGACCCCGGCCCGCGCGCCCGCCGCGTGGGTGATCCCCTGAACCTTCCGACATCCGAGAGCTGAGGCCCATGAGCACCGATCGACTTGCTGAACTTCAGGCGGAGCTCAAGAGCGTCCTCGATGAGCGCGTCGCCGAGCTCAAGCGTGTCGTCGCCGACACCGAAGAGTCCACGCGCCACATCATCGCCGCTGAGCTCGAGATCGATCGCAGCCGTCGGTTCCGCGAGAGCTTAGACGAAGAGCTCGGCCGCGTCTCCCAAGACGTCAAGGCCCTTCGCGCCCGCACTGAAGACCTCAAGAGCCGCCAAGGCGAGCGCCTCACCGAGCGCGACAGCCTGCGCGACGGCGTGAGCGAGCTGGAGATCGAGCTGGACACCCTCAACGTCGAGGTTGACCAGCTCCGCCAGACGCGCACCCGCCGCAGCGCCGATCTTGAGAGCGTTCGCGCCGAGATCGACGAGCTCCGCCGCCAAGATGAGGCGCTGGAGCGTGAGATCGAGCGCCACGAGAAGCTCCGCTCCGAGCTCCTCGACGCGCTGCAGCAGAAGGCCCAGAAGCTCAACCTGAACAAGTAGGTTCCCGCGAATGGCCCACGACACCCGCGCCGAGGGCGCGTCGGAGCCCGCCCTCGCGCTGTCCGCCGCGCTCAGCGAGGCCCGCGCCGCGCTCTCCGTCTTGGAGCTCGCCCCCCTCGCGCGCCACCGCGCCGAGGAGGCCGCGCGCCTTGAGCACGTCGGCTCCCGCTTCCCGGCGCTGCACGTCCGCCTCCGCCCGCTCAGCCTCCGCCTCGCCGCCCTTCGCGCCGCGGTGGAGCCCGTGCGAGACGAAGAGATCGAGGGTGTGGTGCTCGATGTGGAGTCGCCCGCGCCGGTGGACGAGCTCCCCGTCGCCCAGGCTGAGGACGACGTCGATCCCGAGATCACCGCCCCCGTCGTCCACGACGAGGCGTCGGCCGATCCCGAGGTCACCGATCCCGGCGTCGAGCAGGCCGCGGCCCCGCCCGAGCTGACCGACCCCGAGCTGACCGAGCCCCTCGGCAGCCTGCCGTTCCTTGATCTCCCCGCCGAGCCGCCCATCGCCGAGCTGCCCGTGCAGGCCCTGCCCGTGGCGCCGGAGCTCGCCGTGGAGCCCGTCGCCGTGGATCCCGTCGCCGAGCCCGTCGAGGAGCCCTCGGAGGAGGACGTCGCTGAAGACGACACCGAGGACAGCCCCTCTGTGCCAGGGAGCGTCGTCGCCGCCGGGATTGGAGCTGCCGCCGCGTCCCAGGCCGCCGAAGACGTGGAGGATCCCGCCACCGACGAGTCCCCGCGCCAGCAAGAGCCGCGCCCCGCTGAGGCGCCCCAGGCCGTAGAGCCCAAGGTCGTTCACGTCGACTCCATCGAGGCCTTGGAGCAGCTCCTCCTCGAAGACATCGAAGATCCCGGCCAGGCCCGCGGGCTCGACGCCCTCGCCCAGGCGAGCCCCTCCGTGGTGTCGGCCCCGGCCAGCCCCGCGCCGGTCGCGCCGCCTCCCGCCAGCCCCGCGCCGGTCACGCCGCCCTCGGCCAGCCCCGCCCAGGCCAGCCCCGCCCAGGCCGCCCCCGAGGTGGACCCCGAGCCCACGGAGCTGTTCACCCGGGAGATGCTCCTCGATCCTCTTGGGGGAGCCCGCGCCCGCCGCCGCGCCGCCGCCGCCCAAACCGCCGCCCGCGCCCAGCGACATCGGCAAGTCCATCAGCGACGCCATCGCCCAGAGCCTCGCCGAGCTCTCTGGCGGCCCCAAGCCCGCGCCGCCCAAGCCCGCGCCGCCGCCGCCTCACCCGGATGAGGACGAGCAAGAGCGCACGATGTTGATGATGGACCCTGGCGTCATGGCCGCGTTGGGGCGCGCCAGCGGCGCCTCCCCCGCCCAGAGCCCCAGCGTGCTCCCCGCCGCCAAGCCGCTGAACCTCAACCCCGGCGTCGTGCCCGCCGCCGCGGGGGGCTCACCGCGCCCCGCCGCCGCGCCCTTGGCCCGGGTGGGCCTCGACGACCTCGGCGACGAGGACGTGCGCGCCGACGCGGACCTGCTCATCGAAGACGACGAGCGCCTCGACCACCCCGCCCCGGCGGCGCGTCAGGCCCCCGCCGAGCCCGCGCCGCGCCGTGGCCCCGATCTCGGCCCGGCGATCCTGCCGATGATCAAGGATCCCCGCGCCGCCCGCCCCGTGGCCGCCGCGATCCAGCTCACCCCCCAAGGCGACGCCTTGGGTGTGGTCGGCCTCGACTACCTCGACGAGATCCGCGTGCCGATGGAGTCCGCGGGAGACGAGTACGAGCTCGACGACGGCGACAGCGACGGCTTTAGCATCGCGTCGATGGAGATGGAGACTGAGGAGGTCGAGTCCGACGAGCCCGAGGTGGAGCAGCCTCGCCTGCAGCTCGGCGGCGACGAGCCCGCCAACGACGACCCCGACGAGCTCAACGCCGCGAGCCTCCGCCCCGTGGAGGAGGTCGACAAGGCCCAGCTCGCCGCCTTGATGAAGACGGCGCAAGAGGCCCTCGAACAAGGCGACCTCACCAACGCCGCCACGGCCTACACCGACCTGCTCGACCTCAAGCCCGACCACGTCGACGCCTTCTTGGGCCGCGGCCGCTGCTGGCTCGATCTGGGCGACTACGCCGCGGCGATGTCCGACTTCCAGAAGGCTGAGGACCTCGATCCCAACGGCCCCGAGCCCCTCGTCGCCATGGGTGAGCTGTTCTTCGCCCGCAAAGACTACACCCGGGCCATCGAGTTCTTTGACTCGGCCATCGAGGTCGACGCCAACCACGCCATGGCGCGCTGCCGCCGGGGCATCTCGTACTACTACAAGAAGTCGTACCGCGAGGCGTTCCTCGATCTCCAGAAGGCCTACACCTTAGATCCCGACATCCCGAACATCCGCAAGTATGTCCAGATGGCGATCAAGAAGCTGGAGCGCTCCGGCGAGAGCGCGTAAGGCCCTGCGCGCCGCGGGCGCCCAAGGAGCGAAGCGGGCTTCGCACTGACCTCGTCATTGAGGTCAGCGGCGAGGCCCGTCTTGGCTCTGGGCGTCTGGCCGTGATTTGGGGGAGCGCGTACCCGGCGCGCTCAAAAAGCCCAAGTTTGGCGCGAACCCGCGTAAGGACCGGTCAGAAGGAACGACATCGTCTGAAGGTGGATCAGACCCCGAAGATCCCGTGCCCGGCGCTGGGGGCGCGGTCAAGATCCGGCACAACTCTTGCTTAGAATAGAGCGGGTCAAGAGGGAGATCACCGTGAACACGTCCAACCGCTCCAACGAGCTCCTCCGCAACCGCAACTCCGCGGTCGCCAAGTCTTTTTACCGCCAGCTCCGCGGCGAAGGCTTCTCCCATGAGCAGATCATCGAGCTCTCCACGACGCTCCTCGATCTGGTCACTGAAGACATGCGCCAGGGCCAACGCGCCGAGATGAGCTGATCGGCGCGATGTCCGGTGACCCCTGCGCCCCCGGCGGGCTCAGGGGTTCGTCTCGTCGCGCTCCAAGAGGTCCATGAGCTCCCGCCACTCGCGGGGCGCCAAGCCGCTCTGCTCTTGGCCGACGGCCTCGCCGCGCAGAAGACGCCGCACCACGTCTAACCCTTGGGCCGAGAGCGCCACGCCGCCCAAACGGTAGTCCTCAAAGGCCTCCCACGAGAGCGGCACCCACGCCTTCACCGCCTGGGCGATGGCCTCGGCGTACACCCGGATCTCAAGCTGGGCGTGGGGGTCGAGGCGCAACGACAAGAAGTGCAGGAGGTTGTGCAGGTCAACCTTCCAGTACCACTGCGTATAGGCCGAGAGCGGCAGGCCGATGCGGGCGAGCTCCCGCGCCAAAGACTGCTCCTCCAAGAGCCCCTCGTAACGAGAGAAGGCGCGCTCGGCGTCCTCCCGCAAGGCGGCGAGCACGTCCTCGGTCTGCTCCGGGCTCAGGGCCTCGCCGCGGCCTTGTTTGTTGTCTTTGGACTGCGTGGCGATGTCTTCAGGCCGGGGCAGGTAAAACTCCCGGTCGAGCACGGAGTACCGCGCGCTGATCTCGTTCACGTTCGCCGTGCGGTGGCGAATCCACTGCCGGGCCACAAAGATCGGCAGCTTGACGTGGAGCTTGAGCTCACACATCTCAAACGGCGTCGTGTGCCGGTGGCGCATGAGGTAACGGATGAGCCCCCGGTCGGTGCGGCTCGCCTTGGTGCCCCGGCCATACGACACCCGCGCCGATTGCACCACGGCGTCATCGTCGCCCATGTAGTCCACGACCCGCACGAAGCCGTGGTCAAGGCAGGGGAAAGGGGTGTAGAGCAAGGCCTCCAGCGCCGGCGCCGTGGCCCGCAGAGTGGGCATCGAGTGGGCGCGGGCGTCTTGAATGTCTTGGAGCAGGGCGTCGGAGAGCGGCACGTTCGCCTCGGTCGGTGATTCGTGAACCGGGGATGATATTCTCTCGGCGCATCAGACGCACCCCATCTAGGAGCATCGAGCCCATGACCGTCGAGGAGCTGATTCAGCAGGCGATGCAAGCCCTGCACGGCGGGGATCCCCGCAAAGCCCGAGACCACCTCGTCGCCGCGATGGAGGCCGCGGGTGAGCCCCGCGCCGATCTTCATCAGGCGATGGCCGTCGTGCTCTTGCAGCTCGGTGAGCCCGGTCGCGCCCGGCCGCTGTTGGAGCAGGCCTTGGAGATGGGCTGGAAGGCCGGCGCCCCGCCCGAGTTTCTGGTGCAGGTGCAGCTCGGCGTCGCCGCCGCCAGCGAAGACATGGACGAGCCCGCCCGGGCGCTCAAGGCCTACGACGACGCTCTTGAGCTCGACGACGGCACCCCCCGGGCCCGCGCCTCCCGGGCGCACCTGCTTCTGGCCTGCGGTCGCATCGACGAGGCCCTCGCCGAGCTGGCCACCTACATCAACGAAGACCGCGACGAGGACACCTTCATCGAGGCCGCCGGAGAGCTCGTGCGCGCCGTGAAGGCCATGGCCGACGGCAGCGAGGGCCGCGAGCCCCGGGATCTGCTCGTCGCCCACCGCGACAGCTACGTCGAGTTCTTCGACGAGACGGTCAAAGAGATGGAAGAGAAGGGCTGGATGTCGGAGTGCGCCCGCATGCGCCGCGCCCCCGACGGCCGCCTCGTCCCGTCCATCCCCGACGGCGCGCGCCCCTACGCCGGGGTGCGTGTGGACCTGGTGGATCCCTCCACCGGCCAGGCCGGTCAGGTCGGGGATCAGCCCATGGTCGTCGCCGTGGCGGGCTTAGAGCCCCTGGCCCGCGCCGTCGTGCTGTTCAACACCGGCGAGCGCTCCTTTGAGCTGTACATCAGCTCCCAGTGCCCCTGGGATCAGCTCCCGGTGCAGGTGCTCTTTGAGTCCGGCGACGCCGTGGCCCAGCTCGATCCAGTGATCGGCGAGTGGTACGAGAGCGGCTTCAACGGGCGCTTCGGCACCCGCGACGGCGGCCGCGTTCATTACATCTCCGACCCCCAGCCCTGCCGTGGCGGCAAAGGGGTGGTCTACGACGTCGATCTGGGCCGGGCGAGCTTCTTGGCCATCGAGGACCTGCTCAGCCGCCTGCTCGACCTGCACCACCGCTACCCCATCGCCCAGGTCATCCTCGGGCGTGGGCACCTGCGCGACACCTGGAGCGCGCCGCCCTTGGCCGGGGGCCCCGAAGGCGAGGCGTAAACCCCGCGGGGCTCACCACCAGTGGGTCTCGTCTAGGTTGGGGTCGTGGGTCGCCGCGGCCTCCCACGGCCTCGCGGGCAGGTACTTCCAGCCGCCGTCGCTGAACATACACACGACGATGCCCTCCTCCAGGTCTCTGGTGGCCTGGAGCGCGGCGTGCAGCACGGCGCCGCAGGAGACCCCGGCCATCACGCCCTCCTCACGCACCACCCGGCGCATCATGTTCAGCGCGGTGTCGCTGCCGACGAGGTACCGTGCGCTCAGGGCGTCGAGGTCCAGCAGGGGAGGGTGATAGCCGTCGTTCAGGCTGCGGAGGCCCTGCAGCCGCTCGCCCATGCGGGGCTCGACGCCGATCACCCGCAGCGCCGGGTTCTGTTCACGAAGGCGGCGGCTCACCCCCATGAGCGTGCCCCCGGTGCCGATCCCGGCGACGAACACGTCCACCCGGGGCAAGGCGGCGGCGATCTCCGCGCCGGTGGTGTTCATGTGGGTGAGCACGTTCACCGGGTTGTCAAACTGGCGCAGGGCGTGGCCTTCGCCCCGGGCAGACATCTCGCTGGCGGCCTCAATCGCGCCGACCATGCCCGCCTTGGGCTTCACCCAGCACAGCTCGACGCCGTACAACGAGAGCACGTCGGCGATGGACGGCACCACGCCTTCAGGCACGACGACCTTGAGGTGATAGCCCCGGCGCCGGGCGACCATGGCCAAGGCGATGGCGGTGTTGCCCGTGCTCGCCTCGATGAGCGTGCTGCCAGGGCCGATGAGCCCCCGGCGCTCGGCGTCGAGCACCATGGCCAGGGCGATACGATCCTTGATGCTGCCCGAGGGGTTCTGGCCCTCAAGCTTGGCGAAGAACCGTAGGCGGCCCGGTCGCGGCGACACCCGGGTGAGCTCGACCAGGGGTGTGGCGCCGACGAGGCCCAAGAGGCCGTCTGCGGAGGGCGGGGAGGGGTTGGGCATCAGGCTCGCCGTCGTGGAGTGCACGTCTTATATCCGGGGCATGACCACGACGATCCCCCTCGATGAGCGCCTGCGCGTCATCGAGGTCTACACCTCCGTTCAGGGCGAGTCGAGCTTCGTCGGCTTGCCCTGCACCTTCGTGCGCCTCGCGGGCTGCAACCTGCGCTGCGTGTGGTGCGACTCCACCTTCACCTTCAAGGGCGGCGCCCACCGGGCGATCGACGACGTCGTGGCCGAGGTCAGCGCCTTGGGCGTGCGTCTGGTGGAGGTCACCGGCGGCGAGCCCCTCGCCCAGCGCCAGGCCATCCCGCTCATGGAGCGCCTGATCGCCGCCGGGCATCAGGTGCTCTTGGAGACCTCAGGCTCGATCTCCATCGAGCGAGTGCCCGAGGCCGTTCACATCATCCTGGACCTCAAGCCCCCAGGCTCCGGCGAGGCGGCGAAGAACCTGTGGTCCAACGTCCCCCTGCTCAAGCCCAAAGACGAGGTGAAGTTTGTGCTCGCCTCCCGGGCCGACTTTGAGTGGGCCGCCCAGGTCATCCGTGAGCACCGCCTGAACGAGCGCGCCGGAGAGCTGCTGCTCTCCCCCGTCTTCGGCGCCGTGCGCCCTGAAGACCTCGTGGACTGGACCCTCGCCGAGCGCCTGCCCGCCCGGGTGCAGGTGCAGCTCCACAAGATCATCTGGCCGCCGGACGCGCGGGGGGTTTAGGCCTCCAGCACCTCCGGCCCCCCCTGCAACAAGGCCGTCGCCGCGGCGAGCGCCGCGCGCTCCCCCACGAGCACCAGGGTGGTGCCCTCGCCGAGGGCCTCGCGGCCTTGGGGAGCCACCCCTTTGCCGTCGGGCAGCCGCAGCGCCACGACGGTGGCGCCGGTGCGGGCGCGCAGGTCGAGCTCGACGAGGGTGCGGCCCACGGCGTGATCGGCGGGTTTGAGGCGCACCTGCTCGTTCTGGAGCAGCGGCTCGGCGTGGCCTTGGCCGTGGGCCGTGTCGTCTTGGTCGCGGCCGGAGTGTGCGCCTTGAAGCAGGGCCTCGGCGACGAACCGCGCGCCAGAGACCAACTGCCCGCCCTTCATGCCGGTGCGCCGCAACAAGAGGAGCACGAGCAGGCCCTGGAGCAGCCCCAACGAGAACAAGGCCGAGAGCGGCGGCAAGAACGGCAAGGTGAACACGAGCACGACGAGGCCGACGAGGCCGAGCAGGGCCGCCCGCACGAGCAGGCCCAAGGCCACAAACAGGCCCGGCGCCCGGGCGCCATCGGACGGCGTGAGCGGCGCGACGAGCTGCTCGCCCAAGGTGGCGCTGAGCTGCACCACACCCAAGAGCAGGGGCGCGGCGACGATCAGCGCCGTGAGCATGATGCCCCAGCTCGCCACATGCTCGTCGATGTGGGAGAGCTCGACGAGCTGGGCCTCTAAGATCGGCCCGACGACGCTGTGCCCGACGATCAGCACGATCAGCGCCACGGTGTCTAAGGCCAAGAGCGACAAGGTGCGCCGCCAGCCGCTCTGTCTGGCGCGGGGCGCGGCGCGAAGCTGCTCCACCCAGGCCGTGTACACCGAGCTGAGCTGCTGCAGCGACGGCGGCAGGCGGTGGTCCACCCAGGTGGCGAGGCGGTCGGCGTTGCCGATGGCGATCGGCGTGGTGAACGCGGTGATCACCGAGACCGCCACGGCGACGGGCTGAAGCTGCTCACCCACCACCCCCATCGCTTTGCCCAAGCCCGCGATGATGAACGAGAACTCGCCGATCTGGGTGTGGGTCATGCCCACCCGCACCGCGCCGCGCAGCCCCGTGCCCGCCAAGAAGCTCGCCCCGCCCGCGCCGAGGAGCTTGCCGAACACCACCACGAGGGTGAGCAGGGTGACCGCGCCGATGTTCTGCCACACGAGCACGGGGTTGATCAACATGCCGACGGCGACAAAAAACAGGGCCGCGAACACGTCCCGCACCGGGCGGATCGCGTGCTCGATGGCCTCGCCGTGCCCCGACTCGGCCACCATCACCCCGCCCATGAACGCGCCCAAGGCGACGGAGTACCCGAGCTCCTGGGCGATGAGCGAGGTGGCGAAACACACACCGACGGCGGCGACCACGGTGGTCTCCGGGCGGTCGAGGCGCTGCACCAGGCGAAACGCCCGGGGCAAGACGAGCAGCCCGGCGGCGAGCAAGGTGCCCAAGGAGGCGACGAGGCGAAACAGCTCCCAGCCCAGGCGCTCCGGGGCGACGGCCTGGCCTCCGGCGACGAGGCCGAGCACCACCATCAGCAAGATCGCCAGCACGTCCTCGACGATGAGCACGCTGAGCACCGTGTCCCGCCACGGCCCGGTGACCTTCTTCTCTTCAAAGGCCTTGGCGATGATGCTCGTGGACGAGATCGCGACGATGGCCCCGGTGAACAGGCGCTCGGGGGTCGTCCAGCCCAAGAGCCCGGCGGCCTGAAAGCCCAGCCAGGCCATGAGGCTCACCTCAGCGAGCCCGATGAGCCCGCCCACCGGCGCCACCTTCATGAACCGCTTGAGCGTGAACTCCAAGCCGATGCAGAACATCAGCAGGATCACGCCCAGCTCGGAGAGCGTCTCCACCACGGCGGCGTCGGCGACCAGCGGGACCGGGACGTGGGGCCCGACGAGCATGCCCGCCAGCAGGTAGCCCAGCACCGCGGGCAGACGCAGCTTCACGAAGGTGACCGTGACGATGGCCGCCACGGTGAACACCAAGGAGAGGTTGACGAGGAAGTCGTGCGCGCTGTGCATTTAGACGGCGACTAACCTACGCGCCGGGCGTCTGGCGGCCTGTTTCCCGCTGAAACGTGGAACGAGGATGTTTCGTTTCATCGCGCTCCAGCGTCATGGGCGGGCCCGTGGTCCAGGGCCGATCCATCCCCAGGCCGAGGTCATCTCCGCGCTGGCACACTTCATGCACAACGTCGTGCATCCTGTCCTTCCACCTCTCCAAGAGGCCGCTGAATGGACCCCCTGCTCCTCCTCCTCGTGTCCTTCGCCACCGTCGGGCTGCCGTTATGGGCCATTTGGCGCATGCAGTCCCGTCGAAAAGAGGCCACGATCGCCGCCGCCCACGCGGACAGCGCCGCGCTCCTCAACGAGCCTGACGCCTTGATCGTCGATGTGCGCACTGAAGACGAGTTCAACCGCAGCCACCTCCCCGGCGCGATCAACCTCCCCCTGCACACCCTCGACGCCGCCCGCGCCGAGACCCTCCGCGGCCAGCCTGTGCTCGTCGTCTGCCAGTCCGGCCGCCGCGCCGCCATCGCCGCGCGGCAGCTCCAGGCCCAAGGGGTCGAGGCCCGACCGCTCGTCGGCGGCCTCACCCGCCTGCTCGGGCCCTGAGCCCCTCCCGTCTCCGCCCAAGATCAATCACGCTGAGGTGTCCCCATGAACGTCCACGCCCTCTACGACGCCCGCACCTTCACCCTCACCTACGTCGTCTGGGATCCGACCACCCACGACGCCGTGGTCATCGACCCCGTCCTCGACTTCGACCCCGCCTCGGGCCGCATCTGGGAGGAGTCCGTGGACGCCGTGACGGCGTTTCTCCAGGCCGAGGGCCTCACCCTGCGCTGGATCTTCGAGACCCACGCCCACGCCGACCACCTCTCCGGCTCCCAAGCGCTCAAGCGCCGCCACGGCGCGGGGGTGGCCATCGGCGCGCGAATCCAAGAGGTGCAGAGCATCTTCAAGGGCGTGTTTGACCTGGACCCGAGCTTCCCCACCGACGGCTCTCAGTTTGACCGCCTGCTCCAAGACGGCGAGACCCTCCAGGCGGGCTCCATCACCGTGCGGGCGATCTCCACCCCCGGCCACACCCCGGCCTGCCTGAGCTATGTCATCGACGACGCCGTGTTCACCGGCGACGCGCTGTTTATGCCCGACTACGGCGTGGGCCGCTGCGACTTCCCCGCGGGCAGCGCCGAGACCCTCTACCGCTCGGTTCACGACGGCCTCTACGCCTTGCCTGACAGCACCCGAGTGTTCGTCGGCCACGACTACCAGCCCGGCGGCCGGGACCTGGCCTTTGAGACGACCATCGGCGCCTCGAAGACGGGCAACGTGCAGCTCAAGGAGTCCACCCCGTCGGAGGACTTCGTCGCGTTTCGCACCGCGCGAGACAAGACGCTCGCCGCGCCGCGGCTGCTCTTCCCCAGCGTACAAGTAAACATCGACGCGGGGCATCTGCCCGCGCCGGGCAAGAACGGTGTTTCATACCTCAAGACCCCGCTGCGCCCCCCCAAGGTCTGAGCCCTGTCCCTTGTCTCCTTTTGTCACGGCCTCAATAAGTTCTGACATCGACGCGGTAATCTCGCTCTCCAGGCCCTCCTGGAGCAATCAATGCGCGATCCTTTCCTCCGCGCCGAGGTCGCTGAGCTGGTCCAAAAACATGGGCTGAGCGGCGACGCGCGTGAGGATCTTGAGGTGGTGATCCGCCGGGTCGTCACCCAGAACGCCTTAGAGGACGCGCTCACCCTCTCCCGCGCCGGCGATCTCGCCACCCTGCGCCGCTCTGGGCGCATCGACCCCAGCGACGCCACCTTAGAGATCTTCCTCAGCGGCAGCGGCAGCGGCGGCGGGCGAGGGGAGGGCCTCGAGGGAGGCGTCGGCGGGATGGTCGTCTCGGGCACCGACCCCGAGCGGTTTAAGCTCGTGGGGCAGCTCGGCCAAGGTGGGCACGCCGAGGTGCTCCGGGTCTGGGATCCGGCCCTTGAGCGCTGCGTGGCGATGAAGGTGCTGCGCCGAGAGCACGCCGCGGATGAGCGCGCCGTCGCCCGCTTCTTTGAGGAGGCGAGCATCACCGCCCAGCTCCAGCACCCCGGCGTCGTGCCGGTGTTTGAGCGCGGGCGCACGGCGGATGGCCGCTACTTCTTCACGATGCAAGAGGTCCGAGGCCGCACGTTGAAAGACCTGCTCCGCGAGGCCCACGCGGCGACCTCGACGACCTGGAGCCAGCGGCGGCTCTTGGAGCTGTTCCGAAAGGTCTGTGAGCCCGTGGCCTACGCCCACAGCCTCCAGGTGCTGCACCGCGACCTCAAGCCGTCGAACGTCATGGTCGGCGACTTCGGGGAGGTGCTCGTCATGGACTGGGGCGTGGCCGTCATTCACGGCGAGCGCAGCCCCCAGCCCCACGTCGCCGGGTTTGACGCCGAGGGCAGCGTCACCGGCACCCCGGCGTACATGGCGCCGGAGCAGGCCCGAGGAGAGCCCGACCTCGGCCCCCGCGCCGATGTCTACGCCTTGGGCGCGATCCTCTACGAGCTGCTCACCGGGCGGCCCCCCTACACCCAAAGAAACGGCCTGGAGGCCCTCGACGCCTTGCTGCGTGGGCCGCCGCCGCCCCCTTCAGCCGTCGCCCCCAGGCCGATCCCTGAAGAGCTCGAGGCCATCTGTCTGCGCGCCATGGCCCGGGAGCCCCAGGACCGATTTGAGGACGCCTTGGCGCTCTCCGACACCGTCGGCGAGTGGTTGGAGGGCGTGCGCAGCCGCGAGCGGGCCCTGGAGATCGTCTCCCGCGCCGACGCGCTCTTGCCCGAGGCCGCGCGCCTCCGTGAGCAGGCCGACGCCGCCCGCGCCCAGTTCGTCGCGCTCTCCGAGGGCTTGACCCCGGTGGACCCCGTCGAGAAGAAGCGCCCCGCCTGGGAGGCTGAAGACGAGGCCACCCGCCTGGAGTCCCTCGCGCGGCGCCTGGAGCTCCGCCGGGCGGAGCTGCTCAACACGGCGCTTCATCAGGTCCCCGATCTGGACGAGGCCCACGCCCGCCTCGCCGACCTCTTCGCCGCCGAGCACCAGGCCGCCGAGGCCCGCCGCGACGAGGCCGCCACCGCCATCGCCGAGACCCACCTCCGCCGCCACGACCGCGGCGCCTGGCGGGCCTACCTCTCCGGTGAAGGCGCGGTGAGCCTGATCACCGACCCTCCCGGCGCCCGGGTGACGCTCTACCGCTACGTCACCGTCGATCGCCGCCTCGTGCCCGAGCTCGTCGATGAGCTCGGCGAGACCCCGCTCCACCACCACCGCCTGCCGATGGGCAGCTATCTGCTGCGGGTGCGCGCCGAGGGCCACGAGGAGGTGAGCTACCCCGTTCACATCCGCCGCCAAGGCTTCTGGGACGGCATCGCCCCAGGAGACACCGCCCCCAGCCCCATCTGGCTGCCCCCGATCGGCGCCTTGGGCAGACACGAGCGGTATGTCCCGAGCGGCTGGTTCTTGGCCGGCGGCGACGAGATGAACCCCGACAGCCCGCCCTTGGCGCCGGTCTGGGTCGACGGCTTCATCATCGACCGTTTCCCGACCACCAACGAGGAGTACCTCACCTTCCTCAACGATCTGATCGATCAGGGCCACGAGGACGACGCCCTGCGGTGGGCGCCCCGGGAACGTCGCGGCGTAGACGCCCCAGACGGCGCCTTGGTCGTGCACCGCGACGCCCACGGTCACTTTGAGCTGGGCCCCGATCAAGACGGCGACGTGTGGTTGCCCGACTGGCCGGCGCTCTTCGTGAGCTGCGCCTGCGCCGAGGCCTACGCCCGCTGGCGAGGCGCCCGGGACAAGCTCCCCACCCGCCTGCTCATCGAGCTCGAGTGGGAGAAGGCCGGGCGCGGTGTGGATGGCCGGGTGTACCCGTGGGGAGACTGGCTCGACCCCACCTACTGCTGTATGCGCCAGAGCCGCCTCACCCGCGAGCTGCCGGCGATGATGTGTGAGTTCCCCGTAGACGAGAGCCCCTACGGCGTGCGCCACCTCGCGGGCAACGTCGAGGAGTGGCTCGCCGACCCCTGGCGCCAAGAGGGCCCCCTCGTCGACGCCGCGGGCCGGGCCTTGCCGCCCCTCGACGCCGAGGACGACACCCCGCGGGCGTTTCGGGGTGGGCGCTGGGATGGCAGCGAGCGCCTGTGCCATCTGGCGCGCCGAAACCACAACCTGCCCCACCACCGCTCGCCGCTGCGCGGCTTTCGGCTGGGGCGGAACCTGCCTTGAGCGGCGGGCGACCCGTTACTCGGGGACGCTGAACCCGGCGTCTTCGACACGCTGGGCGAGGCGCGCACGATCAAGGCGCGCCTCATCCACCCGGAGGCTCGCGCGCCGCTCGGCGACGTTCACCTCCAGGACCTCCAGCACCGCCTCATCTTCAGCGAGCACCCGACGCACGGAGCTCGCGCAGCCTCCGCAGGTCATGCCCTCAACAGTCAGGTTGACCACAGCAGACATCGACGCTCCGGGTGCCCTCACGCTGATCGCCGGGGGCGATCAGTTCAGGACGTGCTGGTTGAGGTTGTCGGCCATGATGGCGACCTCACCCCAGAAGTGTTTCCACGAGACGCTGTCCAGCAGGTCGCCGCCGAAGTAGCGCGGAGGGCGCACCGGGGGGTAACCGTCGGGCTTCACCGCGAGGGTGAGCCGGGCGCGCTCGAGCTGGTCGCGCAGATCCGCCAACACCTTGGACTGGTTGCGGATGATCTGGGGCAGGGGAGTCAGGGCCACCTTGACGGCCTCGGAGTCGTTGGACTCCTTGAGCGCGTCGAGCCACGCCTGGGTCACGATGCTCGTGGCCTGGCGGAAGTCGCGGTAGGTGCGGTTGAGCAGCTCACGCGCCATGCCCCACTCGAAGGTGGTGAGGGTGTCCCGCTCCTTGAGGAGGTGCAGGATGCGCGAGATGCGGAGCTGCGCGATGTACCCGACCGAGCGGTAGAGCACGATCACCTGCTCCACGCCGTCGAGGGCGGGGTGGGAGACGTGCCACTTGAGCTTACGCACGTGGCGATCGGTGAACTTCACGAAGCCGTTGGAGATCTCGGTCTCCACGTCGAAGTCTGAGGCCGAGGTGATGCCCTCGGGCTTGATGACCAATTCTGTGCCCGGCTCAAAGACCTTGGGCACATTCAGCTTCGTCAAGAAATCGACGACCTTCTCGGCGTCGCGCTCGTCGATGAGCACCTGGGCGATGAGGTCAGCGAAATCTTGCTCGGAGCGCGCCGAGAGGCGAGCCTCCTTGGCGGTGGTCTGCGTCTGCGTGGCCATGATCTTGTTTGCTCTCCGGAGCCATCTTCGCGTCAGCGGGGGGAGCCGAGGCGCGTTCGCTGCCCTTTATCTTGGCGAACCCGGCTTCGCCAAGCGCGGCGTGTGTTCATGCGAGCCCGCGCAGAGATCCCGAGGCTCGGTTAGGGGGAGTCTGGAGGTTCTGATGACCCGCGCCGCCGCCTTCGCCCTGTGGATTTTGTTTCTTAGCCCCGTGAGCTTTGCCCAAGACGCGGCGCCCGACAGCGAGGCCGCCGCCGACAGCGGGGGCACCGACAGCGGGGGCACCGACAGCGGCGGCACCGACAGCGGCGGGACCGACAGCGGGGGCACCGACAGCGGCGGCACCGACAGCGGTGACGACGGCACCGGCGCAGACACCGGCACCGGCACAGACACCGCGGAGGAAGACGCCGAGCCCACCTACGGCGCCGCGTCCATGGCCGGTGAGACCGGCGGCTGTCAGGGCTGCGCGTCTAGCGGAGGCCTCTCCGTCAGCATGGCCGTCTTCGGCCTGCTCCTCGTCGGGCTCAGCCGCCGCCAAGCCCGCTGAGCGGCGCCCGGCTCACTCGTTGCGAAGCTTCCAGTCGAGGATCAAGCAGTAGACCGGCGAGGGCAGACCGTCGCCAAACGTCTGCTTTACGGCGGGGTTATCGCCGTACTTGAGCACCGCCTGGCAGGGCAAGACCGTGGAGCGGGCGATCGTCTCCGCCGCCTGGTCCTTCACCCAGGCGCCTTGGGGGCCCATCTGGCCCAGCGCCGCGCCGACAGGGCCCCGGTTGAGGTCGAGGCCGGAGCTGCGCTTCTCAGAGAACACCACGGTGTCGATGTCGGCGGCGAAGAACTTGGCGATGCGCGCGGTGACGGCGTGGGCTTTGCCCGCGGCGGGCACAAAGTCGGCGTTCGCGCCGAGGTGTCGGGCCAAGGTGCGGATGAGCACGCCGACGTTGTCTCGTTTGTCGTCGCCGCCGGTCAAGGCCAGGCAGGCCTCACGCCCGGTGCGCATGAGGTTGATCTGGGTCTCAAACTCACCCTCCAGCTCGGACGGGACGGCGATGCCCGCGGCCTTCGCCGTGGCCTTGAGGGCCTCCGCGCGCAGGGCCCGAGAGCCCTCACCGTCGTAGTCGGCGAGGCTGCCCTTGAGGTACGCGTCGAGCACCGGGGTGAGCCCGAAGTTGATCGCCTGCCGGTAGGTGATCGCCATCGGCCCGCGCCCGCAGACCTGGTCGGCGTTGGAGTCGGTGATCGACGTCCAGCCCTCTTGGGAGAGGTCGGTCACCGCCGCCAGCCAAGGGATGAGCTTGGCGGTGTCGGGGTCAAACTCCGACTCCTCCAAGGCCGCCTCACGGAGGTTCGCGAACTTGCCCGCACGCGCCGCGCCCTTCTTGGGGTTGATCAGCCACTCGTAGTCTTTGGAGGACTGGGCGATGAGCGCGGCCTTCTCTTTGACCGCCGCCGTGAGCGCCTGATCTTCATCCAGGGCCGAGGCCAGGGCCGTCGCGCCGGTCACCTGGAGCACGAGCTGAGAGAACTTGAGGTCGGCGGAGTTGGTGTTGGAGATGTCCTTGAGGACGCTGACCTCTTTGCCTTTGTTGTCGAGCTCGGCCTTGGTGCTGTCGAGCTCGGTCTTGACGCCGGCCATGCGGCAGCTCTGCACGCCGCCGAAGATGTAGCCCCCGGCCACCCCGAACAGCATGATGATGTTTCGAGGCTGGAAGATCGCGCCGGAGACGACAAAGACGTAGGCGCGCTGGGCCATCTGGCCGATGCCGGTGCTCAGCACGGAGGTGAGCGCCTGGCGTTTTCCTTCCTGCTTGAAGGCCTCGGCGGAGAGCCGGCGCCGCGCGGGGTTGAACTTCTTCTCTTGTTCGCGCTTCTTCATCACCTCTTCAGGGAGCTTGTCGATCTCGATGAAGAAGCGGGGGCCCTGGGCGGTGACCAGCGCGAAGGAGTCCCCGGCGCGTGTGGCCACGGGGGTGTTGATCTGCTTGGGCTTCGTCGCGTTTCCTTGCCAGACGTAGACCGCGGCGGTGCGGTCCACGGGCGAGACGATGATGCCCATGTCGGCCTGGCGATAGATGCGCACATGGGCGGGCGCGACGCCGAGCGCCTCGGGCAGCACGATCTCGTTGTTCGATTGGTCTGAGCCCAGGCGCACTTCAGCGCCCTCAAAGGGCCCGAAGCGTGTACCGCCGAACTCGGGGGCCAGCCTGAGGTAAAGCGCCAGATCTTCGGCCATACATCCTCCGCGTGCAGGATCATAGCAGCCCCGGGCGCTCTGTGGGCGGACGCCGCGCGCGGCGGGGGGCTTGATGAAGGAGATCGGGAGGGCCCACTCGCCCTAGGGCCGCAGAGCTTGTATGATCGTCCCGGCGCGACGCTCCCAGAGAGGTGGAGGTCCACTTGAACATCTTCCTCGTCCCATACACCTGGCAACGCCACCTGCAGGTCGCCCTCATCACGGGGGCGGCGGGGCTGCTCGCGTGGTGGTTCGTGATGAGCTGGTTCACGTTCTTTGGGCCGTTCTGGTCGCTGGAGTGGGACGGCGCGCTGTTCCTCGCCACCTGCTCGGGCATGATCGGCGGCGCCGCGGTCTTGGCGGAGGGCAGCCTGCGGCGCCGCGCCTTGCCCAGCCGCCTCGCGCTCACCCTGACCGCCGCGGGGATCAGCTTCGGCGTCGGCTTCGCGGGGTATTGGCTGTGGACCTTCGCGCTGGGCCCGGCGCTCTTCGGCGCGGTGCCCGACTCCATCGACTCCGCCTTGGTCTCGCTGCGGTATCGCCTCGGCGGCTTCGTCATCGCCGGCCTCGGCTCGGCGCTAGGCCCCTTGGTCACCCGGAAGTTTAAGGGCGGGGTCACCCAGCTCCTCTCCGGCGCGGCGGCGGGCCTGTTCGGCGGCGCGGTCTGGCACCTGTGCAACTTCACGATCTACTACGACCTCTACCTCGCGAGCGCCCTCGGCGCGTTCACCTGGGGCTTTGGGTACGGGGTCTTGGCCTGGGGCATCCCCGATGAGCTCTACGCGGGCTGGCTGCGGGTGCTCTCGCCGAGCCGCTACGGCCTGCGCATCCCCGTAGACGCCATGGACCGCAGCCCCAAAGAGCGCTTCGTCGGCCACTTTCCGAGGGGCCTCGACGTGTGGCTGAACGCGGAGGGCCAGGTGATGGAGCTGCACCTCTCCGTCGCCGTTGACGGCGAACAACACTACAAGGCCCGCGGCCTCACCCTGCAGCCTACGGTGGTGCGGCGCTTCTTGGAGCGCATCGACCTTCGTTACGACCCCCGCCGCCCCGCGCCCCTGGAGACGCGCCTCAGCTCCGGCGACCGTGTGGTGCTCGGCCAAGGGGATCAGGCGACCACCTTAGAGTTCATCATGCTCCCCAGGGAGGAGCGTTGATGTTCACGTCTCTGATGTTGTGGGGGCTGCTCACGAGCTGCTCAGAGGACATCATCCACATCCCGAACACCACCTTGCGGGTGGGGGGCGTGGAGCAGGTCGAAGGCACCGACTTAGAGCTGCGCATCTTCACTGAAGAGGGCCAGTGTGTCGACGCCGGGGTGAAAGAGTCCGAGATGAAGGACTGCTTGCCCTATGTCGACCGCGCCTCGGGCCAGGTGCGCCTCGCCTTCGACTTCCGCTACGACTCGACGCAGTTTGAGGTGCCGCTCACCGCGGAGTTCTTGGAGGTCTACCACATGGGCGCCCGGGTGAGCCCGGACCAGCCGCCGATGAAGGTCGAGATCATCCCGCACAACCCGGTGCGCACGCCCCAGCTCTTCATCCTCGTCATCGACGCCTCGGGCTCGATGAACACGCCGGACGCTTTGGGCCTCACCCGCATGGCGAAGGTGAAGGAGGCGCTCCTCGACAAAGACGTCGTGAAGGGCTTCTTCCCCGAGGAGGTCAAGTCGGCGGTGGTGCTGCTCAACTTCACCGCGGGCAAGCCCGTCCCTGTCGGCACGGCCGGGGTCGAGATCCTCAAGAACCAGAAACGCTACAAGACGCTCGTGCGTGAGTCTCTGCAGCCCCAGGGCGGCTACACCCACCTCTACGACGCCGTGGAGTACGCCACCGGGGAGCTTTTGCAGAACGAAGAGATCAAGAAGTTCTTGACGCTCAACGACGCGAGCCCGACGATCATCGTGCTCACCGACGGCTTCAACAACCTGAGCGCCGCCGACACCTGCGGCGACAACGCCGTGCGCCTCTCGCGCCTGCTCAAGAACCTGCGGGAGCGCCGCACCGGCGAAGGGGTCGAGCTTGACTTACGCCCCACGGTGTTCTCCGTGGGCCTCGGGCGGCCGATCCGCCCCCGCAAGACCATCGAGGACTCCCTCAAGCGGAACCTCGTCGATGTGGATCCGGGCAAGCTCTGCGGCAAGTACGCCGGCAGCCGCATCGACGGCTCGTTGGAGAAGATCGGCATCGACAACGCCAGCTTGGAGTGGATCGCCTTTCACGGCGGCGGCTTCTCCTACATCCACCAAGACGTCGAGGGCTTGGGCAAGGCGTTCCAAGGCGCGGCCGCCGAGCGGTTTGAGTGGTTCGAGCTGCGTTACGCCGTGGACCAGTTCTACCTGCGCCGGGCCTTTGAGTCCAAGCTGCGCCTCGTGGCGTTCGCCACGGCTGAGGCCAAGCTGATGCTCTACCCCTCGCCGTGGTTCGACGCGCCGACGGGCACACCCGATGAGTCGGGCTGGGCGCGACCAACGCCCCTGCGCGCGAGCGCCGCGGTGGTCATGCCGATCTTGGGGATCCTCATCTCCGTCGCCTTTTTTGGGGCGGCTGGGTTCAACACCCGGCGCGCGCTCTTCGGTCGCACCCGGCGCGTGAAGCCAAAGGCGCCCCCAGGCGGGGGCCCAGGCGCCGCGCCGCCAGCAGGGGGAGCAGGTTAAACAGGTTAAATTGTGAAGAGGGCGGGCGCTCCGACATCGGGGCTGTCCGTGAGGCACGCGCGCCACTTGCCCTAGACGGGGTGGATGGCGTAGCATGGTTGAAGGTACCAACGGACCAGGATCCATCCGTGGCACGCTACATCCGTAACTATGAGGTCATTCGAGAGCTAGGCACGGGCGCCTTCGGCACCGTGTACGCCGCTGTGGGCGAGGTCCCAGGACGTGGGCTCTCCTCGGGCAAGAAGCGTCTCGTCGCCATCAAGAAGCTCAAAGAGGGCGCGAGCGAAGGCTCACGTCAGCTCTTGCGCCAAGAGTTCGCGCTCTTGGACCAGGTGAAACACCGGGGCATCGTTCGGGTCTTCGAGTACATCGAAGAAGAGAACGCCGTCGCGTTGGAGCACGTTCACGGCGTCACCTTACGCAAGATGCTCGACGAGTGCTCCCGCGCCCGAGAGCAGTTCTTCACCGAGGCCGCCGTCGAGATCATCTGCGAGATCGCCGATGCGCTCTACCAAGTCTACACCACGCCCGGCGACAACGGCGAGCCGCTGCACCTCGTGCACCGCGATCTGAAGCCCGACAACATCATGGTCACGCCCCAAGGCGAGGTGAAGATCCTCGACTTCGGCCTCGCGCGGGTGGGCAACAAAGACTTCAACCAACAAGAGAACGACCGGGTCAAGGGCACGCCGATCTACATGGCGCCCGAGCAGGCCCGGGGCCAAGACGTCGATCACCGCTCGGATCTCTTCTCGTTGGGGCTCATCGCGTATGAGCTCTTCATGAACCGGCCGGCCTATGTCCTGCCGAAAAACTCCCGCGATCCCCTGGGCGACATCTTCGACGCCATCGAGCGCGGCGTGCTGTTGGACGAGTGCCGTGAGCTTGAACAGAAGCTCCCCGCCATCGGCCCCATCCTCACCAAGCTCCTCGCGGCCAACCCCAAGGCCCGCTACCAGACCGGCCAAGACCTCCTCGTCGACCTGCGGCGCCAGCTCTACCGCGACCGCGGCTCCCACATGCAGGAGTTCTGCGAGTTCTTCTTCGGCTCCATCTACGACCTGCCCGACGCCCCTACGGTGAAAGAGTCCGGCGGCGGCGCGGCGCCTTCGCTGAACACCTCTGGCGCCGGCGGCGGCGCGGGGGGCAAGCGGCTCAGCATGGAGGAGCGCCTCAAGGCGTCGATGGCCCGGGAGGCCACGGCCAAGCAGGTCTCCAGCAAGCCCTCAAGCAAGGTGGGCGAGGCCAAACCGAAGGTGGAGGCCTGGGAGCCTGTCTCGACCCGCGCGCCGAAGAAGATCGAGGACGACAAGCCCAAGAAGGTCGGTCCCAAGATGATCGGCGCCCGCAGCCCCGAAGAGACGGGGATGCTGCAGATGATGTCGTTGAACGACGACCTCGACAAAGAGGACAACGGCAACGACCCCAGCGCCACGGCGTTCTTCGCGATCCCCGCCCCCAAAGAACAAAACCGCGCCCGGGGCAGCTCACCCCCGCCGCCGGGCCCCGCGTCTCCGGCCTCGCCGATGATGCCCGGCCCGCCGATGATGGCCCAGGGCCCCATCGCCCAGGGCCCGGTGATGCAGCAGCAGCAGCCGATGGTCCAGGGCCCCATCGCCCAGGGCCCCGTCATGCAGGGCCCCATCGCCCAGGGGCCGGTGGCGTACTCGTCCAACACGCCGTTTCAGGTGAACCAGAACGTCGCGCCGCCCCCGGCGGACTCCGGCGAGCGCACCCAGTCCAACCGCGTCTACGCCATCGTCTTGGCGATGTTCGCCCTCGTCGGCCTGGCGATCTTCGCCGCGATCTGGTTCCGGCCTCAGCCCGAGCCCGTCGCCAAGGCCCCCGAGGTCGAGAAGCCCGTCGAGACGAAGCCGACGAAGGGCAAGAAGGCCGACACCGCCGCGCCGCCTCCCCCGGTGCCCGAGGCCCCCAAGCCCAAGGCGCCCAAGAACCCCGGCACCCCGGCGGCGCCCAAGGCCCCGAGCGTGCCTTCAGGCAGCCTCACCGTGAGCCTGCCCAGCGGCGGCGCCACCTCGGTTGAGGTCACCTGCCCCTCGGGCTATCGCCAGCGCGCGTCGATCAGCGGCGGCAAAGCGTCGTTCTCCGGCGTGCCCTCCGACTCCTGCATGCTCTACTTTAAGGGCGGCGCGCCCGCGCAGTTTGGCCCCGTTCGTGGCGGGCAGTCCCTCAAGTGCTCCATCCAGGCCACCACGGCCGTCTGCAATTAGCTGACTCCGTCGCCCAGGACCGGGCGGCGTCCCTCCTTCGGAGACTCTGATGCTGCGACATGTGCTCGGAATGCTGCTCGTGATGGTGGTCACGACCTGGCCGGCTCACGCGGGGACGCCCCAAGGCCCCACGGCGCTGGACGCGCTGGAGCCCGCCGAGAAGAAGGACAAGGCTGAAGAGGCCCAGGCCATGACCGACGCCGAGAAGGAGGCCGCGCAGAAGCGCAAAGACAAGGCCGCCCGCGTGCTCGTGCTCAAGTGGCCCGACACCGAGGCCGACCACGAGGACGAGATCCTGCGCCGCAACGTGCGCAGCCGCATCGACCGCCCCGACGGCCTGTTCTTCCCCTCCGTCGATCTGTACCAGAACGGCCGCCGCGCCCCCGACCGCACGCTCCTGCCCGCGCAGCAGCCGGCGATGGTGCCCGACATGAACATGGACGTGGTGCGGGCCGAGGCCTCCCGCGTCTCGCAGATCCCCTGGAACGCCATGGCCCCCGCCCAGTGGGGTCTTGAGGGCCAGAAGCTCCTCGCGCTCGTCGATAGCCTGTGGTTCATCGAGAAGCCCGAGCAGCGTGAGCCCTTGTTCTTGCTCTACGTTCAGATCGGCTACTGCGCTGAGAACCAGAACAACCCCGCGCCGCCCTTCTACGAGGCCATCGGCGGGCAGTTCGTCAACTATTACCACTACCTCGCCGCGACCTTGGCCTACCAAGACCCCTCGCTGATGTCGAAGATCACCGACACCGAGCTCAACGGTCAGGTCAACTTCTACCTCCAGCAGCTCCAGCAGGGCGTCTACACCAAGTTCCCCCTCGACTTTGAGCTGGAGAACCAGTTCACCTTGGACTCCTTCAACAAGGAGTACGAGGTCGTGATCAACGGCCTGCCCGTCGAGATCGACGACGAGGCCCGGTACTTCGTGCCGCTCGGTCGCTCCGACATCTACATGCGCCGCAAAGACACCGGCCACGGCCTCTCGGAGATCCTCGAGGTCGACAAGTTCGAAGACAAGGCCTACTTCGTGCGCGACGTGGCCCGCAAGAAGATGGGCATCGAGTTCATCGATCAGCTCTTCTTGCACCCCAACGAGTGTACGCCTGAGCTCGACGGCGACATCCTCACCTACCTCGCCATCTACGCGAAGCTGCACCCCGTCTCTGAGATCTACATCACCGTCCCGCGCTACGGGAACCCCAACAAGCTCTGGATCTGGCGCTGGGACCGCGCCACGGCCACCCTGCAGCTCGTCGGCGGCGGCAACGACGGCTTCCCCGTACGTTTCGCGGCCTTGGCCAGCGTGGGCATCCTGTACAACGGCGGCGCGCTCTCCGTAGACCCGACGATCAGCCAGTCCGACATCAACACCGTGCTCGACACGACGATCAACTCCGAGATCACCGACCGCTCTAGCCTGGAGCTCAACGCCTCCACCTTGCCGGTGACCGTGGCCCTGCGCGGCCACTACAACCGCCTGATGATCGACTACGGCATGGAGTTTGGGTACAACCTCGGCGAAGAGAACAGCTACTACGTCGATTATTACCACACCCCCCTGCACAAGGGCCCCTACAGCGGCGACCTCGTCGTCGTTGAAGAAGAGGAGCGTGAAGAGAACCGTGTAGACGACGGCGGCACGCCCGATGACGAGGACGACATCGGCCTGCCCGACGTGGTCACCGGCGAGGAGGCCCTGCACTACACCCAGTGGAACCGCTACATCTACTGGGGGGCGGCCGTGGTGCTCGGTCGTGACGCCTCCTTGGGCTTCGGCCCGCGGGTGGGTGTGCGGGTCGGCTGGACGAACGTGCCCCGGGCGGTGCAGCCCACCCTGCATGTCGGCTACACCTTAGAGGCGCCGATCCCCGGCATCAAGGCCACCAACCGGGTGCGCCCGCTCATCGACGTGGACGCCCGCCTGGGCATGTCCGTGGCGACGAAGGACTCCCTCATCGGCACCTACAACCAGCGCGCTCCCGACGACATCTCCCGCGTCTCCCCGGTCTTCGGCTTGACCGGCGGAATCGGCACCACCTTCTGACGAGGGCTCTCCCGCGCGATGATCTGTTTACGCCTCTCCTTGTCGCTCGCGGCGCTCCTCGCCGCGGGCTCTGCCTCGGCCCAAGAGGCGGCCGCTGTGACCCCGGTGGTCGTCTGGATGGACCGCGACGCCCCGGACGAGGCGTCCATCGCCAAAGCCGAGCGCCTCGCGGGCGGCGTCGCCAAACACTACGACACGAGCGACCTCATCTTCCCGCCCGAGCCCTGGTCCAAGAAGGACGCCGACAAGCTCATCGCGGTGAGCAAGGCCCAGAAGGCCGCGGACGCTCGCAAAGAGGAGTTTGAGGTCGAGCGGTCCATGGCCCTCGCGCTCCAGACGGCGATCAACGACGTCACGGTGATCCGCGACGTCGCCGACCGCGACGCCTTGATCTTGGCCTTGCTCTGGCAGGCCTCGGCGATTCAGCTCGCCTTCTCCGAGGACGAGCTCAAGGAGTCCCCCGAGGCCGCGGCCTTCCGGGTGCAGCTCCCTGGCCTGATCACCAACAAGGCGTTTGTTGATCTTTACGCCTTGGACACCGTCCGGCGCTACAGCCGGGGTGAGGTGCCCGACGCGGCCACCCACCGGGCGCTCACCGCCCAGACGAAGGCCTTGGCGTCGGTGCCCCCGGCCACCTTAGAGGTCGGCGTGTTGCCCGCCCAGGCCACCCTCGTCGTCAACGGCGTGCCCCAAGAGCAAGGCCTCGAGCGTGTGAGCCTGCCGCCGGGCCACAGCTTCTACCATGTGCTCATCGACGGCGTGATCTGCGGCCGGGGTGAGCTTGACCTCAGCCCCGGCGCGACGGTGTCTCTGCCCCGCGCCATCAGCGAACAAGAGCGCCTCGACGCCGAGCTAAAGGTCGAAGACTCCCAGACCCTCGGCCTGCCCAAAGCGGTGGAGACGGCCGTGGCGTTGGTCGTCAGCCAGCACGCCATGCAGCCGGTCTACCTCGCGGCGCGCACCGGGGATGGCCGGGTGATCGTCGTGCCGTACAGCGGCGGCGCCCGGGTCGAGAAGCGTAAGCCCGTCACCTTCGCGTTTGGTGTTGAGCTCGGCGGCGGCGCCATCGCCTCGCCCAGCTTCCACTACACCACTGAAGGCAGCGAAGAGGGCGAGCTGATCATCGCGCCTGGCGGCTCCGGCGCGGTGGATCTTGAGCTCGGCGTCTACAACCTCGCCATCGTCGCCGGGAGCGAGGTGAACATCACCCCCACCCACTCCTTGCTCTACGGCACCGGGGCCGAGGGCGCGACGAGGGCAGACAACCTCTCCACCTCGGTCTACGCCAAGGTCTACGGCGGCTTGGGCGTCTACGCCCTGCGGCCCACCCACGAGAAGCGGCCCACGCTGCTCCTCGCGGCGAACTACGGCTGGTTCTCCCCCGGGCACCTGGGCGGCGGCGGGCGGCTCACCTTCGGCATCCCCATCGACAAACGCAACTGGTTTAAGCTCACCGTGCACGGCTTCTATGGCCTGCCGATGGCGGGATACCCCGAGGATGAGCCGCTCATCTCGGGTGGGCTGCGCTTAGGCTTTCAGACCGCGCTCTGAGCGATCGGCGGCCTGCAATTGGCTGGGTTATGGGGCCTCATGGGTTTCTGCCCTTGGAGGTCTCAATGAACATCCGGATTGTCGCCCTCGCCGCCCTCGCCCTGTTTGGTACCACCACCGTCGCCCTCGCCGCGCGTGGCAAACAACCGACCGGGCCGGTGGGCCACCCCTGGCCCGCTGGGGTGAAGATCCCCTACCGCGCCCAGATGTGGCTCGCGACGCCCAACGGCATGCGCCTCTACGCCTTCTCCGACCTCGACGCGCGCATGACCGAGATGACCCTCGCGGTGAACATGGTCTGCGAGGCCGAGCTCCCGACCGAACGTTTCCAGGCGATGCTCTGTGAGATCGCGGCCGTCGAGATGGCGGGGACCACGGGCGGCTTCGGCGAAGACAAGAAGCTCCGCGACATCTTCAAGGAGTACAGCGTCGATCTCTCCACCGCCGAGCTCCAGCTTGAGTGGTCGTTGGATCGCCGCCTTCGCACCTTCGACCTGGAGGAGGTCTCCAAAGAGAACAACCGCGCGGCGGAGAAGCAGGAGTCGATGCGGCTCTTGCTCGCCCAGGCGCTCAGCGGCATGGAGCTTCCTCTGCCTGATGGCAAGCTCACCGCCGCCCAGACCTGGGTGACGAAGGGCTCGCCGGTGGCCATGCGACTCCCGGCCCCCGGCGGCACGGCGGGCGGCGTGAAGGTGGCCCACGAGGTGCTCAAGGTCGAGGGCGACATCGCCACGGTGCGCACGGCGGGCTCGGGCACGCTCCAGGCGATGCTGTACGGCCAAGACTTTGGCGACCGCACCATCTACGCCCAGTCCTCGCTGTTGAGCGACAGCCGCTACGACCTCGGCCAAGAGATCTTGCTCTCCGCCGAGCAGACCTTCCAGGGTGTGCTCAGCGCCCAGAGCGTCGCCGGGTTCGCCAACCCGCAGTGGGTCAACCGCATCACTCTGGTCGAGTATGTGCCTGAGGGTTTTGACGCCGCGGCGCCGCCCGCCGTGGAGCCCGCGCCCGCTGCAGCGCCGCCGGCCGTCACGCCCGCGCCGGCCGTCACGCCCGCCCCGACGCCCGCCCCCTGAGCCGCCCGCGCCGGGCGCTCAGAGGTCGGAGACGTGGTCGTAGTACTCGCCGAAGTGTACGCGGTTCACCTGCTTGCCCATCTTCACGAGCTCCATGCCGACGGCGCGGATCGCGTGGCGCATGTGCACCGCCGTGCCCTCCGTCGCCGCGAGGATACAGGCGTTGATCGCCGCGTTCACGATGCTGCCACCGGCGATGATGAACTGGTTGGCGACATAGGGCACGTCGAGATCGGGGCCACGCGGGGCGTTCTTGGGGATCGCCTTGTCCCAGAGCTGGCGCCGCTGCTCGGCGCTGGGCATCGGGAACTCGATCACCGCGCCGAAGCGGCGTAAGAACGCCTCGTCGATGTTCTCTTGAAGGTTGGTCGTGAGGATCGCGCAGCCCTCAAACACCTCAAGGCGCTGGAGGAGGAACGAGACCTCTTGGTTGGCGAAGCGGTCCTGGGCCTGCTTCACGTCACCACGAGAGCCGAAGAGCGCGTCGGCCTCGTCGAACAGGATGACCGCCGTGCCGCCTTCAGCGGCGTCGAAGATCTCCTTGAGGTTCTTCTCGGTCTCACCGACCCAACGGGAGATGACCTGGGAGAGATCGACGCGGAACATGTCGAGGCCGAGGCTCCCGGCGATGACCTCAGCGGCCATCGTCTTGCCCGTGCCGGGGCCGCCAGAGAACAGGGCCTTGATGCCGTAGCCACGGGCGCGCACGTCGCGGGCGCCCCAGCGGTGAAAGACCGTCTCTTGGTGCTGGAGGTAATGCACCAGGCCCATGAGCTGGCTCTGGATCTTCTCGGCGAGGATGAGATCTTTCCAGACGTAGCGGGGCACGACGTGCTGGGCGAGGCCACGGAACTCGGGGCGTGAGCCCTCTCGCGCCGCCGCCCACACCGTCTCCATCTCGGGGATGCGCCCGCCGGACTCGGCCTCAGCGCGCTGCAGCACCCGGGGGATGGTGGTGCCGCCGACGGAGTAAAAGCGCTCGGCGATCTCCGGCGCCCACTCCAGAGGCCAATGTTTGCTGTCCAGCGCCGCCGTCCAGGCGTTCACGCGCTCCTCAAACGTAGACTTGCCGCAGAGGATCGTGACCGACGGGCGCTCGTTGCCCAGGAGCACGGTCATCGACCGGCGGTCGGCGGCGCCCACGAGCACGGGGCCCTCGATGGTGGCCACGGCCGAGCCCAAGGCGATGAGCTTGGTGCGCATCGAGGGGTCGTCTTGGGCCTCGACGATGTTCACCAACAGCGGGATGGCCCGGGCCATCTTCAGCTCGCGGATGAGATCCCAAGGCTGCTCCAAGTACTCGGCGCAGCGCTCCAGATCGACACGCACCAAGGGGCGTTTGCAGCGGCGGGCGATGGCCATCGCCACACCTTCGCGGGAGCCCGAGGACGCGCCGACGATGACGTAGGTGTTCGCCCGATCGAGGCCGTCGCCCAAGGCGTTGATGCGGTCGGTCACCGTGGAGGGGATGAACGGCTCGATGCTGGTGTCCATGGGCTGAAAACCCACCGACGACGGCAGCTCCTCCTCTTCCATGAGCCAACGCAGCAGACGGCCCGAGGGGTGAACACGCCGGGCGGTGTGGGTCTCGGCGCCATCGGGCGGGTTCAGCAAGAGCAGGCGGTTCTTGATCAGCGGGGAGCCGCTCATCAGCCGGGCCTGGAGCGCGAGGCGGGCGCGGCGCTCGGTGCGCAGCACACGCGTGGCCAGGTCAACGGTCAAGAAGCCCTGGTTCAAGTTGTCGTTGAGGTACGCGAAGATCTTGGCGTACCCGGCGCTGATCTCCGGCGCGAGGGCCAAGAGCACCAGGTCGGCGTCGTCGCCGCCGAGGTTAAACGCCTCACGCAGCGACGAGAAGCGCCCGCCGGGGCCGTCACGCAGGGCCTCGGAGGACTTGATCGCGCCGTCGAGGCCGTCGCTCGTCGCCGGGTAGTCGATCTCGCCGTGGGCGCGTAAGAGCGCGTCCACCTCGTCGTCGGTGATCACCGAGCCCCAGAACTGCCCCTTCGCCCGCATGGCGGGGCGAGAGCGTTGGCGGCGCACGGCGCGGAGCAACAGGAGGTCGGTGCGACGGAGGCGTCGCGCGAGCTCTTCGTAGACGGTGGACAAGGCTCAGCCGCTCCGGGGCAGGGTCAGAAGCTGCCCTTCTTGTCGTTGTGACGGTCGCTGCCCGCGCCGCGCTTGGCGTCGAGCACGGCGATCACGTCACGGGAGATCTTGTCGACGATGTCCTGGTGCGTCATGCCCTGGGCCTTCATCGCGAGGTAACCCTTGGCCGCGTCGGGGCGGTCGTCGGTGGCGTCGGGGCGGTTCTCGGCGCTCTCGTTGTAGTCGGAGCGCCCGCGCCCGCCTTGGTCGGGGGCGTCGTCGTTGCCGCCGGGGCCGCCGCCGCCGCCGGGCTGGTAGCCGCCTTCGTAGCCGCCGGTCATGCGGTGCAGCACCATGCGCTGAACCGCGCGCGCCGCGACCTCTTCAGCCTCGTGGATGTGGTGCGCGCCGCCCTCGCCGGTGCCCTGCTCGACGTGGTACTGCTCGTGAGCGTACAGCGCGAGGTCTTCAGGGTTGGAGGTGTCGAAGTTCTCGTTCACGATGATGGTCTTGTCGACCGTCATCGCCTCGCCGCCCAAGGCCTGCAGCGCCCGCCCCGCGAGGGGACCGGAGATGGCCTCCCCTCCGTTGGGGACGTTCACACGATAAAGCTCATTGCGCGCGGCGAGGCGATCGATCGTGCGCTCACCCGGCGTGTTGTGGAAGCCCATAGGTGCTCCTGATGAGGCGAGGAGAAGATGCACCATCATAGCGCAAACCTGCCGCTGATCCTGCGTGCAAAGTGGGTCTTTGTGCAGGGCGGTCTTCAGGAGGGCCTGGAGGTCGTGCTCAACGGCGACAAGATCGCCACGATCCGCCCAGCGACGGGGCCGCTCACCCACCCGGGCTGCGCGCTCTTGCCGGGCTTGGTGAACGCCCACTCCCACGCGTTTCAGCGCGGCCTGCGCGGCCATGTGCAGTGGGCGAGCGGTCAAGATGACTTCTGGTCGTGGCGTGACCGCATGTACAGCCTCGCCGACGGCCTGAGCCCTGAAGGGGTCGAGGCGGTCTCGGCCTTGGCCTTCTTAGAGATGGCGCTCTCGGGCTTCACGACCGTGGGTGAGTTTCACTACGTTCACCACCAGCCCGGCGGCGCGCCGTATGACGATCCCGATGAGCTCGCCCACCGGGTGATCCGCGCCGCGCGCCGGGTCGGTCTACGGATCGTGCTGCTGCGGGTCGCCTACGCCCGGGCGGGGGCCGGTCGCCCCGCCGAGCCTCGGCAGCGCCGCTTCATCGACGCCACACCGGAGGCCGTGCTCCGCGCCGTGGAGCGCCTTCGCGCCGCGCACCGCGACGATCCTTGGGTGAACGTCGGCTTGGCGCCACACTCTGTCCGGGCGGCGCCAAAAGAGTGGCTCTCGGAGTTTGTGGGCTTTGACGGCCCGCTGCACATGCACGTCGCCGAGCAGCCCGGTGAGCTGGCCCAGTGCCGCGCCGAGCACGGGCTGGAGCCCCTCGCCTTTCTGGATGAGCTGGGCCTCGTCGCGCCGAACTTCACCGCGGTTCACCTCACCCACCCCGGCGCGGACGACGGCGCGCGGCTGCTTCGTGCGGGGGGCCGGGTCTGCGTCTGCCCCACCACCGAGCTTGACCTCGGCGACGGCTTCTTCCCCATCGAGCGCCTGCCGGGGGTGCCGCTGTGCATCGGCACCGACTCCCACGCCCGCATCGACCCCTTCGCCGAGCTTCGTGCCCTAGAGAACCACAGCCGCGCGCGCCTCGGGCGGCGCAACGTGCTCAGCCCACCTGACGCGCCCGACGGCCTCGCCGCGCGCCTCTGGGGCGTCGGAGCAGGGGAGGGGAGCCGGGCCTTGGGCCAAAACGGCGGGGAGATCGCGCCGGGCGCGCCCGCGGATCTTGTGCTCATCAACCTGAACGGCGTGAGCTACGCCGGGGCGCGGCCGCTGCCGACGATCGTCTTCGCCGGGCAGCCCCGAGACGTCGAGGCGCTGTGGGTGGGCGGCGCGCCGATCATCGAGGGCGGCGAGCACCCCGAGGCGGCGCGCATCGTCGAAGACGCGCGCCGCGCGCTCAGCGAGATCCCCTGATCAAGCCGCCGGGCAGACCGTCAGCAGATCGCAGTCATCGGCGATGTCGATGAGGCCGCTCAGGGCGTCGTCACACTCGATCTGCTCGATGTTGTCCATACACTGGCTCCAGCCCTCGCGGGAGAAGCCTTGTTCGCAGTCTTCAGGGTTCCAGAACGCCTCGAAGACGTCTTCAGTGGTGTCGATGCAGCCCTCGACCTCCGCTTCTACGATCCAGCCACACTCCAAGGAGTGATCGCAGTACGTCTCGGCGGCGGCGGTGGGCGCGTCCTCGACAGGGGGGACACAGGCGACGAGGACCGCGAGGGCCGGCAGCAGGGCGATTGCGCGTAGCATAAGTTTCTCCAGGTTAGGCCTTTGCTCCTTAGCCCATGCAGCGCGCGGTGACCACCGCCTCGACGATGTTCACCGCTCTGGCGAGAGCCCCGCGGTCGACATGCTCATCGGGCTTATGCGCCACATTGATGGATCCTGGTCCGAAGATGAGCGAGCGCACACCCAAGGCCGCCAAGTTTCCGCCGTCGGTGGCGAAGGGGCAGGCGCCCACCTCGTGGTGATCCGCGTGCTGGGTGAGCAGGCCCTCCAAGGGCAGGCCCGGCGGGGTGAGCAGGGACGGCGTACGACGCAGCACCTCGACCTCAACGCGGGTGCCCACGGGCAGGGGCAGCGCGGCGAGGCGTTGCTCAACGCGCCGCGCCACGTCGAGGGGATCATCCCCAGGCAGGGGCCGATAGCCCATCTTCAGCTCACATTGATCGGGGACCATGTTCACCGCGGCGCCGCCCTTGAGCATCCCGGCGTTCATCGTCACCCAAGGCCGCTCCAGCACGCCCTCAAAGCGGCGCTCGCCGATGAGCTCCTGCTCCAAGTCCTCCAGCATCACCAGCACCCGGCCCATCGCTTTGATGGCCGAGGCGCCGAGGTCGGGTTTGGAGGAGTGCGCCGAGGCGCCCGCGGCGCGGATCACGATCGTGACGTGGCCGGGGTGCATTCGCAGCACCTGAAAGTCGGTGGGCTCACCGATGAGCGCCTCGTCGGGCAAGGAGCGCCCGGCGTCGCGTAGGCGCTGGGTGAGCTTGGCCGAGCCGTGGCAGCCGACCTCCTCGTCATACGTCCACACCAAGGCCAGCGGGCGCTTCAAGGAGGCGATCGGCACCCGCTCCAGGGCCTCGATCGTCGCGGCGATGAAGCCCTTCATGTCCGCGGTGCCTCGGCCAAAGAGCTTGCCTTCTCGCTCAGTCAAGACGAAGGGGTCGGACGCCCAAGACTGGCCCTCGACGGGCACGACGTCGAGGTGCCCGCTGAGCGTGATCCCGCCGGGGAGCCCCTCGGGGCCAGCCTCACACACGACGTTGGCTTTGCCGGCCTCGACGTCATCCTCATACAAGGTGACGCGGAAGCCTTGGTCCTCGGCGCGCTGGGCGACGTAGGCCGCCAGCTCCACCATCGGGCGGTCGGAGACCGTTGGGAAGGCGATCATCCGCGCCAGGGTGGGGATCTCGGGGTGCTCTCCGCGCGCCATCTCAGGACTCCTCGGGGGCGGTCAGCTTCTTCCGCCGCTTCTTGCGCTTCTTGGGCTTGTCAGGATCGGCGTTCTCGTCCTCCTCTTCTTCTTCTTCAGGGCCCCACCAGTTGTGTAAGCGGCGCCCGCGCCAGCCCACGAGCGGCGCGTCGGTCTGAAGCTTCTCGACCTCCCACGACATCTTGCGGATGTCGATGGGCACCACCATCACCCGGCAGCGGTCCGTGGCGTGCAGCACGTCCATCTCCGGCGGGCGGCCCGTCGGCGGCGCTTCAGGCACCGAGGCGTGGCTGTCGAGGCGATCCTTGACGTAGTCGGGCATGGACTCGAAGGTGTTCTTCTCGAGCTCGATGGCCTTCTCCATGAGCTGCGCGCCGCGCCCGATGTCGCCGCGGCAGATCGCCTCGGCGGCGCGTCGGAAGGCCCGCCCGACGTTCGCCCAGCGGCTCGGCTCGGGCAGCGAGTTGCCCCGGAAGTAGACGCCGCGGAACCACTCAGAGCGATTGTTCACCGCGTGAAGCTCCTTCATCTGCACCTTCTTCACCGTCTCCAGGCGGCTGGTGATGAAGGCGAGCAAGGAGTCGCGCCGCGCGTCGCTGCGGAAGATCTGCCCTTGGGAGACGCTGTTCCCGTGGCGCTTGATCGACCGGCGCAGGCGCCGCGAGGTCTTGTCGTTGACCCGGTGGTACTTGAGCTTATTGGTGCCGACGCCGCCCTTGAGCGTGGTCGAGAGCATCGACGTGATCTGCACCTTCTTGCGCTGGCGGCTCATGGGCGCAGCATAACCCAGGCGGGTTCCGGCTCTGGCGTCATCAGAGTTTCACGATCGGAACTTGACCAAACCCCCCAACCTTCTGTAGCCTGCGGTTGTGGTCAGCAGGGGAGCACCCTCCTGTCAGACCAACCGACAAGCCTAACCTCGGGCGCGCGCCGAGGTCAGGTGACAGCTCGACAATCGGCGCAACCCCGCAGGACCTTGACGCACCCCATGGACCTCGTCACCCGCCGCATCACGCGCCACCTCATCGGAGAGAAGCAGCTCCGTGAGGGCAAGATCGTCGGTGCCTTGCACGAGCGGGCGGAGCGCAGCTCCTCCTTGGAGTCCTTCACCGTCCCCGAGCACAAGACCTCCCGCTGGTCCGTCGCCCCGCGCGCCAACCGCAAGAAGGTCGAGGTCAGCACCTACGCCCCGCAGCTCATCCGGCTGGTGCGCCACCCCTACGCCTTAGAGACCGTGCGTGGCCGCCGCCGCACCTACGTCGAGACCACGACGCGCCGCGAGGCCGTCGAGCCCTTGCCCCACCTGATGAAGATCGTCGCCGATGAGAAGCTCAAGCTGGAGGCGAAGAGCCCGGTTGGTGACCGCACCCTCTTGACCTTCGCCCACCGCCCGTGGAAACTCACGATGTCTACGGAGCGGGAATGAGCGACGACGTGCTCGACAAACTGGACGTAGGGCTGCCGCCCCAGGCGTTCAAGAAGGGCCCCTTCTCTTCGTCGAACATCATCGGCGAGGTGACCGAGGCCGTTCACCGTCTGCTGCTCGACACCTACGACCTCACCCCCCAGCCGCCCCGCATCGAAGAGGACCTCAAGTTCACGCCCAAAGACCGTGAAGAGGTCATCTACATCTACATGTACCGGGCCGCCCAGAACCAGGCCCTCCAGAACCAGAAGCGCCTGCGCCTCGCGCCGGTCACCTTGCCTGGCGCCGATGAGGCGCTCGGCGACCGCGTCTTTTATCATCGGCCCCCGCTGCTCATGGACCTGTTCTACATGGTGTCCATCCACAGCAAGTTTCGGTCCGATGCAGAGAGATTGTTGGGCTGGGTGCTTTTGTCACTTCACTACACGCCCCGTTTGGTGTATCGTCCACGTCGATTCATCCTGCCGGATGGTCGGGCTGTTGACTCCCTCGGGCGCACATGGGATCCTCAGGCCGATACCAACCTCGCTGGACTTCAGGTTGAGAAGGTCTCTCTCTCGCTGGTGGACGACTTGACTGTAGGTGACGCGATCAACATGTTTACGCTCCATGAAGCGCCTTATCGGCCCTTCTTGACGTATCGTGCGCGTGTCGCGCTTGACGGTCCGTTGGTCTCAACAGAAGGCGGCACGACCGTCAACATGGGTGATGATGATGGCCTCGACCAGATGCCGATCGTAGAGCCGCTCGCCGCGCAGCAGCGCCGCGAGTCCCTCTCCGGTCGAATCTCGCCGGGCCGTCCGCTGCCACCCATCCATACACCTCCCGGGCCAGAGGCCCACAACATGCGCAGGCGCGCGAACCGGAACAACCCCGATTCGGAGGGATGAGCTGCAATGGAATACAAGACTCCAGGTGTGTATATCCGCGAAGTTGACTCCGGGCCCAAGCCCATTGAGTCGGTCGCGACCTCGAACCCCGGCTTTATCGGGTTGTTCCCCTTTAGCCCCCCCTCCGACGCCACCGCGGTGACCGGCTCTGACGGCGCGCGTGAGCTCGTTGGTAAGGTCGCCCCGCAGCTTGTGGACGCGACGGGTAAGGTCAACCCCGACTCCGCTGAGGAGGCGGGCTCCGCCCTCGTCACGGCCTTCCGTTTCAAGAGCCGCAACGTCAAAGACGTCAAGAAGCTCCTGGAGCTCAACGGCCACAAGGTCACCTTCGGCCCCGGCAGCAAGGGTCGCGTCAAGATCCAGGACACCAAGACCCAGGCCGCCGTTGAGGTCGCTGAGGTCGTGGTGAACGCCGAGGGTAAGGTCGTCACTGAAGACGATCAGCTCGTCGAGGAGCTCCTCAACAACATCAACGCGACCTTCGCCATCGACAAGCCCAAGCCCAAGCACGCCAAGGATCTCTTCGAGGTCTACGGCTACAGCTTCAAGGCGTCTGAGGCCTCGGCGCTTCAGTCCGAGTACAGCATCCCGCCCGTCGCTGTCACCAACAAGAGCGAGTTCTTCCGCTGGCTCCAGAGCTACTTCGCGGAGTACCTCCTCTCCACCCGCTCCATCGATGAGATCGTCGGCCAGTCCTTCGAAGATCCCGATGAGGCCGCTGACGCGGTGTTCGAGGCCCTCGCCCGCGACCCCGCCCTCAAGAACGAGTTCCAGGAGTTCCTCTCCCAGCCCTCGGTCTTCAACTTCGTGGCCGGCGTGAACGGCTTCTACGACAACGGCGGCGGCAAGTGCTACGTCTACCTGATGGGCGTCAAGGATCTCGACTGCTCCATCCGTGAGAACCAGGCTGACAAGCTCGGTCTGTACGCCTTCGACGACATCGACGACATGGCGATGATGGTCGCCCCCGGCCTCAACGCCAACCAGCAGCGCGAGATGCTGGAGATGTGCGAGATCCGCAAGGACCGCTTCGCCATCCTCGACGGCCCCATCGTCTCCGACGGCTCCATGGACATCCCCGCCTCCCAGAAGGGCTTCGGCGCGCTGTATGTGCCTTGGGTCAAGGTCACGAAGCCGAGCTGGTTCAAGGGTGACCAGGCCCACATCAAGGTCACCGGCCCCAACCGCCGCAAGCTGATCAAGGCCGAGAAGAACGAGCTGTTTGTCCCGCCCTCGGGTCACATGGCCGGCATCTACGCCCGCGTCGATGGCGAGCGCGGCGTTCACAAGGCCCCGGCGAACGAGCTGGTCATGGGCATCACCGGCCTCAGCCAGAACGTGAACCGCATCGAGCAGGCGCAGTACAACGAGCGCGGCATCAACGTCATCCGCATCTTCAAGGATCGTGGCATCCGCGTCTGGGGCGCTCGTACCCTCGGCACGAAGAACGACCCCTCGTGGAAGTACATCAACGTCCGCCGCCTGTTCATCATGATCGAGCAGTCGATCTTGATCGGCTCGCAGTGGGCCGTGTTCGAGCCCAACGATCACAGCCTGTGGAAGAAGCTCGTCCGCGACGTGCGCTCCTACCTGATGCGCGTCTGGCGCTCGGGCGCGCTGTTCGGCACCACCCCCGAGGAGGCCTTCTACGTCAAGTGTGACGACGAGACCAACCCTCGCTACCTCATCGACGCCGGTCAGGTGAACGTGCAGATCGGAATCTGCCCCGTGAAGCCCGCCGAGTTTGTTATCTTCAGTATCGGTCAGTGGGACGGCGGCGCCCTCATCGAGGAATAGCCCCACTGTCTGTAACCCCGCCTGCCTGGTAAGCCACCACCCGGAAGGCACAACGTGAGAAGGAGTGCAACAACATGCCGACCGAAGAGCTGTTCGGAGCCTACAACTTCCTCCTGGAGATCCAGGGCATCATCGGTGACACCAAGGTGATCATCGGCGGCTTCAAGTCCGTGAGCGGCATGGACTCGGAGACGGAAGTCATCGAGTTCAAGCAGGGCAACGACATGGTTGTCCGCAAGAAGCCGGGCCGCACCACCTACGCCAACATCGTCCTCGAGCGCGGCTACACCGCGACCGACGACCTGTGGCAGTGGCGCAAGAACATCGAGCAGGGCAAGATCGACCGCCGCGCCGGTTCTATCATCATCCTCGACCAGGATGGTGAGACCGAGATCGGTCGTTACAACTTCTACGAAGGCTGGCCCTGCAAGTGGTACGTGCCCGACATGGACGCCGATTCTTCCGCGATGGCGATCGAGAAGGTCGAGATCGCGGTCGAGCTCATCGAGCGCGCCTGATCTTCTGAGTTGATGCAGTCCCCCAAGCTGGAGCGATAGGCACATGGAGCTGAAGACGGAATACGAGTTCATTCTCCCGCGTGGATACGTCGACAAAGACGGCAATGTCCATCGGGACGGGGTGATGCGCCTGGCCAACGCCAAGGACGAGATCGTCCCTTTGAACGACATTCGTGTGCAGCGAAACCGCGCCTACCTCATCATCGTCCTGCTCAGCAGGGTGGTGTCCCGCTTGGGGGCTCTTCCCGAGGTCAACACCGGGGTCGTCGAGAACCTGTTCGCAGGCGACCTCCGGTTCTTGGAGGAGATGTACAACCGCATCAACGAGGACGAGGCGGTCATCAAGGTGACCTGCCCTGAGTGCGGCTCGAAGTTCGATAAGGAGTTCGGCCGCCTGGGGGAATAGTGAGCTACCCCCTTGACAATATCTTCAAGGAGGTAGCTTTCATCGCGTACCATTTTCATTGGGACCGCGATCGTCTGCTCGACATCAGCCATCGTGAGCGCCACGAGTGGGTCAAGCAGATCTCTGCGATCAACGAGAAGATCAACACAGCGCGCTGACCTTCTGGCACGCCTCGCTCTGCGCCCGTCAAGGTGCGGAGCGAGGTATTCGCGCCTGTAGGGACGCGCCCCGTTCCCGGGTGACGGCGTGAAGCCAGGCCTCTCCATACAGCACACCGCGCTCCCCACCCGTCGTTATGGTCGGGTGCGATGTGACATCTCCGGGATCATCGGCTTCATCCCCCAGGCGGAGTGGCCTGCGGACGCCCACGCCGGAGATTTTGTCGAGCTCACGCTTCGGCGCTTCGCGGAGCTGCTTGAGCACCCGCTGATGGGCCTGTTCGACGTCGTCACTCGGCGGGCGATCAAGGCCTTCTTCGACAACGGCGGCGATCAGGCCCACCTCTTCGGCGTCTGCATCGAGAGAGAGGAGGACCTGCGCGCTCCGGTGAGCGTTCACAGCGTCCTAGAGCCGCTGCTGCACCACCTGCGCGGCATGGAGGACATCAGCCTCTTGGCTTGCCCCTCCGCGGCGTTTTTACGCTGGGAGGTCAACCGCCTGGGCCAAGTGAGCGGCCACGCGGACGCGCTCTATGTGGAGCTGCTCAACCACTGCCAGCAGATGACCAACCGCTTCGCGGTGCTCGACGTGCCCCGTGGTCTCCACGGTGAGGCCCTCGCCCGCTGGTTAGAGTCGTTTCGTGCGCTTCGCGGCGACAATTTGGCGTATGGCGCTGTATACTACCCCTGGCTGATGGCCGGGGATGAGATGATGCCTCCTTCTGGTGCGATGCTTGGTGTGTATGCCCGCGTGGAGCGGGAACACCCCCCGTTTGGCGTCGCCTGGGCCCCGGCGAACACCACCGTTCACGGCGTCACCCACACTGAGGTTGAGCTCACCTGGGACGAGGTCTCCTTCGCCACCCGCGCAGGCGCGAACGCCATCGTCGTTCAGGCCGGCCGGGGCGTGGTCGTGTTCGGCGGTCGCACCTTGTCCGCCGATCCTCGGTGGGAGTTCATCAACTCTCGCCGCATCATCTCCCTCATCGCCGAGCAGCTTCGGCGAGACAATGAGTGGGTCGTCTTCGAGCACAACGAGCCCGGTCTCTGGAAGGTGCTTGAGCGCGACGTGCGCGCGCGGCTGGACGAGTTTTGGTCAGCGGGTTTGCTGACCGGCGAGAACGCGCGCAAAGATTACCTCGTGCGCTGTGACGAGGAGACCAACACGAAGGAGGACCGAGAGATGGGACGCTTACACGTCGCGGTCTCGGTCCGACCGATCAGCACCACCGAGCACATCACAATCGACCTCCGCCTTGGCGAAGGCGGCTGATCCAAGGAGGCCACAATGGCGCGGACCCACAACAACGGTACTGAAGAGCCCGAGGGCAACTACGTCTTCGCCCTGGAGATCGACGGCGTCGCGATCGCCAACTTCATGGAGTGCAGCGGCCTCAAGACCAGCACCCAGGTCTTTGAGCTGGAGGAGGGCGGCGTGAACCATCGTGTTCACAAGCTCCCCGGCCAGTCCCGCTGGGAGAACGTCACCCTCCGTTACGGCGTGACCAGCGACACCTCGCTGCTCAACTGGCGAAACGAGCTTCTGGAGGACGGCTTCCAGAGCCGCCGCAACGGCGCGATCATCGTCAAGAACAACGCCATGGAGGAGGTGCGCCGCTACTCCTTCGTGAACGCCTGGCCTGTCGCGTACGAGGGCCCGTCCTTCGCCGCGGGCGGCTCAGAGCTCGCCGTCGAGATGATCGAGATCGCCCATCACGGTCTCACAATCTCCTGATCAACTCTTGAGTCTTTGAGGTATACTCCGGCCATGTCTGAGGTCCGCACCCCCATCCAGCGACTCTTCCGCCGCGCCGAGCGGTCGGGAGCGCGCACGTTTGGGGGGCGCCTCATGGCCCGGGTGGTCTCTCGTTCGGAGCGTGCGCCTCAGGGGCCGCGACTTCGGGTGTTGGTCCGCCCCAGTGAGTCTTTGCTCACGCAGCTCACCCGCCGCGCGCTGCCGTCGGTCTCGCCACGGGCGCGGGTGATTGGTCGCTGTGTGTCTCGTCTGCAGCCCACGCTCCGGTTCAGCCCGCGGTCTACGCCGCATCGGGCCGCGCCGGTCTTGGCGCCGCGTCCTTCGGTCACCCGCGCGCCACGGCGGCGCGCGACGGGATCGGGGCGAGGTGTCAGGGCGCCTTCTTCAAGCGCAGGCGCGTCTGACGGCCCACCAGAAGGGCCATCAGGTGCTCAGCGTTTGGCCTCTGTTCCGCTCGCGCATTCCCAGCGCCTGAGCGATCCTTCCGCCTCGTCTTTGCGAGGGCGGTCAGTCTTTGCGTCGCGGAATCCTGCGCGCGCCGGTAAAGTCACGGTAGCGTCGCGCGTCGCACCCCCGCGGGGAGATCTGCAATGGACAAGCTAAAGAGCACCCCCGGCAACAGGCTCGTGCAGCGCCTGGAGGGCCGCATCAGCCGCCGTCCGCGCCTGGGCCTCACGCCCAAGTTTTTCACGCGCCTGGGCCTCTCCGACCCTTGGCTGGGCGCCGCCGCCCGCTCGGGTCTGCAGTCTGGGATGTCGTCTGACTTCACCTATCTCTCCGCCCAGCCGTACTACGACTGGCTCGCGGGGCTCGATGGGGTCGACAGCTCGATCATGGGCCGTCAGGTGGTGCGTGAGCGCCTCTCTGAGCGGATGTCGGGCAGCCGCACGGCCTCGCGCCGTCACGATCCCACGGCGCTCGCTGGCCCCTCCGCCGTCGGCTTGGGCCGCAAAGCCCGCAGCTTCAACCTCTCCGATCTTGTGCTCGCCGAGCCTTGGGCCCCGCCCGTGGTCGAGGAGTCGAACCTGGAGGAGGTCGGCGGAAAGATGGTGCGCCGTCGCCGCGCCGCCGATGAGCCCCGTCGCTCGGGCTTCTTCACCCGCGCCGCCGCCCCCGTCGCCGCCAAGTCGGTCACGCGTCCCGCTGCGGTCAAGCGCAGCGAGCGGGCTCCGCTCCCCAGCGTGTTCTCCGCGGCCTCGATGAAGGCCCTCGTCGCGCCGCCTCGGGCGGGCTCCGCCGCCGCTGAGGTTGTGGAGCGTGGTGAGGCCGTCGCCCGCGCCGCCAACCTCGGTCGCTCGGCGCGGCCTGCTCGCTCGGGCCAGACCGCTGTCGCCCCCGCCGCCAAGCTTGGCGCCTCCGCGCCGTCCGCGGCCCTGATTCGGAAGCTGCAGCAGAGCCTGGAGCTCCTCGACGAGCCCCAGGCGTTCGACGCGCTGGAGACGCTTGAGTCTCTGGACCTGCCGGCGCCCACCCGCGCGGTCGCTCGCCGGATCGCTCGGGCCGCCGCCCGCCCGGTGGATCGTGCGAGCGCTCGCCTGGCCACGAGCGCCGCGGCCTCGAACCCGGCGGTTCGCGCCGCGGCGGGGCTCGGTCTCCGCGCTCCCGCGGTGTCGTTCACCAGCGCTCCGTCCCAAGACGCTGACGCTCAGGTCGTCGAGGCCCAGCAGGCGCTTCGGCGCCGCGCCCGCCCCCTGCGCGCCGTGATCGCGGAGGAGGTCCCCGACGCCGCCTTGGGTGTGTCCGAGATCGCCGCCGCCCGGGTTCGCCCCGAGCGCGCCCGCGGCCTGCGCCCGGTGCTCGGCGCCAACCCGTCGATGACCGCGCTCAACCCGGAGCTGCCCGTCGCGCCCGCCGCTGAAGAGGTCGCCCAGCCCGGCGTCGTCTCTCCCGCCGCCGAGCGTCGTCGCGCCGCGTCCGCCTCGGCTTGGATGAGCGCTCGCGCGGAGGCGCCCGCCCCAGAGGCCCGTCTGTCGGCGTCGCCTGTGCGTGGTGTGCGCGCCAAGGCGGAGTCTGCCCCTGCCCGTCTCAGCGAGAGCCCGGTGCGTGGCCTCATTCGGTCCGAGCTTCCCCGGGCGATCCCCGCGGGCCAGCTCGGGGCCGAGTCTGTGGAGAGCGCCGTCGCCGGTCTCGCGCCTCGGGCCGCCGCTCGCGTCTCCGAGCCCAGCGCCGCGCGTCCTCGTTTGCTCGCTCGGGCAGCCGAGGGCTCGCTGCTCACCCCGGCGCCTGTGGCCGCGCCCGCCGAGGAGGCCGCGTCCAACGTGATCTCCGGCTGGGGCCGTCAGCCTCAGGCCGACGCGCCTCGCGCGGTCTCTCGCGCCGCCGCTCGTCGCGCCGCGCCTCGGGATGAGGTCGTGGAGGAGGTCGCCGCCCAGGCCGCTCGGCCCAAAGCCGCCGCCACCTTCCGCGCCGCTCGTCGTGGTCTGGTCAGCGCCGCGCCGTCTGCGCGCTCTGCCGCTTCGTTCTCGGCGCCTTCGGCTGCCGCGGTCTCGACTGTGTCGGGTGTTGGCGCCTCCGCGCCGCGCGGCGCCTCGGTGATCGCGTCTTCTGGCCGTTTTGAGCCCGTCTCTTCGGTTCGTGCGGACGCTCGGGCCGAGGTGAGCGCCGTCGGGGTTCGCCCGTCCGGTGCGAGCTGGGCCTCTGAGCGCGCCGTCGCCGCGCCGCGTGGTGAGCGCTCTACGCTTCGCCGCGTCACGCCGCCCTCGGCCTCCGAGGCTGTGCTCATCCGCGCGGATAAGCCCGTCGCCGAGCAAGAGGCCGCCAGCGAGCAGCGCATCGTGAAGGGCTGGGGCCGCGCGCCCAAGCAGAGCGCCCAGCCCCGCGTCGCCCGCGCCGAGGCCGTTCGCGCCCCGGACGGTCGGTTTATGCCCGCCTCTGAGCTGCCCAAACAGACGAACCCTCGGCGCGCCGCGGCTCCGGCGGCCAAGGCCGTTCGTGCCGTCGCCGCCGCGGAGCTCGTGCTGCCTCAAGCCCCGCCGCCCCGGATGGAGCGTGAGCGCGCCGCCGCGGACGATCTGTTTGACCTCGGCTTTGGCGGTGAAGATCGCGAGACCCGCCTGCGCGCGGACCGTGTGGAGCGCGCCGAGCGCCCGTCGCCTGTGGCCGCCGCCCAAGGTCGCGCCGAGCCTCGCCGCTCGGTCGCGGCCGCGTCGGCCCCGGCTGTCGCCGTGTCTGACCCCATCGTCGAGCGAATCGGTGAGCGCCTCAGCGGCGCTGGCTGGGCGAGCGCTCGGCTCGAGAGCGTCGGCTCTCCCGACGCCGCTCGTCGTCCGTCCCTGCTCCCCCGCTTCTCTCCGCCCTCGCCCGTCGTGCTCGTCGCCCGCTCTGAAGAGGAGGCGGCGGAGCTTGTTGAGGAGGCGCGCCGCGCGATGCCCCGCGCCCAGGTCTCCCTCGATCGTCGGGCCTCGGGCGGAGCGGCCACGTCCACGGCGGCGCTGCCCCGTGAGCTTCGGTCGGTGATGCGCTCGGCGACGCTCTCTGCTGCCGCGCGCGCCGATGAGAGCCCGGTGAAGGGTTACTCCGCGCTTCGTGCGCTGATGGGCAGCTTGAGCAACCTCGGCGCCGAGCGCGCGCCGAGCGGCCCCGCGGCGTATGCGCGGGTTCGTGCTCCTGAGCTCACCCTCTCCGCGCCTTCGCCGAGCGCCACGGCGACGCCGACGGCCTCGTCTGCGGGTCGCGCCACGGTCGCGGTTCGTGCGCCTCGCGCTCGCGCCCCGATGACCGCTTGGCGTGGAGTCGCCGCCGCGCGCGGCGCAGACGGTCGGTTCAGCGCCGCTCGTGGTCCCGCGGCCCGCGGCTTCGCCTCCGCTTCGCCTGCCCGCTCAGCGGACACGCAGAGCGTCGCGGCTCCGCCCCGCCTCGTCTCGACGCTCAGCCCGTCGGCGTTCTCGTTCCCCGAGGCCGCCGTTGAGCAGGCCGCAGAGTCCTCCTCGATGGGGGCCTCGCCGATGTTGGCCTCGCGGCCAACGGACTGGGCGGGCGCTCGCGCCGAGGTCGGCAGCTCCACGAGCTTCCGCGGGGCCTACGCCTCTGACGACGCCCCGATCATGGAGGCCCCGCGCCACACCACCCGGGACACGGTGGCGGCCACCGCGCTTCGCGGCGCGTTCTCCGAGGCCGGTCGGGTGCCGGGTGAGCGCGTCTCCAACGCCGCGACCGCCGCCACCTCTGCCCCACGAAACCTGCCCTCTGCGCTCTCGTCGATGACCCTTCCCCGGGCCAACGACGAGGCCCCGGCGGAGAGCGCGGCTTCAGGTGGCGCGGTCTCCAGCGGCCAGCCCGGCGTCGCCCGCGCCGCCCGCAACGCCCGGCCCGATCTTTACCGCACGCTGGGCGGCCTCTGGTCGGGCGCGGCGATGCCTGAGCTCCCCGCTTGGGCGGATCGCAGCGTCACGCCCAGCCGGGTTCGTTCGGTGGGTGAGCTCATCGACGGCTTGGTCGGCGCCCGGGATCCCGAGCAGATCATCAAGGTCATCTTGCAAGACGGCGGTCGGGTTCGCCCGAGCATGGGCCTGCCCGCCCCCATCGTCGAGGTCATCCAGCAGATCCGCGGCCAAGCCGACCGGGTGGAGCAAGGCGCGATTCGTGCCGCCGCCCAGGCCAGCGCCGAGGGCGGCGCCACCGCCGGAGCGCCTCTGCTCCGGGGTCGCGGTCGCGCTCGCGCGAGCGCCAAGGTCGTCCGTGGCTTCACCGGCCTCAACCGGGCGGCCTCAACCGCCAACGCGATGCAGGGCGTTGGCGACGACAAGATGATGAAGCTTGTCAAGAAGCTGCAGTCCCTCATCCATCTCGCCGAGAACCAGCGTGGTCTCTCTGACGCCCAGCGTCAGGTCCGCCTGGCCGCGGCGGACGCGCCCAGCGCGCGTGCTACAGATGGCGCTGGGGACAAGGGCGCCGCAGAGGCGGCGGCCAAGCAGAATGTGGACATCGAGGCGCTCGCCCGCGAGGTCCTCGAGACGGTCAACCGCGAGCTCGAACTGCGCCGTGAGCGGCGTCCGGAAGATTCCGAAGGAGGCTCAGATGTCTGGTGGTAAGGCTATTTTTCAGGATCTCGAGGGCGGCGGCACCTTCACGGTGCAGTACAACCCCAAAGAGTTCAAGGCGGACAAGTCGGTCTCCTGGAAGGAGCACGACGATCAAGGCCAGGGCAAGGCACCCTTAGAGTTCCAGAAGGGCGGCCCCTTGGTCGTCACGATGGACCTCTACTTCGACACCACGAACGAGGGCAACTCGGACGTGCGTGGCAAGTGGGTCAACAAGCTCCTGTTCTTGACCAACCCGCTGATCCCCGACCAAAACGACACCAAGAAGAAGCGCCCGCCCAAGGTGAAGTTCACTTGGGGTGGCTTCAACGTCACCTGCGTCGTTGAGTCGGTGAACACGACCTACCTCATGTTCTCCGAGGGCGGAAACCCCGTGCGCGCGCGCTGCACGGTGAAGCTCAAGGAATACGAGGTCAAGGACTTCGAGGCCGGCTCCGGCGGCTCGCACATCGCGGGCACGAAGGTCAAGCTGGTGACGTCGTCCGGCGGCACGGCGAGCGCCATCGCCGCGGCGAACGGCATCTCGACGGCGGCGCTCCTCGCGGCGAACCCGTCGATCTCCGATCCGATGGACGTGCCCGCGGGCATGACCCTCAACATCAGCGGGAGCATCGGCGGCTTCAGCGCCGGCGCCTCCTTCAGCTTCGGCTTCTAGACCTCTGACGTCGAAGGACGGTGCAACATGAGCGGTTCGACCAGGTCCGGCGCGGCCGGGTTTGAGATCGACCTGGGTGGTACACAGATCACCCAGGTCGAAGGCGACGGTGTCGAGATGCTGTCCGTCGAGGACCATGTCGATATGCTCGACATGTTCTCTCTACGAATGGGCGGCACCTCGGGTCAGCCCAAGTGGAGCGGCTTTAAGGAGGGTCAAGACGTCACGGTGAAGGTCGGCAAAAAGACCAAGCCGATCTTCGTCGGGCAGACCATCTCCACGGAGCCCGGCTACCAGGTCGAGGGCATCTCCAGCATCAACATCCGCGCGATGGACAAGATGCACATCCTCGGGCGTGGTCGTGAGACCCGCTTCTTCGAGGACATGAAGGACTCGGACGTCGTCTCCAAGGTCGCTGGCGAGAAGGGCCTGCCCATCGGCTCCATCGAGGCGACGGAAGAGACGCACCCCTACATCCTTCAGCGCAACGAGTCGAACATCGCCTTCCTCAAGCGGCTCGCCGCGCGCAACAACTACCTGTTGCGTATGGAAGACGGGAAGCTGGCGTTCAAGAAGGCCACCTTCTCCGGCTCGGTCTTCACCTTGAAGATGGGCGACAACCTGCGCTCGCTCAAGGTCTCCTTCAACACCCAAGACATGGTGCAGAAGGTGATCGTGCGCGGCTGGGACGTCATGAAGAAGGAGACGATCATCGGCGAGGCCGGCACGGGTGACATCACCCAGATCGGCGGCGGCGAGCTCGGCGCCACCCTCGCGGGCCAGTTTGGTGACTCCACGGCCTACATCACCGATGTGCCCGTGGCCTCCCAGGCCCAGGCCAAAGCGATGGCCATCGCCGAGATCAACCGCATCGCCCGCGGCTTCTGCCGTGGCTCGGCGACGATCCAAGGCAACGAGGATGTGCGCGCCGGGAAGGTCGTCACCATCGAGGGCCTGCAGCCTGGGGTGAACGGTGAGGTCTACATCCTCGCCAGCCGCCACATCGTCAGCGCCCGCAGCGGCTACACGACGGAGTTCTCCTTCTGCGCCACGAACAAAGGCGGCTGAGCAGGCGCCGGCGCGCCGTTGTTGATCGACGACGCGCCGCGGTCTCCTCCTCAAAAGTGTCCCTGCGGATCGGCGAGGGGCGCTCAGAGCGGGCCGGAGGGCATCATTCGAGCGGGTAGGCACAACAGGGCCTCCCCGCTCGCTTCATTTTGGCTAAAGTGCTCCCGTACGAAGGTTGTCGTCGCGCGACGCAGCAGGAGCGGCAGGTCCAATGAATCCTCGGAAAGGAACGCTCGGGCAGGGCTGGTCATTTCCTTTCGGGTTTGACTCGGCGAACGGGCAGGTAGCGCTCAGCAGTGATGAGCAGAACATCCGCGAGTGCATCTCGATCATCTTGAGCACCCGTCCCGGCGAGCGGCAGATGATGCCGTCTTTCGGCTGCCGCATTCACGAGCTGCTCTTCGCGCCGAACACCGCGGGAACCGCCACCATGGTCGCCCACCACGTCTCCGAGGCGCTCTTGCGCTGGGAGCCGCGGATTGAGGTGATCGACGTGAAGTCTTTCCCGGAGAGCAACGGATCGCTCCGGGTGCAGGTGGACTACGTCGTCAACGCGACGAACAGCCGCCAGTCCGTCTCTACGAACATCTCCAACGGAAGCAGGTAGCCCCTCATGCCCATCAAGCCACCCAACCTCGACGATCGGCGCTACGAGAACATCGTCAGCGAGGCGCGGGCCTTGATCCCCCAGTATTGCCCGGAGTGGACCAACCTCGGCGACGCCGATCCGGGCATGACCCTCGTCCAGCTCTTCGCCTGGATGACGGAGATGACGATCTACCGGCTCAATCGTGTGCCGGACAAGACCTACATCCACTTCTTGAACTTCATCGGCGAGGAGCGCCGCCCGGCGCGGCCCTCGGTGGCCCCGGTCACCTTCGACCTGCGCGCTGAAGGCGCCCTGGTCGAGATCCCGGCGTTCACGAAGGTCTCGACCCGCCAACGCGAAGACCGCCCGGCGCTGGACTACCTGCTCAGCCAGGGCATCACGGTTCACTCCTCGACGGTGAGCCGGGTGATCGCCGTGCGCGGCGGCCAGCGCCCCGCGGTGCGGGAGATCCCCTACACGCTGTTGGCGAACAACAAGAACGCGCTCAGCTTCTCCGGCGGCCGCGGCGTGTCGCTCTTTGAGCTCGACCCCGAGGTCGCGGGCTCTGACGCCTACACCCCGCACCAGTTCCTCTACGTCGGCCACGACGACTTCCGCCTGATGAACATCGACCCCGAGAGCGGGCGTAAGCTCGGCCGCTTCCGGATGCGTCGCGGCGGCCCGTCTACGGACAACCTCTCCATCGTCTCGTTCTTCCGCTGGGAGTACCCCACGGCTGAGGGCTGGAAGCCCGTCCAGACGGACGTGGAGGCCGAGGAGGTGCTCGGCATGCCCGAGCAGAACATCGTCTCGGCCCTGCCCGGCATCGTGCCGCTGGACCGCTTCGGTGTGGGCGAGCTGAGCTTCTTGCTGCCCGAGAGCGTGCGCAGCCAGCAGTGGTGGGTGCGCGGCCAGCTCGACTACGAGCGTTGGCTCGCCAGCCGCATGAAGGAAGATCTCGAGATCTCCTGGCAAGACGACCGTGGCGGCGAAAAGCGCGCGGTCAACAACTGGGACGTACGAAACGCCGGGCGAAACCTGGAGTTTCTGCTCCAAGACCTGCCGCCCATTCGCGGCGGCTGGACGCTGCGCTTCGCGATGGTCGACCGCAGCCTGCCCGCGGGCCGCACCCAGTACCTCCCTCGTTACCGCTGGTATTACCGCCGCGGCGAGACCTGGGAGGAGGTGCCCCGGGAGCGTGTGCGTATGATCGGCACCGAGGTGCTGCTCACCGGGCCGCTCACCGACATGGCCACCGACGGCTTCAACCTGCGCGCCGAGCGTGTGGAGACGGTGCACGTCCGCGGCTTCGTGCCCGAGCTTGAGCTTGACCTCTCGTGGCAGAAGCCCGTCGAGCTCGACATGTTCATGGGCGACGACCCCCGCCGCGTCGAGCGGATGCTCAACGACGAGTCGCCGTGGTCGCCGTTCCAGATGGCGTCGATCTTGCCGCCCACCTTGGGCCGCAAGTGGTGGGTGGGCTCGGACCTCTTCGAGAACCGCCGCCAGGCGCCGATCCTCCTGGAGATCGAGATCGGCTTCGAGATGAACGGCACGCCCGTGCCCGAGCCGGTGAACGACTACCTCCTGCAGCTCACCTACCGCGCTGAAGACTCTTGGCGTGTGGTGCACAGCCCCGACAAGATCTACACCGGCTTCACCTTCGGCACCATCGACCCTGAAGGCGCCAAGAAGGCCGGTCGGCGCCGGGTGCGCATCGTGCTCGACCCCAAAGAGCAGCTCAAGGGCCTCGCCCGCCACGAGCTCTCCAAGATCGAGACGACCTGGCTGCGGTTTGAGCTCATCAAGGCCAACTTGATGGGCCAAGACGACAAAAAGCAGCCGCACCCGATCATCCCGCGCATCTACGGCATCCGCCTGGGCGTGGACAAGACGCTGGGCGACGGCACCTATGACCAGCCGATGCCCAGCCCGCGCATGGCCCAGCTCGATCACCGCGAGCACAACCGCCGCCTCACGCGCTGCTTGACCCGCGCCGCCGGTCGTCTGTACGAGAGCTACCCCTACTTCCCGTTCATCGACCTCGACGACGACAACCTCGCGCTGTACATCCAGCTCGATCGGCCCCTGCCCCGGGGTCGGCGCCACGCCATCCACTTCCGCTGCCGCGGCGAGGCGTTCTTGCCCGAGGGTGTGCGGGTGGATTGGGAGCTTCTGGAGGCCAAGCCCGGCCAGCGCACGGGCTGGCGCCGTCTGCTCTCCAGCGGAGACCCAGCCACGGCTGGTGTGAAGGTGTACGACCTCACCCGCACCGGTGAGCTGGAGTTCGCCTTCCCCGAGGTGCCGGAGATCCCGCCGGACGGCTTCTGGCTGCGCGGTCGCTTCGGCATGCCCTCGGGCTCAAAGACCGACACCCTGCCGACGCTCCCGCCGGTCACGCACCTCATGCTCAACACGGTGGAGGCCGTGAACCTGCACGCGGTCACCAACGAGCGCTTCTCGGGCCTCGGCGTGCCCAACCAGGCCGTTGAGCTTCTGCGCCCGCCGATCTTCTTGCACCCCCGCGAGAACGACAAGGCCGTCTTCCCCCGCCCAGAGCTGTTCAACGACATCACCCTCGTCGTCGAGAACGCCGCCGGGGTCAAAGAGCGCTGGACGCTTCTGCGGGAGGGCAACTTCCTCACCTCAGGCAAAGACGACACCAGCTTCGTCGTGGACCCTGTCGATGGCACCTTGACCTTCGGCAACGGCATCCGCGGCAAGATGTTGCCCGTGGGCACCAACAACGTGCTCGTCGAGCGGTACCACACCGTCCCCGGCCTGCGCGGCAACGTCGGCGTCGGTGAGATCACCGTGAGCGAGGCGGCCTCGGACCTCGTGCGGGTCACGAACCTCCTCCCCGCCGTGGGCGGCCGAGACGCGGAGACGATCGAAGAGATCATCCGCCGCGCGCCGAGCTTGCTCACCTCCCGCGACCGCGCGGTCACCCGCCAAGACTTCGAGATCATCGCCAAGGAGGCCTCCGGTGAGGTCGCCCGGGCGGCCTGCCCCGGCAACATGGGCAAAGACGGCACCGTCGAGGTGGTGATCTTGCCCCAGCGCCGCGAAGGTGAGCGGGTGCCCGACCCCTTCCTCTCCGCCGGTCTGCGGGATCATGTGCAGTCGTACCTGGGCCGTCGTTGCCTGATCAACGTCGAGCCCAAGGTGCGCCTCGCCACCTTCTTGCCCATCGACATCGCGGTCACCGCGCGGCTGCGGCCCAACGCCAACCAGCTCGTCGTGCGGGAGGCCGCCCAGCGCTGGGTGATGCGTTTCTTAGACCCCTACATCGGCGGCCTCGACGGCGCGGGCTGGCCTTTCCAGGGCACGCTCTACGCGCAAGACTTCGGGCGCCTCGTCTCCGACATCCCTGAGGTCCGCCACGTCGTGGACGTGCAGATCTTCGACATGCGCGGCGAGCGGGCGAAGGGCCCCCCGGGCTGGGAGGAGGGCGAGGGCCTCAAGGAGCTGGTGCTCGACCGGCATGACCTCTTTGAGATCCGCCGCGTGCGTATCCGCACCGAGGAGGCTGACGAGTGAGCACGCCTCAGCTCCCGATCCCCGCGGGCGCGGCCTACATGGCGGTGCCCGACGACTTCGCCCACCTTCGCACCGTGGTGGAGGTGCAGTACCCCGTGCGCGCCGCGCGGACGTACCTCTCCCGCAACATCTCCAACCGCGTGAGCCTGCATCTTGTTGAGGCCAGGCGAGGGGAGAAGGTCGGGCACATCCGCGCCGTGCAGGTGAACCCCTCCGCCGGGGGCGACCCGATCCTCGTGCGCGCCATCCGCACCTTGCCCGACGGCAGCCCGGCGAGCTTCTTTGTGCCCGACGACATGGTCGAGGTGCGCGCCGAGCTGATCACCACCGACGGCCGCCCGCCGGTCTCCCTCGACCCCCGCGACGACGTCGTGCTGCACGTCCCTGTGCGCGGGTATCTGCGGTTTTTGCCCGGCTGTTACCAAGGCGCGATGCCCATGGAGCAGCGTGAGGTGATTCACGCCGACAGCGCTGAGCTGCGCCGCGGGTACGGCGTGCGCAACGAGAGCACGGCCCGGGAGGTGCGCGGCACCGACACCGACGCCCTGCGCCGCTTCTTGTTCATCTACCAGCACCTGATGACCTCAGTGGTCGATCGGATCGAGCAGATCCCCTCGCTCATCGACCCCCTCACCTGCGATCCCAAGTTTTTGTCCTGGATCGCCTCGTGGGTCGGCTTCACCCTGGATGAGTCTCTGCCCCTGCACCAGCAGCGTGAGCTCGTGCGCCGGGCGATCCGCCTGTACCGCACCCGCGGCACCAAGGCGGGCATGGAGGAGATCATCCGGGTGCTCACCGCCGCGCCGGTCAGCGTGAGCCCCCGAGAGAAGCCCCAGGGCTTTGTGCTCGGCGGCGCCACCTTGGCCGGGGGCCGCACCCCCGCCGAGCGCTACATCCGCGGTGAGCCCCCGGCGCATTACCTCTACGACGTGAAGCGTGAGGGCACCAACTTCTTCGCCTTGGTGCTAGAGCCCCGGGATCGTTTCGCCCGGCGCTTCTCCGAGCGCGCGCCCCAGGTGCTCCGCCGCCTCACCCAGATCGTCACCGCCGAGAAGCCCGCGCATGTCACCTTCACCGTTCGTTTTGACGACGACGGGAAGCCGACTCCGGCCCCAGGCGCCGCCGCCGCCGCGACCCCCGCCGCGAAGCCTACGAAGCCCGCCAAGCCCGCCAAGGCCCCGAAGGCCCCGAAGAGCTGAGCGGCCTCCTTTATGACTCCAAACCCCTGAGCACCCGCGATGGCCAGCAACCCCAACGACAACCAGCTCCGCCGTCTCAACCCCTTTGAGGGCCTGTGCCTGACGTCGAAGGACCTGCTCGATGAGCAGCTCTACCATCGGCGCAACATGCACCGGCACCACCTCTACCTCCACGGCCACGGCATCGTGCAGGGCCTTCAGGTCGAGCTGGAGCAGCGGGGTGAACGTTACGTCGCCATCATCCAGGCCGGCTTCGGCATCACCCGCATCGGCCAGGGCGTGCTCCTCGCTGAGGCGGCGGCGGTGCCCTTGGAGGTCCCGAAGCAGGACGGCGAGTACATGTTCTGGCTGTTCCACGTCGAGACCCTCGACGACGCGGAGCTGCGCACGGTGTTTGACACCAACGAGGAGCGTGAGGCCCGGGTGCGCGAGTTCTGCGCGCCGCGCCTGCACCCCGTCGAAGAGGACCACGCCGACGCCGTGGCCTTGTGCCGCATCAACGTGCGCTTGGGCCGTATGGTGCAGGTGCTCCTGCCCGTGCCCCGCGCCGGTCGCCAGTCCCGGGCGGCGGAGTCTTACCTCAAGCCGCGTGTGGTCGAGTTCATCCGCCTCTCCCGCAAGGTGATGCAGAACCTCTTCCGCACCGCGCTCGTGCAAGAGCTCGACATGGGCGTGCTGAGCTTCTCCTCAGCGCTCATCTCGTCGGAGTTTTTGCTCATCGAGGAGGGCACCACAGACCGTGTGCTCTACCGCACCGCGGGCACCCTCATCAGCTACGCGCATGACTACTACAACGGGCTGCCGCGCACCACGGAGCGCATCTCCAGCTTCGCCCAGTACGTCCGCCGCGTTCACGCCGAGCTGCCCGGGGCCGAGCAGTCCGACGAGGTGTGGCTGAAGTGGTTCGACAAGTTCGAGCGCCTCTTGCAGCCCCTGACGAAGATCAGCGAAGAGCTCGAGCGCACCGTCGAGGCCCAGCGCTGACGCTGAGAGCCCTGGAGCGAGGCCGTGGATCGAAGCAGCGACGTCCAGACCGTTCAAGTGCGGGTGCAGGTGATCGACATGAGGTCGTTCACCTTGGACCTCGTCTTGCCGACGTACCTGCCCGCCCGCGACCTCACCCAGCGTGTCGCCCGCGACGCCGGCCTCGACGCCTTCTGGCCTGACGGCAAACGCCGTCTGTACTGGCTGCGCGCCCGCGGCCGCCTGATGACTGAAGAGGAGCGCCTCTCGGACATGGGCGTGGTGCCCGGTGAGCTGATTCACCTCTTGCCCGAGCCCCCGGCGGGCTCCCCGGTGATGGAGCAGACGCCGGATTACCCCGAGACCCGAGGCTACGCCGCCAGCGGCACCTTGGCCCTGATCTCGTCATTGACGATGGTGACGCTGTTCGCCGTGGGCTGGGGCCTCGCGCTCTCCTGGCAGCGCACGCTCCCGGTGATCATCATCCCCGGCCTCGGCCTGGGGCTCCTGACCTGCTCGTTGGCGCGGTACCTGTTCTCCGGTGACGGCGGCCAGGCGCGCATCGCCGCCGTGGGCCTCGTGCTCACGGTGCTGCTGGTCATCTTGGCCTTCGCCCCGGTGCTGTTCTTGGGCGCCGACCCGGCCCAGCTCTTCTCCGAGGCCATGCCCGGCCTGATCTCCGCGTTGGCGGGGGTGCTCATGGGCTGGCTGGCGTGGTGGGGCGCGGTCGAGCCGCTCCCACCGCGGCGTAACCAGGTGCAAGAGCAGGTGGTGGAGGCCGTGCAGATGGTGCCTTGTGGCATCTGCGGCCTCGGCGTGTCTTCAGACGTGCGCACAGACTGCCAGTACGCCTGCGGCAAGAGCTTCCACACCGGCTGCTACGCCGCCCGCGCCTCGGTGAGCCGCGTCGACGCCTCTCGCTGCGCGATCTGCAACGTGCAGGTGCGCCAGGCGTGACGGTCCTGCTCCTCACGCTCTTGGCCTGCGCGGCCCGGGCGCCCACCCAGACCGGCAAGGCCTCGTGGTACGGCGACGAGCTGCGGGGCAACCCCACGGCCTCGGGCGAGCCCTTTCGCCCGTCCAAACGTACGGCGGCGCACAAGACCTTGCCCTTTGGCACCGTGGTGAAGGTCACCCGCACCGACACCGGCGAGTCTGTGCGGGTGGTGATCAACGACCGCGGCCCCTACGCCAAAGGCCGCGTCATCGACCTCTCCGAGCGCGCCGCGAAGCGCATCGACATGATCGACGAGGGTGTGGTCACCGTCGAGATTCGGGTGGTCGGCTGCAAAGAGCGCTACGAGCGATGTGACTGATCAATCCTCGGCCCAGATCCAAAAACCCGGACGGGCCAAAGCCGCTCGGGCGTTGTAGAATAGCGCCACCCTCGCATCCTGCGGAAAGCCCCATGAAGCGCTCTCTCCTCGTCTTCGCCCTGCTCTGTGGTCTCTCATCGCCCGTCGTACAAGCCGACGAGCGCACCGACGCCGAGTATGACCGGCTGATGGACGAGATCAACAACTTCTCCGAGCGTCAGCTCTGGAAAGGTGTCGAGAAGTCTTATGAGGAGCTCCTCGCGCTCAACGGCGTCGAGGTGCCGTTTGAGGCGCACATGGCCGCGGCCCAGTCCGCGCGCTCCGTGGGCGACATGGGCGCCTGCCTCTCGCGGCTGCTGCGCGCCCAGAGCCTCCAGCGCACTGAAGAGCTCGACTCCTGGATCATGGAGATCAACCAGACCTACGGCCGCGTGCAGCTCGTGGTCACGCCGCCTCGCCCCGTCGAGATGACCCCGGCCCAGATGCCCTTCGCCCCCGACCAGCGCCTCGCCGTCGAGCTCGCCCAGAAGAGCCTGCGTGAGGACGGCGTGTTCATCGGCATGTTGCCCGTGGGCGACTACAACATCGCCGGGCGCGAGTTTGACGTCACCCAAGGCGTCGGCACGCAGATTGAGCTGAGCGCCAAAGAGCTGCGCAACGAGAAGAAGAAGAAGACCAAGCCCGCCGACGCGGAGTAGGCGAGGCCCCTTCGTTGTGAGCGCTTGCGGACGCGGCTGGTGTCGCGCTAAAGTCCGTGGTCTGCCCCTCTCTGGGCCGCACCCGGACGCCGCCTCATGCTCAACTTGTGCCTTCTGCTCTCTGGTCTCGCGCTGAACGTCGCCTCCGCCCAAGAAGACTACTTCGGGCTGACGGCCTCGGCGGGGGTCGGCTGGATCGCCTTCGACGGCGACGAGAACCTCAACTCCACCTGGAGCGCCGTACCGCGCTTGGGCTACAGCATCGGCCCCCGGGTGATCATCGAGGCCGAGCTGGGCATTCACCAAGGACGTACGCGCAGCCGCTTCGCGTATCGCTATGACGCGCTGACGCCCCGGGTGAACGCCGTGGTGTTCTTGAGCCGGGGCTACGCGGTCGAGCCGTACCTCGCCGCCGGTCCCGGGGTCATCTGGAAACGAGTGGGCCGCGACCCGAACTCCTGGTCGGCGGAGCCCCTCGATGGTGAAGACCTCGGCAACTACAAGAACCCCGACGTCGACCTCGCGCTCAACGTCGGCCCGGGCCTGCTCATCCCCTTGGGCGGCGCGATGGCCCTTCGCGCCGACGCCCGCTGGCTGTGGACCGGCGGCACCGAGCCCCACGGCGACGTCCAGGACAGCTTCTCCAACGTCGAGCTGACGGCGGGCTTCCTCTTCCGCCAGGCCGAGAGGAACCTCGACACCGACCGCGACGGTGTGGCCGACCGCCTCGACCCCTGCCCGGAGGAGCCTGAAGACTACGATGAGTTTGAGGACGACGACGCCTGCCCAGACGAGGACAACGACGAGGACGGCGTCGTAGACCGCAAAGACCGCTGCCCCATGGACCCTGAAGACATGGACGGCTTCAAGGACAAAGACGGCTGCCCTGAAGACGACAACGACAACGACGGGATCACCGACGAGGACGACTACTGCCCCAAAGACGCTGAAGACCGCGACGGCTTTGAGGACCGCGACGGCTGCCCTGAGGACGACAACGACGCCGACGGCGTGGTGGACCTCGACGACCTCTGCCCCAACTTCGCAGAAGACCGCGACGACTTCGAGGACCTGGACGGCTGCCCTGAAGACGACAACGACCGGGACAGCATCGTAGACGGCGACGACTCCTGCGTCTTGGAGCCCGAGACCTGGAACGGCTTCAACGACGACGACGGCTGCCCAGACGACGTGCCCAAAGAGATCGAGCGCTTCACCGGCGTCATCCGGGGCATCAACTTTGAGGTCAACTCCGACAAGATCACGACAGACAGCTACGGCCTGCTCGACGAGGCCGCCGCCGTGCTCCTGATGTACCCGACGGTGCGCCTGGAGATCCACGGCCACACCGACAGCGACGGCAAAGACGAGTACAACCTAGAGCTCTCCGCCCGCCGCGCCGAGTCCGTCGCCCGCTACCTCACCGGCCGCGGTGTGCCCGCCGAGCGCCTCTCGTCGAAGGGCCTCGGCGAGACCGTGCCGCTGGTGGCCAACGACGGGCCCGAGGGCAAAGCCGTGAACCGCCGGGTTGAGTTCCGGGTGACGGAGGACGCGGCGACGACGGGGGGAGTGAGCTTGATTGGTCACCCAACCAATCCTAAAACGCCCACCCCACCGCCGTGTGCGCCGCCGGGGCCACGCCGTAGACGCCGTAGTCGGCCACGCCGTAGCGAAACCACGAGACCCCGGCGCCGCCGGAGAGCGTGAGGCCGGGGCCGAGGATCCAGGTCGCGCCGACGAGGCCGCTGGTGTAGGCGCCCAGGGTGACGACGGGCTCGGAGGTCTCGGTGGTGTTCACGCGGGCCAGGGTGCCCCGGGCCATCAACCACAGGCCCTCGGGGGCCTCGCCGCGGAGGAAGAAGCGGCCGCCGACCTCGCCGCCCAGGCCACGATAGGGGCCGTTCACGTCCACGAGGATGCCGTCGTAGAGGCGTAAGCTGGGGGTGGCGTAGATCGAGAGCCGGTCGCCAAAGGCGCGCTCGACCTGAAGGTGGGCGAAGCCGATGGCGAGGGTGAGGGGATCGACGGTGAGCGTCCACTTGGGGTCGTCGGCGCGGGCGTCGGTGAGGCTCAGCAGGAGGAGGGCGGAGATCATGCCGTGAGTGTACACCCGGCTCAGGGGTGAAGGCGCTCCCAGGTGAGCGTGGTGAGGTCGGCGCGCCAGAGGTCGCTGAGGAAGGGGTCGTCGAGGTCTACGAAGGGATCGCCGCCCATGAGGTAGAGCGCGGCGCCATCGGCGCTGGGGGCCGTGGCGTGGGCGTCTCGGGCGGAGGGGGCCTCCTCCCCGGCGTCGCTGTGGGTGAAGCCGACGCCGTCGTAGCGCCACAGCGCCGTGTCCGTGGGGTGCCCACCCCAGGCCACGACGGCGCCGCCGGGCGCGGGGACGAGGGTGTGGCTCGCGCGGCGCTCCGGGGCCTCGCCGCTGGAGAAGTAGCCAGTGTACTGGCCGCGGTCGGGGTCGCCCAGCAGCAGCGTGGCCAGGCGCTCGCCCTCGGCGTCGATGCCCCCGAGGATCGCCAAGGTGCCGTCGCCCATCGGCGCCATGGCCTGCCGCTGGATGGGGTCGGGGAGCTGGGGCAGCTCCTCCCAGGTGAGCGTGGTGAGGTTGAGCGCGAAGAGGTCGCCGTAGAGCTGCTGCTCGTCGCCGTCGCCGATGCGCCCGCCGCCGAGCAGCATACGCTCACCGTCGAGGGTGCAGCCGGCCTTCACCCGGCGCGGCGGCGGGAAACCTTCGGGGGAGCGCTCCTCCCAGGTGAGATCGGCGAGATCCCAGCGCCAGACGGTGTCGACGGGCTCCCCCTCGGCGTCCGCGCCGCCGACGATCCACGCGGCCTCGGCGGTCTGAACATGGCAGGCGCGGAAGATCGGCGCCGGGGGCGGCGTGACCTCCTCCCAGCGGCCTCGGGCGAGGTCAAAACACCAGGCGTCGGGGCGTCGGCCGTCCCCGCCCGCGCCCCCGGCCACACAGAGGGCCTCGCCGTCGGCGGTGAGCGCGGCGACGTGGGAGTACCGAGGGGCCGGGCCCTCCTTGGCGCAGGCGCTCAGGGCGAGGGCCGCCGCGAAGGCGGGAAGACCACAAACGCGAGATAGCTCCACAGGATGACCTCCGAGAAGGCGCCGAGGCTCAAGAAGGCGAACACGCCGAGGTGTAGGCCCAGGCCCAAGGTCAGCCACAGCCGCCGCAGCCGCGGCACAAACACCAGGGGGAAGCCTAGCTCAAACACCAGCGTGGCGTAGGTGGCGAGCACGGTGAAGCCCTGAAACGCCGGGTTCGCTAAGATCTCCTCCATGGGGAACCGCCAATACTTGGGGCTCGCCATGGCGTAGAACACCGCCGTGCCCTCTTGCCAAGAGGGGTAGAGCGCCTTGATCAGGCCGGTCTTGACGTAGATGATGCAGACCTGGAGCTGCATCATGCGCAGAGGCCAGCGGGTGTGCTCCACCGTCGCCGCGTTGGGGTCGGGGCGGCTCAACGACCAGACCGCGTTGAGCGGCAAGAACAACATCCACAGGCCCAACACCCGCAGCACGCCGTCGGAGCCGTCGATGAGCAGGGGGTTTCGTTCGCCTAAGGTGACGATCCCCAGCCAAGCGCCGAGCATCGGCAGGCGCCCGCCGACCCCGAGCACCAGGGCCACGAAGCAGGCCATCCACACCAAAAACGCCGCCTGCACCTCGCCCAGGGTCGTGATCGACCACAGGGGGTTGGCGAGGAGGTTGACGACGTCGGGGCCGCTTTTGCCGACCCCTAAGCCGAGGCCGCCGTCGGCGAGGGACCAGGCCAGAGTGGGCCAGAGCGCGGCGTAGCTCCACAGGCCGAGCAGACCGTAGCCGATGCGCAGCGCCGCCGGCACCCGCGGGTCGAGGGGCGCGAACCAGAACTGGTCCCAGGCGGAGATCAGGGCGCGCACGAGGCCTCCGCCAGCAGTGACCGGGTCTTCTCGGTCACGGCGTTGGGGTCGCCACGCCACTCGGCCATCGTCGGGCGCTTGAGCGCCACCTTCACGACCTGGGCGCTGACGAGGGGCTCAGCGCTCTGGGTGCAGAGCCAACGCGCGTAGCGTCTGGAGACCTTCGACCCCGGCTTCTCGTTGCCTAAGGCGTTGTGAATCTTGAGCATACGGTCATAGCTCAGGCGCAGAAAGGGGCCTTCGGGGGGCTCCATCGACGGGATGATGTGGAGCGTCCGGCCATCGGCGGTGAGCCCGAGGCTCTCCACGAAGGCGCCGCGGGGGCCGGGATCGCTGAACATGTTCCAGCGCTGCTTGAGGTGCAGCCAGCTGAGCACCGCGCCGCCGCCGGGGACGCGGGTGGTGGCGCTGTCGCCGTCGGGCGCGACATAATCCACCACGATCAGCAGCATCAGGCTGAGGGTGAAGGAGAGCAGGCCGCGGCCGATGGGGGTCTGGGGTGCGCGCACGCCGCAACACTAACCTGCGCTTGGCGCCGTGGATGAGGAGGTGGCGCGCGCCCTGAGCGAGGCTGCGCGCCTGGAGTTTGACCAAGGCCCTGACTCAGACGGCGGTGGCGCTGAGGAGCTCGTCCGGGTGCTCGACGATGAAGAGGCTGTTGACCATGATCTCGAGCACGTCCGGGGAGGCGTTTAAGATCACGGCCTCGTGCGCAGGGGTGAAAGACTTAAAACGTTGGCGATAGAGCTGCGCCACGAGCTGTCGGCGGGCGCGCAGCTCCCCGCGCCCCCCAATGGCGATGCCACCTTCTTTACCCTGAAGCTCACCGAGCGCGAAACCTTCTTCAAAACGTCGGTCTGCGTAGCCCACGATCACCTCGCATCGTCGGTAGCGGTGGCGCTGAGGAGCTCGTCTGGGTGCTCGACGATGAAGAGGCTGTTGACCATGATCTCGAGCACGTCCGGGGAGGCGTTTAAGATCACGGCCTCGTGCGCCGGGGTGAAAGACTTAAAACGTTGGCGATAAAGCTGCGCCACGAGCTGTCGGCGGGCGCGCAGCTCCCCGCGGAGCTCCCCAATGGTGATGCGCAGCTCCCCAATGGCGATGCCACCTTCTTTACCCTGGAGCTCACCGAGCGCGAAACCTTCTTCAAAACGTCGGTCTGCGTAGCCCACGATCACCTCTCGCTCTGGGGGTTGTAGGAGGGGCAGGATCTTCGCGGCGAGCCTGCGCTCCCAAGGGACGTCGCTGACGTGCATCGCATAGGTTAACAGACCCACGGCGCGGCTGTCACCCAGGCGCTTCACGGCCTCCGCGAACAGGTGGACATTCGCCTCAAGCGCATCCCAGACGTTGCCTTTGTGGGCGTGGCGCAGGAGGATCAGGGCGAGCTTGCCGCCGCCTTCGCCGGGCATGGCCTCATCGGGGGTGATGGCGAGGTCTTGCAGCACCAGACCCAGCTCGGGGAGGGCGCCGCGTAGTCCCTCGACGGCCTCGGCAGGCGCGTCGTAGAGCTCGGAGACGTGGAGGGGCGCGGTCCAGGGCTTCGCGCCGTGGGCGATGAGTAAGGCCACGACCATCGGCAGGCGTGGACCCTCCGTCTGATCCCAGATTCGTAGGGTGGTGCGCAGGGCGCGCAGGGGCATCGACGGGTCGGGGCTCGACTGGTGCTCGAGGATGAAGACGACCTCGGCCCGGCCACCCCCACGCCACGGCGCGCGGTAGAGCAGGTCCGGGGCGCGCATTCGGAGATCGCCGTCGAGCTGCTCCGTCGGCGCGGGGCTGAGCTGGGCGAGGTCGAGGCGCGCGGCCACAGACGGCGGCAAGAGCGCACGCAGGACCGGCGCGAGCTCGGAGGGCTCGCTGAACACGAGCTTGGTTAGGTGTCATGCCCTCCCCGACGCGATCGTGGGAGCGCTGTGCGGGTCGCTGTGCGGGCGGCCTATCCCTGGCGAGGGGCGAGCTTGACGATCCGGCTCGGCGCCGCGAGCTCCTCACCCAAGCCAGCCCGGCGCACCGCGGCCTCACGGTCGGCGTCGTCGCTCTCCGCGTAGGCCGCCAGCATGACGGCGGGGCTGTGGCCCATCACATCGGCGGCGGTGCGCACGTCGACGCCCGCCTTCAGGAGCGAGCGCACCGCGGCGCGGCGTAGGCCGTAGGGTGTGAGGTGAGGCAGGCCGACCGCCGCGCCGGCCTCATGCAGCCCCTCACCCAGCCGCCGGCCGATCGTCGTTGGCGAGATTCCCAGGAGGTACTCGTCGGGGGCTCGATTTTGGACCCAGGCGGTGAGCGCCGAGGCGACGGGCCCCAGCACCGGCACGGAGCGCGGGCCGGTCTTGCCATCGACGTGCAGGCGGGCCCCGTCCCAGGCGCTCACCTTCGCCGAGGCCAGCTCGCCCGGCCTCATGCCCGTCGCAGCCAGGACGCGCGCCGCCATCCTTACCCAGTCGTCTGGGAGCTGGGCGATCACCTCGGCGATCTCCTGGCGCGTCGGCGTCGCCCTCTTCCTGGCGCGGGTGTCCCCGACCAGCCGCCGCGGTGGGCTCGGCGCCGACGGGATGATCTTCTCGGCCTCAGCCGAGCGCAGGGCCTGAAAGAGGATCCCGAAGCGCTGGCGTAGGGTCATCGGCGCCAGACCGGCCTCGGCCACCAGGCGCCGCAACATCTCGGCGCTGATCTCGTGAGGCTCCAGGCGCCCGAGCTGGACAACCAGCCAGACCGCCACCTGACGATACGCGGCCTTGCTCTTGTCGCGGAGGTGAGGATCGGCCTCCTTCATCGCGAGCCACCAGTCCAGCACATCGCCGACGGTGGGCGGGGGCGGCGTGGCCTTCACCGTCGGCGCGATCAGCTCCTTGGCGGCGCGCAGCTCGACCTCACCCCGCGAGGCCCACATCGTCCAGGCCGTCGCCTCATGGCCCCCGTCGTAGACCTGGGCGCGCCAGTACCAGCGTCCGTCGCTCTCCCGCGGTCCCCGAATCGCACGGATCCGAAGGTCTCCAAGGTGGACGGGGCTGGCTTGGCGGTCGGCATCGACAAGACCTTACCCGAACAAGGCGAGCTGCGCCCGCGGAGCCTCACGCACACCATACGCTGTCACGACCTCACGCGGCGCCAGATGCCACGAGGCCCAGCCGTCGAGCGGCAACGCCTCGCCCTCGCAGACCAGCACACGCTCGGCCGATGTTGCCCAGCGCGACGCCAGCCGCAAAACCTCTGCACGCGCCATCGACGCGGCATAGAGCGGCGCACCGACGTAAGGCGGATCGAGAAGCACCCGCGCTCCGGGGATCGGCGTGACGCTGCGCACGTCGCCGTGAACGACTGTCAGACGGGCGAGCACTTCCCTGGGAACGGCCGCGACACGCTCGATCAAGGTGTCAACGTGGAACATGCCGCCCGTGTGCGGTGCGGCTGGAGCTTTGGTCCGCATAGCGACCGCATCCCGACGCTCACCCATCGTCCACCGCGCCGCGTGCATCTGCTGCGCTGGCTGCCACGCCCGCGTCTCGTAGCCCTTCCGACTCATGGCGAAGCACGGGGCCTTCAGGCTGCCACCACACAGGCAGCGAGCCGCACACACGAGCCTGAAGCGCGAGGATATTGCGCCACCCGCTTACCTGGCCTCGGCGAACGGCGCCGTGTTGCTGAGATCCTCCCAGAGCGGGCAGCGACCGATCGCGCCAGTCCTTCAGCGCCTTCACCACATCGCCGCGCTGGCCCGAGGCGAGCACCGCCCACACATCCCCCCCAGGGCCCGGCGTCGATGACGATCACCTCGTCGGGGTCTTCGTCGCCGAACAAGGCGGCGGCAAGCTGAGGCGCCCAACGACGTTTAGAGCCCATGAAGCCGACAAACGGACGACAAGGCCGTTTAAGGTGGCGGGTGAGCGCGTAGAGGCTCACGGCGAGCGTACCGGCGAAGCCTTCGACCGCGATCATACGTTCGCCCGGACGAGCGCCTCAGCGACCGGCGGACACACGCTGTTACCCACCTGGGCGATCTGCTGGGCGATCGTCCCGACGAGCTGGTACTCGGGCCCGAACCCCTGCGCCATCGCCAGCTCGCGCGGTGTGAGCATCCTCAACGTGATGTCGCGAAGGGCATAGGGCTGCCCTCCAAGCTCGACGACGACGAGGCCGTGGCGGGCGCGGGTGACGATCGCGGCCATCGGATCGGAGAGGGCCTGGGCGGTCCCGCCGCCGGAGTAGTAGCTCGTGAGGAACGCCGCGCAGAGCGAGTGGTGATCCTGGGCCGTCACCGTCCCCAACGGAGCGCGCAGGTCTGAGCCCGTTGCCCCGGTGTAGTGCTTCGCCAGCCACGCGCAGCCGATGGCGCCTTGACTGCCCGTCGCCGTCACCGTCGGTGCGGGGAGGTCGAGGGCGCGCACCCTGGGCGCCTGTCCGTGGCGCTCGCCATTGCCCGTCTCCTGGAGCCAGGGGACGACGAGGGCGTGATGCCCCCCGGTGGTGATCGTTTTTAGTGGCTGACTGATAGAGGGTGGGCGGGTTGCCGGTCGTGTTCACAACGATGAAGGGCTGGGACACTCCAGCACGAACCGGCGCAGACCCCTCCGCGATCCGTTTCATGGTCTTTGGCGCAAGCGGCTTTGGGCGATCAAAGATCGAACGGCCAGGGATAGACCAGTCAATGCACTCGGCTGCGGTTCTGTAGGGGATACGCCCAGGCCCATGGGTGGGCTCGGGCCAGGCGATCGGCTTGCCATCGCGCCGGGCGATCAGGTACAAACGCTTTCGGATGGTGGGGGCACCGTAGTCGCAGGCGCGCAAGAGGCGCCACTCCCCGCGCGGTAGCCATGGAGTCGAAGCGTCGACAGCCACTCGGCGAAGGTCTCGCCAGCGCGGGCGGGGTCGCGGCGTCCGTCTTTACGAAGCGGGCCCCACCCAAGAAACTCGCCCACGTTCTCTGCTAATGAGAATCTGAGGCGACACCTGCGCGATCCAGTCGATGACTGCCCAGGCCAGCGCGAGCGGCGCCCGCCGGAGACTGGCCTACCTCGCCCTTGGCGTGAGAAGTCCGTGCAGTCCGGCGAGGCCCAGAGGAGACGCAGCCGCCGGTCACGCGGCCACACGCGCCAGGGCTGGGCCTTGAACACGTCCTCTCAGAGTTGTTGCGTCGGGGTGATTCAGGCGGCGGCGCGCAGGGCGATCGAATGTGGTTGACGGCGAGCCGGGGGATCGGCCAGTGGCCCGGCGGATTCCCTCGCAGCTTCCGGCGCCAGCACCCGCGAACAGGACAGCATCCTCGGCGAAGGTGGCGACGTTCAGATGGACTCTCAGACCAGCGCGAGGCCGGTTCGTGTTGGATGAGGGCGGCGGCGGGATGGCCCCGCCAGGAGCGGCGGGGCGAAGTCGGTCCATCTCATCAAGCACCGCCCGCCAGGACACACGGTCACGGCCCGGACCCGACGACGAGTGCCGCGTTCTTTCGAGCCAGGCCCGCGCGGCACTTTCGCGCAGGTGGAGGCGCCCGCCGCTTGGGCGACGGACAGGACCTCATAGACTGGCGGTGGCGGGGACACGTCGAAACCGTAGCCGGGGCAAGTGAAAGAAGTGGCTGAAATCACTTCCAAACACTTCCACGCGACTGGCGTGGAAGCTGCGGGGCGTCGGTGGAAGTGACGAGGCCCAGCGTGGAAGTGACCCGACCCTGCGTGGAAGTAGTCGCGAGGCC
>JADKFE010000012.1 GCA_016717595.1 Deltaproteobacteria bacterium | reverse complement strand
TGAGCGCCGGGCAGGTCCAGGACTCGCTGCCGCTGGAGCCCTGCACACCAAACTCGGTGGCGAGGCCGTCGCAGCCGTTGTTATAAACTTCGGCGCGGGTGCCGCCGCCGCCGCCCGCGATCAGCAGGGGCGTGTCATCGGCCGCGACGACGAAGAAGCTGCCGCCGCCGCCGCCGCCGTTGGACCCGCTGTCTTGGCCCGTGCCGACCTGGCCCACGGCGATGAAGTAGACCTCTCCGGCGGTCAGGGTGAAGGTGCCCTCGACGCAGGCGCCTTTGCCGCCGACGTAGCCCGTGGCCGCCGAGGCGCCTTGGGCGCCGCAGGCCTGCACCCGGAAGTCACCGGAGGTGGGCGCCGTCCAGGCTTGGTAACCCGCGCTGACGGCCACCTCGCCCTCCAAGGTGGAGCCGAGGTAGGCCGCGTCGCAGAGGGTCTGGTCGGGGCCGTTGTAGCCCGTGGCGCCGCAGGGGGTGAACAGGCGCGGGCCCGACCAGGCGGTGATCGTCGCCGTCGCCGTGGCGGCCTCACCGGCCTCATCGGAGTCCGAGGCCGTCACGGTGCAGGTCCAGACCTCACCGGCCACGGCCACGCCCGAGGGCACGGTGTCGCCGGGCTGGCTCGTCGTGGTGTTGTCGGTGAAGGCCACGCCGTCGCGGGTCCAGGTGATCGAGTACAGGAGCTCCTCGCCGTCACCGTCGGTGGCGGGCTCGACGACGAGGCACTCGAAGGAGCTCCCGGCGATGGGCGTCTCGGGGTCGATGGCGACGACCGGCGCCGAGGGGGCGAGGTTACCGACCTCCAACAAGGCCGACTCGGTGGTGGTGCTGCCCCCCTCGGAGTCTGTGGCGGTCACGACGACCTGCACGGTGTCGCCTTTGTCGAAGTGCTCCAGGCCGCTGAGGCTCTCCACGCCGCTGGCGACGAGGGTGTCGTTCACGAGCCACTGAATCTCAAAGCTCAGCACGTCGCCGTCGGGGTCGGACCCGCCGATGAGCGCGGTGACCACGGTGTCGGTGGTCAGCTCCGCGGGGGTGAGGGTGATCGTGACGGCGGGCAGGCCGTTGCCGATGGTGGTCTCGGCGGTGGCCGAGGGGCCGTCGTCAACGCCGTCGTTGGGGGTCACCGTCACCGACCAGACCTGACCCCGAGCGACGCGGTCGCCGGGCACGGTCTCTGTGGTGAGATCGGCCTGGGCGGCGCCGTCGAGCGTCCAGGCCCAGGTGTAGGAGATCGGGTCACCGTCGGCGTCGGTGGAGGCGACGGTCATCTCGGCGGTCAGGTCTTCGCCGGTCGCGCCCCCGCTGAGCGAGAGGATCGGCGCGCTGGGCGGCCGGTTCTCCGTGGCCGTGTCGTCCACCGGCTTGTCGCCGACGCAGGCGTTGAGGGCGATGAGGCTCAGCAACAGGATCGCGGATTGATGACGCATCAGGACTCCTTCTTGGAGAGTGGGGGAGGCTCACCGTAGCACCACAAACGCCTTGTCTCAGGCTTTTGTCGGCGGCGGCGGGAGATCCTCGATGTCCACCAGCTCGATCGGGCTGAGCGCGAGGTGGCTCTTGGCCGTGGTGCTGCGGCGCGGCGGCGTGCGCTCTCGCTCTTCAGTGGAGGCGAGGCGCTCGGGGAGCTCAAACCAGAAGGTCGTGCCGCGGCCCAGCTTGCTCTCAAAGCCGATGGCGCCGCCGAGGTCGAGCACCATGTCGCGGGCCCGGGCGAGGCCCGTCGGCCGGGCGTCTTGGGCCCGGGGGCGACGGAAGACCCGGGGCTGAAACGCCTCGGGGATGCCGGGGCCCTCGTCGCGCACCTGCACCCGGAACGCCTCGCGGGAGTGTTTGAGCGTGACCTCCACCCGGCCAAAGGGCGGCGTGAAGGTGAGCGCGTTGGAGAGGAGCTGCTCGATCACCTCGGTCACGCGGTCGGGGTCGCCGAGCACCAGGGCCTCTTTGACGTCGGCGGTGAAGGCCACCGACGCCCGGCTCACGTCCCGGGCGACGCCGCGCGCGGAGTGAACCGAGGCCTCGACCAAGCCCGCGAGGTCCACGGGCTCCAAGACGAAGGAGCTGTCCCCGACGCCCTTTGGGGGCCATGGCGCTCACCTCATCGGCGAGGCGCACGAGGCGCTCGGTGTTGCGGGTGGCCAAGGCGATGAGCTGGGCCACACGCTCGGGCACCTCCCCGGCGGCGCCGCTGCGGATGAGGCCGAGCGCCCCCTGCACCGAGTTGAGCGGCATCCGCAGGCCGTGGCTCACCTGGTTCACGAGCTCAGAGCGCACCCGGAACAGCTCCCGCTGCTGGGTGACGTCCCGCACGATGGCGACGACGTCCTCTTTGCCGTTCGCCGTGAGCCGCGCCTCGTAGTCGCGCATGGCGCCGAGCGTCTCCATGCGGAACTCGACGATGGCGTGCCCAAACGCCAAGGCGTCTTCAGCCCGGCCCAAGAGCGGGTGGGTCACCCGAGACGGCCAGAACTCGGTGATCGACTGCCCGACGTGGTCTGACTGGCCCAGCAGGCCCAGGCCGTCCTTGAGGTCGAGCACCGTGCCGTCGGGTCGAAAACGCATCACGAGGTCGGGGATCGCGTCGATGAGCGCCCGGGTGCGGGCCTCGGACGCGCGTAAGGCGTCAGCGCTCGCCCGAGACATCTCGTTCCACCGCGTCGTGAGCTGGAACGACACGAGGCCCACACAGATCAGCAAGATGACGCTCAGCAGAGGCACGACGTCGGTGCTGTTGAACGCGGCGATGGCGTCGAGCTGCACCTCCCGGGGCAGCCCGGCGACGGCGAGCTCGAGCCGGTACTCCGCCGTGGCGCGGTTGCCCAAGATGAACGTCGAGAGCAGCGCCACACCCAAGGCCAAGAGCGCGGCGAGCAGGCGCGGCGTGGGCAGGCTCCAGGGCTGGGCGAGGCCGGTCTCCGACTTCCAGGCGTAGACCTTCGGCCCCGCGAGCACGAGGATCGGCCCGATGAGGAACGCCCACTGGGCGAAGGGGCCGATCCAGCTCCCGTGCCACAAGGTCAGGCGCTCGACGAGGCTGTCTTTGATGATGAGCCCCCGCAGCGCCTCGCCGCCAGAGCCCAGCACGGCGCTCAGCAGCGCGATCAGCAGAAAGTAGACCGCGGCCAGGGGTTTGTTGGGGGAGGTCGAGACCGGCGCGGCGCGGTAACCGAGCGCCACGGGCACGAGCCCCATCGCCTCAGCGCCCGCGAGCAGGGCCGCGACGTGGAGAGGATCCCCGGAGAACAGCCGCAGGGCGACGCCCGCGACCAAGGCGCCGGAGAAGCCCCAGGAGAGCCCCATCCACAAGGTCACCGGCCCGAACACCAAGAGCGCGGGGTGTAGAGCCACCTGGCTCGTGACCCCGGCGACGGTGATCGGCACCGACGAGAGCCCCGCGAGCTCCCGGCCCACGCCGAACATCACCGTGAGCGCCACGGCCAAGGACCACAGGCCGATCACCCGCCGGGCGTGAGGCTCCAGCGGCGCGCGCAGCGCGGTCCACGCCGAGATCGGCGCGTAGAGGCTGGGGTCGGCGTTGGCGAGCAGCGAGTCGCGCACGGCGGCCTGTTCCGTTGAACTTCAGACCTTCAGAGTACACCCTCGCGAGCGCCGCGCCGCGCCCAGGTCGAGAGGATCCCCAAAGAGACCGCGCTGGATGCGCATCTGCGGGCTCTGAGGAGGGCCCTGGACCACGCGCCGCGCCACGCTTCACCGCGCGCTTCAGGCGCTCGGGCGTGCACACATCCACGTTTTTTTGACATCTGCCGCGGGCCTCGGTCAATCACGGGTGTGGTCACCACTTGTGAACGCTTAGCCACTAAGCTAAGATGGTTGTTCAGGATGAACAGCACTACTCTTCCCGTGGAGCCCGCTATGACCGCATCCCCGCTCCGCCTGCGCCTTGGACGACGCCTTCGGGACTATCGACTCCGCGCGAGCCTCACCCAGCGCCAGCTCGGCGATCGTTCCGGCGGCATCGCCGCGGGCGAGATCTGGCGCTTTGAGTCCGGGGCGCGCTCCCCGAACCTCGCCACCCTCTACCGGCTCGCCCAGGGCCTCGGCTGCTCCGTCAAGGAGCTCGTCGATGTGGATGGCCCTGAGCAGATCGCCCAGGATCCCGGCACTCCACGGGCGAAGGAGTGGGAAGAGCTCGAGATGCTCTTCGTGCGCCTCCGGGGCAAGCCCCCCGAGGTCATCCGCACCGTGCTCGCCGCCGTCGACGCGATCATCAAGGTCGCCTGATCGACGTCGTGCCCGACGGGGGCCCCTTGGCGCCAGCCGCCCGCGCCCCCGTCGGTCTCGCGCGAGACGTGCTCGCACCCACCGCTTGAGCGCGCGTCGCGGCGGCGTCACGCGCAGAGGTCTCGATCCCTGTGGAAGATGACATCGACAACGACAACAAGAAGGGCAAGAAGCCGAAGAAGCGGGCCTCCAAGTCGGTGAAGGCGCCGAGCGTCACCGCCCACGACGCCCCGCCCATGGAGCCCGATCCCGACGCCGATCCCGACCTTGACGCGCTGTTGAGCGCAGGCGGCCCCGACGCCCCCGAAGAGGGCGGCTTCCTCAGCGCCAGCGAGCTCGTTGACGACGACCAGGGCTCCCCGGAGATCCGCGAGCGTGTCGGCCAGCGCCTCCGTCAGCTCCGCAAACGTGCCCGGCTCACCCAGACCGAGCTCGGCGCCCGCTCCGGCGGCATCCGCGCCGGGGAGATCAGCCGCTTTGAGAACGGCGAGCGCCTGCCCAGCGTCGAGACCCTCGCCAAGCTCGCCCGTGGTTTAGAGCTGCCCTTGCGTGATCTCGCCACCTTAGACGACCTGCCCGAGCCCGGCGCCCCCGACGTTGAGGAGCTCGCCTCAAAGCTCGTCGGCCAGCAGACCCGCACCCTACGCCTCGCCATCGCCGTGATCGAGGCCCTGCTCAAGAGCTCTTAGGCGCTGCTGCAGTCGGCGAGGAGCGCCTCGCGGTCGCCGTCGGCGGGCAGCCCGGCGGAGACGCGGCGGGCGTCGTCACAGCGGCGCCCCTCGATGAGCGCCCGCACCAAGGCCGCGCGCAGCTCAGGCTCTTTGCCTTTGCCCAGCTTCTTCTCGGCCTCTAAGGCCACGTCGAGCTGACGCGCGCTCACGGCCATGCTCAAGATCAGGCTGTGGCCCTCTTCAGGCTTGGGCATGCCCACCAAGGCCGCCTGGGCGTAACGTACGCCGCGCTCGGGGTAACCGCCGTCCCGGGCGCTGATCGCGAGGTTCCACCAGGTCTGCCAGCCCACGGCGGGGTGGCCCAAGAGCGGGTCGATGGTGGCGAAGGCGAGGTCGTAGTCGCCGAGCTCCGCGGCCAAGGTGGCCACGAGGGCCTGGGCCTGGGGTTTGTCGGGGGTGGGCGCCAGCTCAGCCGCCGCCATCGCCGCGTCCAAGGCCGCCAGGGTGCGCCCCGAGCGTGAGAGCTCCAAGGCCTCGTTGTACTTGAGCTTCCAGGCGTTCACGAGATCGCGGACGTCCTCGCCGAACGCGAGGCCGCAAGAGAACAAGAACAGGAGGAGGGTGCGCATCATGTGAGGGTGAACCCTTCAAGCCTCGCTGGCAATCCCGAGCAAAGACTTTCGGAAGATCGGCGTCTTAGGCCGGGTTATGAAGAGGAGATCCTTGAGCTTCAGCTCTGGATCACCCCTGGCGCGGCGCGTGACGCGCCGACCCCAGGATTGTCAGATAAGTTGACAGAAGCTCACCAAAACTCGACCGAGGCCCACATGCTGATCCTCCTGCTGTCCAGCCTCCTCTCCTGCACCCCATCAGACACCAAATACAACGTCTACAACACCGAGCCGGGCGCCTCCATCAGCTCGCCGGTCGAGGGGCAGGCGTTCGATGAGCGCAGCTCGGTCAGCTTTCGGGGCCGTGTCGTCGACAACCAGGATGTTCCAAGCGAGCTGTACATCACCTGGAGCTCGGATCTCGACGGGGTCTTACAAGAGGGCCGCCTCGCCGATGGCGACGGCAACGTCAGCTTCGTCACCGCCAACCTCAGCGTCGGCACCCACGCCATCACCCTCACCGCCACAGACACGGCGTCTGCCCAAGGCTTCACGTCTATCGGTATCGTCGTCGAGGACGTCGAGGATCGGCCCCGGGTGAACATCCTCGCCCCGGTCGGCTCCGACTATGGCGTCGAAGAGCTGCCCTACACCCTCCGCGCCGGGGTCACTGATGACCAAGACGCCGCCGCCGCGCTCTTGCTCATCGTCACCTCCGACATCGAGGGTGAGCTGTGCCGCGAGACCCCAGGCGCGGACAACATCGCCACCTGCGACGTGATCCTCGGCGTCGGCAGCCACCTGCTCACGTTCACGGCCTGGGACTCCGGCGGCAACTCCGCTGAGGCCACCACCTACTTCCCCGTCATCGCCGAGACCGAGCACGACTTTGACGGCGACGGCTTCACCGAATCCTTGGGCGACTGCGACGACACCGACGACGACCGCTATCCCGGCGCCTCCGAGGTCTACGACGGCGTCGATCAAGACTGCGACAACCTCATCGACGAGAGCACCGTCGGCTTTGACGACGACGGCGACCTCTACTCCGAGCTCGACGGCGACTGCGACGACGACGACAAGACGGTCTACCCCACGGCGAAGGAGTACTGCGACGGCGTCGACAACGACTGCGACCTGAGCATCGACGAGGGCACCTCCTGCGTTGACGATGACGGCGACGGCATCACCGAGGACGACGGCGACTGCGATGACGCCAACGGCGCGGTGTACCCCGGCGCCACAGAGTCTTACGACGGCGCCGACAACGACTGCGACTTCATCGTCGATGAGGGCACCGTCGGCTACGACGACGACGCCGACCTCTACACCGAGCTCGACGGCGACTGTGACGACGCAGACCGGTCGGTCTACCCCGGCGCCAAAGAGAGCTGCGATGGCGTCGACAACGACTGCGACGTCACCATCGACGAGGGGACGTCCTGCTTCGACGACGACAGCGACGGCTACACTGAAGACGACGGCGACTGCAACGACGCCAGCGCCGCGGTGAGCCCCAAGGCCACGGAGAGCTGCGACAGCGTCGACAACAACTGCGACGGCAGCACCGACCCCGCGGGCTCCTCCGGCTGCACGACGTACTACCTGGATGGCGACGGCGACGGCTACGGCGTCTCCACGAGCTCGTCTTGCCTCTGCGCGCCAAGCTCCACCTACAAGGTCACCAACAGCGCCGACTGCTACGACTCCAACTCCAAGGCCAGCCCCGCCCAGACCGGCTACTTCACCGCCGATCGTGGCGACGGCTCCTACGATTACGACTGCGACGGCGCTGAGGACCAGCGCTACACGACGATGGGCTCTTGTCCCACGAACATCCTGCGCTGCTCGGCGGACGCCGTGGTGGGCTGGAAGGGCAGCACACCGCCCAAGTGTGGCGCCTCTCGCAACATGATCACCCGCTGCTCGTACGACCCCACGGCGTCGCTCACCACCTGCACCGAGACCACGTCCGCCACCGTGCAGGAGTGCCAGTAGGCCGCTCAGTCGACGTAGCCCAGGGCCCGTAACGCCGCGTCGTCGTCCTCCGACCTGTCCGCCTCACCGATGGGCATCGGCGGCGGCAGGCAGGCGCGCAGGGCGGCCAGGGTGGCCTCGGGCTCGGCGGGGGAGCTGAGGGGATCTACCCAAAGGCGCTCCTCGTCGCCGATCTTGGTGAGCCGCGCCGGGCCGAGGGTGCAGGCGGAGCCCTCCTCCCCACGCAGCAAGGAGCTGGCGGGGCAGGGGGTGTGGGGGCCCAAAGCCTCCCAGGCGCCTAAGCCGTCGCCATCAGCCCAGGACAGCGTCGCGTCGTAGAGGCCGCTGAGGCACACCCCGCGGCTCGACGTGGTGGGGGCGAGGCCCGGCGCGCGCAGCAGCAGCGGCACGGCGAGCTCCGCCTCGGTGAAGCCCTCGCCGTGCTCCATCACGCCGTCTTCAGCGAAGGCCTCGCCGTGGTCGGCGGCGACGATGACCAAGGCCTCGGGGGAGCGCTCGCTGAGCCGGGCCAAGAGCGGGGCCAAGGCGGCGTCGAGCTCGGCCAGCTCCCCGTCGTACAGGCCGCGGATCGCCGTGAGGAGGCTGGGGTCGAGGGGCTCTTTTGCCCGACGCGCCCCGCGCCAGTCGTCCCAGCAGGTCGGGAGCGCGCAGGTCTCGTCCTCATCACGCTGGCCATACGGCGCGTGGGGGTCGATGAGGTGCAGCCACAAGAAGAAGCGCCCGCCCTCGAGGCGGTCCAGGGCCTCCATCGCGCGGTGGACGGCGTTCTCGGCGTTCGCTGGGCGCGGGTCCACAAACAGCCGGGCGAGGCTCGAGCGCCGGGCCGCCCGGGCCCAAGACTCCTCTTGGCTGAGGTCAAACACCCGGTCAAAACGCGCGGTGAGGCCATACCGCGGCGCGAGGTAGGGGTTGGTGATCACCGCGACGCTGACATAGCCCCGCTCATGCAGCCCGTCGGCGAGGGTAGGCAGCTCGGCGTTGAGGCCGATCCGAGGGGCGTGCTCGGCGTCGTGGCGGCGGGCCCCGGCGCCGTGGGCGTGGGGCGGCAGGCCGGTCATCCCGCTGGCCATGGACGGCAAGGTCCACGGCGCGTTGGAGGTGGCCTGGAGGTGGCGCAGGCCCGCGTCTCCCCAGGCCGAGAGCTGAGGCATCTGCGAGAGCGCGTCACGCCGCGTCGTGTCCAGGGTGATGAGCACCACGGGGCCCGGGGGCCCGCCGTCGCCTCGTAGGCGGGGGAGCGGCTGGCTCAACAGCGCCGCTTGACCCTCGTTGAGCCCCTCCGTGAGCCCCTTCACCAGCAGCCCCGACAAGATCAAGAGCGGGACGAGGCCGAGCCCCCAGCGCGGCGACGATCGGCGAGAGAGCAGCGCGATGAGGACCACGACCGGCGCGCTGATGACGGTGAGCAGCAGACCGTCCAGGGCGGCCAAGGCGCCAAAGGCCCGCCACGAGGGTGTGTCTGAGGTGAGGGTGTCGATGGCGCCCAAGAGCAGGCCCAAGGCGGCGGCGAGGCCGAGGCCCTCGACGAGGGCGGCGAGGCGGCGGCTCAAGGCCGTGGCCCCCGGGCGCAGACCACCTGCCGGGCGGCCTCGGGGAACAGCGCCTCCCCTTCGCTCCACGCCGTCACCAGCAAAAACAGGCGATCTTGGCGCCAGGCGAGCTGCTGGGCGGCGCGACCGTCCTCCCCGATCAGCACCCGCTCAATGGCGCCGTCGCAGCGCGGCGCGCGGCCCAGGCGATAGCCCGACTCCGCCGGGGCGCCGATGGCGGGGTCTAGGCCGATGAGCAGGTCCAGGGGGCGAAGGGAGGCGGCGAGAGAGGGCAGGGGGAAGGCGGCGATCGCGAGGCGATCTTCGCCCCGGGCGGCCTCGGCGACCACCCCCGGCAGGCCCGAGCGCAGGTGCTCTGGGTCAAGGGCCAGGCGCCAGCCCTCGGGGAACGGGAGCTGCTCCCGCCCGAGGTGAAGGGCGCGCCCCTCGGCGGTGACCGCAGGAGCTGCGCCGAGACAGCCGAGCGCAAACAGCGTGAAGATCAAGGATCCCCCACCCGAAACGCCCAGGCGTCCTCGTCGGTTGGCGTCAGGGTCAGCTCGTGGGAGACGGCGAGGGTGTCCAGCGCGGCGCGCTCGGCGCGCTGGTTGTGGCGGCGGGCGGCGCTCACGGCGGCCTGGATGTTCCCGGCGTAGAAGCTCAGGCCGATGACCCCGGTGAGCGCGGCGGCGCCGGGGCGATCCGACCGGGCCAAGGCGACGGCGCCGCCGAGGAGCGCCCCGTTCACCAACAGCGCGCTGAGGCCATCTTTGGGGGCGCCAGCGTAGAGCTGCCCCGCCCCAGGCACCACGGCGGAGAGTGTGCCGGCGAGGGCCGGGGAGCGGTGGGGGATCGGCGGCGCGGCGCGTAAGTCGGCGGCGAAGGCGTCGGCGGCGGGGCGTAAGGGGCCTTGGGGCACGGCCTTTAGCCCCTCCGCGGCGGCGCTGAAGTCGCCCTCCGACCGCAGGCTGATCCACGCCCCACGCATCACGTCGAGGCCGACGGGGTCGGGGCTCGGCGAGGCCCCCAAGGTGAGCGCCGCGTCATGGGTGCGCCCGGCGAGGTACAGGCTCTCGGCCTCGCCCAAGGTGAGGCTCGCCCGGTTGGGGGCCTCGGCGCGGGCTTGGGCGAAGTACCCCGCGGCGTCGTCGTAGCGTCCGGCGCACCACAAAGCCTCGCCGGCCCGAAGCGTCGCGTCCAGCCGGGCGTACTCCAAGAAGGCCTCGTCACAGAGCCCCGCCGCGCGGAGATCCGCGGCCAAGGCGTCGGGTGGCGCCTCTTGGGCGAAGGCCTGGGCGGGGGCGCTCAGGCCGATGAGACAGACGGCGCGGAGGGTCATCGGCGGGGCTCCGGCACCGGGTCCACCAGAAAGCGGCGATCCCCCGCGACGCAGACGGGGTAACGCCAGGCGTCTTGGGGCCGCATGAGGCGCGCGGTGGTGAGCACGGCGCCGCGCACAGGCCCGTGCGTGTGGAGGGCCTCGGCGGCGTAGCGGGAGCAGGACGGGTAAAAGCCGCAGCGCGCGCCGTCCGCCGGGGCGATGAGGTGGCGCCAGGCCCCGAGCCACAGCCGCGCCGTGGCGTCAAAGGTGCTGGTTGGGCCGAGGTCATCGGCGGCGGAGGCGTCATTCAGTGGCACGCTCTGCGTTGAGACACAGAGCGGCGGCCCGGCGGCGCTCAGCCAGATCACCCAGGCGAGGCCGCTCATGAGGCCCCCAGGTACGGCGCCACCGCCGCCCGCGCCGCGGCGCCGACGGTGGTGTCCGCGTCCATACAGCGCACGACGCCCTCTTGAAACGCCAGGTTTCGTGCGCCGACGGCGGGGCCCTCCTCCACCTCACAGTCACGCCGCGCCCGGGCCTCAGACTGTACGCAGGACTCGGCGAGGCGGTAGAGCAGGCCCATCACCCGCAGCTCGGCGAGCTGCAGGCCGAGCTCCGCGGGCATGGGGCCGGTCCCGGCGGCGAGGCGGCGATCCCAAGACTCCCTCAAGACGCCGCGGGCCTCCTCAAAACGGCGGCTCAGCCGCAGGGCCTCGGCGCGGTCGGCGCGCACCGGGGGGCCGCAGCCGTCGCGGCCGGCGTCATACAGCACGGTCTTGGGCGGCGTGTAGCCCGGCGTGGTGAGACCTCGCTCAAACGCCCGCATCGCCGTCACAAATCGAGCGCCGTCGGAGAGCGGCGCCCAGGCGATGAGCTGGTGAAACTCCCCGTCGGTGCGCCAGAAGAGCTGCCAATACACCCGCGGCGCCTCGCCGGGGGCCGGCGTTGGGGTCAACACCCAGCGCCCGAGGTGGGCGCCTGCGCCGTCGGCCGGGCCCACAAACACCGTGCTCGACTGCTCGTCTTCGTTCTGGCTCATCTGCGCCGCGCGGGCGAGGCGGTCGGGGCTCAGCACAGCCTCCACGTCAACGCCGCGGGTGCCCCGGGCGCGGAGGTCGGTGAGCGTCGCCGCGTCGAGGGCGCGCAGCGCGAGGCCACCGCCGGTGGGCACATGCCGGGCGCGTAAGCTCTGGCCGGGCAGCACGCTCGGCGCGTCCGCCCACACCACCCAGTCCGGCTCAAGGGGCAAGGTGAAGCGCCCGCCGGGATCGTCCCAGCCCAAGGTGAGCGCGGCGAGGCCGAGGAGCGCCCAGGCGCGGAGGGATCGACGCACAGATCAGTAGTAGAGCGTGAAGAACAAGAAGCAGCAGATGAACCCGCCCACGGCGGCGCCGGCCAAGAAGCCGCCGGTGGCCGCGAGCACCACCCACATCAAGGCCTGCTCAGACTCGGGCACGGCGGCGCCGGGCAGCGACTCGGGCTCAATCACCGGCGCGTCGACGACGAGGCTCAGCGCGGGCGCTTGGGGCGCAGGGGCGAAGCTGCCGTCGATGAGGGGCGTCAGCTCTCCGGCGCGGCTCGGCGCCGCGGCCACGCAGAGCCCCAGCGCGAGGGCGACGACGACGACGGTGCGGACGACACGAGGCATGGGGTGGGCTCCTTCCAGCGGGGAGTATACCCTACCGGGCTCAGGGCTTGTAGCCGAGGGCGCGGAGCTGGGCCTCGACGGGCGGCGCCAGCGGCAGCGCCAGCGGCGGATGGGTCGGGCTCGTCGTGGCCTGGGCTCGCACGGCCTGAAGGAGCGCGGCGTCGGGCGTGGCCAACGGCGCCCGCTCGGCGGGGTCGGCGCCTAAGTCAAAGGCCGTCACCACGCCGGTCTGTGCGTCGAGGATCAACTTTTGGTCACCCAGCCGACCGGCGCGGAGGGCGCGACCTTCATCGTCTGTTCCGGCGAGGACCGGGCCGCCAAGGGTGGGGGCGTCGGCGAGCCCCGCGGCGGCGCGCAAAAACCCTGGCACGACGCTGGTGCTCACCGGGGTGGTCACCGCCCCGGCGTCGCGCCCGCCCGGCCAACGCACGAGCAGAGGCACATGAAGCACCTCCTCAAACAGCGTGCGCCCGTGGCCGAAGTCGCCATGCTCCCAAAAAGACTCGCCGTGATCGCCGACGACGACCACCACGGCGTCTTGGAGGCCCCGCCGATCAAGCGACACGAACAGGTCGCCGAGCAGCAGGTCCAGGCCTCGTAGCTCCGCGTCGTACTCTCGCAGGTAACGCCCGACGGGGAGCACGGGCACGTCGCCGGGGTCAGTGAGCTGAAAGCAGCGTCCGAGCTGATCAAACTGTGCTTGATCGAGGGTGGGCGCGGCGTCTTCGCCCCAGGTGGGCGTCTCAAGGCCCCGAAAGGGCTGGGCGGCCTCGTAGGGGCAGTGGGGCTCAAAATAATGCAGCCACAACAACAGCGGCCTCGTGCGGTCCCGGGCGTCTACGGCGCGCTCCACCTCCCGCTGCAGGTCGTTCCCGTTGAGGCTCGGCCAGGCGCGGTAGGTGGAGAAGCCCTGGTCGAGCCCGCGGCTGGCGGTGAACAGGCTGTTCACCCCAAAAAACATCGTCTCATACCCGGCGCTCTGCAGCGACTCGGCGAGGGTCTCAACCTTGGGGTTTAGGCTCAGCTCGCCCCGGGTGACGCCGTGCTCGGCGGCGCTGAGGCCGGTCATCAGGCTCACCATCGACGGCAAGGTCCACGGCGCCGGGCTCCAGGCGGCCTCAAACCGCTGGGCGTTGGCCGCGAAGGCGCTGAGCTTGGGCATCGGTGAGCCAGGCTGGCCCAAGCGCGCGCGGTCGGCGCGGAAGGTCTCGACGCTCACCACCACCAGATCCGGCGGGCGAGGTGGGGCGGGGCGCTCGGGCGCGGCGCAGGCCAGAAGGCCCAGCGCCGTGATCACCGCCGCCGGAGTCACCCTATTGGACCTCCAGGAGCATCGTCATCTGGGCGCCCACCGTCGTAGGCGTCGGGATGAGCCCCAAGAGCGGCGTGTACTCCCGGGTGATCTCGACGGTCATGGAGTCCCAGGTGGAGCTGCTGGAGTCGATCACCGCGCCCACCGCGCAGGCTGAGCCCTCTGTGGGGCAAGAGATGCCGTACCCTTCAAGCACAGTGCGGCAGCGGGAGATGGCCTCAAGGTCGGGGTCGCCCGAGGAGGGGTCGATGGTGACACCATACCGAACGCCGTCCCGCACGGCGCCTAAGGTCGCCGACTGCTGGAAGAAGTACCAGCCATACTCGACGATGACCGAGAAGATCGTGATCATCACGGGCAGGGTGAGCGCGAACTCGATGGCCGAGGCGCCACGACGCAGGGAGCGGCGGAAGGATTTTGACGTCATCATCAGTCCTGCAGCTCAAACAGCACAGTGGCCGACGCGGACATCTTGTTCGGCGCGGGCACCATGCCGACGAGGGGCTCATAGGTGAAGTCGATCGTACACACCAAGGACTCCTCAGGGCTCGTGCCCTCGGAGGCCGCGCTGAAGGTGCACAGGGAGGTGTCTGTGCCGCATGGAGACCAAGCCGACATGAGGTAGGTCATCTGGGCGATGGCGGCGGCGTCTGGGCTGTCGGTCTGAGGGGTGACGGCCCCGGCGCGGCATCCGTCACGGACGGCGTTCACCACGGCGGCGTGCAAGAAGAACACCCAAGAGAACTCCAGGATGCCCGTGAACAGCGCCACGAACACCGGCAGGATCAGGGCGAACTCGATGAGGTTAGAGCCACGGCGGGCACGACGGTTGAGGACCATAAGTCACTGCACCAGCGCGATGGGGATGTCTAAGGCGATGGACGCCATCATGTCGGGGAGGTCGGAGGCGTCGTTGGACTCGGAGAAGAACCCACGTCCCCGGGTGAGGGCGCGTAGTTTGTTACGATTGACCGGCAGGCTGTCTTGGTTAAACGACATGACGTAGATCGAGATGTCGTCCGCGCTCGCGTCGTTCGCGGCCGTGCGGGCCTTGCCGTTTTGGATGCGGGCGGGACAGGTCAGTCGAGCGGCGCCGAGCCCAAGGTCGCTGGACTGACAGTCCGCGGCGTGGTCCGCCAGGAGGATAATTGACTTGAGCGCGTCTGTGTCGCCCAGGGCGTTTAAGGAGTCGGCGGCGAGGTCAATCGCGGCGCCGATGTCGGTGCCTGGGTAAAGCGGGTTTGGGGACGCGGGTATGGGATACGAACAGTCGATCATGCTCGTCTCAAGGTCGTAGTCACGATACCCGGAATACCAGGGGTAATAGTGGCTGTTGCAGCGCTCTAAACCCTGGGTGGAGTCGTTCTCTTCGTCGTCCCAGTCGGCGTACCACGAGGCGTACTGCGTGGCGACGTAGTCCATCGGCGCGTACACATCGGCCTTGCCCGTGTACACGATGAGGCCGAGCTGATCGCCGGGGAAGGGGCTGCCGTCGTTCCAGGCGTACTCCAAGAGGCTCAAGAGCGAGTCGCGAGCGCCCTCAAAGTGCTCCGTCTCCCCGCCGAAGTTCCACCAGGTGACGCTGATGTCTAAGGCGACCATGATCTCCCGGGCGCGCAGCGCGCTCGTGGCCTGGGCCCAGACGTTGCCGGTGTTGCGGCCGAGCAGCGGCATCAGCAGCAGGCCCACCGCGCCTTGGGTGGAGCCGTCGTTGCGCGCCACGGAGACCTGAATGGCGTTGTCGTAGGCGGCGCCGGGGTCGAAGGTCTTGGTGCCGAAGTCCCAGCCGCCGAAGACGATCGTGGTCTCGGAGTCGACCACCACGGAGTCGCCGACGACGGTGTTCATGCCCAGGACCGACTCTGCCACGTCGTAGGCTTGGCCCTGGTCACGCTCGTTGCGCAGGACGATGAGGCCCGCGTGCGCGGCGGCGTCGGCGGCGTTCTGGGCCTGGTTGTCGGCCAGGAGCAGCCAAGACATGTCAACGGCCAAGGCGGCGAAGCCCAAGACGCCGATCATCGACACCCCGAAGAGCACCGCGTAGTTACCGCCGCGTGCTCGCCGCGCCAACGCGGGTTGCCGCCGATTTGGGCTGGGGCGATGAGCGTCCATAAGGTTTGGCTTCTCCATGATCTTCGGTACTCCCTGCGAGAGCCTGCTACACACGAGCCATTGGCGGGCCGCCGCATCAACCTCCAGTGTACACCAAGCGGGCTGCGTTGGGCCGCCGAGGTGGCGGGCGCAGCGTCGTTGGGCGCCGGAGGAGCGCGCGCGGTTGCCAAAGCAGTAGAGCGCTGGATGACCCCTACTCTTTGGCAACATACCTCATAAGAATGCAAAGAAGAAAACTTTGATGAAAATTTTCTTTCATCCCCGCGGAGGCCCCTAGTTTTCGTCCTCCTCCGCGTCTTTGCCGCCGCGGATCACCTGGAAGCCCTTACGCTCTCGCTCCTTCGCGAGGCGCGACAGCTCGGCCTCGATGCGGCGGCGCTCTCGCATGAGCTGGAGTCGCCGAAGGTTGAGCCAGTCCCGGCCGATGGCGAGGCCCACGGCCATGCCGCCGAGGTGGCTGGTGACGCTCACGCCGCCGCCGAGGCTCAAGGCGCCGAGCAGCTCGATCCCCAAGAAGATCCCGAAGAAGGTGCGCGCCTCGAGCTCACCCAGAAACATGAAGCTCACGCGCTGGCGCCAGAGGGTGCCCGCCCAGCAGGCGAAGATCCCGTTGATCGCCCCCGAGGCGCCGAGGTGCGCGGCGCTCCACCAGGCCGAGGCCGCGGACTCCGCCGGGGCCACGAGATGGGTGAGGCCGCCGAAGGCCACGGTGAACAGCGCGCCGCCGAGGGCGCCCGCCGCGTAGACCTTCAGCATCGAGCGGGCGCCGCGCAGGGCCTCAAGCTGGGTGCCGAACATCCACAACATCACCATGTTCCACAGGAGATGCCCCGGCGCGACGGGGTCGTGGAGGAACACGGAGGTGACGAGCTGCCACAGGGCGCCCTCGGTGAGCACCTCCTGGGGCACGAGCAGCAGGCGGTCGAGGTATGGCAGCTCCAGGCGCAGCCCGATGACGTAGAGCACGTAGATCACGACGTTGGCGGCGATGATCTTGAGCACGAGCGGGCTGGACGGCGGCAAAGAACCCTGCTGGACGCGGCGCTGGCGCATGGAGCCTCCGGGGAGCCTCTAACACAGCCCCGGTTTGGCCGAGACCTTGGCCGCGGCGTTAGGTGGGGGGTCCCCTTCTCAGAGGAGCTGGCCCATGACCCGCCGCGCCGTCGCGCTCTGCGCCGGGATCGCCCTGGGGCTCGCCGCCTTGTGGCCGGGCCTCACCGACGCGCACCCGCTCAACGGCGTCGTGCCCAGCCACGCCTTACGCCTCACCCTGAGCGAAGGCGCCCTCACCGCGGACTACAGCCTGCGGGTGCCCACCCACGAGATCGTCCAGGAGCTCAACGCCCTCGATCTGGACGCGGCGCGGCGCGGCCTCACCCGCCAAGACAGCGACGCCTTCATCGCCGAGAAGCTGGATGAGCTGCGGGACGGCCTCGTGCTCAGGGCCGACGGCGCGCCGGTGCCTTGGGAGCGCCTGCCCCTGCGCGCCCCGACGGGCCTGGGCAACGTCCGCCATGTGCAGTTTGACCAGCAGCTCCAGGCCACCTTGCCGCCGGGCGTGACCACGCTGACGATCTCCAACGGCAACCTGCCCGACCTGCTCAGCCACCACATGATGGAGCTGGTGGTGGTGGGCCCGCTGTGGCTTCAAGACTGCTCGTTGTGGACTCTTGAGGAGGGGCGAATCCGCCAAGATCGAGGCGGGCGCTGGGGAATGGAGGAGTCGGGGCGCGAGCTGACGATCACCCTCGCCCCGGCGTTTGGGCCGGTAAAGCGCGGCCTGTGGAGGCTCAACAACCCTGTTGTAGAAGGTCCACGCCCGGCGGCCGAGGCCCGGGTGGTCCCGGCGCTCACCCGCGCTCGGGACGGTGACCTGCCCGAGCTGCCCCTCGCCGTGGCGATCCTCGCCGCGCCCTTCGCCGCCGCCGCCGCGTCCCGCCGCGCCTTGCCCGTCGGCGTCCTCTGCGCCGCCCTGATCGGCCTCGCCGGGGCCTGGACCGGCGGCGTGGCGACGATCACCGCGGGCCTCGTCGGCGTCGGGATCGGTCGCCTGGGCGCGCCGCCCCCCCTGTTGGCGGCCCTGGGCCGTGTCGGGCTGATCAGCGCCGGGGCGGCGGCGGCCTGCACCTTGGTGATGCGTGGGCTCAACCCCTGAGCGCCTCAGAAGCCTAAGCCGCCCAAGATCAGCGTCGCCGCGCCCGCTTCAGCGCCGCCGTCGTCTTGCCCTGGCGCGGCCAACAGCAGGTCGTCGGCGCCGTCCCCGTCCCAGTCGCCCACGCTCATCGCGGTGCCGAGGTTGTCTCGCGCGGCGGCCCCGGCGTAGCTGGCCTCGGCGTCAGCGCTGGAGATCACCCCCACGCCGATGTCCATAAACACGAAGACCGCCCCCGCGGCGCTGCCGCCTCGGTCGTTGTAGTGGGCGCCGACGACCGCGTCGGAGAGGCCATCTCCGTTGACGTCGCCCGCGGCCAAGGAGTAGCCCGCGTAGTCCTGGGCGGCCTCGCCGATGAGGATGGCGTCCGCCGCGTAGAGGCTGACGGTGCCGGTCTTGGGGCCGCGCAGCCAGTACGTCGCCCCGGCGTCTAAGCCGCCCCGATCGCTGGAGCGCGCGCCGATGAGCAGGTCGGCGTAGCCGTCGCCGTCGCTGTCCCCGCCGCTGTCGCCGCCACCGGCCACGGCGAACCCGGCGTAGTCCTCGACGGCCTCTCCTAGAAAGACCGCGTCGGCGGCGCTGAGATCGAGGGTGCCCACCCCGGCGCTCGCGCCGAGCAACAAATATGCTGCACCAGCGTTCAGCCCGGCGGTGTCGTTGCCCCAGGCGCCGACGAGCAGGTCATCGAGGCCGTCTCCATCGACGTCCCCGGCGCTCGTGAGCGCGGCCCCGGCGCGATCTTCAGCGCTCTCGCCGATGAGGATGAGGTCGGCCTCGTCCGCGCTCAAGGTGCCGCCAAGGCCGCCGCTCGTGGGGCCGAGCACCAAAAACACCGCCCCGGCGCCGTCGCCGCCGCGGTCATCACCGATCGCCCCGGCGCCGAGATCCCAGGCGCCATCGCCGTTGAGGTCGAGGCGGGTCAAGGCGCCGCCGAGGTAGGCCTCTTGTTCGTCGCCGATGAGGGTGAACGGCGCGTCGCCGAGGTCCACCGCCCCGCGGCTGGCGCCGGAGACGAGGCTCACCACCCCGGCGGAGGCGCCGCCGCGGCCGTCGGTGGAGGCGCCCACCCACAGGTCAAGGATCCCGTCGCCGTCCCAGTCCCCGGCGGGGGCCAAGGCTGTGCCGGCGGCGGCGTTGCGGCCCTCGCCCACGAGCGCGGCGTCGGCGTCGGCCAGAGAGAGGGGGCCGCCGAGGCTCGCCCCCAAGACCAGGTACGCCACGCCGTCGCCACGGGTGGAGACCGTGACTGAAGGCGCGCCGATCACCAGCTCTTGAAGGCCGTCGCCGTCGAGATCCCCGGCGAAGCTGACCGCGTAGCCCGCCGCGTCCCCGGCGGCGGCGCCGATGAGCTGCGCCGTGCCCTCGTCTACGGCGCCGTCGCCCCCAGGCCCGCAGCTCGGCCCGGCGCGGCCATCACAGTCGCCGTCGAGGCCGTCGCCGCAGAGCTCCGCGCCGAGGGGGTTCACCGCGGGGTCGCCGTCGTCGCAGTCCTGGGCGTCGGGGACGTAGCCCGTGGGCCCGTCACACCGGGTCACCGCCCACGCCGGGTCACCGAAGCCGTCGCCGTCGAGGTCCAGGGCCCAGGTGGGGGCGTCCCACGCGGACTCGTCGATGTCGCCGTCGCAGTCTTGATCGACGCCGTCGCAGAGCTCATCCGCGCTGGGGCTCACGGCGCCGTCGCCGTCGTCACAGTCCCCGGCGGGCGCGAAGCCCTCCGGCGCCTCGCAGGCGAGGATCGCCGCGCCCGCGCCCCAGCCGTCGCCGTCGAGATCGGCCTCCCAGCTCTGGCCGTCGAGGGGCGCGTCGTCGGGCTCCCCGTCGCAGTCGTTGTCCAGGCCGTCGCAGACCTCCACCCCGTCCGGCGAGGTGAGGGGATCGGCGTCGTCACAGTCGCCATAAGGCGCGAGGCCCTGAATCGGCGCGCAGAGCCAGGCCACGCCGCCGTCGCCCCAGCCGTCGCCGTCGAGATCCGCGGCGTAGGGGTCCGCGTCGATGGCGTCGTTGTCAACACGTCCGTTGCAGTCGTTGTCGAGGCCGTCGCAGCGCTCCTCCAGCCCGGGGGCGCGCTCGGCGTCCGCGTCGTCACAGTCGCCGTCTCGCAGGGAGCTGCCCTCGGGGAGCCCACAGGCGGCGCGGCCCGCCCCAGCGCCGAAGCCGTCGCCGTCGGCGTCCTCAAACACCCACAGCCCCTCGACGGGTGAATCGTCAACAAGTGTGTTGCAGTCGTTGTCCAGGCCGTCGCACAGCTCGGGCATCGCCGGGTTCACCTGGGCGTTGTCGTCGTCACAGTCGTCTGGGGGGAGGTGGCCGTCGCCGTCGTGGTCGAACGACGCGCCCTTCTCAGGGGCGTTCGTCTCGCAGGCGACGAGCAGAAGCAGGCTCCACAACCGCACAGGCGCACCTCTGCCCTTCAGTGTGCCGCGAAATGGCTCAGGATGCGGCGGGATCTTCGGGGCTCGACGAGCTGAGCCCCCAGAGCGCCAGCAGACCGCCCACGGCGGCGCGGCCCAGCTCGCCCGTCCAGCGGGTGAGCGCGATGGCGACGGCGAGCTCCTCTGTGGCGCCAAACCGGGCCAAGGCGTGAACAAAGACGCCCTCACGCACGCCGACGCCGCTCAAGGTCACCGGCAGCGAGATCAGCGCGTCGGCGGCGGGGATCATCCCCAGCACGTCGTCGTAGCCCCAGGAGAGCCCAAACGCCTTGCCGATGAGCCACACGTTGAGGCAGTTGATGAAGGCGTAGGGGAACGACGCCAAGAGCGCCCGCCACGCCGCGCCGTGGTCTTGTCGCACCTGTCGCATCGAGATCTCACCCTGTCGCAAAAATTGGGCGATGCGCTCTGGCAGGCGATCCGTGAGCCGAGACCCCCAGCGCAACGCCAGGCCCGTGGCCGCCCAGATCCCGATGAACAGGCTCAAGAACAGCGCGGCGGTGGCGCCCAAGGCCGGGTCGTCCGCGGCGAGGCCCCGGGCGAGGCCAAACGCCAACAGCCCACCCCAAGGCGCGAGCTCCAAGAGCCGGGCGATCCACAACACGGCGACCGTGGCCTCCGCCGTGGCCCCGGCGCGGGTCAACAGCGCCAGCCGCACCACCTCGGCGCCGCCCGTGGGCAAGGCGAGGCCGAAAAAAAGCGACTGAAGCATGGCCGACCACACGCCCAGAAACGGCGCGGGCTGCCCGGCGGCGAGGAGCAGCCAGCGCAGCCGCAGGGCGTGAATCGCCGAGTTCACCAGCATGAGGCTCACCGGCAGCACAAACACCCAGGCCGGGGCGAGGCCCAAGGCGTCGTGCACCTGGCCGGGCTGAACCCGGGTCAACAACAGCGCGAGGGCGGCGGCGGTGAGGGTGACCCGCGCCGCGAGGCCGATCCACCGGCGGCGCCTCGGGCTCACGGCGTCTCGGCGGACTCGGCGGCGGCGATCGCCGCGGCGGCGGCGGCGCGCTCACGCTTGAGCACCGCGGCCTTGAGCTGTCCGCATCCTGCGTCGATGTCGATGCCCCGGCGCACCCGCACCGTGGCGCTCACGCCAAACCGCCCCAACACCTCCACGAACCGCTGGGCCTGGGGCGCCTGCGTCGGCGCGCCGTCATACCCGGCGGTGGGGTTGAGCGGGATGAGGTTCACATGGGCCGGCAGCCCCTGTAAGAGCCTCCCCAGCCGCTCGGCCTCACCGACGGAGTCGTTCTTGCCCGAGATCAGCGCCCACTCAAAGGAGATCCGCCGCCCGGCGCGCTCGGCGTACTCTCGGCAGGCGTCGAGGAGCTCCGCCAGCGGCCAGCGCCGGTTGATCGGCAACAGCGCGGCGCGGGCCTCGTCCGTGGCGGCGTGTAGGCTGATCGCCAGGGTGACCTGGAGGCCCTCCCCAGCGAAGCGCCGAATCTGCGGCGCGAGCCCGACCGTGCTCACGGTGATGTGCCGCGCGCCGATGCCCAGCTCCCCGATCAGCCGCCGCATGGCGCCCACGGCGTTCTCATAGTTGTGAAACGGCTCGCCCATGCCCATCATCACGACGTTGGAGAGCCGCTCGCCGCGCTTGACCAGCTCCTGCGCGAACCGCAGCGCCTGCTCGACGATCTCCGCCTCGGTGAGCTGGCGCGCGAAGCCCATCTGCCCCGTGGCGCAGAACGCGCAGGCCATGGCGCAGCCCGCCTGGCTAGAGATACACGCCGTGCGCCGCCCGTCCTCATACGGCATGAGCACCGACTCGATGAGCTGGCCATCAGGCAAGGCATACACCCGCTTGATCGTGCCGTCGTTGCTCACCTGCTCGGCGGCGAGGGACAAGGTGCCGAACACGGCCTCGGCGCCCAGGCGTGTCCGGAGGCGCTGGGGGAGGTCGGTCATCTCTTCAGCGGTGGTGGCGCCGCGCTCGTAGATCCACCGCCGCACCTGCTTGGCGCGAAACGCCGGCTCGCCCCAGGCGGCGAGGGCGGCGGCGAGCTCGGGCTCGGAGAGCGCGTACAGGTTGAGGGGGGCGGGGGAGGGTGGGGGAGCATGGGGGGTAAGGTAGCGCGGGGAGGGGCGCGCGTCAGCGGTCGACGGGCAAGCAGCCGTTCGTGGTGAGGCTGTCGCTGCCGGCGATCACCGCGAGCCCTTGGCCGGCACGTTGATGATGCCTGAGGTCACGCTCAGCTCGTGTTGTCCACGGGCGGCGGTGGTGTTTGGGTCTTTGCCGCGGTTCCAGATCTCGACGAGCAGGCCGTTCACGTTCAAGGTGTGGTTGGTGCGGTTGTGAAGCTCGATGTAGCTGCCCGAGAGCAGCCAAGCATTTCCTAGCACCTCCGTCACCACCACCTCCCCCGGCTCCGGCGTCGGGTCGTTCGCCACGGTGAAGGCCTCGGAGATGGCCTCCGACTCCAAGGTCGAGCTCGCGCCGTTGAGGCACTCGAGCTTGACGACGACCTCTTGATCGGTGTTGATGCGCGCCTCGGTGTCCCAGGCCAGGCAGTGCGCGGCGCCTTCGGGGCTCGTGGTCACGCCCGTGGGGCCGTCGTTGGCGCCGTCGCCGTCGCAGTCGCCGGTCTTCAGGTCGGCGGCGGTGTAGGTGCCGCCGCCGTCGGTGGAGAAGCTCAGGCGCACGTCCACGGGGGTGGAGTCGGGGTGGGTGGTGGTGTAGGCCAGGGTGACCACGCCGTCGCTGGGGTTGGTCGGCGTGGTCAGCGCGATCGTGCAGGTCGGCGGGGTGACCTCCTCATTCAGCACGGTCAGGCCGGTGACGATGTTCTTGGGCCACACGCCGCAGGCGGACGTCGCGACGACCTTGAGCTGAAGGCCCTCGACGGCGGCGTAGCCCAGATCCGCCACGCTGTCCCAGATGAGGTCCGTGGGGGAACCTTCGGGGCTCACGGGCAGATCGCTGAGAGAGCCCTCCACGGTGGCGGGTGACCAGGACTCACCGTCCAGGGACCACTCCAGGGTGACGTTCGCCGAGGTCTCGTCCGGGGAGCTGAGGTTCAGCGTCAAGGGCACGTCGCCGCTCAGGGCGCCGTCGGGCAAGATGAGGCCGGGCACGGAGGTGGAGCAGGGCAGGCCCGAGGCGCTGTCGTCGCTGGAGGCGTCTTTGTCTCCGCAGGCGGCGAGGGCCAAGGTGAGCAGCACACACACGGAGGGGGACAGGCGGGTGAACATCGTGATCTCCACGCTCAGAGGGCTTGGGGCGCGGGGCGCCGGCGCGGGCGCGGGCGTCGTCTCAGGGGTCGGCGGGGCCGAGGGCACCACGTCGGGCCCGGGGGCGGCGCCGACTCGGGCTCGTCTTTGGCGGGCACGAGGCCGTGCAGGCCGTCTACCTCGGTCCGCTCGGGGGCACGTTTGGCGTGGCCAAACTCGAAGGTCGCGCCCAAGGTCGCCACCCACAACGAGCCCGCGGAGGTGATCTCCCCGGCCAGGGGGTAGCCCCGCGCGTAGTCGGGATCGCCGTCGCCGTCGGTGTCAGAGACCAGATCGGCGCTCTTCTGCACTGTGCGGGTCACGAGCTGCTGGTACTGGCCGCCGAGATCGATGTTGATCGGCCCCGGCGCGCTCTTCGGGAAGAAGCGCAGGCCCACCCCGGCGGAGACGACGTGGCGGTCGCTGTCCATGTAGTTCGTGAGCCCGGTCTGGTCGGGCACGGGGGTGGGCACGAAGCCGTAGCCGCCGCGGAGGGTCGTGGTGAACACGTTGCCTGGGCCCTTCTTGCCCGTCCAGTCCCGGGCGAAGCTCGTGCCCATGCGCACGTTCACGGTGTCGTTGAAGCCCGGCGCGCCGACGTCGCTGCCCACCTTGATCGTCACCGAGCTGCCCGTGAGGGCCTCGACGCTCATCTCTTGGTAGGGTGTGGTCGTCTCGGTGAACATCGACCAGTAGACCTTGTTGAGGTCTAAGGTGACGAGCAGCTCGTTGCGGTCGTCGGCGCCGAAGTCGAAGCCCGTGGCCACGCCCACGGTGGACTGGGGCGGGTTGTACAGAGAGACGAGATCTTTGAGCTCGATCTCGATGGGCTCGGCGAGCAAGGACGACAGCAGCAGCGTCTCGCCGTCGAAGCTCACCTCACCGTTCGCCAGAACCGTCACGTTCGCCGTGGTCTTGGTGCCCCAGTCGCCGCGGTAGGAGTAGCCGATGGAGGTGTGCTCCAGGACGTTCCACCAGGCCTCGCCCTCGGGGATGTTGAAGCCGGTGAACGCGGTCATAAACTCGGCGGGCTTAAACAAGAACCCGAAGTTCGGCGACATCGCCGGCTTGAGGTCGAGCACCAGCTCGTCCACCTCAGAGGTGATGATCACCTCGATCTCTTCGTCCCCCTGATCGTTGGGGAAGCTCTCGACGGTGGTGTAGGACGAGATGCGGATACGCGCCGTGGGCTGGAACTTGAGCTGCGCCCCCGCGCCGACATACACGCCCTGCATCAGCTTCGCGCCCATCGCCGGGTACAGCGCGAAGCGGTTGTTCCGGTTGCGGAACATGACGTAGTAGGGCGTCTGAGGGTCCTCCATCTGCAGGCGCATCGTCGTCGCCGTGGGCAGGTAGACCGAGAGCCCGAAGGTGAGGCGCCGGTTGGACAACCAGCGGTAACCCCCCGAGGTGAGCCACTGATCAAAGATCGGGAACGCGAGGCCGATCTGGCTGCCCGCGGTGTACAGGCTCACGTCGTCGGGGCCACGCACGCTGTAGTCGGCGCCCACGGCCCCGGAGTTGGGGTACCCGTCGGCGTCTTGGAGCTGACCGTCGGCGTCGGTGTCGTAGACGATGTTGTTGAAGCCCTGGAGCCGGTCGTCGCCGACGATGCCGCCCATGGTGAGCGTCGGGCGCTTGAGCTGGGCGAGGCCCGCGGGGTTGTAGTAGGCGGCGTGGGGATCGTTCGCGAGCGCCGTCGCCGCGCTCCCCAGGCCGAGGTTCGCGGAGCCTTGGCCGTAGGTGTCGGGCACGGTGGCCCAAGCGGTCTGGGCCAAGGCGAGCAGCAGGGGGGCGGTCACGAGGGACATCCGCGTCTGATCCGGGTCAAGAGAGGGGAGGAGCAGGGGAGGGGAGAGAGGACGGCGCGGGGCGGGGCTCAGGGAGAGCCGGTGTCGCCCTCGTCTGCGTCGTCGTCGTTGAGCATGTCCATCACGTCGGCGGCGAGGCCGAGCACACGGTCGAGCACGCCGCGGTTGATCAGATCGTAGAGGTAGCCCAGGGGGCCGCCGTCTTCAGCGGTGGGGCTCACCAGCTCCATCAAGGTCCAGTCCGCGCCCAGGCGTAAGCCGGCCATCCACAGCGCCTCGTTGTCGAGGATCGTGCGGGCCTCGGCGAGCAGGTCCAGAGGCTCGGCGTCTTCAGGCTGGGCCTCGTCGAAGTTGAGCATCAGCGCGTCGAGCTGCTCCAGCGAGAGCGCGGAGCTGGGGTCGAGCACCCGGGGGAGCAGGGCGCCGAGCAGCCAGTCGAGATCGGCGATGGGGCGCTCGGGGCGCAGGGTGCGCACGATGAGGGGGCGCGGCACCAACAGCGGCACCACCTCGGCGCCGCCGTCGTCGCTCCAGGGGTTGATGGCGAAGGTCACGAGCGCGAAGGCGTCTTCTCCCTCGGGGGTGAACTCGCCGTCGGTGGCGTTCACGAGCACGGGGAAGAGGTTGAGGTTTCGCTCCAGAAGCCCACGCTCAAGGCTGATCTGCGAGAACATCTCGGTGCGGGCCAAGAGGTCGAGCTCTAAGGCGAGATCCGCGAGCTCAAAGAGCACGTCAAAATCGACCATCTTGTGCATGACGTAGACCGCGGGGATCACGACATCGGCGATGCCCGTCTCGACGGCGGCGGTGAGCGGCGGCAAGGCGTCTTCAGCGATGCCGCAGAGGTCGTTGGAGGCGCCGTCACAGAGGTCTTCAGTGGTGTCGCTGAGCGTGGTGACGATCTCGTTGACGTCTTTGTTGTTCTCGTAGATGTCGTCGAGGGTGTCCAGCGCGAGCTCCAAGGCCGTCGTCTTGGTGCCCGTGGGCAGCACGATCTCTTCAGTGAGCAGCTCCGGGTCGCCGCCGAGCTCCTCAGAGATCTGGAGCAGCTCGTCGATGATGCCCTCACCGTCCCAGCCCACAGCCGTGCCCTTGGAGTTCGTCGTGTACAGCGTGGTCATCATGGCGGGGAGCATCTGGAGCGTGCCCTCCCGCCACAGCCGGGCGTACTCGCTGACGAGCTGGCCGACGAGGTCGTCGTTCTTGGGGTTGCGGTCGGCGTCGCCGTCGCCGTCGAGATCGCGGCTGACGAGGTACTGCAGGTAAGGCAACAGCCGCTCGATGGGGGCCTGGCCGACCTTGCCGCCGTCGTCCATCATGAACAAGGCGAGGTCTAAGATCGCGTTCTTGTCGTTCCCGGCGGCGGTGGTGCTCTCGTTGAGCACCTCGATCATCGTGCGGGTGTTGGCGTCTTTCTCCTCCTCTGTGGAGGTGGCGGCGACGGCGTCCATCACACGCTCGGCCTTCTCGACGAGGTCCGTCGCCAAGACGCGGCGGGTGAGGCGGATGACGCTGCACGACTCAGGATCGGCGCTCTCTTCGCAGGCGAGGAGCTCATCGGCCCCCTCCCAGGCCAAGGTGATCGCCGCGCTGAACAGGCCACGCTGGGCGTCGCGCAGCTCGTAGGCCTCTTGGTACAGCGAGAGCGCGCCCTTGAGGGGCTCGTCTGGATCCGAGAGCAGGTTGGCGCCGAGCTCTAGGTTGCCCGAGAGGTCCACCTCACGCTCGAGCTCGTTGAACGCGGTGACGAAGCTGTCAGCCGTCTCGGCGGTGCAGACGTACTCGACGGTGGGGGCGAGCTCTTCAAAGGCGCCGTGCTGGTTAAAACACTGGAAGACGAGCAGGGCCTCGTCGCCGCCTTGCAGGCCGTCGGTGAGGTTCGCCTCAAAGCAGGGGCCCTCGCCCGAGCGCGGCGGCGCGAGCTGGCGCCCGTTGATGCCCGAGCCCTCGACACAGGCGGGGACGAGCGGCAGCGCGAGGGCGGCGACGAGGAGACTAGCGGCGGCGCGCGTGCGCATGGGCGCTCCAGAGTTGGGGGCAGACGTCCCGGTCAGAATAACCGGAATCGCCCCCGGATGGGGGCGGTTCCACCGCGTCAAAGACTTGCCGCGTCAAGACCACTCAGGCTTACGTCTTTGGGGCCTGCTTGGGAGCGCGCCGGGGCGCCGCCTTCTTCTTGGGGGGCGCGGCGGCGGTGAACGTGAGGGCCTCATCGACGAGGCCCGGGAGGCGCGAGTTGTCGCCGAGGAGCGTTGGGCTCACCTGGAGGTACTCCTTCCAAGCGCCGCCGCGGGGCGGAGAGAACACCGCGAGCCCGGCCTCGCCATGAAGGGCCGCGGCGCGTGTGGGCCCCACCCGCAGGACGAGGCTGTCCTCAAAGGTGCCCAAGAACATCTGGCCGTTGACGAAGGCGCAGGGCATCCCGAACATGCTGCGGCGCTCGACGGCGGGATCGCCGGGGATCAAGCTGTGAAACAGGCGCACGATCGCCTCGGTGGGCTTCTCCATGAGCAGGCTCCGTCGTTGCGCGCAGGCGCAGAGGGGACGCCCGGCATCCTATGAGGTCGTTCGCCCGATGTAAAGCCCAAGGCTTCACCCCCGGCCCTTGGGTGGCTACCTTGATCACCGTCAGCACTCTGGAGTCCCGATGAGCCCCACCGCCCCGTCCTTTAGCCTCGCCGTTCTCGGTCGTGGGCTCTACCTTGGCCTCTTCGCCGGGCTCGTCGCCGCGACGTCCTGCGACGGCACCTTGGCGCACATCGACGTCGAGACCGGCGCCTCGGCGGTGGTCCCCGGCGCCTCGATCCTTGAGCAGCTCGCCGGGGACATGGGCTTCGGCGACTTCGTGAGCATGGACCTCGCCGCTGAAGACGAGCTCGCCAACCAAGGCGTCGGCCCCGGCGACATCAAGGACGTGCGCCTGATCGAGTTCGCGCTCACCGTGACCGACCCCCAAGGCGGCGACATGAGCTGGCTTGAGTCGATGGAGCTCTACGTCGAGGCCCCGGGGGTAGAGCGCGCGCTCATCGCCTCGGCGGACGACTTCCCCGAGGGGGTCGCCACCGTGAGCTTTGACCTCTACGATGTCGATCTCACGCCCTACGCCGTGAGCGAGGCGATGACCCTCGCGACGGAGGTGAGCGGCCGCCGCCCGGACGAAGACACCACGATTCAAGCGGACGTGGTGCTCGACGTTGGCGTCACCGGCCAAGGCGCGTGTAACCAAGCCAAAGCCGCCCGCGCGGACGACTCGGACTCGGAGTAGGCCTATGTTCAGCTTCTTCTCTCGGGCGCCCAAGATGCCCAGCGCCGCCGAGGCCCTGCCGGGTCGCGCCGCGCCGAGCTTCACCTTTGAGGACCACCACGCGGTGCTGGGGCGCCCGCTCACCTTGGAGGCCGCCCCCGGCGCCGAGCTGGTCGTCGGCTTGGGCTGCTTCTGGGGGGCCGAGCGCCGCTTCTGGACCCAGCCCGGCGTGTTGACCACGGCGGTGGGCTACGCCGCCGGCCTCACGCCCAACCCCACCTACAAAGAGGTCTGCAGCGGGCTCACCGGGCACAACGAGGTCGTGCGGGTGGTGTTTGACCCCACGGTCACCTCCCTGGCCGAGCTGTTGCGGGTGTTCTGGGAGTCCCACGACCCCACCCAAGGCTTCCGCCAAGGAAACGACGTCGGCACCCAGTACCGCTCAGGCCTCTACCTCGCCGACCCCGCCCAGCGCGCCGAGGCCGAGGCCAGCCGCCACAGCTACCAGCGGGCCTTGGCCCAGGCGGGCCTGGGCGTGATCACCACCGAGATCCTCGATCTCCCGGCGTTTTATTACGCTGAAGACTACCACCAGCAGTACCTCCACAAGAACCCGGGCGGGTACTGCGGGCTCGGCGGCACGGGGGTGGGGTGTCCGGTGGGCGCGGGGCTCAAGGCCTGACGCCCATCCGGGCCACCACCGCTCACTCCCCGTAGAGCAGCTCTTCGATCTGCTCGGGGTACCACGTCGTCTCGATCTCTTCGACCACCAAGCCCGGGCGTAAGAGGGTCGTGCTCGGCGTGGTGTAGCTCGGGTTCCACCGGTTGAAGACCTCGTAGTTGGGGTCGGTCAGCACCGGGAAGGTGAGGCCGTTCTCATCGGCGAGGGTCTTGGCGGTGTTGGAGTCGCCGCCGCTCATCACGAGCATGACGAGGAGACCGCCGTTCATGTGCTGCTGCTGAAGGAGCTCCAACCCGGGAGCGTTTGCGATGCAAGTGCTTCAGGTGAAGCCACCATACTCCAGCAGAATGGTGCGGCGGCAGAAGTCGATGAGGTGCACCTCTTCGCCGAACTGGTCGAGGAGCGCGAAGTCTTCAGCGACGTCGCCGACCTCGTTCCCCGTGGGCTTCACCGTGTCCCGGCAGGTCGGGTCGATCTCGTACATCCCGGTGTAGGGGTGAACGGCGGCGTCGAGGGGGTCTGCGCCTTGGTTGACCTCCCAGCCGTCCAAGAACCCGTCGCCGTCGGTGTCGGGGTTGGTGGCGTCGGTGCCGAGGTCCTGCTCGTCGAGGTCCATCAGGCCGTCTTGGTCGCCGTCGAAGGGCATGTCGACCACGGCGGGGCCACAGGCCGTCAGCAGGCCCAACGTGGAGAGCCCCAGCAGGAGGGGACGCCGTGAGACGACGCCGCGGAGCTCGGGATAGGCGGGCTGTGTTGAGCTTGGGGTCGGTGTCATAGGTCCACAATACAGGATCTGCGCCGGGGCCTCTGCGCTTGGATGACAAGATTTCGACAAGGGCGCGCAGGTCAGAGTAAGTGGGCGGGGTGAGCCTCACCGACCGCGCTCTGCCGCTCCTCACGAAGCTCCTGGGCGCCCTGCCAGGGGCCTCGCCGCGCCCGGCGTCGGCGGGCTTCGTCGGTTTTGTCGGCCTCGTGTCGTTCTTCGCCTTCTTCTTTGGCGAAGAGCAGGGCATCCGCGCGGAGCCTCTCGTGTATGGCGCTTGGCGCGCCGTGGTGCATGGCGCGTTTCCGCTCACGGCGGCCGCGCTCTACGAGGCGATCGTCGCCCGCCGAGAGCGCCTCGTCGCGGGGCTCGGCGCCGCGCTCATCGCCGCGTGCCTGCTCGCTCGACTCCTAGATCCGCCCCTCATCCGCGAGAACCCGACGAGCTGGGGTGCGGCCGCGCTGGTCGGCGTCGCGCTTGGGGCCTTCGCCCTGCGGCGCCTGGGCCTCGTCTCGGCGTGGGGGCTCGGCCTCGGCGACTGGCGCTTCTGGGCGCCGCGTGCCGGGGCCGCCATCGCGCTGATCGTGCCCTCCGCCGTGGCCTTGGTCGCCAACACCCCAAGCCTCGCCGAGTTTTACCCCACCCACAAGGCCGCGCGCGGCTCCGTCGCCGCCCTCGCCGAGCAGATGTTGGGCATCGGCGTTGACTTCTTGGGCTGGGAGCTGCTGTTTCGTGGGTTTATGCTCCATGGCCTCGCCCGGCGCGACCCGGTCTTGGCGATCTGGGCCCAGGCGATCCCCTTCGCGCTCCTGCACTTCGATCGGCCCCAGGTCGAGAGCGTGCTCAGCCTGTTCGGCGGGCTGCTCGCGGGCTGGTTCTGCTTACGAGCGAGGAGCTTCTGGCCGCTGTTCTTGATTCATTGGGCGCAGATGATCGCCGTCGCGAGCGCCGGTTTTGTCTGGTGAGCGCGTGCTGGTCGCGACGATCGCTGACCATCTGCGCGCCGATGGTGCTACCCTAAATGAAAACTTCACTCCCGCGTGGGGGGCTTGATGCAGAACCCGTTCCTGACGCCGACGGTCCTTATCCCCTGGTCAAGGTTGACCTCCGATCGGGTGCTTGAGGCGGTTCAAGAGGGTGTGCGCCTCGGAGAGAAGGCCCTCGCGGAGATCGCGGCGCTCCCGCCTGCGGCCCGCGGCGTGGAGTCGGTGCTCATGGCGTTTGAGCGGGCGACGGAGCCGCTGGACTTCGCCTGGAACCTCATCAACCACCTCGACGGCGTCGACAACTCCCCGGCGCTGCGCGACGCGATCCGCGAGGCGCTGCCCTTGGTGAGCGGCTTTTACGCCCGGGTGCGCCTGGACGCGAGGCTGTGGGAGGCCCTGCGCTGGGTCGCGGAGAGCCCTGAGGGCCAGGCCCTCACGGGGGTGCGGCGGCGGTTCATGGACGAGACCCTCGCCGACTTCCGCGAGTCCGGCGCGGATCTCCCCGACGAGGGCAAACGCCGCCTGGAGGCCCTGGAGGGCGAGCTGGCGTCGATCACCCAGACCTTCTCCGAGAACGTGCTCGACGCGATGAACCAGGTTGAGCTGCTCATCGACGACCCCGCCCGCCTCGACGGCCTGCCCGAGAGCGCCCGCGCCGCCGCCTTGGCCTTGGCTCGGGCGAAGGGCCTCGGCACCCCGACGCAGCCGGTGTGGCGCTTCACCCTGCACATGCCGTCGTACCTGCCGGTGATGAAGTTCTCCGCCGACGAGCCGCTGCGCCGCACGCTCTGGGAGGCCATGGGCGCCGTGGGCGGCGTCGCGCCCCACGACAACACGCCGCTGATCGGGCAGATCCTCCGCCTACGTCACGAGAAGGCGACGCTCCTGGGCGCGGCGCACTTCCCCGACCACATCCTCAACCGCCGCATGGCCCGTCGGGGGGAGGTGGCCTTGGGCTTCATCAACCGCCTGCACGAGCGGGTGAAGGGCGCGTTTGACGCCGATGTCGCCGAGCTGGCCGCGTTTAAGGCCGAGCTGCTCAACCAGCCCGGCGTAGCCCTCGAGCCCTGGGACGTCACCTACTACTCAGAGCGGCTGCGTCAGGCCCGGTATGAGCTCGACGAGGAGGCCCTGCGCCCGTATTTCCCCCTCGACGGTGTGCTCAACGGCCTCTTCGCCCTCGTGGAGCGCCTGTTTGGCCTGACCGTGACCCCTCGGGAGACCTGCTGCCCGCGGGCGGGCGGGCCCCAGGTGCCCGGCGCCATCGAGACCTGGCACCCCGAGGTTCGTTACTTTGAGCTGCACGACCAGGGCGGGCGTCTGCTCGGCGCGTTCTACACCGACTGGCACCCCCGGGAGAGCAAACAAGGCGGCGCGTGGATGGCCAGCCTGTACACCGCTGAGGCCGCCTCGCCGGGACAGCGTGGGCCCCACGTCGGCCTCATCGCCGGGAACCTCACGGCCCCGACGGACGGCGGCCCGGCGCTGCTCACCCACCGCGAGGTCGAGACCGTGGCCCACGAGCTCGGTCACCTGCTCCACCACCTCACGAGCGACGTCGAGGTGCGCAGCTTCTCCGGGGCGAACGTCGCCTGGGACTTCGTCGAGCTGCCCTCGCAGATCATGGAGAACTGGTGCTGGCAGCGCGCTAGCCTGGACCTCATCGCCCGGCACCACGAGACCGGCGAGCCCTTGCCCCAGCCGCTCTTTGACCGCCTGGTCGCCGCCCACAACTTCCAGGCGGGCATCAACTTCATGGCCCAGCTCGCCCACGGCAAGCTCGACCTGGAGCTGCACCTGGGCGGTCGTGACTGGGCGCCTGAGGAGCTCGACCTGCGCCTGCGGGAGCTCCTGGACGGCTGGCGGGTGCCCACCCAGACCGACGCCGGGTTCATCGTGCGCCGCTTCACCCACCTCTTCGCCCACCCCACGGGCTACGCGTCGGGCTACTACAGCTACAAGTGGGCCGAGGTGCTCGACGCCGACGCCTTCACCCGGTTTCGGGATGAAGGGGTGCTCAGCCCCGTCGTGGGCCGGGAGTACCTGGAGCGTGTGCTCTCCCGGGGCAACAGCGCGCCGCCGGAGCAGCTCTTCCGCGACTTTATGGGCCGCGACCCCGACCCCGACGCCCTCTTGCGTCGCTGCGGCCTGAGCGTTTAGGGCCGACCCGCTCAGCCTTTGGCGCGGATGAGGGCGAGGCCGGCCTCGGGATCCTTAAAGCCGACCATGAGCGGCGCGCCGTCCTGCTCGATGATCGGCCGCTTGAGCAACATCGGGTCGTTGGCGTAGGCCTCAGCCCACTGGGCGTCGGTGAAGCTCGTCTTCTCGGGGCCGAGCTGGCGGAAGGCGCGGCCTGAGGTGTTGCGCAGCCGCAGCGCGCCGAGGGTGGAGATCCAAGCCTCGATCTGCGCCCGGCTCGGCGGGTTCGCGCGAAGATCGACAAAGGTGTACTCAATCCCGGCGAGATCAAGGTGGGTCCGGGCGTTTCGTACGCTGTCGCAGGTGGGGATGCCGTAGACGGTGAGGGACATGCTCGCTCCGACGTTTTCGGCCCCATAACCCGATCGTGATCCTTGGCGTTTTGCTTCCTGACGGCCCCGGTGGGATCAAATCTGGCGTCGGCGCGTAGCGGTTTTATAGCGCCGACGCCAGAATCGACCGTTGGCCAGTCGAATTTGGCGGTTGCGCTATGTACCCCCGGCGTAGGGCGCCATAGGCTCAGAGGAGGAGCGTCCACCCGATGAACACCAAGATCGTCGTCGTGATCACGCGCAGCGCCTTGAGCGCCGCCGCAGCACTCACCCTCAAGCTTGGCCGCGTCTTGGCTGAAGACGGCTGGCGCGTGCGCCTCGTGGACGCGCCGTCCGCCGCCCTGAGCAACGCCGCGCCGCCACGACCGCCCGATGAGGAGCGCCGCCTCTGGGGCGCTGAGGCCACCCACGCCCAGCGCGGCGTGTTGACCCTGAGCCCCGCGTTAGGCCCGGCCACAGGTCTTCCGCCCGGCGAGGACCACGGCGCGCGGCTGCGTCACGCCTTGGGCCGCCCTCTGGCGCCGGGTCCGCCCGAGCTGGTGCTCGCCCTCGCCGGGGACGAGCGGGGCCTCGGCGCGCTGTTGGGCGTCGGCGACGCGGTCCTGGCCATCGACATCGAGGCCGAGCGAGAGGCCCTCGCCCCGCTGATGGCGGCCTCGCCGATTCGTGTCGGCGCTTCCCCCGACGAGGCCCCCGCGCTCCTCGGAGAGCGCCTCGTGCGCGCCTTGGGCCTCGTCCACCCCGAGGCCGCCTCTCGCGCCCGCCGAGTCGCCTTAGAGGCCGAGCACGACCTCGCGTGGGAGGGCTTCGGTGAGCTGTGGGACACCAACCCCGAGGCCGCGCAGTCCTTCTTCTGGGGCTCCTTGGCCACCCAAGACAGCCCCACCAGCGCCGCCGTGGCCGCATTGGGGATCATCCACGATCGTGTCCCGAACGATCTCGACGTGCTCGGCCCGGTGCTCGGCGTGTGTGTACAAAAGCTCGGCGCCTTCGGCCCACACCCCCTCGCCGAGCGTGTGTGGCGTGTGGCCTCGGCCATCGAGACCCAGGCGCTTGAGCCCCTGCCGCTGCGCCTGCAGATCGACCTCCTCGACGCCGGGCTGCGCTACGCGTGGACCTTACGCGATGAGGGCGATCCCAGCTTTGAGCCGCTCCTCAGGAGCCTTGAGGACCGCCTCCTGCGCCTCGACGCCTCCACCACGCGGCCCACGGACGCCATCCGCCTCGCCGTCGCCTTGGGCAACCTCGCCGCCTTGACCGGCGACCTGAGCCAGCTCACCTGGGCCCGGCGTTGCCTTGAGCTCGCCGAGCCCAGCCAGCCCGCCCTCGCCGAACGATATGGGGTGCTCGTGCTCACCCGGTTCGCGGCGACGGGGCAAGACCCTTCGCTCTGGGATGAGCTGGTCGCCCACGCCCGCAGCCGCCTGGGCCCCGAGCCCGCCCGCGCCCACCACCTCATGGCCGTGGCCTTCGCCCACCGAGGCGACCGCGCGACGGCGCTCTCCCATCTTGGCGAGGCCTGCGTGTACGACCGTCGCCGCCTGCTCGCCGCCTTCTGTGACCCCGATCTGGAGCCGCTCTTTGTGGGCGCGGGCCGCGTGGACTACCGCTTCCGGGTGACGGGGCCAGAGGGCGGGTAAGCCTCCGGGTTTAGCGTGACGCCAGTCGAGCGAGGATCGTCGGGGGCGAGATGCGCCGTCCCGCGCGCCGGTCTTGACGAGAACCTTCACGATTTCTCCTCCGAGGTTCGCGCTGCGGGGGAGTCAAATCGTGGAGTCCTTCACAATCACTGTGAACGCCGCGGCGTCTACGCAAGATTCCGTGCAGCAGTCCAGCATCGCTCAAGATGAAGCGAATGATCACGCTCAGCGGTCCGATCAAAGCGTCAATTTTACGGCCGCTCGGGGCGTCTTACGGCGGTCCTACCTTTGCAGATGAGCCCCATCGCCGCGGGGTAGACTTTGGGCTGAGAATGACTCTCGCACGCTCGTAGCACTGGAAGGCATATGCGCAAGGTCCCCTTGTCCCTCGCGCGGCGGCGCGAGGGCTCCTACGCCGTCATCTTCGCCATCACCCTCGTCGTGCTCCTCGGGTTCGCGGCGATCACCATTGACGTCGGCTACCAGCGCGTCGTCCGCAACCAGCTTGAGAACATCACCGACGCCTCCGCCCACGCCGGGGCCCACAGCTTAGACGGCACCAACGTCGGCGCGACGGCCGCCCGCACCGCCGCGCAGCTCGTCGCCTCCGAGAACCACGTCGCCGATGGCGTGGTGACCTTAGACCTCAACACGGGCAACGCCGTGAACGGCGACATCGTGCTCGGCACCTGGGACTTCGACGCCGGGGAGTTCGTCGCCTCGGCGGATGTCTCCGTCGTCAACACCGTACAAGTGCGCTCCAATCTTGAGCTGAGCACCTTCTTCGCCCAGCCCGCCTTTGGCCGCGCCGCCATGAGCGCCCAGGCCGTCTCCTACGCCTACAAACCCGTGGCCGAGGGCGCTGGCGAGGTGACCTGCTTCTTGCCCATCGCCATCGCCGACTGCATGTTTGACCTGTACTCTGAGGAGGAGCTGCAGAGCATCAACCTCGCCCTCAACCCTGCGGGCGTCGACAACGTCGGATGGGCTCGGCCCGACGCCACGCCGAACGCGAGCTGGGTGCGGAGCCAGATTCAGAACTGCCAAGGGGACGGGGCCTTGGCCGTCGGGGACAGCGTCGGGCTCAACAACGGCGTCATCACCTCGGCGCTGAGCGAGCTCGGCTCGGCGATCAACAGCTCCTCGACCACCTGGGACACCGCCGCCTGGGGCACAATCCCCGGCCAAGCCACCCGCAGCGACGTGAGCAAGTCCAACTACGGCAAGACCTTAGAGGGCGTCATCGTCATCTTTGACGGCGGCCCCGACTACTGCACGGGCAAAGGCGGCAGTTCAACGGCTCGGAGGTCGTCTCCGGCTTCGTCTTCGGCGCGGTGTACGACGTCGTGAACAGCGGAAAAGCGAGCGAGAAGAACATCTCCGTGCGTATTGACCTCTCCGCCGACCGCGAGATCGGCACCAAAGGCGGCGGGCGCGACGCCGGCGTCGTCTACCAGCCCCCGGTCCGGATCCTCCAGTGAACCTGCCCTCTCTCCGCCGTTGCGCCCGCAGCCGTCGGGGCTCAAACGCCGTGGAGTTCGCGCTGATCTTGCCCATCCTCATCACCCTGCTCGCGGGCATCGTGGAGTGGGGCTGGACGCTGAACCAGCAGATGATGGTGGTGCAGGCCGCCCGGGAGGGCGCCCGCGCTGGGGTCTCGACGCCCCGAGACGACGACCCCGAGACCGCCGCCCAGGCGCGGGTGGTTCAGTCCCTCAACGACATGGGGCTCAACGGCAGCGCGGCGACCGTCACGGTGAGCATCGTCGGCGCCTACCCCGATGAGCTGCTCCAGGTCAACCTGGCCTTGCCTCACCAGCCGATCATCGGCCTCGTGCCGATCCCCGTGGACCTCAAGGCCGCCCTCACGATGCGCCTTGAGGAGCAGGTCGCGCCCTGAGCCGACGCAGGCGCCCCGCCCACGAAGATGGACAGCCGCCCGGCCCCCGGCTACCTTGCGCCTAGCCCCACTGATGATGATCGGGGTGTTCACCAGGTCGCGTTCTCGGCAGGCGGAGTGGTGGGATCTCCCAGGATGCCGAGTGGCCTACGGGCCGAGTGACCATTGAACTTCTCTGAGCTGAACCTCATCGAGCCCCTGCTGCGCGCCGTCGTCGCCATGGGCTACACCGTCCCCACCCCCATTCAAGTGCAAGCCATCCCGCCCGTCCTCGAAGGGCGCGACCTCTGCGGCATCGCCCAGACCGGCACCGGCAAGACGGCGGCCTTCGCGCTGCCGATCCTCCAGCGCCTCTCCGCGGAGAAGCCCGCCCGGCACATCCGCGCGCTCGTCCTCGCCCCCACCCGCGAGCTGGCCGCCCAGATTCAAGACACCTTCCGCCAGGCGAGCCAGCACCTCCCCGGCCTGCGCTCGGCGGTGATCTTCGGCGGCGTCGGGCAGTCCGCCCAGGTGCGGGCCTTGGAGTCGGGCGTCGACATCCTCGTGGCCACCCCCGGCCGCCTGCTCGACCTCTCCGGCCAGGGCCTCCTCAAGCTCGACCGCGTCGAGATCCTCGTGCTGGATGAGGCCGACCGCATGCTCGACATGGGCTTCGTGCCCGACGTGCGCCGGGTGCTCAAGCTCATCCCCACCCGGCGCCAGACGCTGTTCTTCTCGGCCACGCTGCCGCCGGTGATCGACGAGCTCGCCGGGCACATGCTCAAAGACCCCGCGCGGGTCTCGGTCACCCCGGTCACCAAGACCGCCGACAAGATCGAGCAGTCGGTGTACTTCGTGCACCAGATCGACAAACGGGCCTTTCTTCGGGAGCTTCTGAGCAACCCCGAGGTCAGCCGCGCCGTGGTGTTCACCCGCACCAAACACGGGGCCAACCGCGTCGCCGAGCACCTGGAGAAGGGCCGCATCGCCGCCGAGGCCATCCACGGCAACAAGAGCCAGAACGCCCGCGAGCGCGCCTTGGGCAACTTCCGCCAAGGCACCACCCGGGTGCTCGTGGCCACGGACATCGCCGCCCGTGGCATCGACGTGACGGGCATCTCCCACGTCATCAACTACGACCTGCCCACCGAGCCCGAGACGTACGTTCACCGCATCGGCCGCACGGCCCGGGCGGGGGCGGGCGGGATCGCCGTGACCCTGTGCGGCCCCGACGAGCGCGGCATGCTGCGCGACATCGAGCGCCTCATCCAGCAGCGTATCCCCGTCGTCGATCCCTGATCGGCGTTGATTGGTCGAGCGCTCAAGGATCCTCCGCCGCCTCTCCCTCGCCTCTGGGGGAGGGGACCGGATAAGGGGCCGCCTCCACAACCCTGGGAGCGCCACCGATGAGCGACGAGCTGCTGCGAGGCTTCGCGCCGATCACCCCCTCCGCCTGGCAGATGATCGACCAAGAGGCCAGCCGGGTGCTGCAGGTCCACCTGACCGCCCGTCGGCTCATCCAGACCCGGGGCCCGCTGGGCTGGGATCACTCCGCGGTGAACAGCGGCCGGGCCACACGCCTGGAGGAGTACGGCGGCAGCGCCGTGCAGACCTTGGTGCGTGAGGTCCAGCCGATGCTGGAGCTTCGCGCGCCCTTTGAGCTCGCCCGGGATGAGCTGGAGTCCATCGGCCGGGGCAACCCCGCGCCGGATCTCAGCCCGCTCACCGAGGCCGCGCGCAACATCGCCGCCGCTGAAGATCGCCTCGTCTACACCGGCCTCGCCTCGGCCTTTGTGCGTGGCATGCACAGCCACTCCGAGCACGAGCCCGTGGCCTTAGACGGCGACTACCACAACTACCCCGACGCCGTCGCCTTGGCCTTTGAGCGCCTGCGCCGCGCCGGGGTGGGCGGGCCCTACGCCATGGCCTTGGGCACCCGCTGCTTCTCGGGGCTCAACACCACCACCACCGTGGGCGGCTACCCCGTGCTGGAGCACGTCCGCCGCATCGTCGACGGCCCGATCATCGCCGTGCCGGTGCTCGACGGGGCCCTGGTGCTCAGCCAGCGCGGCGGCGACTTTGAGCTGGTGCTGGGCCGCGATCTGAGCGTCGGCTACAGCGACCACGACGCGCGCTCGGTGCGGCTCTACTTTGAGGAGAGCCTCACCTTCCGCCTGCTCGGCCCCAGCGCCGCCGTGCCTTTGGTCTACCAGAGCGAGTGAGCGTCATCGCTGAACTTGTTCAATGAACAGGTTCAGCGAACGTCCACACCTAAGCTCAACGACATGAAGGTGAGCCAGTTGCGGTTGTAGCCGTCGCCGGGCGGCGTCGGGTTCGACGAGGTGCCCGTGGCGCCGCCGCTGATCGCCCGCAGGTTTAAGAACGGGTACACGCCGCCGTCAAGCTCCACCCCGGCGCGCACCGAGGCGTCGAGGATCGCGCCCACGACGTCTGAGGTGCCGCCGTTGAGGTACTTGATCGGCGCGTAGAAGCCGTCCACCTCGGTGCCCACCCAGTAGCCCTGATCCCCCACCGGGGTGCGGGCGCGCACCTTGAGCAGAGGCACCGGGCCGATGTCGCGGTTGGTGCGGCGCAGCTCGCCGTCGGCCGAGGTGAACTCGATGTTCGCGTTGCGGATCTGCAAGCCCAGGCCCAAGGCCAGCTCCCGTTTGTCGCCGGGCAGCAGATCGTAGGTGTACGAGCCGCGCCAGAACGAGAAGCCGTAGCGCAGGTCCACCGCCGAGTCCGCGGGGAAGGTGGCGTCGTCCACCACCAGATCTTCGGTCAGCCACACCTGGGTCTGGATGTCGAGGGGCTGATACAGGAAGGTCGCGGTGTGCCGCGGGCCGAAGTGGGCGTCGGCGCTCAGCCGCAAGAACGGGAACGCCACGTCCTGCCCGCCGTCCTTCACATAGTCGAGCTGCGTGCCGCTCTGGCTGAACTGGATGTTGTGCACCAGGGGCTTGAGCGCCCCCAGCTCAGCGTGGAGCGACAGCGCGTAGGGCCGATCCGCGTTGTTGAGCGCGGTGGGGGCCTGTTGTTGGGCGAAGGTGACGGAGGAGAGCAGGACGAGGGTGAACATAAAAAACTCCTTGGATCAGCCCTGCGGCAAGACCTTCTCGATGGCGGCGGCGAGGGTGGGATCGTTCGGGGCCACCTTGGAGGGGAAACGGCCGACGACCTCACCGTTGGGGGCCACGAGGAACTTCTCAAAGTTCCACTTCACGTCCGCGCCGCCGCCGGCGGGGCTGGAGATGAGCTGGGTGTACAGCGCGCTGCGGGCGGCGCCGTTGACGTCCTGCTTCTCCAACAGCGGGAAGTCCACGCCGTAGTTGAGCTTACAGAAGCTCGCGATCTCTTCAGCGCTGCCCGGCTCCTGGGCGCCGAACTGGTTGCAGGGCACACCGACGATGGTGAGGCCCTTGTCCTTGTACTGCGTGTACAAAGCCTGTAGGCCCTCATACTGAGGGGTGTAGCCGCACTTTGAGGCGACGTTCACGAAGAGCACGGCCTTGCCAGCGATGGCCTCGGCGGGGAGCGGCTGGCCGTCGAGGCCCACCAGCGCGGTGGTCTTGAGCCAGTCCGCGGCGGGGGCGGCGGCGGGGGTCTCGGTGGGCATCGGGGCCTCGTTGGTGGCGACATCAGCGGTGGGGGTGGGCGCGGGGGCCTCGGCGACGGGCGCGGACTTGTTGCCGCCGCAGGCGGAGAGGCACATCGTCATCATCATCGGGATCAGGCGCATAGAAGCTCCTTACTGGTTTCTGGGGTTTTGTATACAGTTTTCTCGCTCATCTGTCCACAAAGAATGTGCAAACCCATTGCGTTCCCACTACGAGCCAAGTACACTGATCTTGCCAGCGGGACACAACGTTGGTGTTCAGGGGTACGCCGCATCCTTCAGCTCCCTCTCTCTCGTCACTCGACCCCTTCCCCAATGAGCTGAAGGGTGCGCGCGTTTCCCTCTGGCCCAAGTCGTCTGCGCTTGAGCGCCGCAGACTCCCCCAGATCCGGTTAACTCTCGGGACCTCGCCCCGGCCCCTGCCGGTGAGCGCCCGAGAGGTGATTCGATGGTCAGACACTTCCTGTCCTTGGCGGACCAGAGCCCAGAGGAGCTACGCGCGCTCCTGGACGTCGCCCGACAGGTCAAGCTCAACCCCCCCGCCTTCGCCAGCGCCTGCCGTGGCCAGACCTTGGCGATGATCTTCCAGAAGCCCTCGCTGCGCACCCGCGTGAGCTTTGAGGCGGGCATCTTTCAGCTCGGCGGCCAGGGCGTGTACCTGGGCCCCAAAGACATCCAGCTTCACCGCGGCGAGTCCCTGCGCGACACCGGGCGGGTGCTCTCGCGGTACTGCGACGGCCTGATGGCCCGGGTCTACGCCCACCAAGACATCCTCGACCTCGCGGCGAGCAGCACCGTGCCGGTGATCAACGGCCTCACCGATCTCCTGCACCCCTGCCAGGTGCTCGCCGACCTGCTCACCATTCAAGAGAAGCGCGGCCAGCTCACGGGCCTCAAGCTGGCGTACGTCGGCGACGGCAACAACATGGCGCACTCGCTCTTGTACGGCGGCGCGCAGTTCGGCATGACCGTGAGCGTCGTTCACCCCCGGGGCTACGCGCCGAACCCGGAGATCGTCACCCACGCCCGGCAGCTCGCGGCGAGCTCCGGCGGCGCCGTGCTGATCACTGAAGACGTCGAGGAGGGCGTCGTAGACGCGGACGTGGTGTACACCGACGTCTGGGCGTCCATGGGCCAAGAGGAGGAGCACCGCGAGCGTGTGCAGCGCTTCGCGGCGTACCAGGTCAACGCCGCGCTCATGGCCTTCGCCCGGCCCAAGGCGCTGTTTATGCACTGCCTGCCCGCGCACCGCGGCGAAGAGGTCTCCGCGGAGGTCATCGACGGCCCGGCGTCGGTCATCTACGATCAGGCCGAGAACCGCCTGCACGCCCAAAAAGCGATCCTCATCCGCCTGTTGGGCCGCAAGCATCTGTGAGCTTGATGCGGCGTGACACCTTCCGGCGCCCCCGGCGTCGTGTATAGTAGGCGTAGGAGGGCGAAGGTGACTGAACATGTACGGGTCGTAGAGGTCGGTCCTCGCGATGGCCTCCAGAACGAGCGTGAGATCGTCCCGACCGACGCCAAGGTCGAGCTGATCCGCCGCCTCGTGGCCGCGGGCTACGAGGACATCGAGGTCACCTCCTTCGTGCGCCCCCGCTGGATCCCCCAGCTCGCCGACGCCAGCGACGTGCTCAGCGCCCTTCGTGGTGTGCAAGGCGCCACGTTCTGGGCCTTGGTGCCCAACGAGCGCGGCCTAGAGCGCGCCTTAGACGCGGGCCTCTCCGGCGTGGCCACGTTCATGTCGGCCTCAGAGACCCACAACCTCAAGAACGTGAACCGCACCATCCGCGAGAGCCTCGGGGCCTTGCGTGAGGTCATCGGCACCGCCGTCGCCGAGGGCCTGCGGGTGCGGGCCTATGTCTCCACGGTCTTCGGCTGCCCCTACGAGGGCGCGGTCTCCGTTGAGCGCGCCGTCGAGATCGCCGCCGCCCTGCGTGAGATGGGCGCCGAGCAGATCTCTCTGGGCGACACCACGGGCATGGCCAACCCCAAGCAGGTCGGCGAGGTGATCGCCGCGATGCACGCGGGGGGCCTGCCGCGCTCGTCCTTGGCCATGCACATGCACGACACCCAAGGCGCGGCGCTGGCCAACGTGCTCGCCGGGCTGCAGGCCGGGGTGCGCACCTTCGACGCCTCCATCGCCGGCCTCGGCGGCTGCCCCTACGCGCCGGGCGCCTCGGGCAACGCCGCCAGCGAAGACCTCGTGAACATGCTCAACAACATGGGCTACCAGACGGGCATCGACCTCGACCGCCTCTGCTCGGCGGGTGAGTTCATCGCCGACGTCTTGGGCCGCGAGCTGCCTGGGCGATACCACAAGTATTGGCTCGGCGCCCGCGCCCGCCGTGAGGCTCGCACCGCCTGATGGCCCGCGCTTTCCTCAAGATCGTCGCCGGGGCCAAACAGGGCCTCAACGTGCCGTTGACTGAAGACGCCGAGCTGCTCATCGGGCGCAGCAAGGGCGATCTCATCCTCGACGACACGATGATCTCCGGCCAGCACGCCAAGCTCAAGTTTAAGGACGGGGTCTGGCAGCTCCGAGATCTGGGCTCCACCAACGGCACCATGGTCGATGGGCGGCTCACCCGCGAGGCCACGCTGCGGCCCGGCGCGGAGATCACCGTCGGCAACACGCGGCTGGTGCTGCTCATCTCCACTGAAGAGGAGACGGCGGCGGATCTCGCCGAGCAGCCCAACCCGCCCCACGCGGAGCTGGCCTGGCTTCTGGAGGAGGAGCTCGTCGAGCTCAAGGGCTCACCCGAGCGCACGGGCTCCGCCGCCGACGCCATCGGCCAAGACTTACGCCTGCCCCCGGGGCTCAACGCTCTGGTCGAGGTGGTCGCCGGTCAAGACACGGGCAAGGTGTTCCGCTTCACCCGCGGCAACGTCGTCGTGGGCCGCAAGATGGGCGAGATCCCCCTCTCGGATCCCGAGGCCAGCCGCCGCCACGCGGTCATCGAGCTCTTTGGCCGAGAGATGATCTTCCTGCGTGACCTGGGCTCTACGAACGGCACCTTCCACAACGGGCGGAAGGTGAGCGCCGCGCGGCTGCGCGCCGGGGACACCATCGGCGTGGGCAAGACGGTGATGCGGCTGAACATCACGCTCTGAGCGTGATCAGAACCGCTGCGCGGCGGCCCAGCGGCGCCAGGCCTCTTTTTCTTCAGCGGCGGTGCGGCCCTCAGCGAGGTTCATGCCGGTGATCTTCCTGAGCGCCACGAGGGCGGCCTCGCCGACGGCGGGGTCACGATCCTCCAAGCAGGCCACCAGGGCGGGCACGCTGGAGCGCAGGCCGATCTCGGCGATGGCCTCGACGTAGCGGGCGCGCACCCACAACGAGGAGCCCCGGTAAAAGTTGGTGGGATCCCGCAGGGCGGCCTCTAAGGCCCGGGCGCCGCGCTCGTCTCGGCAGCGGCCCAGGGCCGTGGCGGCCTCGGCGCGCACCATGATCGCCTCGTCCTTGAGCAGCTCACAGAGGCGCTCCACACCGCCTGCGTCGCGGAGATCCCCCAAGGCCGCCGCCGCCGCCGCGCGCATGGCGGGCTGGGGGTCGGCGCTCATCAGCAACAACGGCGCCAAGGCGTCTTTGGAGCTCGACTGGCCCATCACCCGCGCCGCCACCCAGCGCTGGCGGCTGTCGGCGTCTTGATCGCGGATCGTCGCCTCCAACATCGGCCGCGCGGTGGAGAAGTCCATCACCAGGCGGTTGAACGAGCTCATGCGCTCGGCCTCGCTCAGGCTGGCGTCGGCGGCCCGGGCGAGATCCTGCTGGCTCGCGGCCTGGGCGAGGGGCGAGGTGGCGAGCGCGGCGGAGAGCAGGGCGAGTCGCAGGAAGAACGTCATGTTCACCCCAGGCCGTTGAGCGTCCCGACGATGTAGTTGAGCAAGAACAGCATGATCATCGGCGAGAAGTCGAGGCCGCCGAGCTGGCTGCGCCCGAGGATAGCGTAGATCGGCGCGTAGAGGGGCTCCACGATCATCCGCGTGAAGCGCCGGGGGAAGGTCGTGGGGTCTGGTGAGAGCCAGGACGCGATCACGTCCACGAAGATGACGACCTGGAGGAACTTCAGGATGCTGATCACGACGAGGACCATACGCGCGCTCCCGAGCGGTCAGTGAAGGACGACCGCTCGCTCAGAACTCATACGCGATGCGGGACTGGATCGTCCAGGCGCGACCGTCGATGGTCACGCCGACGTTCTCCCAGGGCAGCCGGTCGGAGAGCTGGGCGTAGCCGCCCTCTAAGGACAACAGCACCACATCGTTGAGCCGACCCTTCACCGCCATGTTCGCCTCCCAGCCCAAGATCGGGCTCTCGGCGTCTTCATCGGTGAGGATCACCGCGCCGTCGGGCTTGTGGGGGAAGGCCACCAAGAACCCGCCGGTCACGCTCCAGTCCTTCGCCGGGGAGTAACGCAGGGTGGGGAAGAGGTAACGGGAGTTGTACACGCCGCCGCCGGACCACAGCCCACGGGCGGCCTCGCTCCAGGTGTACGCGCTCACCCGGGAGATGAGCTCCTCGTACAGCAAGAGCCCGACGTTGTAGTCGGCGTTCAGCGCCCGGCCGGTGAAGCGCTCGTCCGAGGCGTTGTCGTCGCCCGAGGCGAAGCCCGTCTCCAAGATCGCCCCGAAAGGATCCGTGGTGTAGCCCACCCGCGCGACGTAGGAGCTGATCGACGCGGTCTTGGCGAGCGGGTCGCCCTCGCCGTAGTTCACCGAGCCGGGCAGGGTGATCGCGCTGGAGTCGCCCTGGATCGTGAGCGCCTCAAACTCGGTGTAGATCGAGCGGTAGTTGAGCTTGCCATACGCGTCGAGGATCCAGACGTTGCTGCCCGTCTCGACCTGGCGGCGGTTCACGGCGTAGCCGCCGAGCTGCAGCTCCGCGGGCTCTCCGTTCCACTCGAGATCGGTGCCCCGGTACAGGAGGCCGTAGACAAACTCCACGACGTCATCATCGTTCTCGGTCCACCAGTTCGCCGGGCGGTCCGAGGCGTCGCGCTCCTCAGTGTAGTCGTGGTCGTCATCCGCGTCGCAGCGCGAGTCGTCGTCGTCTACGTCGGGGTCACACTGGTAGCCGTAGTACTGCTCCAGGGGATCCTCAACGAGGCGGTCGATGGCGAAGATCGCCGTGAGCGGGATGCCCGGATCCTCCTTGCCGCGGATGCCTTGCACCAGGGAGATCGGCCGGGTGGCGAAGAGCACACGGTCGAAGGTGGTGCCGCCGTGGTTCTCGCCGAAGGTGTCGTCAAAGCCGTCGCCGCCGTTGGCGAGGATGCCCATGCCCCAGTGCGAGCCTTGGCGGCCCACCCGCAGCACACCCACGGGCAGCTTGGTCTCAACCCAGGCGCGCTTGACGTTGATCGGCGCCCCGGCCACCCCGGCCAAGGTGGCGTCGGTGGGCGTCTCGGCGAACAGCGGCGTCTGGGCCAAGCCGGTGTTGTCGCCCCACAGCGTGTCGTCCATGATGTCGGCCATCATCGTGAACTTGGCGAGGTCCCCATAGGCCACGACCGGCTGGAGGCGCAGGCGGTGCTGGGTGTAACGTCCGGCGCCGGGCTCGTTGTCCCAGCTCTCCGGGTCATACATCCCGTTGAAGTGGTGCACACGAGCGCGGTAGTAGCCGTCGAGGGAGAACTTCACCTCGGGCTTGGGCGGCGCCTCGGCGGCGGGCGCGGCCTGATCTTGGGCCTGGGCGGGGGTCACGAGGATCGAGAGCAAGACAAGAATCGAGAGCATGGGTCACCTCCGCCCGGGCCGGGCAGCGCGCTGAAGGGTGGGCTTACACCACGCTCATTGGCAAGGAGAGAGGCACGAGTCGGGGTAAAACACGCCGCCCCAGTAGCCATAGGCGATGTTCGCGATGTTGATCGAGTCGGCGAAGATCGTGAGGTCCGTCGTGCCGATCAGCTCGTGCGTGGCGCCGTTCCAGGCGTACATCTCGATGGTGACCTCACCCGCGGGCAGGTTGATCGCCACCCACAGGCCGTCCGGGCTGGTGTAGGGCTGCTCACGGTTGGGGAAGTCGTCGCGGAAGTAGTGGATGCGCTGGTCTTCAGGGTAGGCCCCGCTGGCGTCCCGGGCGATGACCTGCACGTTCTGGAGCGGATCTCCGTTGCAGTCATACGCCGTGCCGGCGACGATGCCCATGCCGTCTTTGAGGCTCACGCCCAACAGCGACGGGATGACCTGGTAGGTCGTAGACGACACGGAGTTGAAGGTGTCGCTGATGCTCGTCTCATAGCCCCAGACCTGATGGGCCTCGAAGGTGTCCCGGGTGAGGTCCAGGTCGGGGTCGGTGGAGGTCTTGTAGGTGGTGGGCGTGCAGGTCATGGCCTGGCCGCTCACCGCGCCGCTCGTGTCGGAGACGGTCGTATAATCGGCGGCGCCTTCGCTGTAGGCGTCGGAGAAGAAGAGCTCTAAGGTGGCGTCGCCGACCTCGTCTCCGCTCTCAAAGTCCTCGATCTCACCGGCGAAGTCCACCTCAACTTGGCAGCTCGGGTCGGGGGTCTGGCTCAGGGGCTCAGCGCCCGCGGTCCAGCAGGCCAGCTCACCCACGGCGGTCTCGTTGACGGTGATGATCTCATCGAACACCGAGGTCTCGACGGTGTTGCTGTCATCGGTGTTGCCATCATCGGCCTTGTCGGTGCAGGCGGCGGCGGCGAGCAGGAGCATAAACACAGGGGCGCGCGACATGGGTGATCTCCTCCAGGGAAGCCGCCAGTTGTAGGACAGCTTCGCCGGAGAGTCAAGTCACCGCGCGTGTAGAGCCGCGCCGGGGCCCGCCGCGCTCAGAAGCCGAGATCGGCGCGCACGTCCTTGTCGTAGAGCGCGTCAAACTCCGCGGCCAGCTCACGCGCCTTGTCGCTCGGCGCGCTCGGCGGCGTAGGGCGCAGCACCAAGGTGAGATCGCCGGGATCTTTGCCCGCGCCATGCACCCCTTTGCCCCGAAGGCGCAGGCGCGAGCCGTTGCGGCTCATCGGCGGCACGGTCACGTTCACCGCGCCCCAGGGCGTCGGCACGGTGATCTTGCCGCCGTTGACGGCCTCGCCGATGGTGATCGGCACGTCGAGCTCCAAGTCGCGATCTTTGCGGCGCAACAGCGGGTGCGGGAGGACCTTCACCTCCAAGAGCACGTCGCCGGGCGGGCCGCCGCCCATCCCCGGGTGGCCTTTGCCGCGCAGGCGGATCACCTGGCCGTCATCGACGCCCTCGGGGACCTGCACCTTGAGCGTGGTGATCTCATCACCGTACTCACCCGGCGCGCTCGTCGGGCGCGACACCCGCAGGCTGATCTCCCCGCCGCGTAAGGCGGTGAGCAGCTCGACGTCGATCTCCGAGCGCATGTCGGCGCCACGACGGCCCTGCGGGGGCCCACGCCGCCCGCGACCCCCGCGCCCGCCGCCGCCGTAGATGTCGCCGAAGAGATCCTCAAACGAGAACCCTTCAGAGAAGCCTTGGCCGCCGAAGCCGGGGAACCCTTGCCCGCCGCCGCCGCCCATGCGCCCGTAAGCGCGGGCCTGCTCGGCGTTAAAGCCGGGGCGCAGGGACTGCTCGCCGAACTCGTCGTAGAGCTTTCGTTTCTCTTCGTCGCCGAGCACGGAGTTCGCGGCGTTCGCCTCTTTGAAGCGCGCCTCGGCCTCTTTGGTCGGGTTCTTGTCGGGGTGGTTCTCGCGGGCGAGCTTCTTGAACGCCTTCTTGATCGTGTCCTGATCGGCGGTCTTGGGCACGCCGAGGATCTCGTAGAGGTCACGCATGGTCTTCTCCGGCGTCCTCAGCGGCGCTCAGCGAGACCACTCCAGGAGACGGGTCGCCTGCTCAGTCAGGATCGGCTGAGTGCGGGGCCCGAGGGAGTTGGTCTCCTCGTAGTGGTCGCCTTCGGCCTCTGAGACGTAGGGGGCGTCTGGATGGGTGATGAAGTCATACTCGGGGATGATGTAGCCCAGCTCATCGTTGCCGAGGCCCACGATCCACCGATACTTCCCGGCCATCTGGTCGCGCAGGTAGGGCGCGGAGGGGGCGAGGGTGAGGTCAGGCGGGTTGGGGTTCTCGGCGTCGATGAGGCTGTACTCATCGGCCCCGACCATAGAACCATCGTAACCACCGATCGCGATCTCGGGGAAGAGCTCGCCGGGCACGGTGAGGAGCTGCAGCTCACCCAAGGTCAAGACGTTGACCTCGGTCAGCACCTCGGGGGTGTTGTCATCGTCGATGTCTTCGTCTGGGTCGTAGTTGTAGAGCTGCCGGTCAAAGACGCCGAGGTTGAACGCGGCCTGAAAGCCGAAGTTGTCCACAGGGAAGAAGAAGATGGACTGGGCGATCTGGAGCTTGGGCGAGGAGAGCGCCTCGCCGCTGGTGAGCGCGCCGAGGGCGATCTCGCCGATCTGCACGCCGAGGGCCTCGGCCTTCTCAAAGGTGGACGCGCTGAACTCGCCGCCGTCAGGGGTCTGCACCCGCACGCCCAGAGGGGTCATCAGGCCGCCCACGGAGCCCTGAATGAACACGCAGGTGCCGCCGATGCCCTCGACGCCCTCGCCGTTGGACCAGCTTGAGCCGCCCTCGACCGTCTCGCGGATGTAGTGAACAAAGTCGGACGTCATCTGGAAGTTCTCGTCGGAGAGCGCCTCGGGGTGGTTGCCCCAGTTGACCATCGAGCCCATCACCGCGCCGCTCGTGTCGTAGAACGCGGCGATGTTCACGTCGTCGGGGAAGATCACCGGGTCGCGGCTGTCGCGGCTGAAGTTCGCCTGACCCCGTGGGTGCGCGTCGGCCACCAGCGCCGAGCCCACCTTCACCGAGCCCACCTCGGCGAGCGCGCCCACGGCGTCGGCGATCGCCTTCACCGTCTGCGCCCGCACATAAGCGACGTAGTCCTCTTGGTAGCCGGTCTTCCCAAACGACGGCCCCCACAGGCCCATGGTGTCGGGGCCCTCGTGCTGGTGGGTGGCGGTGATCAGCACATGGTCCACGCCGATGTCCGCCTCTTCAACCAACGCGCGCACCTTCACGACGTCCTCGTTGAAGAAGCCGACGAGGTCCAACGAGACGACGGCGACTCGGGTTGTGCCCTGGTCCAAGAGCACGACCCGCGCCCACAGCTCATCGTGGGAGCCCATCGCCGGGTGGCTCTCGGAGAAGCCGCCCATCCACATCGCCTTAAACTCGCCGTCCCCTTCGCCCTCGTCGGCGCCAGGGTAACCCTCGTCCTCAGCGCAGAGCCGGTCGCAGCCGCAGTCCAAGAAGGTGTCGGTGTTCTTGTTGTACTCGGCGTTCTCGTCTACGTCGATCCAGCTCTCGTAGCAGATCGGCGTGATGCTCTGCTTGCCGAAGCCCACACGCAGGGCGCCGTCGTTGTTCTCACAGCCCACGTCGCCGGGGCAGGCGAGATCCGGGCGCCAGGCCGCGGGGGCGGAGTCCGCGCCAGCGTCGCCTTTGTCGCAGGACAGCAGGGCCAACAGGAGCAGGGCGGCGGGGTGGGGGAGCTTGGACATAGAGCCTCCTTGAAGGCGGGAATCCTGCGCCAGAGCGCAGCAGATGTCAAGCAAACTGATCTGCGGGCCAGGACTGACCAAGCGAGGGGCCCCAACAGCCCCGCCGCCGTGTATGATGGGCGATGGACGGGCAAACGCAAGATGTCGAAGGCCACCCACATGAAGTACCTCGCCCCCTCGGTCCTCTTTCTCCTCGCCCTCGGCGCCGGCTGCCGAGGCGGCGACGACTTCGCGCCCGCCAAGGACGCCTGGTCCAACGACGACGACTCCGGCGATCCCACCGGCGACAGCGACTCGGGCCCCGACGACTCCCGCCCCGACGACTCGGGCCCGGATGACTCCGGCGGCGACTCGGGCTCAGGCCCCTCGGGCGAGCTGGACGAGGAGGGCGATCAGCTCACCTTTGAGCCCGGCAAAGAGGAGCTCAACCTCGCCGACGCCTCGGGCGACTCCAACCGCGACCAGCAGTTCTTCATGATCGCGATCAACAGCGCCGACTCCGCCTCGGGCTACCGCCTGCAGTACGACGAGGGCACCTCCAGCGGCGGCGCCGACGGCCCGCCCGCCGCCCGCCTCGGCCAGTCCCGCCAGCCCAAGCTCCGCCGCCCCTTGGCCACGCCGATGCCCGCCCCCGCCGTGAGCGAAGACGACATCGGCACCAAGATCACCGAGTTCCGCGTGCGCGACGACTACAGCTCGGCGAAGAGCGTGTCGTCGATCACCGCGACGCTGTGGGCCCTCGGCAGCAAGATCGCCATCTACGTCGATGACGAGGTGCCGATCGACTGGGACTACGAGTGTGACGGTGTGGTCGATAGTTACGCCGTCTACGACAGCTACGGCTTCACCAACTGCGACCTCCAGACCGTCGCCGACATCGTCGACAACAACATCATCGTCAACGTCGATCACCTCTTCGGCGAGCCCTCCGACATCAACGAAGACGGCAAGATCACCGTGCTCGTGAGCCCCGTGCTCAACACCTTGCCGCTCACCTCCGATGACGAGGACGACTGGTCCAAGGTCTTCTCTTACGCCGACCCCGAGTCCGACCTCTCCACCTTCGACGACAAGACGAACCCGTCTTCAGACGAACAAGAGATCATCTACGTCTTCGCGCCCGACCCCTACGGCTTCTACAACCCCTACAAGACGACGACCGTAGACGAGTACACGACGATGGAGCTGACCGCCGAGATCGCGCGGTCTTACCTCCGGCTCGTGCTCTACAACACCCACGTCATCGCCAGCGAAGGGGAAGAAGAGGAGTCCTGGCTCACCGAGGCCCTCGGCGCCTTGGCCACGGACATCTGCGGCTTCGGCGCGGTGTACTACGAGGACGCCTGGAACTACATGGACGCCCCCTACCTAGAGGGCCTCACCGACTACGACAGCTCCTCGCTCTTCGCCACGGGCTCCCGCGGCGCGCAGTACCTCTTCGCGCGCTGGCTCATCGACACCTACGGCACCGACCTCCTCACGTCTTTGACGAACACCTCGGAGATCGGCACGGCGAACATCGAGGCCGCCACGGGCGAGAGCTTCGACACCCTCGTGCTGCAGTGGCAGGTCGCGCTCCTCACCACCGGGGTCACCAACAGCGCCGGAGAGGCCCTGGTGGATCCCGAGGAGTGGCCTCCTTACGCCGAGGCCACGGCGATCTCCGCGCCCACCGTCGCCCCCGACGAGCCCACCATCGGCATCTACTACGGCGCCAACGGCTACCAGACCGGCTTCAACGTGCGCGGCACGAACCGCTGGATGGAGGGCGGCACCACCGACACCCCTGAAGAGAACACCGACCAGCGCATCGTCGCTGACGGCCTCGACCACCACACCTACGTCACCGGCTCCGAGTACTACGGCTACGCCGCCGGGGGCTACGGCTCCCACATCAGCCGCCTGACCAAGATCCAGTACAGCGCCACGGTGGTTGAGCTCGAAGACACCAGCGCGAGCTTCTACGGCACCGTGATCCGCTGGCGGGATCCCTCCTTCGACGACACCGCCGTAGACCGGATCTACTCGCCGCTGGACTCCAACCTCGTGTACCTGCCGTCTCTGCCCGCAGACGGAAGCCCGATCTACGCCATCGGCGACATCTCCACCCCGGCGACCACCCGCGTGCTCACCGACGCTGGCGAAGAGTCCGCCGAGACGGTGGAGGACCTCGACCGCTTCCAGCTCGATCTCACCGACCGCACCAAAGGGGAGGTCATCCAGATCGCGGTGTGGCTCGACCGCCGCTTCTCGTCCACCTCCGGCGACTCCACCCCTGAAGACCCCTGGATGGCCATCGTCGAGAGCGACGACCTGCCCCAGCCCACGGTCACCGACACCGTCTCCACGGCCTGCAGCGGCGGCGAAGAGGAGTGGGAGTACCCCAACCTCGTGCTCGACTACCTCTATTACCAGCTCTTCTTGAGCTCGACGGCCCTGGCCACGTCCTCCGACTTCGACCCCTGCGGCGGCTACGCCACGGCGGGCGCCTGCACTGACGACTGGGACCAAGACGGCGTCGTAGACAACAGCGAGCCCAAGCCGACCTCGTTCCAAGAGCAGGTCTGGGTGCAGCAATGCACCAACAACGGCGGCACCTTGCCCAGCGGCTTCTTGACCTCCGACGGCTTCGACATCGACGAGATGGACGAGGACGAAGATCCCACCACCTCCGTCATCTACAACTTCGGCGGCCGCAGCGGCAAGACCGGCGAAGAGGCCGTGTTGACGGCGACGGTGGTTGGCGGTAGCAAGTACACCATCGTCGTCTCCGGCGGCGGCGACACAGGCGAGTACGAGCTGACCTTCAAGCAGCTCAACTGAGCGGCGCGCGGAGCCTCCGACCGCCAAAGACGGAGGAGGATCCTTGGCTGAGGTCGGTGAAGCGGCGGCGCCCAGCGGCCCGGCGCCCTCGGAGCTCCGCTGGAGCGTCGGCCTCTTCGTCGCCACGAGCGTCTCGGTCTTTCTGACCTACGGCGGCTTCTGGGGCGGCGAGGGCCTCGATGACCATGAGGCGGTGCTCGGCGCGGCGGCCTTCGCCGTCACGCTCATGGGCATCCTCCTCGCCCATGAGCTCGGCCACTACGTCGTCGCCCGCCGCCACGGCTTCGCCTTGAGCCTGCCCCAGTTCATCCCGTTCCCCGCGGCCTTTGGCACCTTCGGCGCCATCATCGAGCTGCGCTCCGAGCCCCGCGACCGCGACGGCCTGCTGGAGATGGGCGCGGCGGGGCCCCTCGCCGGGGCGCTGTGCTCGTTCGTGGCCCTCGCCGTCGGCCTGCCGTCTACCCGACCGCCCGAGGCCCTGCAGCTCAGCCCCCCGGAGCCGTCGCTCTGGGAGCCCTGGCTCACGCCGATCTTGGCGGCCTCCCCGCGGCTCCAGGCCCTGAGCGACTGGCTGAGCCCGCCCGTGCCCGACGGCGAGGCCCCGGTGCTCATCTTCGCCAACCCCCTCATCATGGACCTCCTCGGCGGCCTGCTCCTCGGCGCGCCCCCGGATCGTCTCGCGGTGTTGAGCCCCGTCGCGATGGCGGGCTGGGTCGGCTGCCTGCTCACCGGCATCAACCTCGTGCCCATCGGCCAGCTCGACGGCGGGCACATCCTCACCGCCCTCTGGCCGAGCGGCGAGCGCCGCCGCTCAAGCCTGCTCGTCGGCCTCGCCTTGCTCGGCGGAATCTTGTGGTCTGGCTGGCTGTTCTGGGGCCTGCTCCTCGCCTTGACCGGCGCCTGGCGCGGCATCTCTCCGCCGCAGACGCCGCCGCTCTCCACCCGAGCCAAGGTCATCGCGGCTCTGGCGGCCCTCGTCTTCTTCTTGACCTTCATGCCGCGCCCAGTAGAGATGGATAGCCTTCCGGCGCCCCCACCTGCGGAGACCCGATGATCAGCCCACTGCTGCTGCTGCTTCGCGTAAGCCTCAGCGCCTTCGCCGCCGAGGAGGACGTCTCGTTCTACCTAGAGACCGCTCCCTCGAAGGAGAAGTCCGAGCTGACCGAGGCCGACGCCTTGGCGCGCTCCTCCCAGCTCAACACCCGCGTGGTGCGCCGTTTTGTCGGTGGTCAGGGCTGGTGCTACCTGCTCATCGCTGAAGGGTACGAGTCCGAGGTCACCGCCGGGGTAGACGCCGCGAAGCTGGCGAACCTCTCCCACCTCGACGTCACGCTCTATCGCCAGGAGGGCAAGTCCGCGGTGAGCGTCCGCACGGCCCCCGGCAGCCCAAGGATCCTTGAGCCCACCCCCGGCGCGCCCGCGCAAGCTGGTGACGATCCGGTGAAGAAGATCCTCGACGACGTCAGCGAGGCCCTGGGCGGCGCCGACGGCGGGGTGATCGCGCTTCACAAGTCACCGAGCGTGCAGTTTGAGTATGTGCGAGAGGTCCCCCACCAGGGCCAGCCCATCGTCGCTGAGCACGTTTACCTGCGCGACGGCGCCCGGGTGAGGCTCGACGTCGTCGTGAAGGGCGGCCCCGCCTCGTCCTCCACAACAGTGATCGACGGGGCCGTGGCCTCGGTGCTCATCGACGGCAAGGTCAGCCCCCGCGACGCCGAGCGCACCCGCGAGGTCATGGCCGAGTACGCCCCCGAGGGCCTCCTGAGCTACCCGCTGCGCTTCGTGAGCCTCGTGGATGGCGATCCCTCCCACGTCGCGCTCCAGCTCGTCGGCGAGGAGCGCGTGGGCGGTGAGCCCTGCGTGATCCTTGAGTCAAAGCCCGAGGGGGAGGGGAGCGCCGTCCCCGGCCTGCGGCTCGCCGTCTCCAGCAAAGATTGGCGTCCAAGGCAGGTGATCTTCACCACGAGCGCCGGGGTGCTCCTCTACGAGTACTCCGATTGGTCCGAGGTCAGCCCGGGAGTCGTCGTGCCGATGCGCGTGGAGGTCACCCGCGAGGGCACCCTCGTAGAGCGCCTTGAGGTGCGCTCGATGACCCTTCCGGCCACGATCGCCCCCGACGCCTTCACCCTGCCCGCCCCTCCGGCAAAGTGATCCCGACCGCGGGTCCGCCTTGACACTCCGAGCAGGCAAGACTATGTTCGCGGCCACTTCGCCAGACGGTTGTGCTCGTCGGTGCACCCGCTGACGCGGTGGCAACGCTGGTGTAGCTCAGTTGGTAGAGCAGCGGTCTTGTAAACCGCAGGTCGCGGGTTCGACTCCCACCACCAGCTCCACCGACGTCGTTCTTTCAATCATGTCAAGTTATGGGGAGTTGCCCGAGTGGCCAAAGGGAGCAGGCTGTAAACCTGCCGGCTTACGCCTACGTTGGTTCGAATCCAGCACTCCCCATCATCTACCCATCCTGCTCTCCTGCCGTGCGCCGCAACGCACACGGCAGGAGGGAAGTGATGCGCGGGAATAGCTCAGTTGGTAGAGCATCAGCCTTCCAAGCTGAGGGTCGCGGGTTCGAACCCCGTTTCCCGCTCTCTTCAATGCCGATGTAGCTCAGGGGCAGAGCACCTCCTTGGTAAGGAGGAGGTCATGGGTTCAAATCCCATCATCGGCTCCATTTCAAATCCGTCCCAACAAGATCAGCGCGGCTTGGCGTAAGTCAGGCCCTAGTCTGGAGGTCTCCTCAAATGGCCAAGGAAAAGTTTCAGCGTAACAAGCCCCACGTGAACATCGGGACGATCGGTCACGTGGACCACGGCAAGACCAGCCTCACCGCCGCGATCACCAAGGTGCTCGCCAAGACCGGTGGCGCCAAGTTCACGGCCTACGATCAGATCGACAAGGCCCCTGAGGAGAAGGCTCGCGGCATCACGATCTCGACCGCTCACGTCGAGTACGAGACCGCCAACCGCCACTACGCGCACGTCGACTGTCCGGGACACGCCGACTACATCAAGAACATGATCACCGGCGCGGCCCAGATGGACGGCGCGATCCTCGTGGTCGCCGCCTCCGACGGCCCGATGCCCCAGACGAAGGAGCACGTGCTCCTCGCCCGTCAGGTGAACGTGCCCTCCATCGTCGTCTTCCTGAACAAGGTTGACCTCCTCGACGACCCCGAGCTCCTCGAGCTCGTCGAGATGGAGATCCGCGAGCTCCTCGACAAGAACGGCTTCCCCGGCGACGACACGCCCATCATCCGCGGCTCCGCCGTGAAGGCCCTTGAGGGTGATGAGGGTGAGATCGGTGAGCTGGCGATCAAGAAGCTCATGGAGGCGGTTGACTCGTTCATCCCCACCCCCGTGCGCGCTCTCGACAAGCCCTTCCTCATGCCCGTCGAGGACGTCTTCACCATCTCCGGTCGCGGCACCGTCGCCACCGGTCGTGTGGAGCGCGGCGTGGTGAACACCGGCGACGCGGTGGAGATCGTCGGTCTCGGCGAGACCCGCAACTCGGTCATCACCGGCGTTGAGATGTTCCGCAAGATCCTCGACCGTGGTGAGGCCGGCGACAACATCGGCGCCCTCCTCCGCGGCGTCAAGAAGGAAGAGATCGAGCGCGGCCAGGTCATCGTCAAGCCCAAGTCCGTGACCCCGCACTCCCACTTTGAGTGCACCGCCTACATCCTCAAGAAGGAAGAGGGTGGCCGTCACAAGCCCTTCTTCGACGGCTACAAGCCCCAGTTCTACTTCCGCACCACGGACGTGACTGGCGCGATCTCCCTCCCCAAGGAGATGGAGATGGTGATGCCCGGTGACAACATCACCGTGACCGTCACCCTCCAGACCTCCGTCGCCATGGAGGACCAGCTCCGGTTCGCCATCCGCGAGGGCGGCAAGACCGTCGGCGCCGGCGTCGTCTCCAAGATCCTCGAGGAGCCCAACGCTCCGGCCGCCAAGGCCGCCAAGAAGTAGCTCGCCTCTTCAGGGCTCAAGATCGTAGAGTCCCCGGATGGAAGCATCCGGGGGCTTTTCGCTTTGGGGCTTGCGTGGTCGCCCAACCTATGCTATGGGCCGACGGTTACTCTGCTCACTGTTGACCAGACGATCGTCCCCTCGTCAACAGCGCGCCCTTCCTGGTTCAAACGTGCCCAACCAACGCTTCATCGTCCTCGCGTTCGTGATCTGCTCCATCATGGTCGGTCTGGTGCTTCGCAGCGCCTCCGTCGCCGTGATGTTGGGTCTGGGCCGGGCGGACACCCTCTTGGGTGGAGCGGTCCCGCTCTCGGCGCTCATCGCGCTGCTGGGTGGGGTGGTCTGCTTCTTCATCCTTCTCAAGAACACTGTCGCCGTGCGCTTCTCCGACGAGGCCATCGGTGAGCTCGCCAAGGTCACTTGGCCCAGCCGCGAAGAGACGATCAACTCCTCGCTCGTCGTAGTCGCGACGAGCGTGATCTTCTCGAGCTCCCTGGCCTTGTTTGACTTTGTCTGGGCACGCGCGACAAACTTCTTCCTCTTCACCGCAGGTTAGCCGCTCGGCGGCCTGCGTCACTGTCGGCCGGAGCGGTCGGAGGGACACCCTTCATGTCCAAGGCCTGGTACGTGGTCCACACCTACTCGGGGTTCGAGAACAAGGCCAAAGCGGCCTTGGAAGAGCGCATCAAGCAGCTCGGTGTGAGCCAGCGGTTCGGCGATATCCTCATCCCGACTGAACAAGTCATCGAGGTCAAGGGCGGCCAAAAGCGCTCCGTGACCCGTAAATTCTTCCCTGGTTACATCCTGGTTCAGATGGAGCTCGACAACCTGACTTGGCACGTCGTCAAAGAGACGCCGAAGATCACGGGCTTCGTCGGTGGCACACGCAACCCTCCTCCGGTTCCCGAGCCCGAGGTGCGTCGCATCACACGGCAAATGGACCAAGGTGAGGCCGACAAGCCGAAGCCGAAGCTCAACTTCGAGCGCAACGAGGAGGTCCGTGTTGTAGACGGCCCCTTCGCGACGATGAAGGGCGCCGTGGAAGAGGTGAACACCGCCCGCGGCAAGCTCCGGGTGATGGTCACGATCTTCGGTCGCCCCACGAGCGTCGAGCTCGATTTTACCCAGGTCGAGAAGCTCGGCTGAGCTCCCCCCTCTTATGACTTAGCTGGCGTCTCCTTCTCGGCGGCGCAGGAGAATCAACATGGCGAAAAAAGTCACCAACCGCATCAAGCTACAGATCATGGGCGGAGACGCCAAGCCGGCCCCTCCCGTAGGTCCGGCGCTCGGTCAGGCGGGCGTGAACATCCCCCTGTTCTGCAAAGACTTCAACGCTCGCACCGCGCACATGGCCGCTGACAAGATGCCTGTGCCGGTGTTCATCACCGTCTACAGCGACCGCACGTTCGAGTTCAAGGTGGGCACCCCGCCCGCCTCGGCGCTCCTGCGTAAGGCCGCTGGCGCTGCGAAGGGCTCCGGTGAGCCGAACAAGAAGAAGATCGGCACCATCACCGAGGCCCAGCTCAGCGACATCGCTACCACCAAGCTCCCCGACCTCAACACCAGCGATCATGCGGCCGCCGTACGGACGATCGCTGGCACGGCGAAGTCGATGGGAATCAACATCAACAACTGACTCTCATCCTTGGGTGGGGGAGGGTTGGCCGCAGCCCGTTATGACCCCCCCAAGGAGCCTTGTTCGTCTCTGACGGGCTTGGCGAGGAGGACTAGTGTCCAAGCGTAGCAAGCGCTGGGGATCAAACCGCCAAAAGGTTGATCCCCTGGCCAAGTTCACCGTCGATCAGGCGGTGGAGTTGGTCCGTGAGGGCGCGACCGCGAAGTTCGACGAGACCGTCGACGTCGCGGTCAGGCTTGGGGTGAACCCCAAGCACGCGGATCAGATGGTCCGTGGCGCCTGCAGCCTACCCCACGGCACCGGCAAGACCGTGCGTGTTGTCGTCTTCGCTCAAGGCGAAGCCGCTCGACTCGCGACGGAGGCTGGCGCTGATGTGGTTGGCGGCGATGAGCTGATCAACAAGATTCAGAACGAGAACTGGCTAGACTTCGACAAGGCCATCGCTACCCGCGACATGATGGGTAAGGTGGGTCGTCTGGGTCGTGTCCTCGGTCCCCGCGGCTTGATGCCCAACCCCAAGGTTGGCACCGTCGTTGGTCCCGAGCACGTCGCCGAGACGGTCGTCGCGCTCAAGGGGGGTCGTATTGACTTCCGCGTTGAGAAGGCGGGTATCGTTCACGCTCCGGTCGGGAAGGCCTCCATGAGCGCTACGGCGCTCAAAGAGAACCTGCTCGCGCTCATCAACGAACTCTTCCGTCTCAAGCCGTCTACGGCCAAGGGCACCTACCTTCGCGGCGCCGCGCTCAGCAGCACCATGGGTGTTGGTGTTCGCCTTGACGTGAACGATGTGGCTCGCGAGACGGGCAAGGCGGGTTGATCCATGAACAAGGCTGAGAAGATCGAGTTCGTGGAGCGCTTCACGGGTCAAATCGGAAGCGCCCCCCTGATCGTTGTGACCGAGTACCGCGCCGTCAAGGTGGCTGACTCGAACAGCCTCCGCCGCCGTCTTGAGGCCAAGGGCCTGAAGCTGGAGGTGGTGAAGAACACCCTGGTTCGCCGGTGTGTTGCTGGCACTCCCAAGGAGGTGATCGCTGATCAGCTCACTGGGATGAACGGCGTGATCATGTCGGGTGAGGATCCTATCGCCTCGGCGAAGGCCATCCGCGAGATCATCGACCCGAAAGGACCCATTCAGATCAAGTTTGGGTACTTCGACGGCGTCGTTCTGCAGGCCCCCGAGGTTTTGGCGGTCGCTGACCTGCCCAGCCGCGAGGATCTGCTGGCCACCCTGCTCTCTACGATGCAGGAGGGACCGCGTCAGATCCTCGGAGTTATCCAAGGGCCCCCGCGCGACCTGCTGTACCTGCTCAAGAACTACGAGACCAAGCTTGCTGAGCAGCAGGCTGGCGAATAACCTACACGATTCCCATTCCCCATCAAGTTCGCAGGAGATCAAGCCATGGCGACTCAGGCTGAAGTTGTCGACTACATCAAGAACCTCAAGCTCTCCGAGGTCAAGGCCCTCATCTCGATCCTCGAGGACGAGCTGGGCGTGAAGGCCTCCGCTCCCGTCGTCGCCGTCGCTGGCGGCGGTGGTGCGGCCCCCGCCGCGGCGGAGCCCGTTGAGGAGAAGACCGAGTTCACCGTCGTCCTCAAGGCCGCCGGTGCCAACAAGATCAACGTCATCAAGGCCATCCGTGAGCTCACGGGCCTTGGTCTCAAAGAGGCCAAGGATCTGGTCGAGGGCGCTCCCCAGGTCGTCAAGGAGAACATCGACAAGGATGCCTCCGAAGCCGCCAAGAAGAAGCTCGTCGAGGCCGGTGCCGAGGTCGAGATCAAGTAGTTGATGAAAGGTGTCGCGCTGGTGGCGTGTGAGAGCACGCCCCAGCGCGATCCTCTTCTTGACAAACACGCCCAGGCATGTTCTGGGCGATGTTGTCCTCCCGTTGTCTCTGTCTCCTGGCGCCGTTGGCGTTCACGAGACTCCTCTGGCACTCGCCAGAACCCCTACGACACATCCCGCGAGACCGCACCCCTTTGATGGTCTACCCGGCTTCTGACGCGTCCTGCGCAGCAGAGAATGCTGTTGTCTCGTTGACATACAGCGCGGTGAGCTGTGCCTGGGCTGGCCAGCTGGTGTTGCGCAAGGCGCCGCGGACGTGCCGGGTTCCTGATGGTTTCACTCCCGCGGCCGCGATGAGCCTACGCCCTCGGCTCCGCGCGCTGCATGATCGCTGAGGTCCTGATGGCAGACCTTCTCGCAAACAACTTCAAGCATCGGCGTAACTTCGCGAAGGTTAAGCCGGCGGTTGAGATCCAAAACCTCATCGAGATTCAGAAGGAGTCTTACGAGGCCTTCCTCCAGAGCCAGGTGCCTCTGGAAGAACGCAAGAGCATCGGCCTTCAGGGCGTGTTCAAGAGCGTTTTCCCGATTCAGGACTTCGCGCAGAAGGCCTCCCTTCAGTTCGTGTCCTTCGATCTGGAGCAGCCCAAGTACGACGTAGACGAGTGCCGCGAGCGCGGCATGACGTTCTCCGCGCCGCTCAAGGTCACCGTGCGCCTCGTCGTCTGGGAGGTCGATCCCGAGACCGAGACCCGCACCGTCTCGAACATCAAGGAGCAGGAGGTCTACTTCGGTGAGATCCCGCTCATGACCGAGAACGGGACCTTCATCGTCAACGGCACCGAGCGTGTCGTCGTCTCCCAGCTCCACCGCAGCCCGGGCATCTTCTTCGACCAGGGCCAGTCCAAGACCGGCGGTGGCAAGGCGATCTTCTCCGCGCGCATCATCCCCAACCGCGGCTCCTGGATCGACTTCGAGTTCGACACGAAGGACATCCTCTACGTCCGCATCGACCGCCGCCGCAAGCTCCCCGCGACGGTGCTCCTGCGCGCCTTGGGCTACTCCACCGAGGAGCTGCTCAACTACTTCTACGAGCGTGAGAAGTACATCTGGAACGGCGAGGGCTGGACGAAGGAGACCTCCGTCACCCTGCTCGCGATCCAGAACGCCACCGTCGAGGTGTTCGACTCGACGGGTGAGGTGCTGTGTAAGCAGGGCAAGAAGTTCCTCAAGCCCGCGATCCGCAAGATGCGTAAGGCGGGCATGATCCGCACCGAGACGCAGCTCATCGACGGCCAGGAGCAAGAGGTTGACATCGCGGCGATCCCCGTCGCCGATGGCGCCATCTTGGGCACGGTCTGCGCCTACGACATCGTCGACATGCGCACCGGCCTCGTGCTCGTGCCCTGCAACGAGGTGCTCACTGAGGAGAACATCCAGCGCGTCATCGAGGCGGGCATCACCGAGTTTGAGGTGCTGTTCATCGACAACGTGATGGTGGGCTCCTTCCTCCGTGACACGCTTCTGGTCGACAAGATCAGCACCACGGAAGAGGCGATCATCGAGATCTACCGGCGCCTGCGGCCCGGCGATCCCCCGACGTATGACACCGCCGTTCAGCACTTCGAGAACCTGTTCTTCAACGCTGAGCGTTACGACCTCTCCCAGGTCGGCCGCCACAAGCTGAACCAAAAGCTCGGCTTGGACCTGTCTCTTGAGCAGACGACGCTGACCCGCGACGACATCCTGCGCGTGGTGAAGTACCTCATCGACCTCAAGAACAACAAGGGCCAGATCGACGACATCGACCACCTCGGCAACCGTCGTATCCGCGCGGTCGGCGAGCTCCTGGAGAACCAGTACCGCATCGGCCTGGTTCGTATGGAGAAGGCGATCAAGGAGCGCATGAGCCTCTCGGAGATCGAGGCGCTGATGCCGCACGACCTGATCAACGCCAAGCCGGTCTCGGCGGTGATCAAGGAGTTCTTCGGCTCGTCCCAGCTCTCGCAGTTCATGGACCAGACGAACCCGCTCTCCGAGGTCACCCACAAGCGCCGCCTGTCGGCCCTCGGGCCGGGTGGTCTCACCCGCGAGCGCGCCGGCTTCGACGTCCGCGACGTTCACCCGACCCACTACGGCCGCATCTGCCCCATCGAGACGCCTGAAGGTCCGAACATCGGCCTCATCGCGTCGCTGTCCACCTACGCCCGGGTCAACGGCTTCGGCTTCATCGAGACGCCGTACCAGCTCGTGCGTGAGGGCCGCGTCGTCAACGAGGTGAAGTACTTCACCGCCGATGAAGAAGAGGGCGCCGAGGGCAAGGGCAACGTCATCGCCCAGGCCTCAGTGGCCTTCAACCCCGACGGCAGCTTCGTGGACAACGTCGTCGCCGCCCGCGTCGATGGCGAGTTCGCGATGGTCTCCAAGGACGCCGTCACCCTGCGTGACGTCTCCGCGAACCAGCTCGTCTCCGTCGCCGCGTCGCTCATCCCGTTCTTGGAGAACGACGACGCGAACCGCGCGCTCATGGGCTCGAACATGCAGCGCCAGGCCGTGCCGGTCATCCGCACCGAGGCCCCGTTCGTGGGCACCGGCATGGAGTCCGTCGTGGCCCGGGACTCTGGCGTCACCACCACCGTGCGTCGCTCGGGTGTGGTCACGGCGCTCGACGCCTCCCGCATCGTCATCAAGTGTGACGAGGTGGACGAGAACGGTGAGGTCGGCGCCGACGTCGACATCTACAACCTCACCAAGTTCATCCGCTCCAACCAGAACACCTGCATCAACCAGCGCCCTGTGGTTCGCCTCGGCGAGCGCGTGACGAAGGGTGAGGTGATCGCGGACGGTCCGGCGACGGATCGTGGTGAGCTGGCGCTCGGTCAGAACGTCGTCGTCGCGTTTATGCCCTGGCAGGGCTACAACTTCGAGGACTCCATCCTCGTCTCCGAGCGGCTGGTGCGTGAGGACTACTTCACCACCATCCACATCGAAGAGTTTGAGGTCGCCGCCCGCGACACCAAGCTCGGCAAAGAGGAGATCACCCGCGACATCCCCAACGTCGGTGAGGACGCCCTCAAGAACCTCGACGACTCCGGCATCGTGCGCATCGGCGCCGAGGTTCGCCAAGGCGACATCCTCGTCGGCAAGATCACGCCGAAGGGCGAGACCCAGCTCTCCCCCGAAGAGAAGCTCCTCCGGGCGATCTTCGGTGAGAAGGCGGGCGATGTCCGCGACACCTCGCTCCGGGTGCCCCCCGGCGTCGAGGGCACGGTCATCAGCGCCCAGGTCTTCGCCCGCGAAGGCGTCGAGAAGGACGACCGCGCGCTCGACATCGAGCGTCAGGCGGTGGTCCGCATCGAGCGTGACCGCGACGCCAAGATCGCGACTCTCCGTGACTCCGCCCATCGTCAGCTCGTGATGCTGCTCAATGGTCGGGTGTCCGGCAGCCGCATCCTCGACGAGAACACCGGCGAGGAGCTCATCGGCCGTGGCGAGACCTTCTCCGAGTCCGCGCTCTCCCGCGTCGGCTTTGAGCAGTACGTCAAGCTCACCGTCGAGGACGGCGCTGAGGTCGAGGAGCAGGTCTGGGGTCTCATGGACCGCGTCCGTGAGAAAGAGGAGCAGGTTCGTGAGCGGTTCGCCGCCAAGATCGATCGCCTCAAGAAGGGCGACGAGCTGCCTCCGGGCGTCATCAAGCTGGTGAAGGTCTATGTCGCCATCAAGCGCAAGATCTCCGTCGGTGACAAGATGGCCGGACGCCACGGCAACAAGGGCGTCGTCTCCAAGATCCTCCCTGAAGAGGACATGCCTTACCTGCAGGACGGCACCCCGGTTGACATCGTGCTCAACCCCCTCGGCGTGCCCTCCCGCATGAACGTCGGGCAGATCTTGGAGGTCCACCTCGGCTGGGCCGCGCGTGGCATGGGCTTACGCATCGGTGAGCTCCTGGAGGAGAAGTACTCGACGGCCTCGCTGCGTGAGTACCTGCTCCAGGTCTACGAGGACTCTCCCCAGGTGCAGGACTTCGTGCGCACGGCGGACGACGACTCGTTGCGTAAGTTCGGCGCGAAGTACAGCCGCGGCGTCACCACGGCGAGCCCTGTGTTCGCCGGGGCGAGCGAAGAGCAGATCAAGAACGCCCTCGACGTCGCCGGTCTCGACCGCGACGGCCAGAGCCTGCTCTTCGATGGCCGCACCGGTGAGCCCTTCGACCGTCGCGTCACCGTCGGCGTGATGTACATGCTCAAGCTCCATCACCTCGTCGATGACAAGATCCACGCGCGCTCCATCGGGCCCTACTCGCTGGTCACCCAGCAGCCCCTCGGCGGTAAGGCCCAGTTCGGTGGTCAGCGCCTCGGTGAGATGGAGGTCTGGGCCCTTGAGGCGTACGGCGCGGCCTACAACCTTCAGGAGTTCCTGACGGTGAAGTCCGACGACGTCACGGGCCGCACCCGCATGTACGAGTCCATCGTCAAGGGCGAGAACGTGCTGGAGGCCGGGCTCCCCGAGGCCTTCAACGTGCTCGTGAAGGAGCTTCAAGCGCTCGCCTTAGACGTGGACCTCATCGAGGACAAGGAGGCCCTGCGCGGCTAGCCGCGCGGGGTCTTCCCCACCCTGTTTTTCAAAGATCTCGCGCAGGGGCGATGTCGTGGCCCGAGTGGCTCACGTACGTCGCCCTCCAATGACCCTTCCAGGAGTCAGCCGTGAAGGACATTTACAACCTCTTCGACAAGCCGAAGAACCCGCTCAACTATGTGGCCGTGCGCATCAGCCTGGCCTCGCCGGAGAAGATCCGGAGCTGGTCCCACGGTGAAGTGAAGAAGCCTGAGACCATCAACTACCGGACCTTCAAGCCCGAGAAGGATGGTCTGTTCTGCGCGAAGATCTTCGGGCCCGTCAAGGACTACGAGTGCTTGTGCGGAAAGTACAAGCGCATGAAGTTCCGCGGGATCACCTGCGAGAAGTGCGGCGTTGAGGTCATCCAGTCCAAGGTTCGCCGCGAGCGCCTGGGCCACATCGACCTGGCCACCCCCGTCGCGCACATCTGGTTCCTCAAGAGCCTCCCCAGCCGCATCGCGAACCTCCTCGACGTGTCCCTGAAGGACCTCGAGAAGGTGCTGTACTGCGAGAGCTACATCGTCACCAACCCCATGGAGACCACCCTCAAAGAGGGCGAGATCCTCTCCGAGGAGGACTACCAGGAGGCCGTTCAGACCTTCGGGTACGGCACCTTCGAGGTGGGCATGGGCGGCGAGGTCATCCGTGACATGCTCGCGCGCCTGGACATTGTGGCCATGGCGAACAAGCTGCGCACGGAGATGAAGGAGACGACGTCTGAGCCCCAGCGTCGTAAGTTCGCCAAGCGCCTCAAGATCGTCGAGGGCCTTCGCGACTCCGGCAACCGCCCGGACTGGATGATGCTGGAGGTCATCCCGGTCATCCCGCCCGACCTGCGCCCGCTGGTGCCCCTGGACGGCGGCCGCTTCGCCACCTCGGACCTCAACGACCTCTACCGCCGCGTGATCAACCGGAACAACCGCCTCAAGCGGCTCCAGGAGCTCAACGCGCCGGAGATCATCATCCGCAACGAGAAGCGGATGCTGCAGGAGGCCGTGGACGCGCTCTTCGACAATGGTCGTCGCGGCAAGATCTTCACCGGCCCCAACAAGCGCCCCCTGCGCTCGCTCTCGGACATGCTCAAGGGCAAGCAGGGCCGCTTCCGGCAGAACCTCCTCGGGAAACGCGTCGACTACTCCGGCCGTTCGGTCATCGTCGTCGGCCCCGAGCTGCGCCTGCACCAGTGCGGTCTCCCCAAGAAGATGGCCCTGGAGCTCTTCAAGCCCTTCATCTACAACAAGCTTGAGGAGCGCGGCTTCGTGACGACGATCAAGGCCGCCAAGAAGATGGTGGAGCGCGAGGAGGAGGAGGTCTGGGACGTGCTCGACGCGGTCATCAAGGAGCATCCCGTGATGCTCAACCGCGCGCCCACTCTGCACCGCCTCGGCATTCAGGCCTTCGAGCCCGTGCTCATCGAGGGCAAGGCCATCCGTCTGCACCCGCTCGTCTGTACGGCGTTCAACGCCGACTTCGACGGTGACCAGATGGCCGTTCACCTCCCGCTCAGCATCGAGGCCCAGATCGAGGCCCGCGTGCTCATGATGTCCACCAACAACATCTTGAGCCCCGCGAACGGCAAGCCGATCATCCAGCCCTCTCAGGACATCGTCCTGGGCTGCTACTACATGACCCGCGAGCGGGATCAGGCGAAGGGCCACGGCCGCGCCTTCTCCGACCCCAGCGAGGTCGCCATCGCGTACGACGCCGGTGAGGTCGCCCTTCAGGCCAAGGTCCGCGTGCGTCTGCCCGCGCTGGCCCTTGAAGACCGCATCACCGACTTCATCCCTGAGCTCGCCGACGCCCACCTGATCATCGGCGTTGACGCCGGCCCCGGCGCCAACCAGCGCGAGGCTTGGTACATCAACCGCGGCGGTCTCCGGATGCGCGCGGCGGGTCAGCTCGTCTATGAGCTGCCGAGCATGGGCGGTGACGTCGTCGTCTCCTTGGACGGCACGCCCATCGACCCCAGCCAGCACCCCGGCGCGGTCGCGTTCATCGACCTGCACCACCGCGAGACGAGCTCCTCGGAGGTCGTCGAGCAGGCCCGCGCCCGCGGCGTGTTCGGCTTCACCGCCCAGCACCACGGCGCCGGCGTAGACGGTCTCATCGGCCAGCTCGCCGTGAACACCGGCAGCCAGTCCTTCAGCGATGACGAGCGTGAGTCGGCTGACCTGGGCGACGCCATCGCCTGGGCCTACCGCCTGCCCAAGCTGCGCGACAACAACCGCGTCGTCGTCGTGATGAACCCCCGCTGCGCCACCACGGCGAGCGGCGGCTTCCTCGTGGACGCCCGCTTCAACACCTCACACCGCATGTCTCTGCTGCGTGAGGCCGTGAAGTGGTCGCGTGAGAAGTTCGGCGACGATCTCGTCCTGGTCGTGGCGCCCGGCGGCTTCTTCGGCTTCGAGGGGCAGATCCCCCTGCACACCCTCGACAACGAGAACGACGGTCAAGAGTCCCGCTACGAGGTGGTGGACACCACCGTCGGCCGCGTGCTCTTCTTCGACATCATCCCCAAGCCGCTGCCGTTCTCGGCCGTCAACCGGACGATGAACAAGAAGGCCCTCGGTGAGCTGATCGACCGTTGTTACCGCACCTGCGGCCCCAAGGCCACGGTGCTCCTCGCCGACGCGCTGATGAGCCTCGGGTTCACGATGGCCGCTCGCGCGGGCATCTCCATCGCCATCGACGACATGCTCATCCCGTCCCGCAAAGACGAGATCCTCGAGAACGCCCGCCACGAGGTGGCCGACATCGAGACCCAGTACAACGACGGCCTCATCACCGTCGGCGAGAAGTACAACAAGGTCGTCGATATCTGGTCGAAGGTCACCGACGAGATCTCCAAGGAGCTGCTGCGCGAGATCGGCGTGCAGAAGCTGCGCGGTGAGGACGGCGAGCTGCGGGACCACACGTCCTTCAACTCCGTCTTCATGATGGTCGACTCCGGCGCCCGCGGCTCACCGACCCAGGTGCGTCAGCTCGCCGGTATGCGTGGTCTGATGGCTCGCCCCTCCGGCGAGATCATCGAGACGCCCATCACCGCGAACTTCCGCGAGGGCCTCTCGGTGCTCCAGTACTTCATCTCCACCCACGGCGCCCGAAAGGGTCTCGCGGACACGGCGTTGAAGACGGCGAACTCCGGCTACCTCACCCGCCGCCTCGTCGATGTTGTCCAGGACACCATCATGACGGCGCGTGACTGCGGCACCCAAGAGGGCATGGACGTCACCTCGCTCATCGAGGGCGGCGAGATCATCGAGCATCTCGGTGAGCGTGTCCTCGGTCGTGTGGCCGCGGCGGACGTGCTCGACCCCTACTCGGATGAGGTGCTCGTCCCGCGCAACGGGATGCTCGACGAGAAGGCCGTGGAGAAGATCGTCGCTGCGGGCGTGGAGCGCATCAAGATCCGCTCCGTGCTCACCTGCGAGATGCGCTGGGGCGTGTGCAGCATGTGTTACGGCCGCGACCTGGCGCGCGGCGAGCTGGTCAACGTCGGTGAGGCCATCGGCGTCATCGCCGCCCAGTCCATCGGCGAGCCCGGCACGCAGCTCACCATGCGCACCTTCCACATCGGTGGCGCCGCCTCGGCGAAGGTCACCCAGGCCTCCATCGAGCTCAAGACCTCGGGCACCATCCGGTACTCCGACGCGCTCTCCATCGTCCGGAACCGCGAGAACAACGCCGTGGCGATGAGCCGCAACGGCGAGATCTCCGTGGCCGACGACAAGGGCCGCGAGCGTGAGCGCTACGCCATCCCCTACGGCGCGTTCATCTTGGTCAAGGACGGTGAGAAGGTCACCGCCAAGACGCGCATCGCCGAGTGGGATCCATTCACCACGCCCATCCTCGCGAACGACTCGGGCGCGGCGAAGTACGAAGATCTCATCCCCGGCAAGTCTCTCGAGGAGAAGCTGGAGCAGATCACCGGCCGCAGCCGCAAGGTCGTGCTGGAGTTCAAGGACGGCGACATCAAGCCCCGCATCGTGCTGCGTGACGCCGAGTCCCGCAAAGCGAAGGCCCGGTTCTTCCTCCCCGTCGGCGCCAACATCATGGTGAACGAAGGCGACGACATCCTGCCCGGCGACGTCGTCGCCAAGATCCCCCGCGAGACCACGAAGACCAAGGACATCACCGGCGGTCTGCCGCGGGTGGCCGAGCTCTTCGAGGCCCGCAAGCCCAAGGAGCACGCGGTCATCTCCGAGATCGACGGCGTGGTGGCCTTCGGCAAGGACACCAAGGGCAAGCGCCGCATCGTGGTCACCGCTGAGGACGGCAGCGCGACGGAGTACCTGATCGCCAAGGGCAAAAACATCACCGTGAACGAGGGTGACTTCGTCCGCGCGGGTGACGCCCTCATGGACGGCGCCGCGAACCCCCACGACATCCTCAAGATCAAGGGTGAGGCCGCCTTGGCCCGCTACCTGGTCGATGAGGTGCAGGAGGTCTACCGGCTCCAGGGCGTGAAGATCAACGACAAACACATCGAGGTGATCGTCCGCCAGATGCTGCGCCGGGTGAAGATCCGCGCGGTCGGCGACACGGACTTCCTCGTCGATGAGCAGGTCGAGAAGCATCGGTTTGAGGAGTTCAACCGCAGCATCGTCGCCGCGGGTGGTCGCCCGGCCGTCGCCGATCCTCTGCTCCTCGGCATCACGAAGGCTTCGCTCTCGACCGACTCCTTCCTCTCGGCGGCCTCCTTCCAGGAGACCACCCGCGTGCTCACTGAGGCCTCTATCCACGGGCGTATTGACACGCTCCGCGGCCTCAAAGAGAACGTCACCATGGGCCGTCTGATCCCCGCGGGCACTGGCTTCGCGGCGTACCAGAAGCTCGGCATGATGACGCGGGATCAGTCCGAGGCTGAGGTCGCCCCCGAAGAGAAGCTGGGGATGTAACGATCGCTCATTTCGCTCCTGTTCTTGACTGGGGAGCGTCGTCCGAATAGATCGCCACGGTTCATGGGACGATCAGGCGGCGCGCCCCTCTCAAACGAGAGCACCCCCTCTTCTCCTGTCGTCATTTCCTCAAGAGGTTCCCGGATGCCCACCATCAACCAGCTTGTCCGCAAGGGACGGCAGAAGGTTGCGACCAAGTCCAAGTCGCCCGCCCTCATGGGCTGCCCGCAGAAGCGCGGCGTCTGCACTCGTGTGTACACGACCACCCCCAAGAAGCCCAACTCGGCGCTCCGTAAGGTCGCCCGTGTTCGTCTCACCAACGACATGGAGGTCACCGCCTACATCGGTGGTGAGGGCCACAACCTCCAAGAGCACTCCTCGGTGCTCATTCGTGGTGGTCGCGTCAAGGACCTGCCTGGCGTTCGGTACCACATCATTCGCGGCACCCTCGACTCCCAGGGCGTCAACGCCCGGCGCCAGGGCCGCTCCAAGTACGGCGCCAAGCGGCCCAAGAAGTAAGGTTCTGATCCATGCCTCGTCGTCACGAAGTCCCCAAGCGTATTGTGCTGCCTGACCCCAAGTTTGGGGACAAGGCGGTGACCAAGTTCATGAACGCCGTGATGGAAGATGGAAAAAAGGCTGTTGCCGAGTCCATCGTCTATGGTGCGTTCGATGTCATCGAGGATCGCACCCGCGAGGAGCCCATCAAGGTCTTCCGGCGGGCGCTTGAGAACGTCTCTCCTTTGGTGGAGGTCAAGTCTCGCCGCGTGGGTGGCTCTACCTACCAGGTGCCGATCGAGGTCCGCAACGATCGTCGTATGGCGCTCGCGATGCGGTGGATCATCATCTTCGCCCGCAAGCGCAGCGGCCGGTCCATGCAAGAGAAGCTCGCCAACGAGCTGATCGAGGCCTCCCACAACCGCGGCAACGCGGTGAAGCGGAAGGACGAGACCCACCGTATGGCTGAGGCCAACAAGGCGTTCGCGCACTACCGCTGGTAATCGCGCCCTCACCTCCTCACGGCCCGTTGAGCGCCTTGGTGCTCAACGGGCCGTTTCTTTTTGATGATGGACCCGATGATCCGCCGCATCCGAAACATCGGCATCCTCGCCCACATCGACGCCGGGAAGACCACGCTCACCGAGCGGATCCTCATGGCGACGGGCCGCATCCGCATCCCCGGCGAGGTGGATGACGGCACGGCCACGATGGACTTTATGGTCCAGGAGCGAGAGCGGGGCATCACCATCGGCGCCGCCGCGACGCGTGTGGGCTGGCGTGATCATGTCATCCACCTCATCGACACCCCCGGCCACGTCGACTTCACCATCGAGGTCGAGCGCTCGCTCCGGGTGCTCGACGGGGCGATCGTCGTGCTCTCCGCCAGCGAAGGTGTGCAGCCACAGACGGAGCACGTCTGGGCCCAGGCCGACGCGCGTCGGGTGCCGCGCTTGGTGTTCATCAACAAGCTCGATCGGGTCGGCGCCGACTTTGACCGCTGCCTCGCGGACCTCCAGACCCGCCTAAACGCCCCCGCCGTGCCGTTTCAGCTCCCGGTGGTCGAGGATGGCCGCCTGCTGGGCGTCCTCGACCTCGTTCACGCCCAGCTCCTGACGTTCACCCGGAAGGACCGCGGGGTGATCGTGCAGGCCGAGCCCGTGCCCGAGTCCCTGGAGGTCGAGCTCGCCTTTGGCCGTGAGGCGCTCCTCAACGCCGCGCTGCACAGCGACGCGGTGATGGACAGATACCTCACGACCGGAGAGGTGAGCCCCGCGGACCTCTACGCCGACGCGCGCCAGCGGGTGCTGGAGGGGGCGTTGGTGCCGGTCTTCTGCGGCGCGGCGAAACACCACCAAGGCGTGCAGCCCCTCCTGGACGCGGTGATCGAGCTGCTGCCGTCTCCGGCGGACGTTGGCCCCTGCCACGGCGTGAGCGCTGTAGGGCGGGGCACGTCCGAGCGCCGTCGCCCCGAGCTCTCCGAGCGGGCCTGCGCGCTGGTGTTTAAGCTCATCCACGATCGCGACGAGGGCCTGCTCGCCTTCACTCGGGTCTACTCCGGCGCCCTGCGCGTCGGGGACGTCGTGCTCAACCCCCGCACAGGCGCCCAGCAGACGATCACCCAGCTCTTTGCCGCCCACGCCGAGGAGCTTGAGCCCGTGAGCGTCGCTGAGGCCGGCACGATCACCGTCGTCGCTGGCCTCACGAGCCCGATCACCGGCGACACCCTCTGCGACCCTGAGGCGCCGCTGCTGCTGGAGCCCCTCACGTCGCCGTCCCCGGTGCTGGGGGTCGTGATCGAGGCCGAGACCGTCGAGAGTGAAGACCGCCTCAACGCCGCCCTACAGCGCCCTCTGCTCGAGGATCCTACCTTACGCCTCAGCGTGGACCCGCAGACCGGTCAGCGCGTGCTAGAGGGCATGGGGGAGCTTCACTTGGAGATCGCCGTCGAGCGCCTCCGTCGTGAGCACGGCCTCGCCCTTCGGGTGGGGCAGCCGCGGGTCACCTACCTGTTGGCGCCTGGCGTCGGCGCGGTGGGGGAGGGGACTCACCGCCTGGTGACCGGGGCGGGTGAACAACGCGCGACGCTTCAGGTCCGAGTCACGCCCCAGCCCGACCTGCCTTCGGTGAGCATCGAGCCGGGCTGGGCGGCGATCGCCCTGCCCGAAGAATACGCCGAGGCGATCGTCAGCGCGCTCCGCGCGGGGGTTGAGCGCGCGCTCGGCGGGGGGGCTCCGCTGGCCTTCGCGAGGGTCTCTGTGAGCGGCGGATCGTGTGAACCAGGGCCTGGAGCGCTGATCGCCGCGCGGGTCGCGGCGGGCCTCGCCTTAGACGACGCGCTGAAAAGATCGTCGATCATGGTGATGGAGCCGATCATGCGCCTTGAGGTTCGCACGCCGGGCGACTATATGGGCGGGGTCCTGGGTGACCTCCAGGCGCGACGCGGGATCGTCACCTCGACGACGCCGAGACCGCCGCTACAGGTCATCGAGGCCGACGTGCCCCTCGCAGAGCTGGTTGGTTACACAACCACCTTGCGGTCGGCCACTCAAGGCCGCTCGTCGGCCAGCATTCACTTCTCTCGTCACTCCCCCGCGCCCCCCAAGCTCTCTCGCCTCATCTTCGAGCCCCTCGTCGCTGATCGTGTAAAGAGCGAACCGTGATCATCATGCGCATGAGCCCTCCTGAACTCGCCCCCAACCGCGCCGCCGATGCGGCAGAGAGGGGAAAGGTGATCTTCAGGGTGGCCAACTTCGCAACGACCGGCTAAGCGCGGTTGTTGCGTCTTCTCGGAGTCGCTGTCCACCACCCCGGACAACCACTCCGATCAGCCCGAATCCATCGAGCCCGCCGCGCCGGCCATTCACCGAGCAGGCTGGTACGTCAGAAACGAACAGGACCGTCATCTCATGGCCAGCACCAACAAGATTCGTATTCGTCTCAAGGCCTACGACCACAAGCTGCTGGATCGGAGCGCCGGGGAGATCGTTGAGACCGCTCGTCGCACTGGCGTGCGCATTCGGGGGCCCTTCCCCCTGCCCACGACGGTCTCCCGCTGGACGGTTCTTCGTGGCCCTCACGTCGACAAAAAGTCCCGTGAGCAGTTCGAGCGCCGCACACATCACCGCCTCCTCGACATTCTTGAGCCCACTCAGCAGACCGTGGACGCGCTCATGAAGCTCGACCTCTCGGCTGGTGTTCACGTCGAGATCAAGCTGTCCTGAGCGGACATCCTTCCCACTGATTCAGTCGGGCGCCTCATCCTTGAGTCCAAGGGTGAAGAACTGGCGTCACGATGGAGCTCAAAGATGCCTACGATTGACGTAGTCAACACAGCCAAGGAGACCGTCGGCTCAGTCGAGCTGCCCGACGATATCTTTGGCGTCGAAGTGAAAGAGCACCTCTTCTACACGGTGGTGCGGTACCAGCTCGCCAACCGTCGCGCCGGCACCCACAAGGTGAAGTCCCGGTGTGAGGTGTCCGGCGGTGGTCGCAAGCCCTTCAAGCAGAAGGGCACCGGCCGCGCTCGTCAGGGCACGATCCGCGCCCCCCAGATGCGGGGCGGCGGTGTCGTCCACGGGCCGACCCCTCGCGACCACGGCTTCAAGGTCTCCAAGAAGGTCCGCCGCGCGGCCCTCTGCTGCGCCCTCTCCCGGCGCGTGCAGGAGTCCAAGTTCATCGTGTTCAACGCCTTTGAGCTCTCCGCGGTGAAGACCAAGGAGTTCCGCAAGGTGATGGACAGCTTCGGCTTCGACGATCTGCTGCTCATCCTCCCCGAGAAGGACAACGCCGTCTACTTGTCGGCGCGTAACCTTCCCGATGTGCAGGTGCTTCCGGTCGCTGGGCTCAACGTCTACGACGTGCTCAAGCACAAGAACATCGCGGTCACCAGCGCCGCGGTCGACTCCATCGTGTCGCGGCTGGGGAGGTGAGAGATGGCGCAGATTCATGATGTCCTCCTCCGTCCGTTGACCACCGAGAAGGGCGCCGTTCTGGAGTCCTCCGAGAACACCTACATCTTCGCGGTTGGCCTCAAGGCCAACAAGATCCAGATCAAGGCCGCTGTTGAGGCCTTCTTCGGGGTGAGCGTCGAGGCGGTGCGGACTTCGGTGGTCCGTGGCAAAAACAAGCGTTTCGGTCGCCACTCCGGGCGTCGTTCTGACTGGAAGAAGGCTTACGTCAAGCTCGCGAGCGGTGACGTGCTGAACTTCTTCAGCGACGAAGCCCAGGCCTGAGGTCATTGAGGTAGACATGGGAACCAAGAGCTTCAAGCCTACGAGCAACGGCCTCCGTTTCAAGACGGTGTCGGACTTCGCTGAGATCACCACGGCGTCTCCTGAGCGTTCGTTGGTCCTTCCGATGCGTGGCACGGGCGGTCGCAACAACTTCGGCCGCGTCACCAGCCGCTTCCGCGGGGGTGGTCACAAGCGCCGCTACCGTCTGATCGACTTCCGTCGTGACAAGCAGGGTGTTCCCGGCTGTGTCGCGTCCGTGGAGTACGATCCCAACCGCACCGCGAACATCGCGCTCATCCACTACAAGGATGGCGAGAAGCGGTACATTCTGCACCCCAACAACCTGAAGGTCGGCGACACCATCGTCACCTCAGACCAAGCGGACATCAAGCCTGGCAACGCGATGCGTCTCGCCTCCGTTCCGCTGGGTACTTGGGTGCACAACGTAGAGCTCTACCCGTCTCGCGGCGGCCAGCTCTGCCGCTCCGCGGGCAGCTACGCTCAGGTCATGGCGAAGGAGAACAGCTACGTCCTCCTCCGTCTCCCCTCTGGCGAGCTTCGTCGTGTTCACGAGAACTGCCTCGCCACCATCGGCCAGGTCGGTAACCTTGAGCACGAGAACATCTCTCTGGGTAAGGCGGGTCGCGCACGGTGGTTGGGGCGTCGTCCTCACAACCGCGGCGTCACCATGAACCCCATCGACCACCCGCACGGTGGTGGTGAGGGCAAGACCTCCGGCGGTCGTCACCCCGTGACGCCCTGGGGTCAGCCCACTCGTGGATACAAGACTCGCTCGCGCAAGAAGCCGAGCACCGCCTTCATCGTCAAGCGCCGTAAGTAAGTTCAGGAGTTCTCGTGGCACGCTCAATCAAGAAGGGCCCCTTTGTGGATGCCCACCTGGAGAAGAAGGCGGTCCTCGCCCGGAGCTCCGGCCAAGGCGCCCCTGTCGTCAAGACCTGGAGCCGGCGCTCAACCATCCTCCCCGACTTCATCGGGTTGACGTTCGCGGTTCACAACGGTAAAAAGTTCGTGACTGTGTACGTGACGGAGAACATGGTCGGGCACAAGCTCGGTGAGTTTTCCCCTACCCGTACCTTCTTCGGCCACGCCGCGGATCGGAAAACTAAGGTGCGCTAAGCGCGCGAGGGGTCGCGCTACAGTCGCGACCCCCGCGCTCCACAGCGTGCCCATCACTTCGCTCACAGAGCGATAGGGTCATCAAATGGAGTCTACAGCCATTCTCCGATTCGCGCGGGTGTCGGCCCAGAAGGCCCGCCTCGTGGCCGATCTGATTCGCGGTCGGGATGTTGGGCAGGCGCTTGAGGTGTTGACGTTCACCACCAAGAAGTCCGCCCCGCTTATCAAGAAGCTCATCGAGTCTGCGGTCGCAAACGCTGAGCACACCTCCAAGATCAAGTCCAGCGAAGTTGACATTGACGCTCTGTACGTCAAGTCGATCATGGTTGATCAGGGGACCACACTTCGTCGTTTCCGGCCTCGCGCGCAGGGGCGGGCTACCCCGATCCGCAAGCAGACCGCCCACATCACCGTGGTCCTTGGGACGCGGGAGGAGTAAGTCGTCATGGGTCAAAAAGTTCACCCTGTCGGCTTCCGAGTCGGCATTGTTCGTGGTTGGGATGCCCAGTGGTATGCCGACAAGAACTACCAGCGGTTCCTCCATGAGGACATCGCGATCCGGAAGTACGTCAAAGAGAAGTACGCCCAGGCGAGCATCTCTCGCGTGACCATTGAGCGCGCCGCCAACAAGGCGAAGGTGTTCATCCACGCGGCGAAGCCTGGCATCATTCTCGGCAAGCGCGCCACCGGGCTGGAGAGCCTGCGGAGCGATCTGCAGAAGCTCACGTCCACCGAGATCTATCCGAACGTCGTTGAGGTTCGGAAGGTTGAGACCGACGCGCAGCTCGTGGCCGAGAACATCGCCGCCCAGCTCGTCAAGCGTGTGTCCTTCCGTCGCGCCCTCAAGAAGGCGATGACCCAGGCGACGCGCTCCGGCGCCAAGGGTGTCAAGGTTATGTGCAGCGGGCGTCTCGGCGGGGCTGAGATGTCTCGTCGTGAATGGTACCACGAGGGACGAGTTCCCCTACACACCCTCCGTGCCGACATCGACTACGGCTTCGCTGAGGCGAAGACGACGTACGGTGTCATTGGCGTCAAGGTTTGGGTGTTCAAGGGTGAGATTCTGCCCGGTGACGATGAGCGTTGAGGCCGTCCTGGCCCAGGAGTGTTCAGTACCATGCTGTCTCCCAAGCGTGTCAAGTACCGCAAGCAGCAGAAGGGCAGGATGAATGGGCTGTCGTACCGCGGCAGTGACGTCTCCTTCGGCGAGTTTGCTCTTCAGGCCACAGGTTGTGGCCGTATCACCGCACGTCAGCTCGAGGCGGCGCGTATTGCGCTGACCCGTCACGTGAAGCGCGGTGGAAAAGTCTGGATCCGGATTTTCCCGGACAAGCCCATCTCCAAGAAGCCGGCCGAGACCCGAATGGGTAAAGGTAAGGGCGCTCCTGAGCTGTGGGTCGCGGTGATTCAACCCGGTCGCGTCTTGTACGAGATCGAGGGTGTCGCCGAGGACGTGGCGATGGAGGCTCTTCGTCGCGCTGGCCACAAGCTTCCGCTTGAGTGGCGTGTCGTCAAGCGGGAAGGGGTCATCTGATGAAGTTCACTGAGCTCACAAGCCTCTCTGACGAGCAGCTTGTACACAAGGAGCTGGCGCTTGAGCGCGAGCTCACGGCGTTCCGTTTTCGGCTCTTCACCAACCAGCTGGACGACAACTCCAAGCTGAAGAAGATCCGCAAGGACATCGCCCGCGTTCAGACGGCGGCTCGCGCTCGCGAGCTGGCCCAGGGGCTCGCCCCGAACGGTCTGCGGGATCGGTTCAAGTCTACTTTCCAGGCCCAGGCCCTCGGTGGCCGCCAGGAGGGATCGTCCTTCCTCAAGGGTGTGGTTGACAAGGCCGGCGGTAACGAGTAAGTAGCAGTGCCCGACGCCGAGCGTGTCGGGCTCCGCTCTCTCGTCCTTCGATGTTCATGGTACCGGGTCGGGTGGTTCCTCCGGTACGTAGTACGATACTCTCCTGGTCTGAGTCCTGCTTCGGTGGGAGACCCGCCAGGGCACCAGTAACCCGCGTTGGCGTTCATCGTCGGCGTATTCTGCACATGTGAGCAGATCTAATGTCCGCAGAGAACAGCGATAGTTCGGGCCGTCGCCTGCTGACCGGTCGTGTCGTCTCCAACAAGATGGACAAGACCGTCGCGGTTGAGGTTGTCCGGCGTGTCAAGCATCCCAAGTACGAGAAGTACGTCAACCGCCGTAACGTGTTCAAGGCGCACGATGAGGCCAACGAGTGCCAGCTTGACGACGTTGTCGTCATTCAGGAGTCTCGTCCTCTCTCTCGCACCAAGCGCTGGCTTGTCGTCGAGCGGCGTCCCCACCACGGTTGATGTTCGAGTCGCTCGCCTGGCGTGCCGGGTGAGGTCGGAGGACTTATGATCCAGAATCTTACGGTCTTGGAGGTCGCAGACAACAGCGGCGCCAAGAAGCTCCGTACCATCAAGGTGATCGGCGGCTCTCGTCGTCGATATGCGTCGATTGGTGACGTTGTGGTCGTCTCGATTCGTGAGGCGCTCCCCAACGGCAAGGTGAAGAAGGGCGATGTGGCGCGAGCCGTCATCGTGCGGACCAGCAAAGAGGTTCGCCGCCCCGATGGCACCTACATCCGTTTCGACAACAACTCTGCCGTCCTCATCAACAAGGATGGAGAGCCCATCGGCACTCGTATCTTCGGGCCTGTGGCGCGCGAGCTTCGCGCCAAGAAGTACATGAAGATCGTGTCTTTGGCTCCCGAAGTCCTCTAGCAGCTCAGGAGCGTGCCATGTCGGCGCCCAAATTTAAGATCAAGCGTGGCGACACCGTAGTGGTTGTCGCGGGCCGTCACAAGGGGAGCCGGGGCAAGGTCCTCACGGTCATCCCTGAGGACTCTCGGGTTGTGGTCGAGGGCGTTGCCCTCGTCAAGCGTCACCAAAAGGGCGCTGGCGAGCAGCCTGGCCAGATCATTCAGAAAGAGGCCGCGATTCACATCTCGAACGTCGCCCTCTGGAGCGAGTCCTTGCAAAGCCGCGTCAAGGTCGGCCTCAAGGTCGCCGAGGACGGTCGTAAGGTCCGGGTCGATCGTAAGACTGGCGCGCTGCTCGATTGAGCATCGGTCGATAGGAGATTCCCCTCATGGTTCCCCGCCTCAAAGAACGGTACATGACCGAGCTGGTGCCTAAGCTCAAGCAAGAGCTTGGCAGCACCAACATCATGTGTGTTCCTCGCCTTGAGAAGATCGTGGTCAACACCTCCATCAAGGAGGCCATCCAGAACCAGAAGCTGCTCGATACGGCGGCTGAGGAGCTGGCGGTGATCACGGGTCAGAAGGCCCTCATCCGTCGTGCGCGCAAGTCCATCGCGAACTTCAAGCTTCGTGAGGGCATGGCCATCGGCGCCAAGGTCACGCTTCGCGGCGACCGTATGTGGCACTTCTTCGATCGGCTCCTCTCGGTGGCCATCCCCCGCATCCGCGACTTCCGTGGGCTTAGCCCCAAGGGGTTCGACGGTCGTGGTAACTACTCGCTCGGTCTCACTGAGCAGATCCTCTTCCCTGAGATCAACTACGACAAGGTCGTGAAGATCCACGGGATGAACATCACCTTCGTCACCACCGCGAAGACGGACGCTGAGGCCCGGGCTCTCCTGGTCAGCCTCGGCTTCCCGTTCCGCTCCTAGGAGTAGCTCATGGCCAAAAAGTCCATGATCGCGAAGTCTCAGCGGAAGGCCAAGTTCTCGACCCGCCAGCACAACCGGTGCAAGGTGTGCGGTCGGCCCAGGGCCTACTACCGTGACTTTGACCTGTGTCGCATCTGCTTGCGGAACATGGCGCTTCGGGGCGAGCTCCCTGGCGTCACCAAGGCAAGTTGGTAGTTCGCTGAGATCGTTAGCCGAGCTTCATTGGCCCGGTCGGTGGTAGGTCTCGCGCAAAACGCACGAGAAACCAGCACCGTATAGGAGAGTTCTGATGTCGATGACCGATCCGATCGCAGACCTGCTGACCAGGATTCGGAACGCCAGCCAGGCGCGTCATCCCACGGTCGTGGTGCCCCGGTCAAAGATCAAGCTGGAGCTGGTGAAGATCCTCAAGCAGGAGGGCTTCATCGAGGGCTTCATTGATGTTCCCGAGGGTCCCCAAGGGCAGATCAAGATCTTCCTGCGTTACGACGCGGCCAACCGTGGAGTGATCCGCGGGCTTGACCGTGTCTCCAAGCCTGGTTGCCGGAAATACGTGGGTCGCGATGAGATCCCGCGTGTCCGTAACGGCCTTGGCCTCGCCATCCTCACTACGCCGAAGGGCGTGCTTACCGGCCAGCAAGCGCTCCACGCGGGCGTTGGCGGTGAGCTGCTCTGCTACGTCTGGTAGCAGGGATAGGAGTCTGTCATGTCGCGCGTAGGTAAGATGCCTGTTCAGATTCCCGCCGGGGTAAAGCTCACGGTCGGGGACAACGTGGTGGTCAGCGGGCCCAAGGGTCAGCTTGAGCGTGTCCTCGTCGAGGGGATCACGATTGAGCAGGCTGGTGGCGCTGCGCACCTTCACCGCAGCTCCGAGGAGCGTAACATCCGGGCCAACCACGGCCTGATGCGCGCGCTGCTCAACAACATGGTGGTTGGCGTCACGAAGGGTTTTGAGCGTCGGCTCGAGATCATCGGCGTCGGCTACAAGGCCGAGATGAAGGGCACCAAGCTTGTCCTGAGCCTCGGTTATTCCCATCCAATTGAGTTCTCGCCCCCTGCCGGGATCTCCATCGCTGTCGACACCAAGGCGAACAAGATCGTCGTGTCGGGAGCTGACAAGGAGGCCGTCGGCCAGGTCGCCTCGGACATCCGTGGCTACCGCTCTCCTGACTCCTACAAGGGGAAGGGTGTGCGGTATGAGGGTGAGCGTGTCCGGCTCAAGGCCGGCAAGTCCGCGAAGAAGTAGGAGTGCGCCATGGGTAAGACCAATCCCTCTCAGGTCGCGCGTGAGCGCCGCAAGGTCTCGATTCGTAAGCGCGTGAGCGGCACGGTGGAGCGTCCGCGCCTCACCGTCTTCCGCAGCGCGTCCCACATCTACGCCCAGGTGGTCAACGACGAGAGTGGTCACACCCTCGTCGCGGCGTCCACCCGGTCCCCCGAGCTCAAGGAGCTTGAGGGGCATCGTGGAAACATCAACGCGGCTGCAGCGGTCGGCAAGCTCCTCGCGGAGAAGGCGGCCGCCGCGAACGTCACCAAGGTCGTTTTCGACCGAAACGGCTATCTCTATCACGGTCGCGTCAAGGCGCTCGCCGACGCTGCTCGTGAGGGTGGTCTCGACTTCTAAGCGACTGGCGATGGCCCGCAGCGGAGGATTCAAGTGAACAAGGTATCCCGCAGTCGTCGTCAGGATGCTGATGACGGTCTGATTGAGAAAGTGATCCATGTCAACCGCGTCGCGAAGGTCGTCAAAGGCGGCCGTCGCTTCAGCTTCTCGGCGATCGTCGTGGTCGGCGATGGCGAGGGGCAGGTTGGCGTAGGCATGGGCAAGGCCAACGAGGTGCCCGAGGCGATCCGCAAGGCCACGAACAAGGCCAAGGCGAGCCTGCTCAAGGTCGCGATGGTGGACGGCACTGTGCCGCACATCAGCCGCGGTGAGTATGGTTCGGGTACCGTCGTGCTTCGTCCTGCGGCGCCGGGTACGGGCGTTATCGCGGGTCCGGCTGTGCGCGCCATCATGGACGCCGTCGGTTACCGCAACGTCCTCTCCAAGAGCCTGGGCTCCAGCAACCCCTACAACGTGGTGCGCGCGACCTTCGCTGCCCTCGAGCAGCTTGAGTCGCCGGAGCAGTTCGCGGTTCGGACCAACCAGGACCTCGACAAGGTGCTCTCCAACTACAACGTCGGCGCGCGGGTTTGGCGCTCCGCGTGATGCGGGCGTCGAGCTGAGCGCGTGAGAACGCAAGAGGTTTCGCCGTGAAAATGCTCAAGGTCACGTTGACCCGTTCAACGATTGGCACCACGGATAGCCAGACCGCGACCGTGATCGGGCTCGGGCTCCGGAAGATTCATTCTTCCCGGGTGCTCGAGAACACCCCCTCGGTTCGTGGCATGGTCAAGAAGGTCATTCATCTCGTTCATGTCGAGGAAGTCGAGGCCTGATCAGGCCCGCAGGTGAGGATGGGCGGCGCTTGTTTTCGCCTGTCCTGCGCCGCGCCTGTCTTCCCTTCGACTCTGGAGTTTCAGATGGCGAACGAACTCTCCAACCTCAAGCCGGTCCCCGGCTCCACGAAGAAGCGCATGCGCGTCGGTCGTGGAGAGGGCTCTGGTAAGGGCAAGACCTCCGGTCGTGGCCAGAAGGGCCAGGGCTCCCGCGCCGGTGAAGGTGTGCGTCCGGGCTTCGAGGGCGGTCAAATGCCCTTGCAGCGGCGCCTCCCCAAGCGCGGCTTCACGAACATCTTCGCGAAAGACTACACCATCATGAACATTGGCGACCTCAACGGCCGCTACGTGGCTGGTGATGTTGTCGATCTTGACGGTCTCAAGTCGCGTGGCCACGTTTCGTATGTTGGTCGCGATGGTCTCAAGATCCTCGGGGCTGGTGAGCTCGAAGTCGCTCTCACCATCAAGGCTGCGAAGTTCAGCGAGACGGCTCGCGCGAAGATCGTAGCGGCTGGTGGTGTGGCTGAGGAGATCTGACGTGTTCTCATCCCTGGCCGATGTCTGGAAGATGCCGGATCTCCGGAGTCGCATCTTCTTCACGCTGGCGTTGCTAGCGGTCTATCGGCTCGGGATCTTCATCCCGGCTCCCGGGGTGGATCGGGCGGCTCTCTCCGAGTTCTTCCAGTCGGGGTCCAACACGTTGTTTGGGCTCTACGACATGTTCTCGGGGGGCGCGCTAGAGCAGTTCAGCGTCTTCGTGCTCGGCATCATGCCGTACATCAGCGCCTCGATCATCATCCAGGTGCTGAGCTCGACGGTGCCGCAGCTCGAGCGTCTGTCCAAAGAGGGGCAGACCGGGCGCAACAAGCTCAACCAGTACACCCGTTACCTCACGATCGTCATCGCCCTCGTCCAGTCTGGCAGCATCGCCGTGGGCTTGGAGCAGATGAAGGTCGGCAACGGGGAGTCTGTGGTGATCGCCGTCGGCTGGGGCTTCCGCCTCATGACGATGATCACGATGACCGCGGGGAGCTGCTTCGTGATGTGGCTTGGTGAGCAGATCACCGAGCGCGGCATCGGCAGCGGCTCGTCGCTCATCATCACCGCGGGCATCGTCGCCGGGCTCCCGACAGGGGCCTACCAGCTCGCGCAGAAGGTCGGCAACGGGGACATGAACCTCCTCGGCGTCACCTTGCTTGTGCTGTTCATGTTCGCGGTGCTCGTGGGCATCGTGTTCATTGAGCGCGGCCAGCGGCGAGTGCCCATTCAGTACGCCAAACGTGTCGTCGGGCGTCGTGTGTACGGCGGGCAAGAGACACATCTGCCGTTGAAGGTGAACGTGGCCGGGGTCATCCCGCCGATCTTCGCCAGCGCGGTGTTGATGTTCCCCGCCACGCTCTCGACCCTGCTGAACAGCGACAACGTCATCTTGGGGCGTGTCGTCGGGGCGTTCACCCCTGGCGCTTGGCTGTACAACACGGTCTATGTCGGGTTGATCATCTTCTTCGCCTACTTCTACACGGCGGTGACGTTCAACCCGGTGGACGTGGCGGACAACCTCAAGAAGCAGGGCGGCTTCATCCCCGGTGTTCGGCCTGGTCGTCAGACCGCCGAGTACATCGACCGGATCCTCAGCCGGCTCACCTTGGGCGGTGCGCTGTACCTCGCGGCGGTCTGTGTGATCCCGACCCTGCTCATCACGCAGTATGGGATCCCGTTCTACTTCGGCGGCACCGGCCTGCTCATCGTCGTCAGCGTGTCGTTGGACACCGTGGCGCAGATCGAGGGCCACATGCTCACGAAGCACTACGATGGCCTGATCCAGTCAAGCAACGTTCGAGGTCGTCAGCGCCGCCTCTTGGAGCGGTCCAAGAGCGAGTGAGCTTCGGCGCTGGTGGCCTCGCATAGAGCGGCTGACCCCTCGGGCGTCAGCCGTGTGTTTTCGGAGGCGAGCGCATGAACATCATCCTCTTCGGACCCCCAGGTGCTGGCAAAGGTACACAAGCCAGCGCGCTGTGTGAGGCCTACAGTATGCCCCAGGTCGCCACGGGTGACATCTTTCGGGCGCACCTCAAGAACAACACGGAGCTGGGGCAGCTCGCCCGCGGCTACATGAACAACGGCCAGCTCGTCCCCGATGAGGTCGTGTGGAAGCTCGTCGAGAGTCGCCTCTCCGAGCCCGACTGCGCGGGCGGTGTGCTGCTCGACGGATTCCCCCGCACAGTGAACCAGGCGGAGCTCATGCTCGGCTGGTTCAAGAGCACGGGGCGTGAGCTGAACCGTGTGCTGGCGCTCATCGTCCCCGATGAGGAGCTCGTGGTGCGCCTCGCCGGGCGCCGCACCTGCCTGGACTGCCAGGCCACCTACCACGTCCAGAACAACCCTCCTGCCGTGGAGGGGGTCTGTGATCGCTGCGGGTCCACCCGCGTCGTCCAGCGTGAGGATGACTCCGAAGAGACGGTGCGGTTGCGGATCGCGACCTACCACCGCGAGACCTCGCCGGTGTTGGCCTTCTTTAAGGAGCAAGGCCTCGCGAGTGAGGTGGAGGGGCTTGGGGAGATCTCGGACGTCGCCGCTCGTCTGCGTCAGGCGCTCCAGGGATGATCCCCGTCAAGGCGCACTGGGAGGTGCCGCTGATGCGGACGGCCGGGCGCCTGCTCGCGGAGGCGATCGCCGAGGTTCGTGCGCACGTCGCCATTGGGGTCACCCCCCGGCAGCTCGACCAGCTCTTTGAGCAGGCGATCGCCGCGCGCGGCGCACGATCGGCGTTTAAGGGCTACAACACCGGCAACGGGCCCTTCCCCGCGACGATCTGCGCCAGCCGAAATGAGCAGGTGGTCCACGGGATCCCCGACGATCGGCCGCTGAACGATGGCGATCTGATCTCGTTGGACTTTGGCCTTGAGTACGGCGGCTACTTCGCGGACTCGGCCTTCTCTATGGGGGTCGGCACGGTCTCTCCGAAGGTCCAGCGCCTCCTTGACATCACAGAGAAGAGCCTATACAAGGCCATCTCCCTCGCTGTGCCCGGCGCTCGGATCGGAGATTTGGGCTACAGCGTGCAAAGCCTCTGTGAGAGTGAAGGATTTGGTGTCGTTCGTGACCTCGTCGGTCACGGAATCGGTCGTCGGATGCACGAACCCCCCTCGGTCCCCAACTTCGGGAAGCGCGGGACGGGGGTGCCCCTCAAGCCAGGCGTTTGCCTGGCCATTGAGCCGATGATCACGATGGGCGACTACCGGACGCGCACCCTCAAGGATGGCTGGACCATCGTCACTTCCGATGGGTCGTTCGCGGCCCACTTCGAGCACACTGTGCTCATCACCGAGAACGGGCCTGAGATCCTCACGGCCCCGCTTCGTTGACCATGAATCCACCGATGAACCGGAGCGAGGGCTCCGGCGAGGAGAGGAAATGAAGGTCAAGGCGTCAGTCAAGCGCATCTGCGACAAGTGCCGGATCATCCGGCGTCGCGGCATCGTGCGTGTGATCTGCGAGACTCCCAAACACAAGCAGCGTCAGGGCTAGGAGGAACACATGGCTCGTATTGAGGGTGTCGACCTCCCGCGCCAGAAGCGCATCGAGATCGCGCTCACCTACATCTTCGGGATTGGCCGGGCGACCGCGCTCAAGATCCTTGAGGATGCCCAGGTGGACCGCGCGATCCGCACCCAAGACCTCTCCGAGGTCGAGGTGGCGCGCATTCGTGAGGTCATTCAGCGTCGTGTAAAGGTCGAGGGCGAGCTCCGCAAAGAGATCGCCATGAACATCAAGCGCTTGATCGACCTCGGCGCTTATCGCGGCCTTCGCCACAAGCGGGGTCTCCCGGTTCGCGGCCAGCGGACCCACACCAATGCACGCACCCGCAAGGGCCCGCGTCGCGTCGTCGCGAAGAAGCGGTAAGCGGAGCTGACCATGGCTGCTACTCCCAAGAAGAAAGTCGTCAAGCGCGTCAAGAAGAACATCCCTTCGGGCGTGGTCCACATTCAGGCCACGTTCAACAACACCATCGTCACCATCACGGATCCCGCTGGGAACACCGTGGCCTGGTCGAGCGCTGGTGTGAAGGGCTTCAAAGGCTCCCGCAAGTCCACCCCCTTCGCCGCCCAGCTTGTCGCTGAGGACGCCGCCCGCAAGGCGATGGAGCACGGCATGAAGGTGGCGGGCGTGTTCGTGAAGGGCCCCGGCGCCGGACGTGAGTCCGCGCTGCGCGCCATCCAGAACGCGGGACTCAAGGTGACGATGATCAAAGACGTCACCCCGATCCCGCACAACGGATGCCGCCCCCCCAAGCGTCGTCGCGTCTAATCCATTCCGCTCATGCGCGGGGGGCGAGAGCACCTTCTCGCCCTGGCCTGACCAGCCCTCGCCGCGCAATGTGCCCTCTGTTCGGGGTGAAGAGCCTCCTGCCTGGTTCACCAGAGGCAGAAACCCCAGGAGAGAATGGCCTTGGAGCCGTACATCTACGCCAACTGGCGCAATCTCATCAAGCCGAAGGTCGTCGAGCGGGACCCCCGCTCCAACGACACATACGGCAAGTTCGTCGCCAAGCCCCTCGAGCGGGGCTTCGGCATCACCATCGGCAACTCCCTGCGGCGCGTGCTGCTGTCGTCCCTTCAGGGCGCGGCGATCACCACCGTGGAGATCGAGGGTGTGCTCCACGAGTTCTCGTCGGTGCCCGGCGTGGTTGAGGATGTCACTGACATCATCCTCAACTTCAAGCAGGTCATCGTGAAGACCTCGGCGCTGGAGCCCATCAGCGGCACGATCAGCAAACACGGCGAGCCCGGCCAGGCGATCATCGTCACCGCTGGCGACCTCGTGTTTGATGAGGATGAGGACGTTGAGGTCCTCAACCCCGAGCTGCCGATCTGCACGCTGACCCAAGACGGGAAGTTCAGCGCCAAGGTCTCTGTGAGCCTCGGCAAGGGCTACGTCCCCGCCGTCGGCAACAAGACCGAGGGGATGGACCTCGCCACCATGGCGATCGACGCCATCCACTCCCCGGTGCGTAAGGTGCGGTACACCGTCACCAACGCCCGCGTGGGTCGCCGCACGGACTATGACAAGCTCACCTTGGAGCTGTGGACGAATGGTTCGGTCGCCCCCGAGGACGCCGTGGCGTACGCCGCGAAGATCCTTCGGGAGCAGCTCTCCATCTTCGTGAACTTCTCCGAAGACGATGAGCCGGTGACGAACATCGAGGTCGAGCAGGACGAGCACTTCAGCGAGCACTTGTACAAGCGGGTGGACGAGCTTGAGCTCTCCGTTCGCTCGGCCAACTGCCTGCAGAACGCTGGGATTGAGTACATCTACCAGCTCGTCGAGAAGACCGAGGCCGAGATGCTCAAGACCAAGAACTTCGGCCGTAAGTCCCTCAACGAGATCAAGGAGATCCTCTCGGAGATGAACTTGTCTCTGGGAATGAAGCTCCACAACTTCCCCAAGAACCGCTCTTGATTCGCCCTGGGCCCCGCCCTGTCGCTTAGCGGCAGGGGGGTGGCCGGGCAGGAGTCATCCCATGCGTCACAAGAAGTCAGGCCGGATCCTCGGCCGTAAGAGCCCGCATCGCACCGCGATGTACCGCAACATGGTCACCTCGCTCATGCGTTATGGCCAGATTCGCACCACGGACGCCAAGGCGCGTGAGCTGCGTCGGTTCGCCGACCGCCTCATCTCCTTGGGCAAGAAGGTCCCGCCCTCGGCGCTGCTCAACCTGACCGGCGCTGAGCTGGAGAAGGCCAAGGCCGCTCGGGTGCACGCGATCCGCGTCGCGCGGAAGTACTCCACGGACCTTGAGGTCCTGGAGCGCGTGTTCAACGAGTACGCCGAGCGTTACCAGGGCCGGAACGGCGGCTACACCCGCGTCCTCAAGCTCACCGTGCGTCCCGGCGACAACGCGCCGATGGCGCTCGTTGAGCTCGTCTCGTCGATCGACGAGGTGGTGGACGAGGGCGGCGCTGATTCCTCGGAGCAGGAGTCGGCGGCGCAGGAGTCTGCGGCGGCGGAGTGATCGTTGCGCGATCGGTCGGGGGAAGCCCCGGCCTCTTCGCCCAAGACAAGGCGCGGAGCTGGCGATACGCCGCTCCGCGTTTTTTGTTATGATTCGGAGCGGCGTTGGGCGACCTGGCGTCGCTTAGCCCTCTCGAGTGAGTCGTCCCTCATGTCTGATGAAGCTCTGGGCCATGGCGGCACCTTGATTCGTGACGAGCGGGTCCGTCGCGCCCGCCGCGTGCTGTCGGAGTACATGAACACCGGCGGCAAACGCAACACCCGGCAGCGGGACGTGATCGTAGACGTGTTCTTTGAGGTGGGCTCTGAGCGCCACCTCTCGCTGCAAGAGCTGCAGGAGCAGGTGCAGCGAGTCGAGCCCGGCGTAGGCTTCGCGACGGTTTACCGGACGATGAAGATGTTGACCGAGGCCGGAGTGGCCCACGAGCGGCGCTTCGACGAAGGCACCACCCGGTATGAGCTCGCCGAGGTCGGTGAACACCATGACCACCTCATCTGCATCGACTGTGGCCACATCTTCGAGTTTGAGGATCCCCTCATTGAGGCCCGGCAGCGGGAGGTCGCCGCACACTTTGGTCTGGCGATCACCACCCACCGCCACGAGATCTACGCGACCTGCGCGCTCGGAAGCACCTGCGAGCGCCGGCTTGGCGTGGTGAAGAGCGCCTGAGCGGGGCCCTCCGCGTCTTGGCGGAGAATGTTCATGGGCTGACGGGCCGACTGTCGCCGATGGGTTGTGGGGGAGGCGAACGTCAAGGCGCCTGCGCGTGTTGTTGAAGCCGGAGCACCTTGGGGCGAGCCCCACGGGGTGGCGTTGGGCCGAGGCAGGAGCCCGCTCTTGAAGGCTCCGAATGTTCGGGCGCGTCTCCGAGGTGTGCGCGCGCTTCGGGCGGCTGACCGCGATGCGCCTCGAGCTCCGCGGGAGTGAGCGTGGCGTTGGGGCGTGAGGAGGCTGAGCGTGGCCTGGGTCCACCTGCGAGTGTGAATCGCCGCGGTGCCGCGTTCAGGGGCGTTGAGGTCTGCGCGAATGTGTGTAGCGTTGGGGCGTGAGGGGGCGATGTGTAGGCCCATCTGCGAGCGCCGCCGCGGTGGTTGTGAAGGCGTCACGCTCCGCACGAACGTGCGTGGCGTTGAGCGCTGAGAAGGCCGGTGTGGCCGGGCCCATCTGCGAGCGCCGCCGTGGTGGGTGTGAAGGCGTCGAGCTCCGCGCCAATGTGTGTGGTGTCGGGGCGTGAGTAGGCCGTATGTGGCCCGGCTCTCCGTGCCGAGCGCCGATCGCTTAGGGCGCCACGCTCAAAAGCCTTGAGCTCCGCAGGAATGTGTGTGGCGTCGAGGCTTGACGCCGCCGCGCGCCGTGCTCGCCCCGCGCCAGTCGGCGCCCGTGCGCTGGCCTGGGGTTTGGCTCGGTGGGAGCTGGGTGTGAGGGGTCTAAGGCCGGGCCCATCTGCGAGCGCCGCCGTGGTGGTTGTGTAGGCGTCACGCTCCGCACGAACGTGTGTGGCGTTGAGCCCTGAGAAGGCCGGTGTGGCCGGGCTCATCAGCGAGCGCCACCGTGGTGGGGGTGAAGGCGTCATGCTCCGCGCCAATGTATGGCGTCGAGGCCTGATGAGGGCGCGCGCCATGCTCCCCTCGCGCCAGTCGGAGCCCGTGCGCTGGCCTAGAGGCTCGGTGGGAGCTGGTGCGTCTGGCGTCGAACCTCGAGGTGGGAGAGGGGCGGTTGTGGCCGGGCTCGTCGCGGTGGTGGCCCGACGAGCGTTCGTACACTGGGAGACGAGCTTCGTCTGACGGGGAGCGCCGACATGGGGCCCATCTCAGCTCACGCGCCGCGCTCGACACCAGCGCCTCGCTGGGCCCTGAGCCAAACCCCAAAACGAAAAGAGGACCAACCCGAAGGATGGTCCTCTTTAGAGGATGGTGCGCGAGGGGGGACTCGAACCCCCACAGCCTTTCGGCCACAAGCACCTCAAACTTGCGCGTCTACCAAGTTCCGCCACCCGCGCACATTCACGAAGCACACGTCAATTAGCGTGGCGCCCCTACGCTGTCAAGGCGAGGGGGGCGCTGAAGATCCCGGGGCCGCAGGCTCGGCCGGGGCCGCGGGCGCCGCCGCGCCGTCCGCGGCGGGGGCTACGACGCCCTCCGTCGGGGGCGGGGCGCTGAGCTCCGCTGGCGCGGCGTCCGTGGGGGCGACAGGGGCCGCGGGGGCCTCTGGTGTGGCCGCGGGATCCACCGCCGGGGCCGTCGGGCCGACGCCGAAGCCTTCACCCTCGGCGTCGAGGTCGAGATCTGGGGTCTCCTCGATCTCGCCGCCGGTGCCGCGGTTCATGCGGTTTGTGGACACGGCCAGGGTGATGGACGTGAACATGAACAGCACGGCCACGACGCTGGTGATGCGGCTCAGCGGAGCCGAGGCGCCGCGGGGGCCGAACATGCTGCTGCTCGATCCGCCGCCGAAGGCCGAGGAGACGTCGCCGCCTTTGCCGGGCTGGAGGAGGATGACCACCACCAAGATGAGGCAGAGGATCACATGAAGGACGGTGATGAACAGGAGCATGGGGTCATCCGAAGGGCAGGCGCAACTTGCTCACCTGCCTGGGGGCTGTCAAGATCGGGAGGCGCGACGGGCCGCGAGACCCGCCTCGATGATGCCCAAGAAGTCGGCGGCCTTGAGCGACGCGCCGCCGACCAAGGCGCCGTCGACGTCGGGCTGGGTGAGCAGGGCGCCGGCGTTGGACGCCTTCACGCTGCCGCCGTACTGAATTCGGAGCTGATCGGCCACAAACGCCGGGAAATGGCCACGAAGCCACCCGCGGATGTAGGCGTGGGCCTCTTGGGCCTGCTCGGGCGAGGCGTTGTGCCCGGTGCCGATGGCCCAGACGGGCTCATACGCCAGGGTGACCGCGGCGGCTTGATCGGCGGCCAGGCCACCCATGGCGACGCTGAGCTGCTGGTCGAGCACGGCCTCAAGCTGCCCGGCCTGGCGCTGGCTCAAGGTCTCGCCGACGCAGAGGATCGGCAGCAGGCCAGCCCGAAAGGCCGCCTTCACCTTCTTGGCGATCAGGGCGTCGTCGTCTCCGAAGAGCTGACGGCGCTCGGAGTGGCCGACGATGACGTAGGTGCAGCCCGCCTCACGCAGATGTTCGCCAGGGACGGCGCCGGTGAAGGCCCCCGACGCCTCGGCGTGGAGGTCTTGACCGGCGACGTGGAGCCCGGAGTGTTTGAGCTTCGCCGCCACCGCGGGGATCGACACCGCGACCGGCGCGACGGCCACGTCCACCGCGGTGTTGGAGGCCAAGGCGGCCTTGAGCTCCAACGCCAGCCCCGCCGCTTGGGCCGGGCCGAGGTTCATCTTCCAGTTCCCCGCGATGAAGAGGCGCCGCGCCATCAGATGCTCCGCAGCTTGAGGGCCTTGAGGCCGGGGAGGTCTTTGCCTTCGATGAACTCTAAGGAGGCGCCGCCGCCCGTGGACAGGTGCGAGACCTTGTCTTGTAGGCCAAACTTGCGGATCGCCGCCGCGGAGTCGCCGCCGCCGACGACGGTGTAGGCGTCCGCCGCCGCCACGGCCTCAGCGATGCCTTGGGTGCCGTCGCTGAACGCCGCGACCTCAAACAGGCCCATGGGGCCGTTCCAGAACACGGTGGAGGAGTTCTGGATGACGTCGCGGAACAAGGCCACGCTCTCGGGGCCGATGTCGAAGCCTTTTTGACCGGCCTCGATGCGGTGGGAGACGTGGCGATCCGCCGAGTCCGGCGCGGTGGCGACGACGTGGTCCGTGGGCAAAAACACCTGGAGACCACGCTCGGCGCAGCGCTCCAGGAGCCGCGCGGCGAGCTTCACCCGGTCCTCTTCGACCAGAGAGTCGCCGACGGGCACGCCCTGGGCCTTGAGGAAGGTGTAGGCCATCGCGCCGCCGATGATCAGCGAGTCGACGCGGTGCAGGAGCGACTCCAGCACGCCGATCTTGTCGCTGACCTTGGCGCCGCCGAGGATGCCCACGAAGGGGCGCTTGGGGCCCTTGAGCAGGGTGCGCAGGGCCTCGACCTCAAGGAGGATCAGCGGGCCGGCGGCGAACTCGGAGAAGTGTTCAAGCACACCCACCACCGAGGCGTGGGCGCGGTGCACCGCCCCGAAGGCGTCGTTGACGTACACGTCGCCCAGGCGCGCGAGCTTCGCCGAGAAGTCGGCGTCGTTCGCCGTCTCGCCGGGGTGAAACCGCAGGTTCTCGATGACCATGACGCCGCCTTTGGGCACGTCGCGGCTCAAGAACTCGACGTCGTCGCCGACGATGTCGTGGGAGAAGATGACCTCGTCTTGAAGCAGCTCGCTGAGCCTGAACGCGACGGGATCGAGGCTGAGGTTCGGCACCCGCTGGCCTTTGGGGCGGCCGAGGTGGCTGCAGATGATGACCTTCGCGCCGCGCTGGCGGAGCGCGCGGATCGTCGGCAGCGCCGCCTCGATGCGGTTGTCGTCGGTGATGACGCCTTGGTTGAGCGGCACGTTGAGGTCGAGGCGCAGGAGCACCCGGCGGCCCTCGACGTTGAGCTCCTCAAGGGTGCGCGCGGCGTTGGCGACGCTCATTTGCCACCGGGGAAGAGGCGCTCGGCCAGATCGAGCATCCGGCAAGAGAAGCCCCACTCGTTGTCGTACCAGGCGATGACCTTGGCCATGCGGGTGCCCATCACCATCGTCAGCTCAAGATCGACGATGGAGGAGTGGGGGTTGCCGATGAGGTCGCTGGAGACGAGCGGCGCGTTGGAGGCCTCCAAGATGCCCTTGAGGGGGCCCGCGGCGGCCTCGCTGAGCGCGGCGTTGATCTGCGCGGCGGTGGCGTCTTGGGCGAGCTCGACGACGAGGTCCACCAAAGAGACGTTCGGCGTGGGCACCCGCACGGAGAAGCCGCTGAGCTTGCCCTCAAGCTCGGGGAGCACGAGGCCCACGGCCTTCGCCGCGCCCGTAGACGTGGGGACCATGTTCAGCGCCGCGGCCCGGGCCCGGCGGAAGTCCTTCTTGTGGGGCGAGTCGAGGAGGTTCTGGTCCATCGTGTAGGAGTGGACCGTGGTCATCAGGCCCTGCACGATGCCGAAGCGCTCGTGGAGCACCTTGGCGACGGGGGCGAGGCAGTTGGTGGTGCAGGAGGCGTTGGAGACGATGACCGCCGCGCCGAGATCGACCTTGCCGCAGTTCACGCCGACGACGACCGTGGCGTCAACACCCTTGGCCGGGGCGCTGATGATCACCTTCTTGGCGCCCGCGGCGAGGTGGGGCAGGGCGGCCTCTTTGGTGACGAAGCGGCCGGTGCACTCGAGCACCACGTCCACCTGCTTGTCGCCCCAGGGGATCTTGGAGGGGTCGGCCGAGGCGCTCGTGGAGATCAGGCGGTCGCCGATCTTGAGGCCGCCGTCGACCGCCGCGCAGTCCTGGTCAAACCGGCCATGCACGGAGTCGTTCTTGAGCAAGAACGCCAGCATGTCGTCGTTGGTGAGGTCGTTGATGTGCACGAACTCAAAGTTGGGGTTGTTCCAACCGGCGCGGAGCACGTTGCGACCGATGCGGCCAAAGCCGTTGATGCCGATCCGAAGTGCCATGGGATCTCCGAGAGCGAGGGGGCGAGAAGAGGGGGGTAGGGGCGGGGAGGTCTAGCGGAACTCGACCTTGAACGAGCCGTCTTTGAGCAGGGTCATGCGCACACGCTGCACGGTGCCGACCTCACGCCCGGCGCAGTTGGTCTTGTTGATGGTCCAGGTCATCGAGGCCGTGTCTTCGTCCTCAGCCGGGTCCATCGTCCAGTCGCCGGTCTCGACACACTCCATCTTCTCGTCGGCGGCGGTGACCGAGCCCGTGGCCGTCCAGGTGCCGTCGGGGGCGAAGGTGAGGCGATCGTAGATCAGGGACGCGCCGCCGCCGTCGATGGGGCGGAAGCTCGTGATCTCGAGCTTGAAGAGCTTCTCGCCGAACTTCTCGGAGCTCGGGTCGCTGGGGACCTTGTCGCTCTTGGTGGACGCCGCCTCGGCCGGGGCGGCGGTGGAGGTGGGCTCCTTCTCGCCACAGGCGACGAGGGCGAGAGCGAGCACGAGGGGCAGGGAACGGCTGAGCATTGGAAGATCCTCCGAGGGTGGACAGCTCTATCCCAAACCGCCGCCCTCGGCACTTCCGGGGCGCGCGGCGTGGGGCCTGAGCCGCAGTTGACCCGAGTTTGGGTGAACCAGCACATCGGCCGCTTTCGTCGGTTGGCGCGGCGGGCTACCCTTGTGTTCTTCGCCCCGGTGATCTCCCCCGGAGTTCCGACTTGGGACCACCCGCCCTCCGCGCGCTCGCTCCGGCCCTCGTCTACCTGGGCCTCGGGATCGTCTCGACCTGGCCCACCGCCGCGCGCCTGGGCGACGCGGTGCCCGGCGGGGCGCGCACGGACGTGTGGGACTCGTTGTGGTCGCTGTGGTTCGTTCAGCGGGCCTTGGGCCGGGGTGAGCTGCCTTGGCGTGTGGACCTGCTCGGCTGGCCTGAGGGCGGGGTGCTCTTCGTCGCCGACCCGCTGAACGCGCTGATCGCCGCGCCGCTCATCGCCGCCTTTGGGCTCAGCGTGGGCTACTCGTTGTTGATCTTGGGGCACAGCGTCTTCGCGGGCCTCGCCGCCCACGCGCTGGGGCGGCGGATCTTCGGCGTCGAGGCCGCGGCGTATGTCGTCGGGGTGGCCTGGGCGCTGGCCCCGGTGCAGCGCGCGGCCGTCGAGAACGGCGCGTCCGAGGCCATCGCCGGGGGCTGGCTGCCCTTGGCGGCGCTCTTGGCCTTGATCGCGGCGGAGGAGGGCGGGGCGCGTCGGGTGATCTTCGCCGGGCTGGCCTTGTTCTTCGCCGCGGCGGCGAGCTGGTACTCGGGCCTCGCGGCGTGGATGATCTGGGCGGGGATCCTCGTCTTGGGGCGGCCCGCCGCGCCTTGGCGGCAGACGGCGGGGCGGCTCCTCGCCGTGGCGGCCTTGGCCCTCGCGCTCACCGCGCCCTTGGCCTACGTCACGCGCCTCGGCGTGAGCCACAAGGACAACCTCGTCGGCATCAAAGATGTGCGGGAGCTGCTCACCGTGCGCCGCACCGTGGGCCCGGCGGACCCCCGCGGCTGGTTCATCCCCGGCGACTTTCGATCGCCAGACTTTCGGGAGCTCTCGCGGTACGCCGAGGGCTTCATCCACTGCCATTACCTGGGGTGGAGCTTGATCTTCGCCGCGGCCTTTGGGCTCTACGACGCCCGGCGACGGGGAGAGCGGGGCCTGGGGCTGTGGGCGCTCGTGGGGCTCGGCGGCGGGGTTCTGGCGATGGGCCCCGTCGTGGTGATGGACGGGCAGCCGTGGATTCTGGATCGGCGCCTCGCCGTGCCGCTGCCGTACTTTCTGCTGGAGGGCGCGCCGGGCTTCTCGGGGCTCTCGCTGTTGTACCGCCTGGGGATGTTGCCGGCCTTGGGCCTCGCCGTGCTCGCCGGGTCCGCCGTCGCCCGCCGCCCGAAGCTCGCGCCGGGCCTCGCCGCGCTCATCGCCGTGGAGCTGCTGTGGCTCTCGCCGATGCGGGGCCTGCCGTCGATGACGCCCACCGTGGCCGAGGCGCCGATTCAGTGGCTCGCCGAGGCCCCAGACGGCGCGGTGATGAACTTCCCCGTGGTCGGAGGCCGGGGATACCTCTTTGAGCAGACCGTTCATGGCAAACCCGTGGCGGCGAGCCTGAACTTCCCAACAACGAGGCGTCGCGGCGGGTGTGGTCGGCGGCGATCAAGGCCGCGGCGGACAAGCAGCCCGCGGAGCAGGTGCGGCGGAAGGTGGGCGAGGCCGCGCGGCGCCAGAAGATCCGTTACCTCGTCGTTCATCACGACGCCGACGCCCGGCCCGACATGCACGATGACGCCGTGCGGGCCATCGCCGGGGCGTTCTCCGTCGCCGCCGAGAGCCCGGCGGTGCAGGTCTACGCCTTATGGTGAAGGTGCTGATCACGCCTTGGTCGGGGGAGGTCGAGGGCCTCGGCGACGCCCGGGAGATGCCGCTGTGGGCCGGGCGTCTGGGCGAGGCCACGTCAGCGGCGGTCCGTGCCGAGGGCCTGAGCGCTGTGACGGCCCTTTCGCCCGGTGAAGAGGCCCTGGTGGTGCCCGACGGGACGGCGGTGGGGCCTTCAGCGCTGCAGGCGGCGCTCGGCGAGGGGCGAAGGGTAGGCCGGGATGTGCGCCTTCGCCTGGGCGGGCGGATCGGCGCGCTCTTGGAGCAGCTCGCCTGGGGCGCGGGGGCGGAGGGGCTGGTGTACCTGCGGCCCGGCGGTGAGGCGGTGAGCCCGGCGCGGCTGGCGGCGGCGGAGGTCGTGGTGCTGGACCCGGCGGAGCGCCTTCTGCCCGGCGGGCTTGATGGCGCCGAGGGCCTGCCGGTGAGCGATCGGCTCATCCTGCCCGTGCGCCACTGGCTGCAGCTCCTCTGGGCGAACCTGCTCGGCTTGGGCCCGGCGCTCTGGGGCGCGCTCGTGGGGCGATCGGCGCCGCTCATCCTCTGGCGCACGCTGCGGGCGCTGGCGCGGGCACGATCGTTCTCGGCGCCGCGCCTCGCCTGGGGCTTCACGCGGCTGGATCGGGGGGCCTGGGTTCACCCCAGCGCCGTCGTCGAGGGCTGCTGGCTTGGCGAAGGGGCGCGGGTCGGCGCCGGGGCGGTTCTGCGCGGCTGCGTGCTCGGCGCGGGGGTTCGGGTGGAGGAGCAGGCGCTCATCGAGGGCGTCGTCGCGGCCCCCGGCGCGGTGGTGCAGCGCCAGGCGATGCTCAAGTTTGGGGTGTTGGGGCCCGGCGCGGCGATGGGCGGCGTCACCCAGCTCTCGGTCTTGGGCGCGGGCGCGGCGCTCAAGCTCGGATCCTACGGCATGGATCAGGGCCTCGGCCGCGCCGTGCGGGTGCAGGTCGGGCAGGGCCTCTTCGACGCGCCGATGGGCCTCGCGGGCATATGCCTCGGCGCTGGGGCGCTCGTGGGCAGCGGCGTTCATGTGGCGCCGGGGCGGGTGATCCCCCCGAACATCAACGTGCTCGCCGATCACGCCTTGACCCACCCGGTCGCGCCATCCGGCGCGGGCGCCTCATCCTTCGTCGTGCGCGGCGGGAGGTTGGTCTCACCATGATCCGTTGGGGTGATCCTGTGCTGAGTGATCTGCTGGCGGGGGCGTTCTTGGCGCTCCTGACCTTGGTGTGGGCGACGCTCTGCCTCACCGCGGGCAAGTACGGTGAGCGGTTTCGGCTCACCCCCGCCGAGCCCCCGCCGCCGCGCTGGCCGAGCGTGTCGGTGTGTATCCCCGCCCGAGACGAGGAGGGCCGCGTGGGCGAGGCCGTGCGCCTGGCCTTGGCCTCGGACTACCCGGATCTTGAGGTCGTCGTGGTGGACGATCGATCTCGCGACAACACGGGGGAGGAGGCCCGCGCCGCCGCCGCCGGAGACCCCCGCTTTCGTCTGGTGATGGGCACCGAGCCCCCGGCGGGCTGGGCGGGCAAACCTTGGGCGTGCCTTCGCGCCGCGGGGGAGAGCCGGGGAGAGCTGCTGCTCTTCTTAGACGCCGACGTAGAGATCGCGCCGTGGACCGTTCGGGCGGCGGTCGCGCGGCTCCAGAACGGCCAACACCAGCTCCTCTCTGTCTTTGGGGACTGGCGCTTGGAGACCTTCTGGGAGCGCGCGGTGATCCCCGTCGTCGGCTGGTTTATTCGTGGCGCGGTGAACCTCGACGCCGTGAACGACCCGGGGCGCCCCGAGGCCTTCGCCAACGGCCAGCTCATCCTCACCACCCGCGCCGCGTATGACGCCGTGGGCGGCCACGAGGCCGTTCGCGCCGAGGTGCTCGACGACGTGCGCCTCGCCCGGGCCTACAAGCGCCGGGTGCTCTCGACGGTGATGCTCTACGCGCCGGGGTCGTTCACTGTGCGCCTGTACCGGAACCTCGGCGAGGTCATCCGGGGCTACGGCAAGAACCTGTATGAAGGCATGGACCGTCGGCCGCTGTTGGGCATCGGCGCGATGCTGTTCATCTTGGTGAGCACGCTTGGGCCCTACGCGCTCTTCTTGACCCTGGCGATCACGCCGATCTGGCCGGGCTGGGCCTTGGCCGGGCCGGGCTGGACGCTGTGGGCGGCGGTCATCGTGGGGCTGATCCACCTCTTCCGCTACCGCGTGGAGCGCGCCGATGGCCGCTCGGGCTGGCACAGCCTCACCCACCCGATCGGCAACGTGATCTTCTTGTTCATCCTCGCCCGGTCGATCTTCGGGGTCGAGGCGGACTGGAAGGGGCGGCGCTTCGTGGACGGCCGCGCGGCCTGAGGGGCGCGGACGAGTCGGCGCGGCCCAAAAAGAAAGAAGCCCACGGTGGTGAACCGTGGGCTTCTTGATGGAGCGGGAGACGGGACTCGAACCCGCGACCCCGACCTTGGCAAGGTCGTGCTCTACCAACTGAGCTACTCCCGCGAGTCGCTCTTTAGAGCTTGTCGGCGCCGAGCGTGATGCTCGCCAGCGACACCAGCCTATTAACCGACACGGCGTAGTCGTCAAGGGGGAGAAGCGCTGGAGGATCATGTCAAAGAATCGTGGGGAGGTCACGCATGAAAAGTTGCAAAACAGGACCTGATGAGGCTAACATCACGGTTGCGACAAAATCCCGGTCGCCCCCATACCATCGCCCGCCAACGCCTAGTCTTCTTGGCGCTCCCAAGATCGGAGGCAGCTCCGTCATGAAGCTTCACACCCTCGCGCTCCTCACCTTGTCCGCCCTCACGCTCGCCGCCTGTAAAGACGACGCGCCGGTCAACGAGTCCGAGGACAGCACGCCCGCTGGCGGCGACTCCTCGGTCACGGTCACCGACGCCGACGCTGACGGCGTCACCCCCGCCGACGGCGACTGTGACGACGCGAACCCCGCGGTTTACCCGGGGCGCACTGAAGACTGCAACGGCGTCGATGACAACTGCAACAGCATCATCGACGAGGGCTTCGGCGACGCAGACAACGACAAGACGGCGGACTGTGTCGACGCTGAAGACTGCGACGGCATCGACAACGACGGCGACGGGGTGGCGGACGAGGGCTTCGGTGACGCCGACGGCGACGGCATCGCGGACTGCGTCGGCACCGAGATCTGCGACGGCGTTGACAACAACGGCGATGGCCGCGTCGACGAGGGCTATGACGCCGACGGCGACGGCTTCACCCAGTGCAACGAGGACTGCAACGACGCCGATCCCTCGGCCTACCCCGGCGCGTCCGAGGTCGGCGGCGACGGCTCCGACAACGACTGCGACGGCTCCATCGACGAAGAGGGCCTCGCCGAGAGCTCGATCTGGTTCACCGAGATCATGGTCAACCCCGCCAAGGTCACCGACCCCAAGGGCGAGTGGATCGAGCTGCACAACCCCGGCACCGAGCCGGTCTACCTCAACGGCCTCACCCTCACCTCCAGCTCCGGCGAGTCCCACATCATCACCTCGGCCTCGCCCCTGGAGATCGCGGCCGGTGACTTCTTCGTGCTCGGCCTCAACAAAGACAAGTCCACCAACGGCGGCGTGACGGTGGACTACGTCTACACCGGCATCGCGCTCTCCAACGAGAGCGACGAGATCGCCCTGACCTTCGACGGCACGACCATCGCCCGCCTCGCCTGGGACGACGGCGCCACGATGCCCGACCCCGACGGCGCCTCGGTCATGGTAGACCCGACCGCCTATGGCACCGACGAGTCCAACTACACCGCGTGGTGCGCGGCCACGAAGGTCTGGGCGTCGAGCATGGACAAGGGCTCTCCCGGCAGCGAGAACGAGCCCTGCTCCACCTTTGATCACGACGGCGACGGCTTCACCGGCGACATGGGCGACTGTGACGACTACGACCTTGAGGTCTACCCCGGCGCGCCGGAGATCGACGCCGCCAAAGACAACGACTGTGACGGCGTCGCGGAGCTGATGCCTGTGGCCGTGGCCGCGTCGATCGCCAGCTCGTCCCTCGTTCACTGCGACTACCTCTACCTCGACGGCAGCGGGTCCACGGACGAGTCCGGCGCCGCGCTCACCTACGCTTGGGAGCTCGTCTCCGCGCCGAGCGGCTCGCAGGCCACCACGGCGGACATCACCTCGACCACGAGCCAGATGCCCACCTTCACCCCGGACCTGCCGGGCACCTACATCTTCGCGCTCACGGTGAACGACGGCGGCACGAACTCTCTGCCCACGACGCTCACCGTCACCATCGGCACGCAGACGACGAACACCCTGCCCGTGGCCAACGCCGGCGCGGATCAGAGCGCCTCGGAGTCGGTGACCTGCCAGGCGTTTAGCTACGGCGCTTATTACACCTGCGACGACTGCAGCGACTACGACTATGAGCTCAGCGCCTTGGGCTCCGCCGACGCCAACAGCCCCGACCACATGACCTACGCTTGGTCCTTCGTGTCCGGCTCCACCTACGCCACCATCGACGACGCCACCAGCGCCACGCCGACGGTGACCGTCTCCGGTGTGCCCGCCACCCAAGGCACGACGAACAGCCAGGGCATCCAGCTCTTGCTCACCGTCACCGACTGCTACGGCGGCACGGCGACGGACACCGTCAGCCTCACCTTCGCCTGCACCGGCACCTGATCAGCACCTGATCGGGTGAGCGCCTGGCTTAGCCGGGCTCGTTGGGGGAAGGGGCCACCTTGGCGGCTCCTTCCCTCATCAGCTTCAGGCTGTCCTCAAGCTCGGGCGGCAGCGCACACTCAAACCGCGCGCCGCTGGGCAGCTCGACGACCTGGGCGTGTAACCACAGGCGATGGGGGAAGCCGGGCACCTTCACCTTCCGCGGCCCCGGGTAGCGGGTGTCGCCGACGACCGGCAGGCCGACGCCTTGTAAGTGGCGTCGGATCTGGTGTTTTCGGCCGGTCTCTGGCTGGAGCGAGAGCAGGCTGAAGCCGCCCAGGGCCTCGACGAGCCGGTAGCGGGTGACCGCGTCGAGGGCGTGACCGCGGCGGGCGTCTTGGAGCGGGCGGCGGATGACGCCCTTCTCGTGGGCCTGGCCGATGACCACGGCGAGGTAGGTCTTGTGGATGAGGCCGTCCTCAAACGCGCGGCCCAAGGCGGCGCGGGCGTCGGGATCTTGGGCGCAGAGCACGATGCCCGAGGTCTCCAGATCGAGGCGGTGGGCGGGCAGGGCCTTGCGTAAGGCGCCGCCTTGGGACCGTAACCAGGAGATGAGGTCGGGGGCCTGGGCCTCGGCGGAGGGGTGGGCGAGCATCCCGGCGGGCTTGTACACCGCGAGGATGCCCTCTTTGGCGCCGATCAGCCGGGGGACGGTGAGGTTGGGGGGGCTCATCCCGCGCGCCGATCGGCGGCGCGGGCGTGGGCCTCTAAGCCCTCAAGCCGGGCGACGATGGAGGCGTCTTGGGCGAGGATCTTGGCCTCGACGGGATCATCGACGGCGATCCAGGTGCGGGCGCGCAAGAAGGTGAGCACAGAGAGACCTCCGACGGAGCGCGCGGTGCCGCCCGTAGGCAAGACGTGGTTGGGACCAGCGCTGTAATCCCCGAGCACCTCCGCCGCCCCGGCGCCGATGAACAAACCGCCGTAATGTTGGAGCCGGTCGGCGGCGGCCTGGGCGTCGTGCAGGTGCAGGCTGAGGTGCTCCGGCGCGAGGCGGTCGCAGGCGGCGATGGCGTCGTCGAGGGTGTCGCAGGGCACGACGAAGCCGTTCTGGAGCGCCCGGGCGGCGATGTTCGCCGTGGGCAAGGTGCTGAGCTGGGCCAGCAGCTCGGCCTGCACGGCCTCGGTGAACGAGGGCGAGAGGCTCACGAGGATCGGCAAGGCGTCGTCGTCGTGCTCGGCTTGGGCGAGGAGGTCGGCGGCGACCAGCGCTGGGTCGGCGCCCCCATCGGCGAGCACGACGAGCTCCGACGGCCCGGCGAGCATGTCGATGCGCACCTCTCCGGCGACGAGCTGCTTGGCGGCGGTCACCCAGCGGTTGCCAGGGCCGACCAAGGCGTCACAGGCGGGCACCGGGCCGGCGCCGTAGGCCAAGGCGGCGATGGCCTGGGCCCCGCCCACGGCGAGGAGCGCGTCGGCCCCGGCGATGGCGGCGGCGGCGCGGGTCTCAAGGCTGGGGCGCGGCGAGGCCACCCAGACCTCTCTCACCCCGGCGGCGCGGGCGGTCACGGCGGTCATCAAGACCGAGGAAGGAAGGGGGAAACGCCCGCCGGGGGCGTAACAGCCGGCGCGCTCGACGGCGGCGTACTGCACCCCGGCGTGGCCGCCGGGGATCGGCGAGACGAGGTCACGCAGGGCGACGCGGTGGGCGGTGGCGAAGCGGTGGATACGCTCGGCGCAGCGCTCCAGGGCGGCGCGGGCGTCTCTGGGCAAGGCGTCTAAGGCGGCGCGGAGGGCCTCGGGGCCGAGCACGAGGGGCTCACCGGGCTGGATGTCGCCCAGGGCCTCGGCGTGTTGTCGCAGCGCGGGCTCACCCCCGGCGCGCACGGCCTCGACGATCCGCGCGGCGGCGGTCAAGGTGTCGGCCTCCACGGCGCGGCGGCGCAGAGTGGGCAGCGCGTCCAGAGAGACGGTGCGAAGGGGCGGGCTCATGTGGGCTCCACGGGGGGCGGCTTGGCGTGGCCGGGGCGGCGGCTGAGCGTGCGGGCGCGGCGGTCGAGCACGGCGTCTACGTCGCCGAGGCTCACCCCGGCGCGGGCGAGGGCAACAGAGGCAAAATAGAGGAGATCCCCGGCCTCTTGGGCGACGTGGGCGGGATCTTGGGCCTCAGCGAGCTCGGCGGCCTCCTCGATGAGCTTGGCCCGAAGCAGGGCCGGGTCGTCGAGCAGGCGGCGGGTGTAGCTCCCGGCGGGTGCGTCCACGACGCGCTGCTGAAGGGTGGTCTCTAGCGCCCCCAGCCCTCGCGCCGCGCCAAAACACGTCCAGGTCTCCTCATGGCAGAAGCCCGGCGTGGCCTGGCGCACGGTGAAGCGCAGCGCGTCGCGGTCACAATCGGCCTCGACCCGCAGGAGCGCCTGGGTGGCGCCGCTCGTCTCGCCCTTCACCCACAGGCCCCGGCGGCGGGAGTGATAGGCGCCGACGCCACGATCCAGGGCGACGGTGAGGCTCTCCAGATCCGACCAGCACAGCCCCAAGGCCACGCCGCGGGCGTCGCAGACGACGGTGGGCCAGAGGCCATCGGCGCGGTCGCTGATGAGGGGCGCGGCAAACCCTTGGGCCAAAGAGAGGCGCCCGGTGTAGAGCGCCATGCCCACCTGGGCGTCGGCGCCGAGCTTGTCCAAGGCCGCGACGTCCTCCGCCGTGGTCACGCCCCCGGCGATGGTGACCTTGGCGTCCCCGGCGGCCTGCACCAAGGCGGCGACCTGATCCAGGTTCGTGCCCCCCAGGCGGCCCTCTCGCTCCACAAAGGTGACCAAGAACCCGCCGACATAGGGGCGAAGCTCGGCCATACGCTCGACGATCCCGCGCCCGGTGCCTTCAGTCCAGCCCTTGACGACGACCTCACCATCTCGGGCGTCCAAGGCGGCGATCACGCGCTCTTTGGGGAGCTTGGAGAGCAGCTCCGGCGTGGCCGCCGTGCCCAAGATCACCTTGGCCGCCCCGGCGTCGAGCCAACGTTTTGCGGCCTCGACGCTGCGGATGCCGCCGCCGACCCGGGCGTCACACAGCCCGCAGACCTCCTCGATGAGCGCGGCGTGGTCCCCCTTGCCCATGGCGGCGTCGAGGTCGATGACGGCGACCTCCCCCACCCGGCCAAAGCGGGCGGCGATGGGGCGTGGATCCCCGGCGTCCAGGGCCTTCTCCGCGCCGCCGATGAGCTGCACGGTCTGACCGCCTTGAAGGTCGATGCTTGGGATGATCATCGCCGCAGCTCCAGGCCCAAGGCCGCCAGCGCGTCTTTGACCGCGCCGACGGTGGTGTGGCCGTCGTGAAAGATGGTGGCCGCGAGCACGGCGTCGGCCCCGGCGTGAAGCGCGGCGGCGAGGTGCGCCGCGCTGGCCGCCCCACCCGAGGCGATCACCGGCACGGTGACGGCCTGGGCGATGGCGCTCGTGAGCGGCAGGTCGTAGCCCAGGCCCGTGCCGTCCCGATCCCACGAGGTGAGCAGGATCTCCCCGGCGCCGAGTGTGGTGGCCTCAACCGCCCAGGCGATGGCGTCTTGGCCGGTGCGCTCCTTGCCCGCGCGCACGACGACCTCCCAGCCGCCGCCCTCAAGTCGGGCCGCGGCGTCGAGCGCCAGCACCACACACTGCCGCCCAAACCGCTCGGCGAGCTCGGCGAGGAGCGCCGGTCGGCGCACGGCGGCGGTGTTGGTGGAGACCTTGTCGGCCCCGGCCTCCAACAGCCTGCGGGCGTCCTCGACCTCACGCACCCCTCCGCCGACGGTGAGCGGGATGCCCAACACCGCGCGCACGGCCTCGACGGTGCGGATCGCCGTTGCCCGGCCCTCGTCCGTGGCCGACACGTCGAGGATCACCAGCTCATCGGCGCCCTGGGCCTCGTAGCGCGCGGCCTGCTCCACAGGATCCCCGGCGTCGCGGAGGCCCTGAAACCGCACACCCTTCACGACGCGGCCATCACGCACGTCTAAACAGGGGATGACTCTGCGGGTGAGCATCAGCGGGCCCCCAGCCAGCGGGTGAGGAGCGCCTGGCCCCAGGGCCCGGAGAGCTCGGGGTGAAACTGGCAGGCGAGCTGCGCGCCGCGCTCGACGGCGGCGATGAAGGGCTCGCCGTGGGTGGTCCAGGCGGCGGCCCAGCCCTCGGGGGCCTCACGCAGGGCGTAAGAGTTCGCGTAGGAGGCGTAGCCGGGCTGGAGGAGTTGGCAGTTTCTGCCAGGCTCTACCCAGTTCCAGCCGAGCTGGGGCACCCGCACGCCGGTTGGGAGGCGCTTGGCGAGGCCGGGGAGCACGCCCAGGCCGGCCACGCCGGGGCTCTCTTCGCTGCCTTCTGCCCAGAGCTGGAGCCCGAGGCAGATCCCGAGGGTGGGGCGCCCGGCGTTGAGCCGCTCTTGCAGCGCCGACCACAGCCCAGCGGCCTGGAGTGAGGTGGCGGCGGCGCCAAACGCCCCGACGCCGGGCAGCACAAGGCGCTCGGCCTGGAGCACATCATCAGCCCCGACGACAAGCCCCGGCTCGGCCCCGGCGCGACGGAGGCCCGCGAGCACGCTGGCGAGGTTCGCCGCCCCGGTAGAGACGACGTGTACCCTCACAGAACCCCCTTCTCAGACGGGATCTCCGCGCCCTCAACGGCCACGGCGTCGCGCAGGGCCAAGGCCAAGGCCTTAAACGCCGCCTCGGCGCGATGGTGGTCGTTCTCGCCCTTGAGCACGTCCACATGCAGCGACATGCGCCCGGCGATGGCGAAGGAGCTGAAGAAGTGGGTGAGGTTCTCGGTGGCGATGGCGCCGATCTGCTCCCGGCGCAGGCCCAGGTTGACCTCGGGCCAGGGGCGCCCCGAGAGGTCCACCACCGCCCGGGCGAGGGCCTCATCCAGAGGCGCGTAGGCCGAACCAAACCGCCGCAGGCCCCGCCGGTCGCCCAGCGCCTCGTTCAGACACTCCCCCAGCGCCAAGGCGCAGTCTTCAGCGGTGTGGTGATCATCGACGTGCAGATCTCCCTCACAGCGAAGGGTGAGGTTGAACCGGCTGAATCGGGCCAAGGTGCTCAGCATGTGGTCGTAGAAGCCCAGGCCGGTGTTGACCTCGGCCTGCCCTGAACCGTCAAGCGTCAAGTGACACTGAATGCGGGTCTCTTTGGTGGCGCGCTGGCGGTGGGCGCTTCGGGAGGGCGTGGCGGCGCTCATGGCAACAGCTCCAGGAAGGCGAGGGGGGTGGCGAACACCCGGGCGGCCCCGGCGGCGGTCAGGGCGTGTTGGGCGCGCTCAAAGGGATCCTGAGGCGCGCAGACCCCGAGCGGCAAGACCCCCGCGGACCGCGCGGCGCGCACGTCGTCGGGGGTGTCGCCGAACATCCACGCGGCCTTCACGCCGAGGCGGGCCAAGGCCAGACGCACCGGCGCCGGGTCGGGCTTGAGCGGCGCGTCCTCCATACACACGAGCGTCTTGAAGAGGTGCAGCACCCCCTGCTCCGCCAAGAACCGCTCCGCGTCCCGCCGCGGGCGCCCGGTGACGATGGCCAGGGGCATCCTGGTGGCGAGGGCCGTGAGCGCGGCGACCTCACAGCGCAGCGTCTCCGTCAACCGCAGACCGGGCGTCGTCTCATCTCCTTGGTAGAGGGCCTCAAACCGCGCGGTGACCTCGGGCAGCGGCGCCTCCACCCCGGCGGCCGCGAGGAGCCGCTGGGTGAGCACCCAGTCGTTGTTGGCGTCCCCGGCCTCTTTGGCGGCGACGAGGGCCTCTGTTGTGAGCGTGACGCCATATGACGCCGCCGTGGCGAAGATCGCCGCCCGGTACGAGCCAGAGACGTCGGCGAGCACCCCGTCGAGGTCAAAGAGCAGGGCCTCGGGCCGAAACACGGCGTTGAATGCGCAGACCACGCGGTCTGTTGTCGCCGCGTCGCCGGGGGTGGTCACCCGCAGGTAGCCCCCGCCGCCTGGCTTGGGCAAGGCCCGCACGGCGATCCCCAGACCGGCGAAGGCGTCTCGGGCCCAGATCGGGTCGGGCAGCTCGGCGCAGACAAAGTTCGCCTGGGAGCTGGGCGCCGTCACCCCGGCGGCGCGCAGGGCCTCGGTCATCCGGGCGCGGTCCTCACGAACCTGGGCGACGAAGCGGCGCAGGTGGGGCTCACCCTCGTCCAGCCACCGCTCGGCCAAGGCGAGGCTCGGCCCGCTCACGGGGTAGACGAGGCCCGTCGCGCGCAAGAGGCGGATGAGCGCCACGGGCCCCGCGGCGTAGCCCACCCGCGCCCCGGCGAGGCCCCAGGCCTTGGAGAGCGTGCGCAGCACCACGGCGTTGGGCAGGCTGAGCGCGACGGAGGTGAGATCCTCATCGGCGAACTCGACGTAGGCGAGGTCTACGACGATCATCGCGTCGGGGGCGGCGGCGGCGATGGCGCGCAGGTCGTCGGCGGAGATCACCCCGCCCGTGGGGTTGTTGGGGCTGGTGATGGCGATGAGCGCGGTGTTGGGCGTGATCGCCGCGAGCACGGCGTCCGTGGGGAAGGCCTCCCCCGCCCAAGGCGGCTCGATGAGCGTGGCCCCGGCGAGCGCCGAGAAGTGGCGGGTCATCACGAAGATGGGCCGGGGCAAGATCGCCTCACGCCCCGGGCAGAGCGCCGCGCGGCAGCAGCGGTCCAAGGCCTCGTCGGCCCCGCAGCACACGACGACCTGCTCCGGGCTCAGGCCGTGCCGGGCGGCGAGCTTGGCCTCTAGGGGCTTGGCGTTGGGGTAACGACGCAGGGCCTCGATGTCGGTGAGCGTGTCGTAGAGCGAGGCGTCGGGCCGCGCGCCCTCGTTGCCGTCTAAGGCGAGATCCGTCGGCGCCGGGGCCTTGGGCACAGAGTAGGCCGTGATCTGGGCGACGACGGGGGCGGGCACGAAGGGCATCTTGACCTCAGGGGACGATCTGCGCCGGGGAGGAGACGACGATGTCGGTGCCGCCGCGGGCGCGGATCTTGGGGATGAGCGCCGGGAGCTGATCACGGCGCACGGCGACCTTCACCGCGTAGCCCGAGTTGCCGTGTAAGAGCGAGATCGTCGGCTCCCGCATACACGGCAGCACCTCGACCAGCCCGGCGAGCCCCGCCACGTCGATGTTGATCTCCACGAGCACCCGGCCCCGGGCCTCCAAGACCGAGCGCAAGAGCAGGGCCAGGTCTTCGATGCGGGCGCGGCGGTCGGCGTCGGCCCAGGCGCGCTGGCTGGCGTAGAGCCGCGTGGAGGAGCGCATCAGCTCGCCCAAGATCCGGAGCTGGTTCGCCCGCAGGGTGTCCCCGGTGGCGGTGTTGTCGACGATGCAGTCGGCGTCTTCAGGCGGGAAGGCCTCGGTGGCGCCATAGGAGCGCACAAACCGCGAGCCCGGCGGGCAGCTCGCCTGAATCCAGCGTGTGGTGAGCCGCTCATACTCGCTGGCGACGACCACGGGGCGATCGGGCAAGATCCCCCCAGGCACGAGCGCCTCAGGGGCGGCGGCGACCAGACGCACCACGTCCAAGCCCGTGTCCATCACCTCGACCAGCTCAACGCCGAGCTCGGCCACCCAGTCGGCCCCGGCGAAGCCCAGATCTCGGGTGCCCGCGGCCAACATCTCGATGATGTTCTGGGGTTTTAAGAGCTTGGCCTCGACGTTCGGCAGGCTCACCGTGGGCCGATAGCCCCGCGCGCCTAAGCGTACCGAGACCCCGGCGTCGCCGAGGAGCTTGAGCACACCCTCCTGCATGCGGCCCTTGGGGAGCGCGAGGTGGAGGGTCGCGGGAGCGGTCATGGCAACCTCGGTGGCGTCAGGCGCAGAGCGGCGGCAGGGGAGATCCGCCGCCCCGCGTAGCGTGACGCGCCGGGGGTGTCAATCGTGGCCCGCGGCGCCTCGTCCCGCGCAGGCGCTCACCACTCGCTGCGGTAGGGGTTCTGGCGCACAAATCCCGGGCGGGTGAACCACATCATCACGCGCACCTCAGGGTTCTGCTGGTGGCCGGGCTGGCTCAGGCTGCCGTCGAGGGTGCGGGTGAGGGGGTGCCACTCGCCGCTCACGCTGATCACGTTCATCAGGTGCAGCCGGGCCTCAAAGGCGAGGGTGCCGCCCAAGGCGGGCTGGTTGGGCAGAATCCAGCGGGGCTGAATCACCAGGTTGTCGGGGATCCCGCCGCGCACCCAGGCGCCTTGCAGGATCGCGCCGGTCTCTAAGGTGAAGGGGAACATCGGGCCCACCACGGGGGCGATGGGCGCGTCGAACAGCCACAGGCGCTGGGCCCCGGGGCGCACCTGGAGCAGCACCACCCCCGCCCGGGCCGAGAGCACGACGTTGGGGTGACCCGTCGGCCACCACGGCGCGGCGTTGCCATAGGCCCGAACCCCGGCGTAGACCCAGGGCAATCGTGCGTGGCGACCGAAGGCGCTCCACGGCTTCACCCGCGTCGCGTCCCAGCCGACCCCCCAGGCGCCGGGCATGTTCGTCACCGTGGGGGTGCCCGTGCCGACGGACCACAGGCGGTTGGAGCCCGTCACCATCATGCGGCCCACCCGCAAGACCTCCCGGCGGATCGGCGAGGTGCCCAACATCGGGTGCCGGTGTAACGCCGCGAGCTGCCAGTTCACCCGCCGCCGAAAGAGCACCGAGAACGCCCCGTCTTGGCGTAAGGTGAAGGTGTCGGCGAGCTTCGTGGGGCTCTTCTTGGCGAGGCGGGCGAGGCGGCGCACGAGGCGCCCCGAGGCCGGCTTGTCGCCCTCAAACGGCAACGAGCCGCCCAGGTCGTAGGCCACAAACCAGAACGGCGGGCAGTCGCCGCGGCTGGGGCAAGGCATCACTGAAGAGAGGCGGCTGGCGAACCACGCGAAGGTGTAGCCCTTGGCTTGGGCCTCTAGATCGAGGGTGCGGGTGGCGTGTAAGAGCGTGAGGGTGCGCAGGTTTCGCAGCATCACCAGCCGGTCGTAGTCCTTGATGGCGCCGCCGAGCTCGGTCACCGTCGAGGCCGCGCGCACGGCCTCGGGGCCGAGGCGCCCGAAGGTGAGGTCCACCCGCCGCGCCACGTCGATCCAGTCCATCGAGCCCTCAACGGCGCGCTCAAAGGTGGTGAGCAGCTCATGCACCACAAAAAACACCGGGGCGGCGTCGCGGTCGAGGCGGGGCAACAGCGCCTCACAGCGGGCGTCTTGTTTGGCCTCGGGCTCCCAGCGGCCCAGGTCGTAGCCTGAGCAGTCGAGGCCCTCCCGGCTCAACAAGAGCGCCTGGAGGTTGCGGTAGCCGTCGTGCATGCCCGCGTAGAAGTCCCACACCCGGAAGCTCTGGTCGTAGAACGCCAAGAAGCCGCCGAGGTAGCTGCCGACGGGGGTGGTCGAGGCCCGCAAAAAGTCCACCCGGCCCAAGAGGTGCGGGTGATCCTGGAAGAACTGGGTGACCGACTGGGCCCGGGCGGTGGGCACGACCTCACCAAAAAAACGTAAGGCGCGGTCTTCAGGGTCGGGCACATCGACGGCGCGGGGGCCCTCGTCGCCCAGGTCGGGGTCGAGGTAAAAGATGTGGCCTTTGCCGTCGTAGTGGCCCTCGCCGGAGACGCGGTCGGCGACGCGGAACGGGTGACCGTCAAACACGCCGCCGTCGAGCATCCACACCGGGGTGTCGCCGCCCAGCGAGTGGCAGCTCTGCTTGGGCCACAACGACCAGCTCAGGTAACGCTCGCAGGGCATCTCGCGGGGCTCAAAGGCCAAGGGCACCGCCGCGGAGACGCCGACGAGCCGCCCGATCTCGCTCCAGTCGGCCTGGAGCTCTTCGCCCGAGGCGTCGGCGAGGGGCAAGGCCGAGGCGGCGTCGGCCTCACAGGGGAGGTTTGGCTGGGCGCCGGCCTTGGCCGCGGGGGCGCCCGGGCAGCGCATTCGGAGGGGCGCGGCGCGTAAGGTGCCGTCAGCGGCGCGGGTGAGCTCAAAGGCGAAGGACTCGTTCACGTCACGCTGCAGGCCCGTGGGCCCCTGGTCGGGGAGCAGCCGGGCCGTGGTCATCGCGAGGCGCACGGGGCTCGTCCAGGCGGGCTGGGCGTTGGGGTCGGAGATCAGCGCGCCGACGCCGTCCACAGACTCATCCAAGAAGCCCGTGCGGATCAGCGCGTAACGCTCAGCCTCCTCTGGCCAGCGGTCGAGGGACTCCGGGCTGCGGTGAAAGCCTTCAGGCACCCAGGCGCGGAAGTAGAGCGAGGACTCGGGCGCCCGCGCTGGATCCCACAGCGGCTCGGTGAGCACGTCCACCGTGGAGATGAAGCCGTTGATGCTGCCCGCGCTGGCGCCGACGGCCACCAGGCGGGTGGGCGTCTCCCCGGCGGCCACACGCTCGACGTGCTCCCGCTTGAGGTGGTCCATGAGCATGAAGAGCTGCCCGGCCTGGTACGAGCCCCGGGAGATCGCGCCGCTGACGACGACCACCCGGGCCTCTTCAGCGGGCGGGGCGTCGGCGGGGGGCGCGCCGAGGGCGATCTTGAGAGAGAGCGCGGTGAGCAGCAGCGTCGAAGGCATCGTCGGCGGCCTCCTTGGACGCACCTCACCCTACACCAGGGCTGGGGGCAGGGCCAACCCCACGCGCTGGATCCTGACTCAACAAATTGACGGCGATTCATTTGCACACGATTGAATCGTGGTTAAGATGTCATCGTGAGGCCGAGGTGACTCCCCGCCGCCGCCTCACCGGAGCACGACATGAGCCAAGAGCCTCGCATCCTTGAGAAGCGCCTGTACACCGCCACCGCCACCGCCACCGGCGGGCGCGACGGCACCGTGCGCACCGACGACGGCGCCTTAGACCTCACCATCGTCCCGCCCAAGGCCCTCGGCGGCCGCGACGTGCCGGGCACCAACCCCGAGCAGCTCTTCGCCGCGGGCTACTCCGCCTGTTTTGGCAGCGCCTTGGCCGTCGTCGCCCGGATGCAGAAGATCCAGACGGGGCCCGTCTCCATCACCGCGAACGTCACCTTGGGCTCTGTCGGCCAAGGCTACGGCCTCGCCGTGGAGCTCGTGGCGCACCTGCCCAACCTCCCCCGGGAGCAGGCCGAGGCCCTCGTTCACGCCGCGCACCAGGTCTGCCCGTACTCCAACGCCACCCGCGGCAACATCGTGGTCGAGCTGCGCGTGGCCGACTAAACCACGGGCGCTCAACCTCGGCTGGAGGCCCGGTCATGGCGAAGGGTCAAGGAATCGACGATCAGCTCTGCTTCGCGCTCTACGCCGCGTCCCGGGCGATGACCCGGGCGTACCAGCCGCTTCTCGATCCGCTGGGCCTCACCTACCCGCAGTACCTCACGCTGTTGACCCTGTGGGAGGACGACGGCCAGCGCGTCTCCGCCTTGGGCGAGCGCCTGCACCTCGACTCGGCGACGCTCACGCCCTTGCTCAAGCGGTTGGAGGCCCAGGGCCTCGTCACCCGCCGCCGCAGCGCCCAGGACGAGCGTGTCGTTCAGATCACGCTCACCGAGGCCGGCTGGGAGATGCGCCAGCGCGCCGGGCACATCCCCCTGGCGATGTTGTGCCAGACGGGCCTGGAGCTGGGCGAGCTGGCGGCCTTACGCGAGCAGCTCAAGGAGCTGACGGCGCGGATCAGGGCGTGAGCAGCTCGGGATCTTTGAGCACGTCGGCGGCGACGCGCACCTTGATCGCGTAGTTGTTGAGCGCGCCCATCTCGATGAGCGTGAACACGTCGCGCTCGCCGGTGCGGGCGATGGCGTCTTGAACGCGGCGCGGGCCCTGGTTGTAGCCCGCCAAGGCGAGGCCCCAGTCGCCGAGCTGGTCGTAGAGCTTGCGGAAGTAGCGGGCGGCGGCGACGGTCTGGGCGGCGGGGTTCATGCGCTCGTCCACACCGCCGCTCACCGTGAGCCCGAAGGCCCGCGCCGTGCCGGGGATAAACTGCCACACCCCGGCGGCCTGGTAGCTGCGGTCGTAGCCCTTGGGGACGACCTGCACGACGTTCTTGTAGCCGCTCTCGATGATCGGCACCGCGGCGAGCTCGAAGGGCACACCCTCGGCCTCAAAGGCGTCGAGGACCATGTCTTCGAAGTAGGCGAACTCATCGACGGCGCGGAGGTAGGCCACGGCGTAGCCGCGGCTGTCTTGAATCCGGCGAAGCTCCACCTCCACCAGCTCGTGCTCGGCGGTGAAGAAGGACGGGGCGGCGGGCTCTGCGGTGGCCTCACCCTCGGGGGCGCTCACGTAGACCTGCGCGCGGGTCGGGAGCTCTCGGCTGGTGGACTCGGCGGTGCTCGGGGCCATGACGGTGGCCGAGAAGAGCAGCGCGAAGAGCCCGTGGACGAGACGGCGTGCCGTTCCTTGCATCAGGGAGACCTCGTGGTGAGCGTGACGCTCAGCGTGTGGGGATGGTGGGTAGATCCCTCCCCTGAAAGCTTGAGCGTCTGACGCTCTGAGCTTCCAAGAGGAGGGGCCACGACTCAGCGGTGTTTCAACCAGCCGAATCCCTGCGCGCTACCATCCGGTCGAGGCCTGACGATTTGAATGAACAACCGGAGACTACCAACCCTCGGGGGGTGAAGTCAACGGGGGGTGGATAAATCTTTACGCACCCGAGAACGACACGCCGTCGAACAAGAGGCTCGGCGAGCGGGTGGAGCTGTTGAGGCGCACATCGTCGGCGGCCTCGACAAAGTTCGCGTAAAGATCGAGGATGTTCCCCGTGATGTTCATCTCGGAGAGGTTCTGCACGGCCTCGCCGTGGCGCAAGAGCTGGCCCCGGATGCCGAAGGAGAAGTCGCCTGAAGCGGGGTTCGTGTTGCCCCCTAAAAAAGACGTCACCCGGATGGCCTCGGGGAGCGCGGCCGTCGCGGCGCGCCAAGAACGATCGCCCACGGGCACGACGAGGTTCGACACCCCGCCGGTCGTGGGCGCCATGCCCAGCTTGCGGGCGTAGTACACGTCCAGAAGCGGCGTCTTGAGCACGCCCTCGTCGATGAGCGCCCGGCGCACCGGCAACAGCCCGTCGCCGTCGGTGGAGCGGCTGCCGAGGCCCCGGGGGATCGTCGGGTCGTCGAACAAGGAGAAGCGCGGCGAGGCCACCTGCTCCCCGAGCTTGCCCAGAAACACCGAGCGCCGCTCGTGCAGGGCGCCGCCGCTCATCGGGCCCAAGAGCGCGCCGAGCAGGCGGCCCACCACCCGGGCGTCGAGCACCATGAGGTAACGCCCAGAGGCGCAGGCCGAGGTGCGGCGGGTGAGGGAGAGCGCCTCGTCGAGCTCGGCCATGAGCGCGTCGGCGCTGGGGCGGTCGCTCAGATGAACGGCCTGCTCGAAGGCGTAGCCCTCGGGGAGCTTGCCGGTCTCGGCCTCTTTGAGCGTGGCCTCGACACCCCAGCCGAAGGTGGTGCGGGCGCTCTGGGCCTCAAAGCCGTTGGAGAGGCACATCCAGCTCTCGCTGCGGCCCTCCCACAGGTGCGCCGTGGTCGAGATGAGATCCGCCGGGGCGGCGGCGATGGCGCGGGCCTCCAAGGCCTCGAGCTCCTCACGGCGCCGGGCCGGGTCGCGCTGGCGAGCGGCGGGATCATCGAGATCTAAGGAGGCCTCATCGAGCCCACCCATCAAGGCGCGGTCGGGCAAGGCGCGGTCGGGGTCGGGCTCCAGAAGGCGCGTGGACTCCACCCCCCGCTCCATGAGCGCGGCGATGGCCTCGGGGCGCATGTCGCTCGACGAGTGGGAGCTGTAGCGCCCGTCCACGAACAGGCTCACCGAGAGGCCGAAGGTGCGGGCCTCTTGAGCGCGCTCCAAACGACCGCCGCGGCGCTGGAGCTGCACGTCATCGGCGCGGCCCACGGAGGCGCGCACCTCGTCGGCGCCGAGGCGCAGGCCCAAGGCCACGGCGTCCCGGGCCACCTTCTGCGGGTCGATCAACGAGGGGACGGCGCTCATGCGCTCACCCCGCCGACCACCAGGGCCCCAACCTTCACCGTGGGCTGCCCTTGGGAGACGGGCACACCCTGGCCGTCTTTGCCGCAGGTCCAGCCGCCCTCGTCCAACATCAAGTCATCGCCGACCATCTCTACGCGCTCCAGAGCCGTGGGCCCGTTGCCGATGATGTTCACGTCTTTGAGCGGCCGCGTGAGCTTGCCGTCCTCGATGAGGTAGCCGGTCTTCATGTAGAACGCGAAGTCGCCCGCGCCGATGTGAACCTGGCCGTTGGAGAAGCTCGTGCAGTAGATGCCGTTCTTGACGCTGGCGATGATCTCCTCGGGTTTGTGGGGCCCGGGCTCCATGTAGGTGGCGCGCATCCGGGGCATGGGCGGGTGGCGGAACGACTCGCGGCGGCCGGAGCCCGTGGGCGCCACGCCGTAGTGTTTCGCCGAGATCTCATCATGCAGGTACGACTTGAGCACGCCGTCCTGCACGAGCACCGTGCGCTCGCTGGGGTTGGCCTCGTCGTCGATGTTGATCGCGCCGCGGGAGCCGTCCAAGGTGCCGTTGTCGACGACGGTGACGAAGGACGGCGCGATGCGCTCGTTCATCCGCGAGGCGTAGATCGACACGCCCTTGCGGTTGAAGTCGGCCTCCATGCCGTGCCCGATGGCCTCGTGCAGCAAGATGCCCGAGGCCCCGGCGGCGAGCACCACGGGCATCTCCCCGGCGGGGGGTTTGCCGGCGTCGAACAGGAACATCGTGCGATCGACGGCCTCGTTCACCATGCGGTTGACGCGGTCGGCGTCGAGGAGCTCCAGGCCCGCGCGCCCGGCGAGGTTGTAGAGGTTGGACTCGCGGCGGCCGTTTTGCTGGGCCGTCACGGAGACCACGGCCCGGGTCATGGGCTGGAAGTCCTGGGCCACGCGGCCGTCGGGGCGCACCACGGCGATCACCCGCTCGGCGTCCACAAGCTGGCAGCTCACCTTCTCCACCCGGGCGTCTCGGGCGAAGGCCGCGGCCTCCCAGGCGCGCAGCATCGGCACCCGGCGCTCCATGCCCACCCCCGCCCAGCGCTCCTTCACGGGGTAGTAGCTGGGCAGGCCGAGCACCGAGAGGTTGACCGGGGCCCGGCCCGGCGTGGTCATGGCGATCTCGGCGGCGGTGCGCGCCGCGGCGAGCATGGCGGCCAAGGAGAGGTCTTCAGTGTAGGCGTAGCCCACCTGATCCCCCACCCGCGCCCGCACGCCGAGGCCGAGGTCGATGGAGGTGGACGCGCGGTTCACCTTGCCATCGGCCATACTCACGGAGCTGATCACGCAGTGCTCAAAGAAGAGGTCGCAGTCGTCAGCGCCTCGGGAGAGCGCCGCGCTCATCACGCCGCGGAGCGCCTCTTGGGTGACGCCGAATCGCTCAAAGTAGAGCTCCTCTGGGCGGGACGGTGGGGAAACGGCGCTGATGAGATCGGCCAAGGAGCCTCCGCGAAGGGGCGACGCCACAAGCGGCGGCCCAACAACCCCATTATTGTGGTCACCGAGCCCGAGGGAGCAAGCCGTGCGCCAGATTCTGTTCGCCCTCGCCCTAGGAGGCTGCAACGACGCGGCTCCTGAGGACAGCGAGGCGCCGGATTGGGCCTGGGACGACGCGCCGCCCGTGGCGCTCACGCTGCGCCCGATGCTCAGCCGCGAGATCGACGGCGCGTCAGGCATCACCCGCCTGCGCCACGACCCGGCGACGGCGCTCACCTTCGCCATCGACCCCGCCGCCGGGCGGGTGCATGTGCTCGACGAGGTCTACGCCCACGACGCCCGCCCCACCTGCGTGGAGGTCGAGGAGATCCACGAGGAGGACGTGCCCGAGTGGCGCGGCGGCTGCGCTGAAGGGGAGGTCGAGCTGCGCCGCGGGGTGTGGGCGCTCTCCGGCGTGATCGACGTGGCCATCGACCCCGACACCCTCACCGCCTGGATCGTGAGCGAGCGCGGGTTTGTGGCCCAGTCGCCCATGGCCTTGGGCGAGGGCACAACCTTGGGCTGGCTGCGCCTCTCTGACGCCATCTCCACCTCGCTGACGATCACCTCGGCGGCGTGGTCTGACGGCCTGTGGGTGACGACGCCCACGGAGCTCGTGCGCCTTGAGGGCGGCGAGGTCACCCAGCGGGAGAGCCTCGCAGACGCGACGATCCTCTCCGGCGACGGCGGCCTCTTCTTGTGGAGCCCCGCGGGTGTACACCTGCCCGGCGTCGCCGAGGCTGTGCCCGCCACCCTCGCCGCCGCCGCCGGGGGCCGGGCCGTGTGGTGGCAGGACGGCGTGTTGACCTGGAGCGACGGCGCCACGCTGGCCCTTGATGAGACCCCCCTGGCCTTGGCCGTTGACCCCCGCTCTGGCGTCGTCACCGCCCGCACCGCTGACGCCCTCTTGCGCCTCAGCCCCGAGGGGGAGACCGCCCGGGTGGCGCTGCCCCCGGCCACGGAGACCCCCGAGACCCTGCTCGTGACGCCCACCCACGACGTGCTGCTCGCCGGGGGCGACGTGCTCAGCGTACACAGCGACGAGCTCTCGCTCATCGACGACAGCCGCCCGCCCCTGCAGCTCATCCCCATCGGCTTCTTAGAGAACCCCAAGAACTACAACGACCCCATCTACTGCGACGGCCCAAGCTTAGAGGACGCTCTGGGCCACCGCTTACGCACGGCGCGGGAGAACCAGGCCCTCGTGGCGGGGCTGCCCGGCGGCGTGGCCGTGGCCGTGACCCCTCGCTTCGCCGAGGCCGTGCTGCACTGCGATCAGGCCGACGCCATCCAGTTCTGGGCGGCGGACCCGGTGGGTGTGCTCCTCCACCAGGTGAGCGAGTGCCCCGACCAGACCTGCTTCGACGACATGGTGAAGCAGCGCATCGGCCGCCTGCGCGCCGTGGGCTTCACCCCGGCCTGGGTGGCGGGCTCTACGGCGGACGACACCGTCGGCCTCGACCTGCTCAAGCCCCTTCTGGCCGAGGGCCTCACCCACCAGCTCTTCTTCGCCACGGGCCTCGACCCCACGATCCCCTTCGAGCACCCCCTCTTTAAGCAGCCCTGGCCCCTGCGCCCCGGCGACGGCCCCGGCGCGACGACCTTAGACCACCTCGACGAGTGGCCCGGCGACCCCGACGGCGACGGCGCGATGACCTTGTACTCCGGCAACACCCTCCGCGGCTTCTCCTTAGGCGCCTGCGCGGGCCTGCTGGCCCAGGAGTGCATCGTGCTCGGCGCCGGCGAGGCGGTGTTTGATGAGGACGACGCCTTGGCCATCGCCCTCTACGCCCGCCACGCCGCCGCCCGCCGCGAGCCCTGGGTGAGCACCTTCACCTGGCACCTCCCCGATCTTGGCACCTACACCTACACCCAAGGCTGCGTGAGCCAAGGCGACGGCACCTGGGAGAAGCTCGCTGAGGACGCCACCTGTGAGGCCGAGGTGCTCACGCGTATCCACTGGGATCTGCAGCAGGTGCTGGTGGAGAACGGCGTGGCGGAGTGGGCGCGGCCGGAGGGGTTAGGGGGGATTTAGGGCGTCGCCCCATACCAGCCGATGCCGCTGAAGACGAAGATCGTGAACAGCAAGAGCCCCGTCGTCGCCGCGCCGCCGACCCCGGCGCCGATCACGACGCCGATGCCGCTGGAGCGCATGGCCTGGCTGCGCTCCTCGGCCTGGGCGAACGTCATCTGGCTGGGGTCGGGGTAACGCTCGCCGCTGGGGCTGTAGAAGGCGTAGGTCACGGGCGCCGTCGCCATGACGCCGAGGCCGACGGGCACGGAGTAGGGCGCGAGCACGAGGCCGACGCAGCATCCCCCGCAGCCCGCCGCCACGCCGCAGGCCATGGGGCTGCCCAAGAGCGGGACGCGGCGGGGCCCGCGGGTCTGCGGATCCTCGGCCCAGCCGCCGGAGGGCCCCAGCGCCGGGGGCACGTCTTGGCCGGGGACTGAGGGCGGCGGGGCCTCCTCGGTTGGCGCCTCCTCGGCGGGGGCCTCAGGCGCGGGGTCTTGGGCGAGGGCGAGGTGGGTCAAGAGGAGGGAGAACAACATCGGGAGGACTCCGAGGGCGTCTTGGGATTGTACACCGTGGCCCTTGGCCCCTCAGAGAAAGGCGTACGATGGGTTCTGGGCCGTCCAGGCGCGCAGCTCGACGAAGAGGCGCGTGGGGTGGAGCGCGCCCGAGGACAAGGCCACGAGCGTGAGCGCGCGGAGGACGTCGTCCTTGTTGGGCTGTCTCTTCTGATGTGCAAGCATGAGGGGTCCGCTCAGCGCTCGGGCGAGCAGGATCAGCAGGTCGTGGCCCCGGCACAGCCAGGCGTCTTGCACCTCTGGGAGCGCCGCGAGCTCGGCCCGGAGCGTCGCCTCGTCTGGGGCGAGGCCCAGCCCCAGGAGCGCCTGGAGGAGCCCAACCTCATTCACACGCCATGTCTTCTCATCGACATACGTGTTCAACAGAGCTTCGTGAAAGGTGAACCTGCAGCCACGCTGCCGATGAAGCCAGCGCAGCCGCCCAAAGAGCCGCGCCCTCTCCAAGAGCAGCGCGCGGAGGTCAGCGCCTTCGGACGCCTCGATGGCTCTGCGCGCGTCGGGGTCGGCGTGGCTCCAGACCACATCGTCAAAGGCGCGGTCACACAGCACCAACAAGGACTCCAGATCCCGGGTGTCCGTCGTGAAGAGGTCGGCGAGGCGGTGCTGGGTGCCCTCGATGTGGTCCCAGTCGGCGTCGATCACCGCGAGCAGGCCGGGGATTGGGCCCCCTGCGTGGACCGCCCGCAGCTCTTTGAGCACGCCCTCACGCCCGTTGCAGGGCTTCGGGTAGACCTTCTCGCGGCCCACTTGGCGCCAGAAGTGCTCGTCGGTGGGCCCCTCGACGAGCAAGATCGCCTCGGCGCGCGCGTTGCGCATGAGCACGAGGGCGTTGCGAATCGCGGCTTCCTGGCGAGCCGCGGTCGGTGAAGGCGTCGTGTCGCCGATCACGCCGTCACCTTGCCCGAGAGCGCCACCTCCAGGTGGTTGTAGGGGCCGATGATGTCGGGGGAGTGGGTCGCGACGATCACGTCAAAGTCGCTGAGCTTCGCGATGTCCAAGAGGTCGGGGAGCACCTGCTGCTGCCAGACGACGTGCATCGAGAGCTCGGGCTCGTCGATGAGGAGCAAGGAGCCCGGCGCGGTGTGGAACAGCAGGTCCACCAAGAGCACGAGCTGGTGCTGCTCCCCGGAGGAGAGCTTGTCGAGGGGGAGGGGGCTGCCGTCGTGGTCGAGGATGG
>JADKFE010000011.1 GCA_016717595.1 Deltaproteobacteria bacterium | reverse complement strand
GCGTTGATGGTCGTCTTCGGCACCCTGTTGCCCTCAGCCGCCCGAGAGCTCGGCGGCGTGGCCCTGGTGATCTTCGGCGTCGGCCTGATCGGCCCGTCGATCCTGGAGCGCCTCTTCGCCCGACGCGGCGGCGGGGAGCACGGCCTGCCCATTGAGCTGGCGTATTGGGGCCTCGTGCTGCACCAGCTCGGCGACGGCTTGGCCCTGGGCGGGGCGGCGCACGTCGAGCACGGCGACGCGGTGATGTTGGGCGTGGCCGCGCACACCGCGCCGCTGGTGGCCGTGGCGGTGCTCGGCTACGCGGCCCATGACGGGGTCGCCTCGGCGCTGCGGCGCTCGGCGGGGCTGCTCGTCGCCTCAGCCCTCGGCGTGATCCTGGGCGGCAGCCTCGCCTGGCAGGCCGGGGAGAGCCTGGAGCCGATCCTGCGCGCGGGCCTCGCCGGGGTGCTTCTGCACATCTTCGGCCACAGCCTGCGGGACGACGCCCCGGCGACGGGCCCGGCGCGGGCGCTGGATCTGCTCGCCGCGGGGATCGGCGCGGGCCTGCCGCTGCTCGCGGCGCCGGACGCCGTGGTGCGTGGGCTCAGCGGGCCCTTGGCCCAGGCGTTCTGGGAGCTGTGTGTGGAGGCCGCCCCGGCCCTGCTCCTCGGCTTTGGCCTGGCGGCCTTGATTCAGAGCGCGGCGATCCGCGCGCCCACACGCTGGCTGCGTGGCGGCTCGTTGTGGTCCCAGGCGGCGCGGGGCGCCTTGATCGGCGCGCCGCTGCCGATCTGCGCCTGCGGGGTGTTGCCCTTGGCGGCGGCGCTGCGGCGTCAGGGCGCCCCGGCGGCCTTGGTCGTGGCGTTCTTGATCGCCACGCCTGAGCTCGGCGTCGAGACCCTCGCCGTCACCGCGCGGCTCCTCGGCTGGCCGTTCGCGCTCTTGCGCCTCGGCGGCGCGCTCCTGCTCGCGGGGCTCGTGGGCGTGATCGTCGGCCGCCTCGTTGATGAGGCCGCGCCCCAAGACCCCGAGCCCAGCGAAGACCTGCCCGCCGAGCGCGGCGCGTTCTTGCCGCGCTTCTTTCACCAGCTCGATGAGTCCTTGGCCCACACCGGGCCGTGGGTGGTCGCGGGCCTGTTGTTCGCGGCCTACATCGAGGTGTGGTTGCCCGCCGAGCAGCTCATCCCCTTGGCCCAGCGGGGCCTGGACGTGCTGGTGGTGAGCCTCGTCGCCGTGCCGTCGTATGTCTGCGCGGCGGCGGCGACGCCCCTGGCGGCGGTGATGTGGGCGAAGGGCCTGAGCCCCGGCGCCGCCCTGGCGGGGCTGTTGTTGGGCCCGGCGACGAACCTCGCCACCTTGGGCTTCTTGCGGGGGGCGTTCGGCGATCGGGCGCTGCGCGCGGCGCTGTTGGTCTTGGTCGCCGTGACCTGGGGCCTCGCCGCCTTGGCCAACCTCAGCCTGCCCGCGGCGCCCGCCCTGCGGATCGAGGACGCCGAGGCCCACGCCCACGGCCTCACCGCCACCCTCGCCGCCGTGGCGCTGGGCCTGCTGTTTGTGCGCAGCGTGTGGCAGGTGGGCCTACGCTGCTGGTTGGCCAGCTTGGGCGAGGGCCTCTCGGCGAGCGCGCCGCACCAAGGCCACGTTCACAGCCACCCGCCCGGCGGCGGGCACCACGTCGGCGAGCAGCACGAGCACGTCCACGAGCACGATCATGGGCATGGGCACGGCCACGAAGCCCACGACGACCACCACCACCATGATCACCGCTGAGCCGGCTTAGGTTCGGCGGCCGCTGGTGAGCGGGCAGTGCGGCGCGGCGCAGGCGTCGTCGCCGCCCTCAAGCTGCAAGGTGGAGTGTACGGCGCCATAGCGGGCGATGAGCCGGGCCTCCACGGCGCGGCGCACGCTGGCGGCGTTGGCGCCGGGCGCGGCGACCAGATGGGCGGAGAGCACGACGGTGCGCCCGTCCAAGGTCCAGACGTGCAGGTCGTGCACGGTGTCTAAGCCCGGCACGTCTTGAAGGGTGAGCTTGACCTCTTCAGCGCTCACGCCGGGGGGCGCGAACTGGAGCAGCACCGCGCTGGCCTCGGCCAAGAGGTGCCAGGTGCTGCGCAGCACGATCAAGACGATGAACAGGCTGATCAGCGGGTCGGCGCCGGGGTACCCAAACCACACCGCCACGCCCGCGGCGATGGCCCCCGCCGAGCCCAAGGCGTCGGCGAGCATGTGGGCCAAGGCCCCACGGATGTTGAGGTTGTCGCCATCGGCCCGGGAGAGCGCCCAGGCGCTGCCGAGGTTGATGATCAGGCCCACGAACCCCGCGGCGATCACCGGGCCGGGCAGCACGTCCACGGCGCCGAGGGTTAGGCGCTCGATGGCCTCCTTGGTGATGAAGCCCGCGGCGAAGAGGAGCGCGATGCCGTTGATGAAGGCGCCTAAGGTCTCGGCCCGGCGCCAGCCGTAGCTGCGATCGGGGCTCGCGGGGCGTAAGGCCAGCTCCGCCGCGCCCCAGGCCAAGGCGATGGCGCCGACGTCGCTCACCATGTGCGCCGCGTCGGCGAGGAGCGCCAAGGAGCCGCTCCACAGGCCCAGGCCCACCTCAATCACCAAGAACGCGGCGTTTAAGGCCAGGGTGATCTTCAGGGCGCGCCGGGCGTCACCGCCGCCGGTGAAGTGGGCGTGGCCGTGGCCGTGCCCGTGGGCGTGACCGTGATCGTGGGCGTCGCTCATCCGTAGGCTCCCCGGCGCGTGCCGTGTGGGCACAACTTCGCCGCGACGGGCGGGAATGTCAACGGGGGCGGTCCCGTTGGGGCCTCACTTGTGGGGGAAGAGCTCGCCGGGGTAGAGCCGCAGCAGATCGAGGACGGGGCGTGGGGTCTCTCGGCCAAAGCCGCAGCGGGCGGCGGAGGACATGTGCTCCATCAGGGTGGTCAGGGCCTCGCTGTCGACCATCTTGGGCATGAGCGAGGCGCCCACACGGCAGGCGGTGCAGGCGCCGCAGGACTCGGCCGCGGTGAACTGAAACAGGTGCTCGGCCAAGGCGCGGGGGGTGACGTCCTCGCTGAGCACCATGAGGCTGCCGTAGCCCATGCCCGGGACGTGCTCGGGGTCCAGCGGCAGGTCGAGCTCATCGGCGTTGAGCACACGGCCGCGGGGGCCGCCGACGAGCACCATACGCACGCCGTCCTTGAGGCCGCCCGCGCCCTCGTCGATGATCTGACCGGCGGTCATCCCGTGAAGCGCCTCGACCACGCCGGGCTCTCTCACCGCGCCAGAGACGCAGATGAGGCGGCGATCTTGGCCGCGCCCGGTGGTGAGCGTGGTGTTCAGCGTCAACAGCGACTCGACGCTGTGAACGACGGTGGGGCAGCCCCAGAGGCCCCGGTGGACGGGGAAGGGCGCGAGGGGCCGGGCGTGGGGGCGGCCGCGCTCGATGGCGCGCAGCAGCGAGGCCTCCTCACCGCAGATGTACGGGCCTTGGCCGATGACCAGCTCAACGTGAAGATCGTCGCCCAGCCACCCGGCGGCGTGGGCCTCGTGGATGGCGCGCTCCATGGCGCGGTGGGCGCCGACATACTCGGCCCGGAGGTAGATGATCGCCTCGCGGGCGTCGGCGGCGCGGGCGGCGGCGTGTAGGCCCGCGAGCACGGCGTGGGGGTCGTCCTCGGTGACCACACGGTCCAAGAACGAGCCGGGCTCTCCTTCGTCTCCCGCGGGCGACGACAAAACGGCGCTCGGCGGGGGTGGCCCGGGCCTCACGCCAGCGCGCGGTGAGGGCTCGATCGGGGCGGCCGGGCTCGTGAAGCCCCAGGGCCTCCACTCGGCGCAGGATCTCTTCGCCGGACGGCAGCTCGTACATCGCCGCGTTGGGGGTGGCCTGGCCGTCGAGCACCCGGCGCAAGAGCGCGGCGGGCTTGACGAGGCTCACCCGAGGGACCCGCTTGGCGCTCGCGCCCAACAAGAGGGACGCCGAGAGCTCGCCGCTCCAAAGCTCCACGGGCAGGCGGTTCACGCCGCCGAAGACCTCGTTGCCACGCTGGGCGGCGGGGGCGTCGTGGCAGGTGCCGAGGCAGCGCACAGGCGACGCACCGGCGATCCCGGCGAGGCGGTCCCGCAGCTTGAGCCCACCGGCGAAGGTGCAGGCCGTCCCGGTGCAGAACCGCACGGGCTGTTGGGTCTCGTCGTCGGGAGGCAGCGCCTCCTCGTCGGTGGAGTCATCCTGGCTGGGCGACAGGGCGCGGCTTAGGCCAAGGTCCGTGGAGGGGGCCTCGGCGAGCCGGCGCGCGAGATCACTCGGGCGCATCGGGGCTCCGTCATGGGGGTGTGCAATGGGCATGCAAAAAATGGGCCTAACCATGAAACCGCCTCTTTCGGCGGCGCGCGGTGTCGGCTGGCACAGATCGCTGTGTGAGAACGCCCGCCCGACGGCCCCGTGGTTAGCTTCCTGACGCGCGCGGACCGCGCCGGAGGCACCATGATCGATCTCTTCTACTGGCCGACCCCGAACGGATGGAAGATCAGCATCGCGCTGGAGGAGCTGGCGCTGCCCTACGCCGTTCATTCGGTGAACATCGGGCGCGGTGAGCAGTTTGAGCCGGCGTTTTTGGCCCTGAGCCCCAACAACCGCATCCCGGCGATCACCGACCACAGCCCCGCCGACGGCGGCCCGGCGCTCTCGATCTTTGAGTCCGGCGCGATTCTGCTCTACCTCGCCGAGAAGACCGGGCGCCTGATGCCCACGGACCTGCGCGGCCGCGTCGAGGTGAACCAGTGGTTGATGTGGCAGATGGGCGGCCTCGGCCCGATGCTCGGCCAGGCGCACCACTTCCGCCAGTACGCCCCGGAGCAGATCCCCTACGCCATTGAGCGTTACACCCGTGAGGCCGCCCGGCTCTACGGCGTGCTGAACCGCCGCCTGGCCGACCGCGAGTACATCGCCGGGGACTACTCCATCGCGGACATCGCCGCCTGGCCGTGGATCCTCCCCTACAAACGCCAGGGCCAAGCCTTAGAGGACTTCCCCCACCTCAACCGCTGGTTCCGCGCCGTCGGCGCGCGCCCGGCGGTGCAACGTGGGCAGGCCGTTGGCAAAGACCAGGTGACGCAGACGATGGACGAGCAGGCCAAGGCCGTGCTGTTCAAGCGCCCTGTAGACCCCCAACCTTAGAACCGCTCGGAGCTCACCGTGGCCGCTGATCCTCTCGCCCAGCTCACCGTGCTCACCCCCGCCGGAGAGGCCGTGCCGCTGCCGAGCCTGTGGGCGTCCTCGCCTGTGGTGCTGGTGTTTGTCCGCCACTTTGGCTGAATCTTCTGTCGTGAGCAGGTCGCTCACCTCATGGAGAACGCGGATCGGTTTCGTGCGTTGGGGGTGCAGCTCGTCGTCATCGGCAACGGCGCGCCCCACTTCGCCCAGGCCTTCCTCGATCAGTTCCACGTCACCCTGCCGCTGTACACCGACCCCTCGCTGAAGGTGTATGAGGCGATGGCCTTGCGCCGGGGCTGGCGCACGGCCTTCTCCCGCAAGACGCTCACGGCCTCGGTCGACGCCCTCAAGCGGGGCTTTCGCCAGGGCCGCACCCAAGGAGACGCCACCCAACAAGGCGGCGTGTTCGTGATGCGTAGAGGCGGCGGGATCGTGTACCGCTACGTCAGCGAGGCCGCGGGGGACCACCCGCCCTTGGACGAGGTGCTCGCGGCGGCGGCCCAGGCCACGAAGGGCTGAGCCGCCGAGCCGCGGGACGCTCAGGAGCCGAGCCGCGCCGCCCAGGCCGAGACCGGCACCGGATACGCCGTGAGCAGGGACTGGATCGCGGCGGTGTTGGGATCGTCGCCGATCGGCGCCTCCGCGTCATCGCTCTGCGCCTCTTCGCCCCCTTCAGCGGGCGGCGCCGCCCAGCCCGGCGCCAGGCCCAGGGCCGCCGCCCAGGCCTCGACCGACGCTGGCGCCGCGCGGAGCAAGGCGTTGGTCGCCCGCTCCTCGGGGCTGCGCTCGTCCGCCTTCTTTGTGCTCTTTGGCGCCGTGGCCGTGGCCGCCGCCGGGCGTGGGGCCTCCCAGGGGGGCGTCCAGGCGTCTAGCTCGCGTAGGCTTCTCGGCGTGGACTGCACCACCTCCCGCATCAAGGCCGGGAGGATCGTCCCCGCCACCGGGCGTAAGGAGTCGAGCAAGCCCGGCAGCCACGGCAAGAGCAGGGACTCAGGCAGCTCCATGAACGCGCGGCTTAAAAGCTCCGCGGCCAAGGCCGAGACGAGCGGCGTGAAGCTCAACGCCAAGAGCAGGCTGCCCAAGGCGCCGGGCAAGGCCGAGAGGCTCATGGGGTTGTCCATGAGCGCGTTGAACTCGGCGCGCACCTCGTCGCCGCGCTTGAGCTCCAGCGTCCACTCCGCCGCCCACAAGAGCCCGAGCTTGCCGGGATCCGTGGTGAGCGGGGCGGCCTGGCGCACGGCGATGATCACCTGGCTGCGCTGACAGCCCAGAGAGAGCGCGAGGCTCTCCAGAGAGAACACGAAGGCCAACATGCCCGCGAGCTGCTCGGGGCTCGTGCCGCGGTCGGCGAAGCTCTGGGGGAGCAGCGAGGCGTAGTGTTGGTAGCCCGTGGCGACGAAGTCCCCGAGCCAATGGGGCAGGCCCTCGGGCCGGGCGCGCAGGTGGTGAACGAGGCGGCGCACACGCTCAAACAGCTCTCTCGCGTTCGCCGCGCTCAGCTCCAGGCGCAAAAGCTCCACCGCGCGCTCACCGAGCTCTTCAGAGAGCCGATCCCGCTCGGCGTACAACAGCGCGTCTTCAGCGAGGCCCAACACCGTCGCCGCCGTGGCGTTCGGGGCGAAGGCTTTGTCTCGGAGGCGGCGCTCCAAGACCTGCTCGATGGTGACACCTTCATACGCCAGCTCGATGAGATCCCGCAGGGCGGGGCCGTGGAGCTTGATGTCCCAGCTCTCTTGCACCCGCGGCACGCCCAGGCGGCGCTCACCCATGACCGGGCGCACGGCGTCGCTGGACGGCAGAAGCGCCCGCAGCCGCCAGAGCAGATCGGAGACGGGCAACAGCCGGGGGCCTTCTTTGCGCAGGTCCATCAGGGCCCGGGTGACCGTGGACTTGCCGGGGATGACCCCCACAGTCGCCAAACGATCGTAGACGTCACGAACCAGCGGCGGCAGGGTGGTGTAGCCCACCTTGCCTACGCGGTCGCCGCCCATGATCATGCCGCACAGATGGCGCACGCTGCGGCGCATCGTCGGATCGCCCTTGTCGAGGCAGGTCTCGGCGGCGTCGGCGAAGTCGAAGGGGCTGGGGTGTAGGCGGCCGCGCATACGCGCGAGCAGCAGCGAGGTCTGGTAGATCGCGATGGCGTCGGCGGTGGACGCCATGTAGTGGTTCTCGCGGGCCTTCGCGACCACGCCGGTGCACCACTGGAGGAGCTGCTCGTGGTCTTCAGCCTGCAGGCTCGGCGGGCGAGACAGCACGCCCGACGCGCCCCCGACGCTGGCGATCTCTTCAGGCAGCGGCGCGGCGGCCTTCTTCGTCTTGGTCTTGGGTTTGGGCGCCTCGGTCTCGGCGCCCTCCACCACCTCCCCTTTGGCGGCCTTCGCGGCCTTGGGCAGCGGCATCGCCTTGAGGTTGAGCGCCTTGAGCGCCTTCTCCCAGCTCTGCTCGGCGACGGAGATGCTGCCGCGGGCCAGGCCAAACTGGCGCTCGATGGCCGAGTACGACGAGGGGATGAAGCCGTACTGCCACGGCGTCACCGTGCGGGCGGGGATGTTCCAGCGGGGGTCGTCGGGCTGGCCGAGCTTGGTGGTGCCCCACTCGGGCACGTCGGAGGCGGCGTGGGCGGCGCCGCAGATGTACATCGCGTCTTTGGGCTGGATGCCCTTCGCGACGAGGTGGTCCTTCATGCGGGTCCACATGAAGCGCTCACGCAGGCGGTCGCTCTCGACAAGCTCGGCGCGGCTGCCCAAGCGGCGAATGAGCGCGCCCACGAGCACCATCACCTGCCGCCAGGTGTTGTAGTCGGCGCCGATGGTCGGCTCATCGACGTACACGCTCCACCACTCAGAGAAGGTCGAGGCCCGGCTGTGCTCCAAGAGGCTCTCTAAGAACACCGGGAAGGTGGGCACAAGCGAGCCCAGCTCAACCCCCAAGGCGCCGCCGTGCAGCCGCGCGTTCTCGTCGTCGTCGGACGGGCCGCCGGGCGCCGTCGGCGTGGCCTCTTGTTGGGGCAACCACTGAAAGACGTGGTCTGAGGAGCGGTCCACAAAGACCAGCTCAACGTCCGGGTTGGCGAGGCCGTAACAGATCGCCTGGTACTCCGCGGAGAACGGCGTCATCGGCATCACCAACGAGAGCGGCAGCCAGCGCGGCGGGAAGGCCGGGCTCTCCCCGGCGAAGGCCTGCATCGCCACGGGCGGCACACACGAGGCCAGCTCAGGCAGCAGCGCCTGGAGGTCTTCGCAGGCCTCGATGAAGATCACCTTGGGGGCCGTGCGCTGCAGCCGACGAACGAGCTGAACCGCACAAGCCGGGCTGTGGTGGGCGACGGGGAAGATCTGCAGGGGCTCTTGCAGCACCCGGGCGACGTCGTCGGAGAGCCCGGCGAGCAGGTCGGCCAAATGTTTGGCGTCGGGGGCCAGATCGGCGGCGGCGCCGAGGAGCTGGGCCCGAAGCGCGGCGAAGGCCTCATCTTCAAGGACGGTGGGGGCCATCATCTCACCCGAGCTGCTTGAGGGCCTCTTTGCCACCCTCTAAGAAGCCGACCCAGTCACCCTTCTCTTTGCTGGCGTGTTTATCGACGACGCTGTGCCAGAAGCGGTTCATCACGCTCACGTCTTCAGGGATGCGGCGCACGAGGGTGCCCACCACAGACGCCGCGACAAGCTCCGGGCGCACGACGGCGTCGCCGAAGAAGCGGCTGTGCAAGACCGCGTCCTCCAGCACGCCGATCTGCTCGGCGGTAGAGAGAGACGACTCCAAGCGGCCATCGTCGGTGTTGGACGCGGCGGAGGCCTGGCGCAGATCCTCGAAGGTGCGCAGCAGCACGTCGAGGAGCGAGGGCGGCACGTCGATCTCAAACCCGGCGCGGGCGAGCAGATCCTTGACGCGGAAGAGCACAATCTTCTTCTCGGCGGCGCGGGACTGCACGATGGGGATCTGCACGAAGTTGAAGCGGCGCTTGAGGGCCGAGGAGAGGTCGTTCACGCCGCGGTCGCGGCTGTTCGCCGTGGCGATGAGGTTGAAGCCGGGCCGGGCGAAGACGGTGTTGTCGTCGCGGAGCTCGGGGATGGAGATGTATTTCTCAGACAGGATCGAGATCAGCGCGTCCTGCACGTCCGAGGTGCAGCGGGTGAGCTCCTCAAACCGGCCCATCTCGCCGCGCTGCATGGCGGTCATGATCGGCGAGGGGATCATCGAGTCTTTGGACTGCCCGGCGGCGATGACCATCGCGACGTTCCAGGAGTACTTGATCTGGTCTTCAGTGGTGCCCGCGGTGCCCTGCACGACGTAGGTGCTGTTGGAGCACACCGCGGCGGAGAGCAGCTCGGCCAGCCAGCTCTTGCCCGTGCCCGGGTCGCCGATGAGCAGCAGGCCGCGGTCAGAGGCCAAGGTGACGATGGCGCGCTCGACGATAGACGCCGGGCCGAACCACTTCTGCGGGATGTCCCGGGGCATCTTGTCTTGGGGGGTTGAGCCCAAGACGAAGGTGCGCACCATCCGCGGGGTGAGGCGCCAAGAGGACGGGCGTGGGCCAGCGTCAAAGGCCGCCAAGAAGGCCAGCTCCTCGGCGTAGCGGGTCTCGGCGGGGAGGCGCAAGACCTCGGAGGTGGACGTGTCGCTCATCGTGGGCTCCGGTCGGAAGGGTCAGGGCAGCGCAGAGCGCAGCTCTTTGATCAGGGTCTTGAGGCTGCCGGACATCAGGGGGATGCCGTGCGTCTTGAACTGCTGGCGGAAGTAGGGGTTCACGTTGAAGTAGCCCCCGCTGGACACGGATCCGACGGGGATGAAGGTGACGCCGGCCGCGACGACGTTCTTGATCATCGCGAACAGCGGCTGGTCGTTTCCGAACTCGTAGAAGTCGGAGATCCACACCATCACGGTGTCTTTTGGGTCTTGGATCTTGGCCTGGGCGACGAGCATCGCCTTGGGGCCGTCGTTGCCGCCGCCGAGGTTGGTGCGCAGCAAGACCTCCAGAGGGTCGTTGATCCAGGGGCTCAGGTCGATCACCTGGGTGTCGAACACGACGAGGTGGCCATCGACCTTGGGCAAGGCCGCGAAGATCGAGGCCAAAATGGTGCAGTTGACCATGGCGCTCACCATGGAGCCCGACTGGTCGACCACGACGATGAGCCGGGTGTTGGACGTGCGCGCCGAGCCCCGCCGGTAAAACAGGCGGTTCACCATCAGGCGGCGGCGCTCTGGGTCCCAGTTGATGAGGTTCTTGTTGATCGTGCGCTTGAGATCGAGGTTGCGGAACACCCGCTTGGGCGGGATGCGCGGGTCAACCTTGGCTTTGCTCGCGCTCTTGACCTGGCGTTTGAGGATGTCGGCGAGGTCGTTCACGTACTTCTTGATCAGCATCTTCGCGTTGGTGAGGGCCTCACCGCTGAGGTTCTTCTTGTCGCGCAAGAGCTGCTCGACGAGATCCATGGACGGCGTGAGCTTCTCGGCCAAGGCGCGGTCTTTGAGCACCTCACGCAGGGCCATGCGGTTGATGAGGCTCTTCTCTAGGTGGGAGAGCGCGTTCTTGACCTCGGGCTCGGACATCAGCCCGCGGCCCGCCCGGGCCTCGTTCACGGCGAAGTTGAGGTCGTCGTCGTAGATCTCGGGGGCGACGCCGGTGGCGTCGGTGTCCTGCGCGTCGGGGCCGCCGCCGCCTCCACCACCGCCGCCGCCGCCGCCCTCGCCGCGCAGGCCCCCTTTGGGGTAACCGAGGGCCTGCTCAAAGCGGCTGACGTCTTGTAGCCAGTCGTTGTACTGCTTCGCCGAGACCTGGGACGCGCCCATGCCCGGGGAGAACACGTTCTGCAGCATCTTGCCGAAGAGCATCATCGACCGGAGCTGCTCCCGCGCGCCGAGCCCACCCGCGCCTAAGCTCGCGGCGAAGCTCGTGGCGGCGTGCTCACCGGGGGAGTCGGCTTTGGTGTCGCCCTCCTCTTCGCCCTCCTCGGCCTCTTCGTCTTCGGCGGGCTGGGGCGGGTTGAGCACACGCTCTAGCCGCTCGTAGTCCTCACGCAGGCCCTTGTCGCGGCGCAGCAGGTCGTTCACCGAGGGGCGGCGATCGAGCAGCAGGGGCGGGATCTCCACCTCTCCGGCGATCTCCAAGGCCAGCTTAGAGAGCTCCTTTGGGGGCCCGTCCTCGCTCAAGGCCGAGGCGAGGGACCACCAAGAGAGCACCTGGCGGCGGTTTTTTGCGGCGCGCTCGTCCATCGTGGCTCCTCTCAAGACTTCTTGCGGAGCAGCTTGGCGGCTCGCTCTTTGAGGACGGTCAGGGTCTCGGAGGTCTTCTTCGCCGCGGCGATGATCTCCCAGGGGCCCGAGGGCGTCTTCGCGCCTTTGGCTTGTGCGGCGAGGGGCTGGAACGACCAGGCGCCGCCGTCAAAACGGGCGAGGCCCCACAGGCGGTCGGACTTGGCGACGGTGACGGCGTCGAGGCCCTGGAGCGGGCTCAAACGGTCGAAGGTGATCGGCACCAAACCGTCGCCGACGGGCACGGAGAGCACGCCCTCATCCCGAGTTGGGGCGCTGTTGATGAACAGCGGGATGGCGAGCTGGGCGGGGTGACGGTCCGTCGGCGCCACCTGGGGCCACACGGTGAGCGCCATGGCCGCCGAGGCGACCTGGGCGACGTCGATGGGCTGGCCGGGGGCCGTCTTCTTGAGGATGAGATCGCCGCTTGAGCAGAGTGAGCCGGACACCGTGAGGGCGCGGCGCTCGCCGATCTCACGCAGGGCGCTCTCAAAACCGCGAAGGACGGCCCACCACGACTCTTCACCGGCCAAGGCGTCGACGCGCCAGCCGGAGAGGGTGGAGCGCACCACACGCTGTTTGCCGCCGTGCTCCAGAACACCCCAGATCACGGCGCTGACCATGTTCCGGTGGTGCTGGGCCTCGACCATAAACGGCGAGAGCTTGGCGCCCTCGATGGGCTCCTCGGTGGGGCGCGGCTGCTTGGGCAGACAGGCCAGGAGTGAGCGGGACCACAGATCAGCCCAGCGGGCGCGGGGGGCGTCGGTGAGGGCGGCCAGGGGCAGCTTGGAGAGCAGCTCTTGGTGAAAGCCGGTGAGCAGGGTGGCCGGGCGGAGCACCGCCGGAGAGACGAGCTGCAGCTCACCCAAAGAGGCGTCAAAGGCCGTCACCGCGCCGGGCTCGATCTGGCCCAGACCGGCGAGGCCAAGCTCCACGAGCCACTGCCGGGCGTTGGAGAGCAGGCCCAAGGGCCTCGGCGGGGGCGTCTACCGTGGTGGTGGCGGGCGTGTCTTGGGCGGGGCGGCCCAAGAGCGTGTTGAGCTGGGCCGCCAAGGCGTCGGCGCTCGCACCTTGCAGGGCCTCCCGGGCGGCGGCGAGGCCGATCATCGCGGCCTCTTGGGCGGGGCCCGAGCACGCGGCGTTGACCGAGTCCGTGACCAAGGGGCCAAGCGGGCTGCCGTCGAAGGCGCGGGCGAGGGCGCGCAGGGCGTCCTTCTGGGAGTCCGCGAGGCGACCTAAGCCGCCGAGCAAGACCTCATCGAGGGTGGTGAGCGCGGCGCTGGCTTCAGCGAAGCCCGGCGGCGCCGACCGCAGAGGGGGTGGCAACATCCGGTCTCCTGTCAGCCGCTGATGAACCAGCTCAGCTCGGGGATGGGTTGGTTGGAGCAGGGCATCTCGGTGTAGCGCAGATCGTTCAGAAACCGCGCGAACACCTCGGAGGCGGGCTCCTTCGTCTCGCTGCCCCGGGCGGCGGCCATCAGGCTGCGGGCGTTGCCGGTGACCGAGGCGTCGAGGCCCAAGGCCGCGGCGAGACCATCGGCGCCGAACACCTTCACGGCCTCGCCGACCATCTCGACGATGTGTTTGCAGCCGCCGCCGCCCAGCCCGCCGCAGCGCCGGTTGTTGTTGGTGCTGCAGTAGAAGTTGCCCGTGCCGGCCTCATAGAACGCGCAGTAGACACGCTCGATGTCGGAGCCGCTGGAGATGACGCCCTGGATACGTTTTCCGCGAAGCTCGACGAAGGGCACATCCTTCACCTTGCGGCCTTTGGGTGAAGGGCGGGGCGCGGCGATGACGCTGCGCCGCGCGAGGGAGTCGGACATCCTGGGCTCCTGATTTGACCCCACGACTTTATTCAATCGGCTCTGCGCTTGCAGGCCAAAGAGTGTCCACCCCTGTCAACGCGGCGAAACGGGCCGGTTCGGGATAGAGACCGCCCATGAGTGAGATGATCGTCATCGGCGCGGGCGTCAGCGGGCTCTCTACAGCGGTGACGCTTCGTGCCGACGGCTGGTCGGTTCGTGTGCTTGAAGCCGGGGACTCCCCCGGCGGAAACGTGCGCTCGGAGCGGGTGGAGGGCCGGGTGCTCGACCGCGCGGCGAACGGCTGGCTCGACAACGAGCCCGCCATGGACCGCCTGCTCACCCGGCTCAACCTGCATCCTCGGGTGATCCGGGCCAGCGACCGCTACAAGACGCGCTGGATCTGGGCGATGGGGGAACGTCACGCGGCGCCGCTCAGCCCCCCGGCCTTGCTCAAAACCCGCCTGCTCTCTTGGCCCGCCAAGCTGCGCCTGCTCTTAGAGCCCTTCTTGCCCCGCCGGGTGAGCGCTGAGGATGAGTCCCTCGCCGACTTTGTGCGCCGCCGTCTGGGCCCCGGGCTCCTCGACCGCATGATCGCGCCGATGGTCACGGGCATCTTCGCCGCCGACCCCGAGCGCCTCAGCCTCGCCGCCGCCTTCCCGCGCATGGCTGAGCTGGAGCGTGAGCACCGCAGCCTGTTTCTGGCGATGCTGCGCCTGCGCAGAGGCGGCGCCCCCGCCGGGCACCTCGTCACCTTCGACGGCGGCGCGGGCTCTCTGCCCGAGGCCCTCGCGGCGAGCCTGGGCGACGCCGTCTCCTTGGGCACCCCGGCCCTGGGCTTAGAGCGCGTCGGCGACCGCTGGCGGGTGCGCACCCCCCGCGGCGAGGTCACCGCCGACGCCGTCGCTTTGGCCTGCCCCGGCTTCGTGCAGGCCGAGCTGCTTCGCCCCCTCGATCCCGCCGCCGCCGCGGCCTTGTCGGGCATCCCCTACGCGCCCGTCGCCGTCGTCGTCACGGCCTCGCCGCGGGGCGCTTGGGCCTGGGAGCCCGAGGGCTTCGGTGTGCTCAAGGCCCGCGGCGAAGACTTGGGCGGCGCGTTGGGCGCGGTGTTCACCTCCTGCGTCTTCCCCGACCAAGCCCAAGGCGACGAGCACCTCATCCGCACGATCATCGGCGGGGCGATCCACCCCGAGGCCGCCTTGGGCGATGACCAGGTGCTCATCGGCCGCGCCCGGGCCGCCTTGGCCAAGCTCTGCGACGGCGAGCGTCACCCTCCGCACCTCACCCGAGTGTTTCGTCACCCCCGCGGCATCCCGCAGTACCTCCCCGGCCACCCGCAGCGTGTGCTCGAGGCCCGCGGCGCGGAGTCGCGCCTGCCAGGCCTCTTCTTGACCGGCAACCACCTCGACGGCGTCGGCGTCAAAGACGGCGCCCGGGGCGCGGAGCAGCTCACCGCCAGGGCCCGCGGGATGCTCAAGCCCGTCGTTTAGGCGCGTAGGGTGATCTTGCCCAGGTGATCCCCTTGGCCAAGCTTCCCGAGGGTCTCCGGCAGCGTGTCCATGGCGACCTCACGGTCCAACACAGGGCGCAGCTTCGCCTGGGCGAAGGCCCGGTTCATCTGCTCAAACGCGTCGCGGTGTCCGACGAGCACGCCGAGCAGCCGGATCGCCTGCATAAACACCCGGGTGAGCGTCAGCTCGGTCTTGGCGCCGGAGAGCACGCCGATGAGGTGCACCGCGCCGCCGGGGCGTGTGGCCTTGATCGACTCCTCCAGGGTGCCCGCGCCGCCGACCTCGATGACGTGGTCAACGCCGCGCCCGTCGGTCTGCGCCCGGGCCCAGGCCGCCCAGCCAGGCTCCTGCCGATAGTTCAGCCCGGCGTCGGCGCCCAAGGCCAGGGCCCGCTGCAGCTTGTCGTCGCTGGAGGAGGTGATCAGCGCCCGCGCGCCGAGGAGCTTCACGATCTGCAGCGCGAACAGCGACACCCCGCCCGTGCCTTGAATGAGCACGGTCTCGCCGGGGCGCACGCCGCCGTTCTGCACCAGGGCCGTCCACGCGGTGAGCGCGGCGCAGGGCAGGGTGGCGGCCTCGGCGTCGGTCATGTGGGCTGGCGGGATCACGACGCCCTCTTCAGAGAGCAGCACCCGCTCCGCCGCGACCCCGTCCAGGGGGCCACCCAAGGGCGTCTTGAGCTTCTCCATCGTCGGCTCGCCGCTCGTCCAGCCCTGAAAGAAGGTCGGGCACACCCGGTCGCCCACCTTCACCCGCCGCACCCCCGGCCCCGCGGCCACCACCCGCCCCACGCCGTCGGAGAGCGGGATGAGCGGCAGGCGCTGCTTGGGGTTGTACATCCCCTCGACCATCAGCAGGTCACGAAAGTTGAGCGACATCGCCGACATCTGCACGACGACCTGGCCCGGCCCTGGCGTCGGCTCAGGCCGCTCTACCCGCCGAAGGTTCCCCAGACCAAAGCCGCCTTGAAGCTCCCAAGCCCACATCGTCGTCACGCTCCTGAAGCGCCAACGGCGGGGGATGAGCCCGCCGCGCGCCGAGTTGTAACGCCTCGAGAGGCCGGATCAGCCCTCGCAGTCACCCATGAGCGCGTAGTCCACCTCGATGGTGGAGCCGCCCTCGGGGACGTAGCCGTCGGCGAAGTCAACGGAGTTGGTGGCGTAGTTGTACGACCAGCCCGTGACCACGGCGATGCCGTCCACCTTGACCTCGATGGAGTCTTCGACGGGCGTGTCGGTGAGCTCAAACGAGGTGAGGTCGGCGGCGGAGTTCTCGGCGAGGACCTCCATGTTGGAGCCGAAGTCGGCGGCGCAGATCGAGAGGAAGGTGCCGCCGGTGGCCAAGGTGGCCTCGTAGAAGCCGGTGTAGGGCTGGTTGCCGCCGCAGCCCGTGGGGTAGTCGCCGCCGATGGCGTGCATGACCATGTCGTCGGGGTCGGCCTTCATGCTCTGGAAGAGCGAGATGTAGTAGGTGTAGGGGTTGACCGACTGCTCAACCTCGTCGGACACACCCACCAAGGCCAAGGTGCCGTCTTCGCGGTAGAAGCCCTCGTTGCAGCCGCCCGAGCCGATGTTGGAGGACTTGAGCGCCGCCTCCAGCAAGGTGAAGGCCGCCTCGGTGTAGCCGCCCATCTTGGGGCAAGACGTGCCGCCGTAGTCCAAGCAGGCCATGGTGGAGAAGATCGACTGCTGGTCGGACTCGGACATCGTGTTGTCGATGTAGGGATCCGAGCCGAGGATGCAGCCGTTGTCGGCGACGACGGCGGCGACGTGGTAGTCGGCGTCCATGGCGGCGAGGGTGGTCACGAAGGTGGCGAAGTTCGAGCCGACGTTGGCGACGTCGTCGTACATCGAGCACGACCAGTCAATGGCGAAGATGATGTCCGTGGAGCCGTTGATCGGCTGCTCAAAGACGTCCACCGTCTCGCCGTAGAGCGCGCCGACGCCCTTCTGGGTGGCCATGACCGTGGGGGCGGCCGGGTCGTTGGAGGTGACGGTGACGTACTGAACGTCGCTGTACTCGTCCAGCGGCGCGTAATCCACCCACACGTCCAGAGACGCGCCGGGCGCGATGGACCAGGGCAAGGCGCCGTTGACGTCTTCAGCGGCGTCGAAGACCAGGTCCGTGGAGGCCGTGTTGGCCGTCAACGACTCGACGACGAGCTCGTCGTTGCCGAGGTTGGAGATGGTCAAGGGCTGGAGGTTCTCACAGCCGATGTACAAGGTGCCGAAGTCGTAGCTGATGGGGTCGATGTCGATGACCGGGGCGATGCCCTGGCCGATCAGCTCCACCTCAGCGACGGGCTCATCGGGATCGTCCGAGGAGATGAGCAAGAAGGTGGTGTCGTCGGCCGAGGTGACCGGCTTGTAGGTGACGGCGAGGGTGGTCTCGGCGCTGGGGGCCACGAGCACCGAGCCGATGGCGCCGACCTCAAACGGCGCGTCTTCGTCCTCAAGCTCGACGGAGTAGATGTGCAGGTCGGCGGTGCCGACGTTGCCGATGGTGACGGTCTGGGAGGAGGAGGCGCCCTCGGTGACCGACAACGAGCCGAAGCTCACCGTGGTGGGGTTGGGCTCGATGTCCGGCACGCCGTCCTCGTCGATCGCGACGACGTCGTCGTTCACCTTGATGTTGTTCTCAGAGGGGGTGCAGCCGAAGAGGGCCAAGGCCACAACGGGCATCAAGGGCGACGGGCGGTTGAACGAGCGCATGAGGACTCCTTCACGGGTTGGCGCATTGGGGGCGCGCCGACGAACGTTGGGATTATACAGCGAAGAGAGGCGGGAGCGTAGCAGGTTTTGCGGCGGGCGGCTCGAGGTTCGAGGCGCTTCTTCGGCCCCCACTACGCGAGGCGCCAGGGGGGTGTGACGACAAGTTCTTGACGATCTACAAGACGGCGCGTGTGCCCTCCTGACGCCTCGTCGGTCCAAGGCCCGCAAGATCCCCGGCGCCACTAGGCTATTCTGCGAGTTCTGCCGATCTCACCCCGAGCCCACACAACCCGAGGAGGATCCCCCATGTCCCTCTCCGCCTCGCTGCTCCTGATGCTCTCGTGCGCGTCGGAGGACTACGTCCGGCTCTACCACACTGAAGAGCACGCGCCGTCGCTCACCTGGGCGCAGGTCGAGTCCATGGACTTTATGGGCCCGACGCTCATCGACGGTGGCGTCAACTTCACGGTTTACTCCGAGAACGCCGAGCGTATCGAGCTGATGCTCTTTGAGGATCCTGAGTCCGCCCTGCCGACGCGCCAGATCCCCTGACGCGCTTAAGCGACACCGGCGCCTTGTGGAACATCTTCGTCGAGGGCATCGGCGTAGGCCAGCACTACGGCTACATCGCCTGGGGCCCGAACTGGACGTATGACCCCTCCTTCGTGCCCAACTCGTTCATCGGGTTCAAGGCCGACGTCGATGAGGACGGCAACCGCTTCAACCCCAACAAGCTCCTCTTTGATCCTTGGTCGAAGGCGATCCACCGCGATCACGACTGGGGCAAAGGCACCACGTCTACGGGCCCCTTCGGCTGGCAGAACACCTACGCCGCGGGCTCAAAGAGCGTGATCGTCGCGTCGGACTACGAGTGGTCGGCCGAGGAGGCCGCGTGGCGCGCGGCGCGGCAGAGCGGCGATCACCCCGGCCACGGCTGGGAGGACCTCATCTTGTACGAGGTCCACCTCAAGGGCATGACCGCCAACTTCGCCAGCGGCGTGAAGTACCCCGGCACCTTCCGCGGCCTGGGCGAGATGGCGGGCTACCTCAAAGACCTGGGCATCAACGCCGTCGAGCTGCTGCCCATCCACGAGAAGCCCTTGGACGGCGGCTATTGGGGCTACAACAACCTCAACTTCTTCGCCCCCGAGAACGCTTACTCCGCCGAGTACCAGTCCACAGGCCGCCCTTTGGAGGTGCTCGACGAGTTCAAGTGGATGGTGGATGAGCTGCACAAACACGACGTCGAGGTGATCATCGACGTGGTGTTCAACCACACCGGCGAGGGCGGGCTGTGGCGGGAGAAGCTCTACTTTGAGAGCAACAACTCCGACTACACCGTCAACTTCGACCCCAAAGAGATCGCCGGGCTGTACTCCTTCCGTGGCCTCGACAACCAAGCTTGGTACATGCTCGCGGGCGACAACCAGTACTATTGTGGCAACACCGGCGTCGGGAACCAGACGCGCCCCAACCACACGCCGATGCGCCGCCTGACGATGGACTCGCTCCACTTCTACGTGGAGGAGCTGCACGTAGACGGCTTCCGATTTGACCTCGCCGGGGTTCTGGGCGAGCCCGAGGGCTGCACCAACCGCAGCCCGTCCCAAGACGAGATCCGCGAGATGGTGATCCAAGAGATCGCCGACGACCCGATCTTGCAGGCGTACAACACCCGCATCATCGCCGAGCCCTGGACGGCGGGGGGCAGCGGCCCCGGGATCGGCGGGTTCCCCAAGTCCACCAACAACGACGCCGTGGGCTGGGGCGAGTGGAACCCCTACTTCCGCGACTGGTGGCGCAGCTTCGTGAACCAGTCCGATGGCTATTGGGGCCTCAACTCAACGGCCACGGGCGGCGTTGACGGCGGCACCGTGCTCACGGGCACCGAGCCGGTCTACGGCTGGAACGACCGCAAACCGTACCACTCGGTGAACTTCATCACCGCGCATGACGGCTTCACGATGTACGACCTCGTCTCGTACCCCGAGAAGCAGAACGGCTGCGGCGTGCTCAACCAGATCTGCTGTGACGACCCCACGAGCGCCTGGTGTGACGAGAGCAGCGGCGAGAGCCACAACCGCAGCGCCAACTGGGGCGAAGAGCAGCTCAAACGCCAGATGATGCGCAACTTCTTCGTGGCGATGATGATCGCCAATGGCACGCCGATGATCCTCGGCGGCGACGAGTGGATGCGCACACAGTACGGCAACAACAACGCCTACTCCGACTGGGCCGACAACGAGTGGAACTGGCACCGCTGGAACGAGTGGCAGTCGTCTTACAACTGGGACCGTTACCGGATGCACGACTTTGTGCGGGATGTCATCCGATTCCGCAAAGAGCGCACCTACGCCTTCGCCCCGACCGAGTACGGCGGCGGCATGGCCTTCGCCTGGAAGAACGACCAGAACGCCGACATGAGCGGCGACGACTGGTCCGCCCGCCACATGGCGATTCATTATTATGGCGCGGGCGAGGGCTGGAAACAGATGATGATCCTCATCAACATGGAGGACTACGACGTCTCGTTCTCGCTGCCGTCCGGGGTGAGCTGGGCGCGCATCATCGACACCCAGGCCTACTTCGACATGCCCGGCAGCTACGGCGACGACGAGACGGGCTACTTCGACGACTACCCCGACGAAGATCCCGTACCAGAGCGCCAACATCTGGCTCGACGCGCCCCAAGACATCGGCGGCTCCAGCTACACCGTGCCCAAGTGGACGATCGTGGTGCTTGAGGAGCAGTGACTCCGCCGCGGCGCCTAAACCTCTCCCCCTGAACGTGTGAACCCCCAGCGCCGACCGGTACCCCCGGTTTGGCAGGAGCGAGCGCGGTGAGTGATTCGATTCTCCGCAGAGGCCTCATTCTCAGCGGCCTCTTCGCGCTAAACGCCGCCCTAGCCCCTGCGGCCCTCGCGGGTCGCGCTGAGGTCGGCGGCTACTTCCGCGTCGCGGCCCGGCCCGACCTCCAAGGCGGCAACGGTCGTCTGGGCTACTGGAACCTCTACGGTCGCCTGATGAACGAGGGATCTTACGCCGCCGTCGAGATGAAGTTTGACGTGCTCGAGCGTCAACCCCTGGCCAAAGACCCGTGGACGTCCTTACACCTGCGCATCGAGGGCGGCTCGGTGTCCAACGCCGACGCGGGCAACGGCTATCTCAACAACTACCGGGTGTCCCAGCTCTACGCGCGGGCGGGCAACGTGCTCTTGCCCAACGTGACGTGGCAGGTGGGCACCCTCGACATGTTTATGGGGGAGCTGGGCATGTACGACATGCGCCCGGCGCAGGTCTTCTTCGACACCGTCGGCCTCAGCGCGCGGTACGAGAAGGGCCCCGTGGACCTGCTCTTGGGGGTGGGTGACTCGGGGTACTGGCAGCGTGGGGCGAGCTACCACGCCATGCCGACGGCGGGGGGTTATCTGCGCATGCGCCTCGGCAGCCACGTCGAGCTCGGCGGCGGCGGGCAATACCGTCTCCAGCCGATGACCGAGGGCCACCGCTTCGCGCCGCACAACACCCCCGACGTGGCGTATGAAGATTATCTGCGCCAAGAGGTCACCGAGCGCTGGTTTGAGGAGAACCCAAACGAGCTGCGCGACTTCCCCAACCCCGTGCCGACGAGCGCCCAGAGCGGCCAGATCATCGGTTATCTGGGCTTCGGCGGCCTGGGCCCGCTGCGGTGGAACAACACCTTCATACGTTACGAGAAGATGCACCCCCAGCTCTCCACCACGGAGACGTATGAGGGCACATCGTACACGATCTACACGAACGATCTCACCGATGAGCGCACGATGCTGCTCGTGGGCAACGAGATGCAGCTCCGGCTCATCCCCCAGCGCTTGGATGTGGTGTGGGCGGCCCTCTACGGCCAACACCAAGACGGCGACAACGACATCGCGCCTTCAGATCACGACCGCTGGTACGCCTCGACCGTGCTGCGCACCCAGATCTACCTCAACGACACGGTTCACCTGTTGGTGGAGTCGAGCATCGCCCGGGAGGTGTCCACAAACGGCAACGCCTACCGTGAGCACGCCGACTCGATCTTCGCCAGCGAAGGGGGGCTGCCCGACACCCGCGGCTTGGAGTACGGCGACACCGACACCCGCGACACCTGGCAAGGCAAGACGGGGATCGTGTTTAATCCCCTCGGCCCCGGCGTGTATGTGCGGCCCTCGCTGCGGCTTCTGTACGGCGTTCAACACTCCAACCAGAACAACGCCTTCGGCAGCGCATTCGTCGACACCCAGGACCAGTTCGCCGACTTTAAGTCTGTAGAGCGTCACTGGCACCACCTCGGCTCTCTGGAGATGGAAGCATGGTTCTGACCCGCCGCGCGGCGCTTGGCGCCCTCACCAGCGCGCTCCTCAGCATCGCCCTCGTCGGCGTCACGCCGGGCTGTCTGCCCAAGACGGCGCCGGTTCGTGCGTCCGCCGCCACGCCGACGGCGCTGTGTGTGGTGCTCACCAAGGTGAACGACGGCACCTTGACCTCGGCCCCGGCGAGCCTCAACAAAGGGCTTGAGGAGGAGCTCGTCGCTCGAAACCTCACCCCGAGCCTCGTGGAGATCGACGCCGCCGCCGCGGACGCCTTCCGCGCACGCCGCTCGACGCCGCAGCGGGTGGAGTGGCTGGTCAGCAAACGCGCCGACGCGGCCCTGATCGTGCTCGTCGAGGCCCAGGTCGAGTACTACACCCAGATGAGCGGGCGCTTCCGCTGGACGGTGGACGTGCGCGTGACGGCCTCCCCGGCGTCAGACCTCAGCCAGGCCGTACAGTCCGAGTTCTCTGTGCCTGTGGCCTTGCAGTACCAGCACGAGCGGGAGGAGGTGGCCTTGGAGGAGGCGGGCCCGGTGATTGAGCGTCAGGTGGCGAGCGTGCTCGATCAGCTCGTCGGCGGGCTCTCCGCGCCATGATCGGCGGCGGTCGCCTGGGGCTGGCGGCGCTGGGGCTGGCGGCGCTGTTGTCTTGCCATGGTCGAGACAAACCCCCCGGAGAAGCCGCACAATTCAGTGGGGTGCGGCCCCAGCGCGCCGATGATCTCGTCTACTTCGTGTTTGTGGACCGCTTCGCCAACGGTGACCCCACAAACGACAAAGACGCCGACCCGTCCGACCCTCAGGCCTGGCACGGCGGAGACTTAGAGGGGGTGATTCAGCGCCTCGACCACCTCGCCGCGCTGGGCGTGAAGACGCTGTGGCTCTCGCCGATCTTTCTGTGTCAAGATCAGAAGTTCTACGGCTGGGGGGCCTTTCATGGCTATTGGGTGCGTGATCTTCGCGTGATCGACCCCCGCTTTGGCGACGAGGCCACGCTCAAACGCCTCTCTGAGGCCGCCGAGCGCCGGGGGATGCGCCTGGTGCTGGACGTCGTCTACAACCACACGAGCTTCGACGCTGCGGCCTTGACCGAGCACCCCGACTGGTACAACCCGGCCTTGACGATCGAGGACTGGAACGATCCCGAGCAGCTCGTCAACCGACAAGTGCACGGCCTGCCCGATCTCAACCAGCAGAACCCCGAGGTGTACGCCTACCTTCGTGACGCCACGCTGCAGTGGGCGCTGGGGTTTGGTGTAGACGGCCTACGCATCGACGCCGTGCGCCACATGCCCACGGACTTTTTCGCCCGCCTGCACAGCGACCTCCGCGCCGCCGCGCCGGGCCTGTGGACCTTAGGCGAAGACTTCCAGGGCGACCCCCGCCTGCTCGCCGCCACCTTCGCCGGGGGCGGCTTCGACGCGATGTTTGACTTTCCCCTGCGGTACGCGCTCATCGACAGCCTGTGTCGCGGCGCGCACTTAGGGCGACTGGGCTCTGTGCTCAGCAGCGACCGACTGTATCAACACCCCGAGGACCTCGTCACCTTCTTAGACAACCACGACATGCCCCGTGTGTTGACCGAGTGTAGGGGTGACCAAGACGCCGTGCGCCGGGCCTGGGTGACGCAGATGGCGCTGCGGGGCGTGCCCGCGCTCACCTGGGGGGCGGAGCTGCACCTTGAGGGCGGCGAAGAGCCCGACAACCGCCGCGACATGCCCTGGGAGCGCGCCGGGGACGTAGACCCAACCCTCAAGGCCCTGATTCAGCTCCGTGAGGCCAACCCTTGGCTGCGTGACGCCCCGTCTCAGGTGCTCCGGGTGGATGAGGCCGGGCTCACCGTGCTGCGGGTGGGGCCGGAGTCGGTCGCGCTTCTGGAGCTGAACCTCAGCGAGACCGAGCGCCCGTCAGACCAGCTCGGCCCGGGGCCGTGGTCGGGGTGTCGTCTACGGGCGCTGGCTGCGCGGGCCCTGTGCCGCCTCGCTCGGCGCGTGTCTGTGTCGGATCAATGCCCGGCGAGGTCTTGGCGTCGTTGACCATCCGGGTGCTCAACCCGGCGCCGACACGGCTCACCCTGCGTGTGGCCGAGGCGTCGGAGGGCCTCATCGTCGTGGGCTCGGCGCCCGAGCTCGGCGCGTGGTCCCCCGAGGCGGGCGTGCCGCTGACCCCCGATCCCGCCGGGGGCGTGAGCGCCACGATCGTGGCCCCGGCGGGCACGGTCTTCGCTTACAAGCTCGTGCGGCGCGGTCCCGACGGCGCGGTCACCTGGGAGGAGCGGGGAGACCGGTATGCCCTGCTGAACGAGGACGCTGAGGTGGTGGTGGGGTGGGGGGAGTGAGCGGCCCCGTCGCCTCCCAACCGCTGAGCGCGTCCACCGAACACGCCCAGCGGGGAAGCGGTCGGCGCTCAGGGACACATAACGGTGAGGTCATCCACATAGTGGTAGTTGCTCGACCCGCCTGTGGCGGCGGTCACGCCGACGCGCAGCTCGCTGTAGGGGAAGGAGCTGAGCGTGTGGGTGAACAGGGTGGTGCCGTCGAGCGCCACGGTGATGGTGCTGCCGGACTTGGTCATCTCGATGAAGAGCTCGCCGGCGTTCTCGAGGGTGGGGATGGCGGAGCTGGTGGCATAGACGGTGTAGAGGTTCGCGGCGTCAATCAGCGCGATGTGGTTGCCGTCGGGATCCCACTCGCCGTTCTCGAAGGTGTCGACCTCAACCGCGTAGCCGGTGAGGCCGAGCACGCCGAAGCCGCCGCCTGAGCTGCCGATGGCCGTGGTCGCCGTGCTGGGGTCGAGGAGCGCCAAGGAGAGGCCGTCCGCGCCGGTGCCGGCGCCGCCGCCGGTGGAGAAGTTGAACGAGACGTAGAGATCGTCGGCGGGCACGGTGTCGTTCAGCAGGGCTGTTGCCACCTCGCCGACCACGGCCTCGGTGAGCGAGAGGTAGCCGTTGCCGCTCGCGGACGCCCAGGCGCCGTCGCCGTTGACGGTCATGCCGCTGGGCAGGCCGCCATCAAAGCCGGTCTCGAGGTAGACGATCTGGTCGATGACGCCGTCGCAGTCGTTGTCGGCGTCGTCGCATGACTCCGTGGCGGCGGGGTTGATGGCGGCGTCGGTGTCGTCGCAGTCGTTGTCATCGGCGGTGTGGGTCGCGCTGGGCGCCTCGCAGGCGAAGGTTTGGTCGGTGGGATCGCCGTAGGTGTCCCCGTCTGCGTCGGCGTACCAGGCTGAGCTGGGCGAGAGGAAGACGCCGTCGTCATCGTCGTCGATGAGGCCGTCGCAGTCGTTGTCGAGGCTGTCGCAGACCTCCATCGCGACGGGGTTGATGGCGGCGTCGGCGTCGTCGCAGTCGGTGCCGCCATACGTGAACCCGCTCGGCAGCTCGCAGGCGACGGTCGTGACGTCGGGATCGCCGAAGCGGTCGGAGTCGCCATCGGCGTACCAGGTCGTCGCCGAGCTGAGGTCCAAGGAGCTGTCGTCGTCGTCGGTGGCGCCGTCGCAGTCGTTGTCGAGGCCGTCGCAGATCTCCGTCGCGGCGGGGCTCAACGTGGCGTCGCCGTCGTCACAGTCCTCAGCGTTGTCAACCGCGCCCGCCGGGGTGGCGCAGCTCAAGGTGGCGGAGTCGGCGTCCCCGTAGCCGTCGCCATCAGCGTCGGCGTAAGACGTGGCGCCGGTGCTGAGATCGACGCTGTCATCGGCGTCGTCGATGAGGGTGTCGCAGTCGTTGTCGAGGCTGTCGCAGATCTCCTGCGCCGCGGGGTTCACGCCGACGTCGCCGTCGTCGCAGTCCGTGGCGTCGGTGACGTAGCCCGCGGGCACCTCACAGGCGGCGACGGGGTAGTCGGCGTCACCGTAACCATCGGCGTCGGTGTCGGCGTAGGAGGTGGTCGTCACGCCCTCGTCGATGGCGCCGTCGCAGTTGTTGTCGCGCTCGTCGCAGATCTCGGCGGCGCTCGGGTTTACAGCGGCGTCGTTGTCATCACACTCTTGGCAGGCGGCGAAGCCGTCGCTGTCGTTGTCGGCGTAGCCTACGGAGCCGTCGCAGTTGTAGTCGTTGGGATCGTCACACTCGGTCTCGGCGGCGCCGGGGTTGTAGCTGGGGTCGGTGTCGTCGCAGTCTCCGCCGAGGGTGGTGCTGCCGTCGGGCACATCACAGGTCTCGGCGGCGGTGCTGTCGTCGCCGAACCCGTCGCCGTCGGCGTCGGTGTAGGCCGTCGTCTTCACGCCCTCGTCGGTCTCGCCGTCGCAGTTGTTGTCGAGGCCGTCGCAGAGCTCCGTGGCGTCGGGGTTCACCGCGGCGTCGTCATCGTCGCAGTCTTCGCCCTCGGGAGAGCCGTCGCCGTCGTTGTCGGTGGGGGCGTCGCTGTCCGTCGCGGGCACGCCGGTCTCGTCTGGTGGGGTGGTGTCGTCACCTTTACAAGCCGCAAGGGTGAAGCAGGCCAAGGAGAGGATGAGGGCGTGTCGCATGAGGGCTCCGTCCGGTGTGTCGGGCGTCGGGTGATCAGGATGTTGTGGCGCCACGAGACGGGCGCCACTGTAGACGGGATCCTGAGCGGGTCGCTCGCCGTTGGGCGGGCCGAGAGCGCCGTCGGCGGGTCGGCGGCGTGAGGTGGCGCTGGTTTTACGACGGTCACTGATGGGCACAAGAACGACAACACTATTGTTGTTAACGCGGCAAGAACATCCGAGACATCACGGCACCAAGGAAGAATGATTCCGCTAAAATCGGCTTTCTATCAATGGTCCAGCAGATCGAGTAGAATCTGTAAAACTTGGCACGAATACGCATCAAAAATGTTGTAACACCCATCCAGCCTAAGGGCACATCACCGTGAGGTCGTCAAAATAGTGGTTGTTGGTGAGCCCGCCCGTAGACGCGGCGAGGGCGACACGCACCTCGCTGTAGGGAAAGCCCGTGAGCGTGTAGGTGAACACCGTGGCGCCGTCTAGGGTGACGGTGAAGTCATCGCCGGACTTGGTCAGCTCCAACAGGCGCTCCACGCCGTCGTCGAGGTTGGGGACGCTGGAGCTGCTCACGAGCGCGTTCAGGGTGGTCGTGTCCATGAGCGCGATGTGGTTGTTGTCGGGGTCTTTGGGGTAGTTGGTGTAGGTGTCGAGCTCGACGGCGTAGCCGGTGAGGCCGTAGAGGCCGAGGCCCTCGCCGTACACGCCGATGGCGGTGTCGGGGGTGGAGGGGTCGAGCAGGCCCAAGGCGAGGCCGTCGGCGCCGTCGCCGCCGCCGGTGATGAAGCGGAAGGAGATCACCAGGTCATCGGCGGGCACGGTGTCGGTCAACAGCGCGGCGCCGACCTGGTAATAGTCGATGCTCGTGAGCCGGACGGCGCCGTCGGTCCCGGCGCGGATCCAGGTGGCGTCGCCGTTGAGCACGATGCCCGCGGGCAGGCCGCCGTCGAGGTCGCTCTCAAAGTAGACCACCTGGTCTGTCACCCCGTCGCAGTCGTTGTCGAGGTCGTCGCAGGCCTCGGCGGCGCCGGGGTTGATGTTGGGGTCGGCGTCGTCGCAGTCGCCATCATCGGCGACGGCGGCGCTTGGGGCGTCGCAGGCGCGGGTGGAGGCGCTGGCGTCGCCGTAGCCGTCGGCGTCGAGGTCGTCATACCAGGCGGTGGTAGAGGCCAACAGACGCCCGGGGTCGTCGTCGTCGACGAGGCTGTCGCAGTCGTTGTCCAGGCCGTCGCAGACCTCGCTGGCGCTGGGGTACACGGTCTTGTCGCCGTCGTCGCAGTCTGTCGCGCCGCTCACGAAGCCGCTGGGCTGGAGGCAGGCCAAGGCGCTGGAGGCGGCGTCCCCGGCGCCGTCGCCGTCGGAGTCGGCGTACCAGCGGGTGGCGCTGGCGGCGCTGAGGCTGGGGTCGTCGTCGTCGGTGAGGCCGTCGCAGTCGTTGTCTCGCCCGCCGTCGCAGAGCTCCGTGGCGCCGGGGTTCACCGCCGCCGCGCCGTCGTCGCAGTCATCACCCGTTGTCACACGCCCCGATGTGACAAGGCAGGTCTGGGTGAGGGTGCTGGGATCTCCGAAGCCGTCTTTGTCGTCGTCCGCGTAAGAGGCGGTGGCCGTGGAGAGGTCGAGGGCGGGATCTTCGTCGTCGATGAGGCTGTCGCAGTTATTGTCGATGTTGTCGCATGTCTCGGATGCGACAGGGTTCACCCGGGCGTCGCCGTCGTCGCAGTCGGCGCCGTCGAGGGTGCTGTCTTCAGGCGGGCTGCAGGTGAGCAGCGGCGCGGCGCCGTCGCCGTAGCCGTCGCCGTCGGCGTCGGGGTAGACGGTGATCTGGAGGCCCTCGTCGACGGCCCCGTCGCAGTTGTTGTCCAGGCTGTCGCAGGTCTCCGTGGCGCCGGGGAAGACTGTCGCATTCTTGTCGTCGCAGTCCTCACAGGCCGAGCGGCCGTCGCCGTCTTGGTCGGCCAACCCTACGGAGCCGTCGCAGTTGTAGTCGTTTGGATCCTCACAGTCGGACTCCGCGGCGCCGGGGAAGAACCGCGGGTCGTCGTCTTCGCAGTCTCCGGCTTGGGTGACAAAGCCATCGGCGAGCGCGCAGACCTCGGTGGCGCCGCCCGGATCCCCGAAGCCGTCGCCGTCTTCGTCGGGGTACACGGTGATGAGCAGGCCCTCGTCGGTGGCGCCGTCGCAGTTGTTGTCGCGGCCATCACAGGTCTCTGTGGCGCCGGGAAAACTTGTCGCGTCGTTGTCGTCGCAGTCGGCGGACGCTGGCACGCCGTCGCCATCGTCGTCTACGACCGCCGCGCTGTCATCCAGCGGCGCGTCGGAGTCCTCCGGCGAGGGCGTGTCACCTTTGCAGGCGGCGACGATGAGCAGGCCCAACAACAAGAGGCGGAGCGGCGAGCTGGGAGACATCGTTCTCCTCGGTGCGGCGAGCGCGGCCGTTGAGGCGGCCTGATTGGGGCCTCTCGGATCAGCCCTCTAACATCGAGGCGCGGGGGTTCGCTGGGAGTCGCGCGACGTGGACCGGCTCATGGGCTAAAGGGCTCGGCGCGCGCTGGTCAGCCCCGGCGGCGCGAAGGAAGGGAGAGAGGTCATGGATCACGCGGCGATGATCAACTGGCTCATGGAGGAGGGTCGCGCCCACGCCGCTCGGGAGGCCGAGCTTCAAGCGTGGTTTGAGGCGCGGCGCGCGGCGGGGATCGCCCCCACCTGGGAAGACCTGGCCGTGCTCGTCGAGCACCAGCGGCGCACGCTAGACCACCAGTCCAACTTCTGCTTCGGCATGATCAGCTTCTTGGAGCAGATCGAGGAGGCGCGCATTGACGCCGCCCAGAGCGTACGCGCCGAGCTTGAGGGCAAACTCTCGGAGCTGCTTCGTGCCCAGGTGCGCAGCGCCGTGCGCCGCCACCTCACGAACCACAGCCCCGTGCGTCGGGCGGGCGCCTGGCTGCGCCGGGCGGGGGAGCTGCTCTCCGGTGAGCGGCCCCCGCGCTGAGTCTCCCGCGCCGCGTCAGCCCCCGGCGATCATCGTGACGTTTTTGGCGCCGTCGAAGGCGAGCTGCACCGTGCGGTCCCAGTCGGGGTGCCGCAAGATGATGTGGCCGTCGCTGAGTAAGGTCTGTTTCCAGTCGCGGCGGTGGGTGCCCACGGGCAAGAGCTGCTCGGTGCAGATCCAGGGGTGCGCCCGCGCCAAGAACTCTTGTAGGCCGTCGATGCGGGTGATGCGGCCTTGGCCCAGGGCCCGCTTGAACAGGATCGCCACGTTGTAGCGGCGCTCGGTGCGGCCCTCAAAGCTGCGCCAGCACACCGCCCGGGCCCACTCGCGGAAGAGGTCGATGTCGCAGGTGTAGTTCATCTGATCGACGAGGTGCGCGCCGCCGGGGCGGCAGCCGATCTCGCCGAAGACCACCTCACCGTTGGACTTGAGGTACCACTCCATGTGGGTGAAGCCCGTGCCCATGTTGAGCGCCTGGAGCACACCCATGCCCAGCTCAATGCCCTTCTGCAGCTTGGGCTGCTTGAGATCCCGCACGGTGACGATGACGGGGCTGATCCACTCTTCAGTGCGGGCCACCAAGGGGCGGGGGAGGTACTGGGCGACGTTCACGAACCGGGGCTGGCCGTCTACACAGACCGTGTCGAAGGTGAACTCTTCGCCGTCGACAAACTCCTCGCAGCTCGCTTCAGTGACGTGGCTCATGCGGGGGAGGATCTTCTCCAGCTCCGCCTTGGACTCGATGCGGTAGGTGTCGGCGCTGCCCGCGCCTGCGATGGGCTTGAGGATGAGGGGGAAGCCGATCTCTTCAGCGGCGGCCCAGGTCTCTGACGCCGTGCGCACGCGCCGCGCGATGGGCACCCGCAGGCCCGCCGCCGCCACACGCTCCTTCATGAGCTGTTTGTCGCGGAAGCCCATGACCGTGCTCACGCTCATGCCGGGGATGCCCAGGCGCTCCCGCAGGCGCGCCGCGAGCAAGGTCAGCACCTCCCAGATGCCCTCGATGCGATCCACGGAGCGCCCGCGCAGCCAGGCCGTCACCCGGCGGATCACGTCCTCTTCGTCGAGGATGCGCGGCACCTGGAGGTAGTCGGCGAGGTAGGGGCGGATTCGGGGATCCGGCGGCCCGTCGCCTACGCCGAGCACGTTGGCGCCCACCTCGGCGAGCCCGCGGGTGTACTCGCGCATCTCGGGGGGGTACGACGGAGAGAGGAAGACGACGTTCACGGAGGCTCCGGGCTTTGGTTGGCGCAACGAAGTTAACGCCCGCGCGGGGTCTGCTTGCAAGTATGATCGTCAACGCCGCGCCCCTGGCCGCTCGCCGTGGGCCATCCTCTGAGGTTCAAGGTATGTCGAGCTGGCGCGTTGGGCTGTGGGTCATCGTCGGCGCGGGGCTCCCGGCCTGCGGAGCGCGCGGGCGCTGCGGCGAGGGCACCGTCGATGTGGGGCGCGAGTGCGCGCCGACGGTGCAATGTGGTGAAGGCACCATCGCCATCGACGGCCTGTGCTGGCCCGAGGGGGACGCCTGCGGCCCCGGCACCGTGGCGCGCGGCGGCCAATGTTGGGCGCTCACCACCCAGAGCGCGGGCCTGCCCTTCCCCGAGGGCGCCGCCTATGACGTCTCCCAAGGCAACCACGGCTTCTTCTCTCACACCGGCGCTGATGTCTACGCCGTCGATGTCAACATGCCAGAGGGCAGCGAGGTCGTGGCGATGCGCGCCGGGCGGGTGCTCGCCACACGAGAAGACTCCAGCACCGGCTGCGGGGACGAGTCGTGCGCGGATCAGGCGAACTACGTCATCCTCGATCACGGCGACGGCACCCGCAGCCACTACTGGCACCTGCAACAAGACGGCGCCTTGGTGGAGCCTGGGCAGCTCATCGGCAAAGGGGAGGTCATCGGCCTCTCGGGCAACACCGGCTGGTCAAGCGGCCCACACCTGCACGTCGAGTTTGACGACGCCTTGGGCATGAGCCTGCCCATCGCGTTTGATGAGCTCCTGGAGACGAGCGACGGCATGGCCTACGCAGGCGAGGTGTTTGTGTCACAAAACGCCGCCGAGCCCGCCCCCGCCGCGATGGACTGGTCGGAGTGCCCTGAGGATCTGTTCTTGTTTATGGGCGTGTGGGTAGAGCCCGGCCTGCCCTGCGCGGCGGTGGCGCCTGACAGCGAGCTGAACGTCTCGGGCGTCGTCGTGCCCCGCACGGGCCGGGTGCTGGTCAACACGTTCAGCGACAAACGGGGAGAGTGGTTTTATGAGTGTGCCCCCACAGACGCCGAGGGCGAGTTCACCGTGAGCGTGACCTTGGGCAGCCAACGGTACGAAGAGGCGGTCTACCTCATGCTCGCCGCCAGCGACTCCGACTGCTACAGCTTCCAAGGCTGGGACAGCTCGGTGAGCTTGTTCATCGTCCCTTAGTGAAGGCCTCCCGGCGCGCGAGGTGAAACATCCTCCTCAGCAGCCCGCGGTGCCCTTCGGGGTCGTGGAGGAGGATCTCATCGGCGCAGCCCTCGTGCCCCGGCGGGTAAAACACCCCGAAGTCGAAGTTACAGTCGAGCAGGGTGAGCTGCCCTCGGGCGTCGACACGCAGGTCACAGCGCAGGCCGCAGCGCGCGTTGAGGGCGATGAACGCGCCGCGGCACAGCGCCGTCGCCTCGGCCACACGCGCGGCGTCCGTGTCGGGTCGCCAGGTGAGCCCGCTGAACGCCCGCCACTTGAGCACAAAATGTTTGAACTCTTCTCCGGGCGGGAACCCACACACAAAGGGCGGGTAAACAAACACGCCGCCTGGAGCCTCGGCGTCTGCGACACACAGCACGGTCAGCTCAGCGCCCGGGGCGAACTCCTCGACCAAGGCGCCGCCACAGCCGCGGAGCATCTCTAAGGCGCGCTCTTGGAGCTGTTGGGCGTCGGTGACCTTGGCGTTGGCCCGCATCCCGAGGCTGCCGTAGCCGTCGTGGTGTTTGACGATGGCCGGGAGCGGCACGGTCATGGCCGCGGGGAGGTCGGCGGGCGTGAACACAAAGGCCCAGGCCGGGGTGGGCAGGCCGGCGTCTGAGAGGCGGGTCTTCACCTCACGCCGGGTCATTCGGTAGTTGGCAGGCGATGAGCTGGTGTAGGGCGCGCCCAGGGCCTCCAGGGCCTCGGTGACCTCGACGCCCGCGAGGGGCTCCGTGATCGCGCCGTCGCAGAGGTTCAAGAACACGTCGAAGCCCTCAGCGACAAGCTCCGGCAGTCGTGTGGCCGCCTCGTGCTGTTTGAGCGGCACCTTTCGCACGGTGTGACCGTCGAGCCAGCGCTCGGGCTCGGGCTCGGGGTCAAACGCCGCCGTAGGGGTGTCTTCAGGGGACGCGGCGGAGAACAGGACGCAGACACGCATGGACGCTCTAGGGGGCAGGGGAGAGAGCCTCACGCTCACGAGGCTCGTGAAGGCGTCTGGTGGAGAGAACAGCCCGATCACAGGCCTTGTGATGGTGATTTTGGGAGAGAAGTCACGATCGCGAGCCTTGAGATCGGCCCTTGGTGGAGAGGACGCCTTATCACGAGGCTTGTGAAGGCGACCTCCGGCAAAAACTCACGCTCACGAGGCTTGTGAAGGCGCCGTGTGGAGAGAACAGCCCGATCACAGGCCTTGTCATCGTGATTTGGGGAGAGAAGTCCCGATCTCAAGGCCTGAGATCAGCCCTTGGTGGAGAGAACGCCCGCTCACAAGGCCTGTGATCGCGACTTCCCGCAAAAACTCACGATCCCAAGGCTCGTGAAGGCGCCTCATGGAGAGAACGCCCAATCCCAAGCCTTGTGCGCGCGACTCTCCCGCCGCTTAGGCGTAGACCACCTGCACCGTCTGGATCAGCGTCTCCAGCGCCCGCTCCACCACGGCCGTGTCGGGGTGGCGCACGACGACGTAGCCATCCCCCTCATAGCCATCGGCCTTGGGCGCGCCGACCACGGGCAGCTTGGCCTCGACGACGTGCTGGCCCATGAGGCGCTGGGCCTCGTCTACGCCACGCACGGCGGCGACGCGGCCTCGGCCTTGGCCCCGCAAGAAGGCCACCCCGGCGGAGAACTTGCGCTCCCAGGGGCCATCGAACTGGTGGTCTACGGCGCAGCGGGCCCAGGCGCGGTGAAAGTCGACGTCGTGAACGAGGCCGGTCATGGCGCTGATGCTCGCGCCGGGGGGGCGCATGGCGATCTCCCCCACGGCCAGGCTGCCGTCCTCGCGGCGGAACCACTCCATGTGGGTGACGGCGAAGCCCGGGCGCATCACGTCGATCACCCGCTGGCCCAAGGCGTGGGCGTCGCGGTACTCGGGGCCGCTCACATCACGCGGGAGCAGGCACACCCACTGAATCCAGGGGTTCTCCAAGACCTCCAGGGGCGTGGGCAGGTAGCGGGAGATGCTCGTGAACACGGGGCGGTTGTTCAGGGTGATCGTCTCGAAGCTGAACTCGCGGCCCCGCAAGAACTCTTCAGCGAGGATCTCGTTCTGGGGGCTCGGGCGTAAGGACGAGAGCGCGCCGCGGAGCTCTTCAGCGTCACGCACCCGCCAGGTGGCCTTCGCGCCCGCCCCTGAAGGCGGCTTGATGACGATGGGGAAGCCGACCTGGCGCACAAACTCCCAGGCGTCTTGTTCGTTGCGCAGCCGGGCGTGGCGCGCGCAGGGCACGCCGTGGGCGCGGAGGTGGTCCTTCATCACGCCTTTGTCGCGGAAGCGGGTCGCCGTTTGCAGGTCCGTGCCCTCGATGCCCAGGCGCTGCCGGGCGATGGCGAGGGGCTCCTGAATGTTCTCCAAGATGCCCGCGACGTGGTGAATCTTGCCGAACTTCTGGGTGAGGGCCTGGAGCGCGTGGGTCAACACGTCGGGATCGAGGGCGTCGGGCACGATGTGTAACCAGTCCCAGCCCGACATCTCGGCGGGGGGCTGCTGGAACAGGCCGATGAGCCGCACGTCCTTGAGCGAGCGGATGCCCGCGGCGAAACGAAGGGTGGCGGGCATGGGGAACGGGGCGACGAAGACGACGTTACGCACAGGCACCTCGGCGGAGTCGGCGAGAATCATGGCAGAGAACAGCGGCGCTGGGGTGAAGAGCGCGCCTCAGCGGCCCAACCAGCGGGCGGCGTCTTTGGCGAAGTAGGTCAACACGCCATCAGCCCCGGCGCGTTTGAACGCCAAGAGGCTCTCCATGGCGACCTGCTCAAGGCTCAGCCAGCCGAGCTGTGCCGCGGCGTGTAACATCGCGTACTCGCCGCTCACCTGGTAGGCGAAGGTGGGCACGCCGAAGCGGTCCTTCACCCGGGCCACCACGTCGAGGTAGGGCATCCCGGGCTTCACCATGACCATGTCCGCGCCCTCCTCCAGATCCAGGGCGATCTCCCGCAGGGCCTCGTCGCCGTTCGCGGGGTCCATCTGGTAGGTGCGTTTGTCGCCGCCGCCGAGGTTCTTCTTGCTGCCCACGGCGTCGCGGAAGGGGCCGTAGAAGGCGCTGGCGTACTTCGCGGCGTAAGACAAGATGCGCACGTTGACGTGGCCGTGGGCCTCCAGGGCGTCACGCAGGGCGCCGACGCGGCCGTCCATCATGTCCGAGGGCGCGATCACGTCGCAGCCCGCCTCGACCTGCACGAGCGCCTGCTGGATGAGCGCCTGGATCGTCTGGTCGTTGACGACGTAGCCCTCACGCACGAGACCATCTTGACCGTGGGTGGTGAAGGGGTCGAGGGCCACGTCGCAGATCACGCCGAGGTTGGGGCAGGCGGCCTTCACGGCGCGCACGGCGCGGCAGATGAGGTTCTGGGGGTTCGCGGCCAGCTCACCGTCGGGGGTCTTGAGGGCGGGATCGATCACCGGGAAGATCGCCACGGCGGGGATGCCCAGGGCCTCGGCCTCGCGGCAGGCCTCCACCAAGAGGTCGATGCTCAGGCGGCTCACCCCGGGCATCGACGCCACGGGCTCACTCACGCCGACGCCCTCGATGACGAAGGTGGGCCAGATGAGGTCGTTCACGGTGAGCTGGTGCTCACGGACGAGGCGGCGGGACCAGTCATCACGGCGGGTGCGGCGCATCCGGACGCGGGGGAAGCTCATGGTGGACCTCAGCGAAGGGCAGGCGAGGGTGCGCGGCAGGATTAACCGGCTCACGGCCGCCCTGGCCCGGTGAGGTTGGAGCCGCTACTTTGCGGCGGCGAGGCTACCCCCCATGAACGTCGTCTTTGTCGCGCCCTACTTCACCGGCAACACCCACCGGGCGTTGTTGAGCTTCCTCAACCTCCCCGGCACCCAGGTGGCGCTGATCAGCCACGATCCGCTGGAGCGGGTGCCCGAGTCCGTCCGCGGGCGCATCGTCGGGCATTACCAGGTGCGCGACAGCCTCGACCCCGACCAGCTCGTCGAGGCCGGGCGCTACTTTCAGCGGAAGCTCGGCCGCGTAGACCGGCTCATCGGCTTCTTGGAGCAGATGCAGGTGCCTCTGGGCGCCGCCCGGGATCGCCTGGGTGTGGAGGGCATGGGCGAGGCCGTGGCGCTCAACTTCCGCGAGAAGAACCGCATGAAGGAGGTGCTGCGCGCCGCCGGGCTGCCCGTGGCGCGTCAGGCCTTGCTCAAGGGTGCTGAGGACGCCCGGCGCTTCATCGCCCAGGTGGGCTATCCCATTGTTGTGAAGCCCCCGGCGGGCATGGGCAGCAAAGCGACGATGCGCGCCTTTGACGACGAGAGCTTGATGGAGGCCCTCGAGAGCCTGCACGTCTCGCCGTCGAACCCCGCCCAGGCGGAGGAGTTTATTCGGGGCGACGAGCACACCTTCGAGACGGTCTCGGTGAAGGGGGTGCCGGTGTGGTCAAGCTCCAGCTACTACCTGCCGGGGCCCCTGGAGGTGCTGGAGAACCCGTGGATGCAGTACTGCGTGCTGCTGCCCCGGGAGACGCTGCCGCCCCACGCCCAGGCGTTCCAGGCCACAAACCACGCCGCGCTCAAGGCCTTGGGCATTCACACCGGGCTCTCCCACATGGAGTGGTTTCACCTGGCCTCGGGCCGGGCGGTCGTGAGTGAGGTCGGCGCGCGGCCGCCGGGCGTTCACCTCATGCCGCTGATGGGCCTGGCCCACGGCGTCGACATGTGGGCGAAGTGGGCCGAGCTGATGACCTTTGAGCGTTTTGAGATGCCCGAGCGTGTGGCCTCGGTGGGCGTGTGCTTCTTCAGAGGCCAAGGCCGCGGGCAGACCGTGCGCGCGGTGCACGGCGTCGAGGTGGCCCAGGCCGAGGCGGGCGTCTGGGTGGTGGAGCACCAGCTCCCGCGGGTCGGCCAGCTCAAGAGCGACAGCTACGAGGGCGAAGGCTGGGCGATCGTGCGCTCGCCGGACACCAAGACCACCTTAGGCGCGCTGCGGGCCTTGGTCAGCCATGTGCAGGTCGAGCTGGGCTGACCGCGGCTAGAGCCCCGCGGCGATCAGCGCGCGGTCGTGCTGGAGCAAGATCAGCGCGGCGTCGCGGGGGTTGAGCCGCACGGCGCCCAAGGCCTCCGCGAGCTCTGGGGACTGCTCAGGCGTGGGCAGGCGCTCCACGGACGCGGGCAGGCGGCTCTGGGCGGACTGGCCTCGGCAGCGCCCGTCGATCTGCTCGTAGCGGCGGGTGACCTCTTTGGGGTCGTCTCCGGCCTCTTGCAGGGCGGTGCGCAGGTTGGGCCAGCGCTCGGTGACGGCGAGCCACCACAACAACAAGCGCGCCTCGTCCACGCCGAACTTCCTGAGCTGCGCGGCGCTGGGGCTGCCCACGAGCACCCGGAGCTTCCGCAGGGCGCGGTCGACGAGGCGAGGGTTTCGCAGGTCGCTCACGGTGAGGGCTTGGGTGCCGAGCTCGTCCAGGCGACCGGCGTGCTCGCCGAAGCGGTCGACGAGGCGAACCCGCAGCGAGCGCTCGCCGTCGTCGTCGGTGACGCCCTCTCGCAGCCGTGAGCTGAGCAAGGCGCGGAGCTGATCCGGGCCGACGCCGGGCAGGTTCACCCGCAGGTGGAACATCTTGTCGAGGTATCGATCGGGGTCGAAGTCGTCGGTCTTGTAGTGGGCGCGCACGGCCTGGCGGGCGAGGGTGGGGTCGAGCGCCACGAGGAAGCTCGCCGGGGCCCCGGCGGAGGTCAAGAAGTTGAGCGCCTCCAAGAGCGCGACCTGACGCGGCGGCAGGCAGCGGTCGAGGTCGTCAATGCAGATCAGCAGGCGGCCGCCGACGGCCTGCTGATCGGCGTCTAAGGCGGCCTCGACCAGCTCACGGAACGACGAGGCCATCTGGGCGACGGGGTCCACGGGCGGGCCGTTGGGGCTCTTGGGCTCAAGCCAGGTGTGCGCGACCTTCCGCAGCTCCTCGCCGCCCTTCTCCCACAACACGCCGCCGGGGAGGCTGAGGCTCGCGGCCTTGGCGCCGAAGCTCAGGCCGGCCAAGGCGAGGCTCCCCGCGGCGCGCTCCAAGGCGCCTCGGTCGCGGCGTTTGCCCTCTACAGCGCGCACGCCGCGCTCCACCAGGGCCAAGACCAGCGGCGTGAGCAGGTCCGCGGTGCCGTACTGCCAGGGGTTGATCCACAAGGCCCCGGCGGCGAAGCCCGGCAGCTCCTCTTGGTGGGTGAGCTTGGCCACCCGGGCCAGGGCCGACGTTTTTCCCAGGCCCCAGCTTCCTTGGAGCGCGATCACCGTGCCGACGGGGGCCTGGCGCACATGGCGCAGGAGCGTGCGGGCGAAGGCGTCGTGGCCCAAGGCGTCCTCGGGCAGCAGGGGGCCGCCCTCGGCGAAGCTCGACGGCGTGATGAAGTCGGTCATGGCACCTCCAGGCGGCCACTCTATCTCACCCAAGAACGTGGATCTTCAGCGGCGCCGGGCCTTGACGTCGGCCCGATGTTGGGGCAAATATTGAGCACGCTCAAAAATGAACACGCTCAACATTGAACGCGCTCAAGAGAGCCCCGAGGTCATCCGAATGAGCGGTCTGCGCGCCAAGAACAAGGCCGACAAAGAGGCCCGGATTCGTGAGGCCGCCTGGGCCTTGTTCGCCGAGCAAGGCTACGAGGCCGCCACGGTGCGGGAGATCGCCCAGCGCGCCGGGGTGGCCCAAGGCACGGTCTTTGTGTACGCCAAAGACAAGGCGGATCTCTTGGCGATGCTCTTCGCCGACCGCCTCAGCGCCGTCGTGGAGTCGGCCTTCGCCACCTTGCCCGCCGGGGTGAGCCTGCTCGACGCCCTCGTCCACGTCTTCTCGTCGTTTATGCGCTTCTACGCCCAAGACACCCGCCTCGCCCGGTCGGTGGTGCGGGGGGTGCTGTTTCTGGAGGGCCCCGCCGCCGAGCGGATGGAGCGGCTCAACCGGCCGTTTCTGGGCCGGGTCGCCGGGCTGTTTGTGGCCGCCCAGGCCCAGGGCCTCGCCCGCGCCGAGCTTGTGCCGTTTGTGGCCGCGCTGAACGCCTTCGCCGCCTACTTCATGGCCTTGGCGTCGTGGCTCAACGGGCTCTTGCCCGACCTCGCCGCCGCCGAGGCCCAGCTTCGCCTCGCCTTGGAGCACCAGCTCCTCGGCGTGCTCCTCCCTTCCTCTTCACCGATCGAGCTGCCCACCCAACAAGGAGCCGCGCCATGACGACCGCGCTCACCGACGATCTGCCCGTTCCTGACGCGCTCAACCGCTACTTCCAGGAGTCCGGCTTCGCCCCCGACGGCGGCTACGGCGACAACTGGGTGAAGTTTATGCTCGGGCCGATCCCGTTCTGGCTGCCCAACACCTCGGCCCGGGTGTACGCCGTGCGGTACCACGACCTCAACCACATCGCGACGGGTTACCCCTCGACGCATTGGCGCGGCGAGTTCCAGATCAGCGCTTGGGAGATCGGCTCGGGCTGCGGCGACGCTCACGCGGCCTGGTTCATCAACCTCGCGGGCATGTTCACCGGCCTGCTGCTGATGCCTCTGGACACCTTCGACGCCTTCGTTCGGGGTCGGCGCTCGCGGCGTCTCTACAACCAGGACTACAACCAGCTCCTCACCTTACGCGTGGGCGAGCTGCGCCAGAAGGTCGGCGCCGATGAGCGCCAGGGCCCGGCGACGGCTGAGGAGCGCCGCGCGTTCGTGGGCTGGAGCGCCGCGGCCGCCGCCGTGGGGATGATCTGGCTTGTGGCCTACCTCACGCCGCCGGCCTTGGTGATCTGGGGCCTGTGGAGCCTGTTGAGCTGAGGCGGCGCAGGCCGAGCGGGGCTCAGAAGGTCCACACCCGCAGCTCATCCGCCGCCGTGGCCAGCCAGCGGCCCCGCGCCGAGAAGGCCATCGCCCGAACGGCAGAGCTGTGACCGCCGACCTTGCCCGGCCGGGCGCGCTCTAAGGCGCCGGTGCTCGCGCTTGAGAGCGAGACGTCTCCGGTGCGGGTGCCTACGGCGACCTGCTCCCCCTTCACGTCGAGGGTGGCGGCGGAGACGTCGTAGGCGATGATCGTGCGCGGCGGGCGATCGACGCCGGGCCACAGCGTCACGCCGCCTTCAGCCATGCCCATGAGCAGGCCACCGCCGCCAAAACGTAGGCGGTGACGGCTGGGGGCGCCCAAGGCCAGGGGTTTACCAAACGACGTGATCGACACGCCCTCTTGGGTGACCCGGCCATACTGCAAGGCGCCCACGGCGTCTACGCCGATGGCCGCGCGGGGCGGGATCTTCGCCACCTTGTGTTTGGAGAAGTCATCGGGGAGGAGCACGACCTTGCGGCCTTCGAGGTCGTCCCCGGCGACGGCCACACCCCAGCCCTCATTGCGCTTAAACCAGGTGATCGTGATGTCGGACAGCAGCGGAAAGTGCAGCTCAGCGATCTTTTGACCATCCGAGCTGCGGCGCAGGCTGATGTTTTTGGCGCGCTCGACGACGACGAGCTTCTGACCGTCGGGGGAGCAGCTCATCTCGGCGGGGTCTTCGACGGTGTGCGGCAAGGTGCGAGAGCCGAACACCACGTCCACCTCGATGAGCTCACCCTCCTCCGTCGCCACGAGCAGGCGCTCTTGGGTGCCGATCCAAGACAAGGCGCGAGGGCGCTCCAAAGCGGGTGACAAGACCGCCGAGAGGCCCTTTCGCTCGTGTAGGTAGTGAGCGTCGCGTTCTTGCAAGGCTACTCCGTCGGGGAGGAGGTCCGAGGGGCGCGCTGCCGCTCAAGCAGCCCCTTGAGGATCAGAGCTTGATACCATGCATCGTAGTCGGCGCGGTGCTTTTTGCCGTGGTCCTCATCAGGCAGGCCCAGCGCCACGGAGAGGTTCTCCTTGTTGGTGTCCAGCCAGTGTAAACCGAGCACACCCGCGGAGAACGCCTTGGTGTCGAAGGCTTTGTAGCCGAAGGGGTTTGGCATACCCTCGGCGGCGTAACACCAAGCGACGAAGCTCCAGTCAAAAGGCGCGTTGTGGCCCACGAAGACCGGCTTGGTGCCCGGACGAGTTTGGGCCTTCACCCAGGCGGCGAGCTGGCGGATCGCCTCGCCGCGGGGCACGCCCTCGCGGAGCAGGAGCGCGTAGTCCAGGCCGTTGACCGCCATCGCGTCGGGGTCCATCCCGGCCTCGGGGCGAAGCTCGATGTAGAACGACTCCCCCAAGCTCAAGGCGCCGTCGTCCGCGTCGTTCACCACCACCGCGCCCAAGAGACACCATGTCGTAGAGCCCGGGGACGGGCCCTGAGCACTCGATGTCGACGCAGAACCAGGTGACGGCGGGCAAGACGGCGCTCCGAGGCCGACCCGGTTCGGGGGCGGCGGCGAGGGGGGTGCGTTCGCCCTGGCGCTAGACCCCTGGAGAGGGAGAAGCGTCGTCGGGCTCGGTCATGGGGGGTGACCGGAAGATAAACTATCAGAACCGAGCGTAACCTGTCTTGTCCGCCCGATCCTCCACGCCCAAAGGAGCGCCCGCATGTCGAACGCCGCGTTGCTGATCGTCGCGCTCCCGATGCACATCCTGCTCACGGCGATGGGCTTTGGGTCGCTCATCGGCCTCGGCCTGTCGCGTGAGGCGCCGGTGCTGCCGTTGACGCTCTCGGCCTTGTGTGTGGCCGTGCTGCCGTCGATCGGGATCGGCGCGATGTTCGGCGGCAGCCTGCGCGCCCAGCTCGGCGGCGGTGTGGTGTGGCCCTTGCTCCTCGTGTTGGGCCTGCCGATCTACTTCCCCGGTGAGCGCAGCCGGGCGATGGGCGCGGGGGCGGGCTTCTTCGCCGCGCCTTGGGGCACCGAGACGGCGATGCGGGCGGCGGCCAAGGCGGAGTCCTTCGGGCTCTGGCTGGGGGACGGCCCGTCAGCGATCTCGGGCACGCCGCCGTCTTACGCCGAGCCGGTCATCGTCGAGCCCAAGCCCGTCGTCGCCGCCCCGGCCCGGGTGCGTGAGCTCTCCGACGAGGACGAGATCTCCTTGCCGTATGAGGGCGAAGGCCGCAGCCTGCGCATCCCCGTCGGCTTTGAGCAGGGCGACCGCGCCCAAGACCTCACGCTCATGTTCGACACCGGCGCCACCTTCACCACCTTTGACCGCGAGACTCTGGAGCGGGTCTTGGGCCTCAGCGTGCCCCGGGGCGCGCCAGAGGTGGTGCTCCAGACGGCGAACGGCGAGCGCCGGGCCCAGGTGATGCTCATCGACCGCGTGTGGCTCGGGGGCTACGCCGTCGAGGGCGTGACCATCGCCGTGTGTGAGGAGTGCGCCAGCGAAGACAGCGCCGGGCTGTTGGGCCTCAACGTCTCCGGCCAGTTCACCGTCACCGTCGATCCCGACCTGCACGAGCTGACGCTCAAGCCCCGCACCGGCGACCCCGACCGCCAGCTCGACATCTCCAAGTGGCTCAAGATCGAGGGCATGGCGAAGATCTGGAGCGACGGCCGGGTGACGGTGGACATCACCGCCGAGAGCCTCGTGAACCGCCCCATCCGCAGCGCTGAGGTGCTCGTGGAGTGTGGTGAGGCGCAGTTCCGCGCGCCGCTGGGCCGCGTCGAGCCCTTGGGCGTGGCGGAGTCCAAGGTGAACCTGCCGCTGGGCGTGCGCTGTGATCAGTACATGGTGCGGCTGGGCGAGGCGCGGTGGTGAGCGGCGCCTCGCCCGGCCGATCAGCGGCGGCGGCGCAGGGCCAAGGCGATGAGCGCCGCGAGGCCCCAAGCCGGCGCCTGAGGCCCGGTCGCGCAGGAGAGCCCGCCGCCGCCCTTGGGATCGCCGATGGGCAGCTCATCCTCGGGCACGTCGTCGCTCGGGTCGAGGGGATCCATGCCGTCTTGGAGCTCTTCGCCGTCGGGCACGCCGCCGCCGTCGGTGTCGGCGTTGTTGGGGTCGGTCTGGTGGGTGTTGACCTCGTCGCCGTCGATGAGGCCGTCGGCGTCGGAGTCGGTGTTGAGCGGGTCGGTCTGGTGGGTGTTGACCTCGTCGCCGTCGATGAGGCCGTCGGCGTCGGAGTCGGTGTTGAGCGGGTCGGTCTGGTGGGTGTTGACCTCGTCGCCGTCGTTGAGGCCGTCGGCGTCGGAGTCGGGGTTGAGCGGGTCGGTGGTGGCGCTCACCTCGTCGCCGTCGTTGAGGCCGTCGTCATCGGAGTCGTCGTCAACGGGGTCCGTGCCCACGTTTAGCAGCTCGTCGCCGTCGTTGAGGCCGTCGCTGTCGGTGTCAGCGAGGGTTGGGTCGGTGCCGTAGACGTTCTCCTCAGACCAGTCCGAGAGCCCGTCGCCGTCGGTGTCGAGGAGATCATCGGACTGGTCGAGGGGGTCCGTGCCGTCCACGAGCACCTCGGCGCCGTCGCTGATCCCGCCGTCGTCGGTGTCCTCGTCCAGCGGGTCGGTGCCGTGGTCGTTCACCTCGTCGCCGTCGTTGAGGCCGTCGCCGTCGCTGTCGTCGTCTACGGGGTCGGTGCCGTGGTCGTTGACCTCGTCGCCGTCGCCGAGGCCGTCGGCGTCGGTGTCGGAGGTGAGGGGATCGGTCTGGTGGGTGTTGACCTCGTCGCCGTCGCTGAGGCCGTCCTCGTCGGTGTCGGCGACGAGGGGATCGGTCTCATGGGTGTTGACCTCATCCCCGTCGCTGAGGCCGTCGGCGTCGGTGTCGGCGAGGGTGGGGTCGGTGTTGGTGACGTTCTCTTCGTTCCAGTCGGAGATGCCGTCCTCGTCGGTGTCGAGCACGTCGTCGGCGGGGTCGAGGGGGTCGGTGCCGTCGCTGTTGACCTCAACGCCGTCGTTGATCCCGCCGTCGTCGGTGTCGGCGTCGTTGGGGTCGGTGCCCGTGGTGTTGACCTCGACGCCGTCGCTCAGGGCGTCGTCGTCGGAGTCGGCGTCGTTGGGGTTCGTGCCCGTGGTGTTGACCTCGACGCCGTCGCCGAGGCTGTCGCCGTCGGTGTCGGCGTCGTTGGGGTCGGTGCCGTGGGTGTTGACCTCGACGCCGTCGGTCAGGGCGTCGTCGTCGGAGTCGGCGTCGTTGGGGTTGGTGGCGGTGGTGTTGACCTCGACGCCGTCGGTCAGGGCGTCGTCGTCAGAGTCGGCGTCGTTGGGGTCCGTGCCGGTGGAGTTGGCCTCGCCGCCGTCGTTGAGGCCGTCCGCGTCGGAGTCGTCGTCCAGGGGGTCGGTGCCCGTGGTGTTGAGCTCGTCGCCGTCGTCGAGGCCGTCGCCGTCGGTGTCGGCGTCCAGCGGGTCGGTCTCGTGGGTGAGCACCTCGTCGCCGTCGTCGAGGCCGTCGCCGTCGGTGTCGGGGTTCAGCGGGTCGGTGCCGTAGATGCTCGTCTCGTCGTCGTCGTCGAGGCCGTCGCCGTCGGTGTCGGGTGTGTGAGGGTCGTCGGACACCGGGTAGATCGTGCCGCTCGGAGAGCCGAGGGTGATGGCGTGCTCAATGGTGAGGCTGCTGATCCCGCCGCTCGCGCTCTTGAACGAGACCGTGCCGCGGCCATCATCGGGGCTCGCTGAGGCGACGCCTGTCCGCCCGCCGCTGGTGGCCACGGTGAGCGCGACGCCGCCGGTGGGCGTGCTGTTGTCGATGTCGGCGGTGGTGACCGTGTACGGCGCGCCATCGAGGCTGAAAAAGGCGGTCTCGCCGTAGCTGGTGCCGTTGTTGGAGTGCGCCGTCATCGGCACGGTGAGGGTCGAGACGTCCACCTCATGGCTCAAGGTGAAGGTGCAGGACTCGTTGGTGTTCGAGTTGCCCAACCACAGCCCGGTGAGGCCGCCGTAGCTCAGCGCCGTGCCGCAGCCGCTGCCGCTGGTGGTCACGGTGAGCGCGCCCGCCTTGCCCGAGCTGTAAAAGCACTGCTTGGTGGCGTGGGCGGGGGTGGCGAAGGTGAGGCCGAGGCCGAGGAGCGTCAGGGCGCGGAGGCTGCGCATGGGTCCGTCCTGGAGAGAGTGAGTTGGGACGCCAAGATAGAGGCGTCACGCCGGGCCCGCTACCCAATTCCCCCTACATTCCGCCCTCAGTACCCGTAGCAGTCGTCCGACTCCCAGGTGTACGTCGAGGGGGGCTCCGTGGAGCCTTCTTCGGGGGCAAACACGCCCCGGCCATAGTTGGAGGCCAAGGAGTAGCTGTTGCTGCTCACCTCATAGGCCATGTTCACGATGATGGCGTTGTCGACGTTGAAGTTGCCGCTGGGCGAGAGCGTGTCGAACACCACGAGGGTGGGCTGCTCCAAGGGGTCGCCGTACTCGACCTCCTTCGCGTCGGGGTGGTCCCACAGGTAGAGGTAGTTCAGCGCCGGGCAGCCGTCTTCAGACTTGGTCATCATCGTGTCGTAGCCCTCCTCGTTCTCGGAGAGGCCGAGCTGGCTGAGGAGGCCCGCGCTCACACGGTCGCCCTCGTACACGATGGTGTCGATGCAGTCGTCCTCCCAGTCGCCGCCGAAGAACCAGTACCAACGCTCGGTCATCTGGAGCGTGCCCTCGGCCGTCGAGGAGCCTTCAGCGAGGCGGTAGACCTGGGTGTTGTCGCCGTCTTCGCCGCAGCCGTCGGTGTCCCACTTGTACTCGTAGCCCTCGGGCACGTTGGGGTGGAACTCAGAGGCGGTGGAGTCATCGGTCGCCCCGCTGTCGCCGCTGCTGTCGCCGCCTTTGCAGGCGACGTTGAGGCCAAGGGTGAGGGCGAGGGCGGCGGTCAGGGGCGGGCGAACGAGCATGCTGGTCTCCATTGAGCCGAACTCTACCTGAGAATGGGCCCGACGCGGCGCGCTCGGGCGCGTCGTTGACCTAGATTTGTTGCGCGGGGTCACCTTCCGGCGAGGACGGAGTTTTGATACCCTGCCGCCATGTCTACTCAAAGCCCGCTTCCTGACTGGTTAACCCCTCTGCGTGAGGATCCCCGCGCGCCCCAGAACCTCCGCTGGCTCAACGAGCAGGAGCGCGCTGAACAAGACGAGGCCGTCGCTGGGCACTACGCGAGCGGCTGGCCCCTGGGTGTCTTGTGGACGGACACGCTGTGGGAGGCGCACATGGCCGATCTCCCCAAGATGCGCGCCGTGGCCACGGGGCCGACGATCAACGGTCGGCAGGCGATGTTTGAGTACACGCCCATCGTGTTCACCGACGGCGAGCAGCTCTTCCTGGCCCTGTGCTACAGCCACCCCACCTATCTGTGGCTGCCCTGCGGCCGGGACATGGGCGAGCTGGCGCGGCTCCTGCGCGGCTACACCGAGGCGCCGCGGCTGGCGCGCGCGGAGTTTCCCCGGGTTCACCGGGCCTGCATGGGCTTTATCCAGCAGAACCGCGTGCCCAACCCCTACAGCGGCGAGCTGGTGGCGGCTTATCCCCACGATCTCCAGCGCCACTGGACCTTCTCCCCCTTCGCCGACACCTACCAGTGGGGCTCGGCCTACCGTGAAGACCCTTGGGAGCCCAGCCTCGCGGGCCTCAACCAGATCGACGTCGTGATCCGCTCCCGAGAGTACGTGAAGCAGGGCGACAATGAGGTCTGCTCGTTCACCCGCTCCACGGTCTTCTCACACTCCTATTTTAAGATGGAGCTTCACCGAAGCTGCCTGTGGGTGATGGAGCTGCGCTACGACCCAAGCCTCGGCGGCGGGGTCAGCCAGGCGTTCAACGAGCGTTTTGGCGGCGGTTTCCCCCCGGATCTGCCCGTGGACCTCTTCGGGGCGATCTTAGGCTTCTACCACTACCCGGCGGAGACCATCACCGTTGAGCCCGACGAGGAGTCGTTCCCCGTGGGGCTGCAGGCGTACACCGCCACGATCTGCCACGACCTCGGCGCGCTCACCGAGGCCCTGCGGCGCTACGCCAAGCACCCCGACGTCAACGTGCGCGCGGCGGTGCAGTCGGCCTGCATCACCTACAACCTCGGCGCCTTGGCGGAGGAGTTTTGGGCGGAGGAGACCGACGAGGAGCTGCTCGAGCTCTACCGGCGCATGTCCCAGTTCGGCGTCAGCGGCCCCACCTACGACGAGCAGGGCGAGCCCCCAGACCTCTACCCCGATGAAGATGACGACGATGATGACGATGATGACGACGACGACGACAGCTTTGACGACGAGGAGGACGAGGCATGAGCATCATCCTGCGTGATGAGGTGCCGCTCCAAGCGGTCTACGACGCCGCCCAGGCCGCGGGGGGCACGCTCACCCACGACCTCCCCCGGGCCCACTGGAGCGCGCGGGTCTTGCGCTGGAGCCTGCCCGATGGCGGGGAGCTCGTGTACTCCGAGCAGCACGTCTTGGGGGTGCGCGGGCTCTCTGAGCCCTTGCCCAACCTGCTCGCTTGGGACGCCCCCGCCCTGCTCGCCCGTCTGGCGAGCCCCGAGCGCCAGGTCCGCCACCACGCCTTGCGCGGCTTGGCCTTCTTGCGCCGGGGCCAGTGGGATGAGGCGATCTGGCCCTTGGTGTTGGCCGATGTGCTCAACGGCGATCCTCGGGTTCACCAGCCGACGCTCAACGCCCTCGCCGTGGCCAGTTGGGCGCCTGTGGAGGGCCTCTTGCGCCGCCACCTCGCCGACGCGCCTTGGCTCATGCGCACTCTGGAGCGGTTCTACGGCGAGAGCGCGGGGGAGGAGTAGGCGCCGCTCCCAAGCCTGAGCCCGCCTAAGGCACCGTCCACGCCGTGAGCTCATATCGGAGGTCGGTGATGAGCCCGACGTCATCGGCGAGGTGGCGTGTGGTGGTGCCGCTAGGTGAGCCGCCAGGTGTCAAACGCGCCGCCGGGCACGGTGATGGCGAAGGGGCCGCCCACCTCCCAGCTCTCCTCGTGCTCGGTGGTGCTGCTGAGATCGCCGTCGATGTAGTTCTCTTGGCTCCAGCTTGTGCTGAACGGCGTGCCTTCAGCGAGGGTGGCCGGCAGCCAGAGATAGCCCTCGTAGACGTGTAGAGTGCGGGACTCGTAGTCGCGGCCGTCCCAAGGAGTAGGTGTTGTCCTGCTCGACCTGCTCCAGCCACACACCGTCGGGATCACAGCGGTAGATCGCCGCGCCTTCGACGTGGCTGGGGTTGCCGCTGATGACCTCGTCCTCCACAAAACGCACGGTGATGCGCGCCTCCGTCGCCCCACCCAGCACCCCGCCGCCGTCCTCCAAGACGACGAAAGAGGTCAGCGTGTGCTCCTTCGTGCCCGTGACGCCGTAGTTCGCGGTGTAGTCCGGCGTGGTGGCGTAGCTCCAGGTGGCGCCTTCGGTGACGAGGCCGCTGAACGCCGGGCAGGCCGAGGATGAGAGGAGCGGGTCGCCGCTGTCGTCGGTGGCGGTGTCGTCGGCGGCGTCGGAGGCTTTGTCGTCGGGGAGCGGGACGCAGGCGGCGAGGGCGGCGAGGGCGGCGGCGGTGAGGAGGAGGCGCATGGCGGCGGGGCTCGGGAGGAGGGGAGGGGAGCGGGTAACATTTTTTTGGAGAGGGCGGCGAGGGGGTTCGCTCCAGGCGCTCGGATCCCGCTCAACGCAACTTCCCCGCCCCCCTGGCCTCTTCTGCCAAGCCCACCTCCCGCCTGCGCGCCCAGGCGGATAAAGCGGGCTCCCCTGAACAACCTAGGAGCATCCCATGATCCAAGTCGGTGACCATCGCCCCGGACTTCGAGCTGAAGGGCCACGACGACAAGACCCACAAGCTCTCCGACTACCGCGGCAAGAAGGTGATCCTCGCCTTCTACCCGCTGGACTTCTCGCCGGTCTGCACGAACGAGCACGCCTGCTTCGTGAACGACCTCCCCCGGTTCAACGGCGCCAACGCCGTCGTGTTGGGCGTCTCCGTGGACTCGGTCTGGGCCCACAAGGCCTTCGCCAAACACATGGGCATCGAGTACCCGCTGCTCGCCGACTTCCACCCCAAGGGCGGGATGTCGGAGAAGTACGGCCTGTACTACGCCGACAAGGGCATCACCCACCGCGCCACCGTCGTCATCGACGAGGAGGGCAAGGTGGCCTCGGTGTACCACTACGACATCCCCCAGCAGCGCAACAACGACGAGATCCTCTCGGCGCTCTGAGCGTCGCCGCGCCGGGCCTCGTCGTCACTTCGCGGCGAGGTCTGGCGCCTCAGCGATGAGCACGGCGTCGCCCTCGGGCGGCGCCATCACCACAGCCTCCCCCTTGGGGTTGAGGATCGCCGAGCGGCCGTAGAACTGCACGCCGCGCTCGGTGCCCCAGGTGTTCGCCGCCACGAACCAGCCCCGCCACGCGCCCAGGCGCTCCCGCCAATAGGGCAAGATGTCGTGGCCTTGCTCCAGCCAGTTGGTGCAGAAGGCCACGAGCTTGGGGCGGTGCTGGGCGAGGTGCTGGGTGTAGCCCGGGTCGTTCAGGTCCATACAGATGGACGGGCTCATCACGCCGAGATCGGTCTGCACGAGCACCCGGCGGTCGCCGCCTCGGGCCCAGGTGTGGTCGAGGTCGTAGAGCAGCACCTTGCGGTAGACGCCAAGGAGCTGGCCCTTGGGCGTGAGGATGAGCGCGCTGTTGTACAGGTGCTCACCGTCGGTCTCGGCGAAGCCGCTCACCACCCAGGCCCGGTGTTTGGCGGCGAGCTTGCCCAAGGCCCGGGACGTGGGGCCGCCCGCGGGCTCGGCGTGGGGCAGGATCTCCTCCGGGCTCTCCCAGACGTAGCCCGTGGTGGCCATCTCAGGGCACACGATGAGCCGCGCGCCCAGGGCGCCCGCCTCGTCCACCAAGGCGCACAGGCCGGCGCGGGCGGCCTCGGGCTCAGCCTTGGGGGGTCGGTACTGCACGGCGGCGAGTCGCATGGGGTAGGAGTATACAGCCCACCCCGCCCCTCCGAGGAATCGCCCCGTGTACGCCCCCCTGCATGAGAAGCTCAAGGCCGAGCTGGCCGCCATCGCCGAGGCCGGCCTTGAGAAACGTGAGCGTGTCATCACCTCGTCCCAGGCCGCGAACATCCAGGTCGCCAGCGGCCAGACGGTCATCAACCTCTGCGCGAACAACTACCTGGGCCTCGCGAACGACCCGCGCCTGATCAACGCCGCCAAGGCCACCCTGGATGAGCACGGCTTCGGCATGGCCTCGGTGCGGTTCATCTGCGGCACCCAGGACATCCACAAGGAGCTCGAGGCGAAGATCGCCGCGTTTCTGGGCACGGACGACACGATCCTCTACTCGTCGTGTTTTGACGCCAACGGCGGCCTGTTCGAGACGCTCCTGGGCGAAGAGGACGCCATCATCTCCGACGCGCTGAACCACGCGAGCATCATCGACGGCGTGCGCCTGTGCAAAGCCCAGCGTTACCGCTACGCCACCTGCGACATGGCCGAGCTTGAGGCCCGGCTCATCGAGGCCGACGCCGCGGGCGCCCGGGTCAAGATGATCGCCACCGACGGCGTGTTCTCCATGGACGGCAGCATCGCGCCCCTCGGTGAGATCTGTGATCTCGCCGACAAATACCGCGCCTTGGTGATGGTGGACGACAGCCACGCCACGGGCTTTCTGGGCGCCACGGGCCGCGGATCCATCGAACATCGGGGGGTGATGGGCCGCGTAGACGTCATCACCAGCACCTTGGGCAAGGCCCTGGGCGGGGCCTCGGGCGGCTTCACGACCGGGCGCAAGGAGATCATCCAGATCCTGCGCCAGCGCAGCCGCCCCTACCTGTTCTCCAACACCGTGGCCCCGGCGGTGGTCGGCGCGAGCTTGGAGGTCTTCAACCTGCTCAGCGAGTCCACGGCCCTGCGCGACACCCTTGAGGCCAACACCGCGTATTTCCGCGAGCGAATGACCGCGGCGGGCTTCCAGATCAAGCCCGGGGTTCACCCCATCGTGCCGATCATGCTCGGCGACGCCCGGCTGGCTGTCGAGATGGCGGACCGGATGTTGGCTGAAGGTGTGTACGTCATCGGGTTCAGCTTCCCCGTGGTGCCCAAGGGCCAGGCGCGGATTCGGGTGCAGATCTCGGCGGCGCACACCCGGGCCCACCTCGATCACGCCATCGACGCCTTCACCCGTGTTGGGCGGGCGCTGGGCGTTTTGACGAGTTGACAAGCCCGTGACGAAACAACCCCGCGCCGGGCGTCGTCCTGGTGGGTAGCTCCTGTGTCCCCTCCACCGCGCGTCTAGGCGCGTGAGAGTCAACATGCTGCTCCTGATGACCCTCGCCTGCGCGGCGGAGACCGCCCCAACCGCCGCCGCCCCTCCGCCCGCCCTGGTGCGGGTCGCCGAGGTCAAGGCCGGTGAGCTCTCCTCAAGCTGGCAGAGCCCCGCTGAGGTCGTCGCGCTGCAGAGCGCAGAGCTCGCCGCCGCCGTCTCGGGCCCCGTCTCGGCGGTGAACGTGCGAGAGGGTGAGCGGGTGGCCAAGGGCGCGGTCTTGTTGGAGGTCGAGACGTCTCTGGCGGCGGCCCAGGCGAGATCAGCCAAGGCCGCGGCGGCCCAGGCGCGGGCGGAGCTGGCCCAGGCCGAGGCCCAGCTCAGCCGGGCCAAGCAGGTGACGGCGGGGGTGCTGGCGCCGATCGAGCTTGAGACGCTCACCTTGCAGGTCACCGCGCTCACGGCCCGGGTGGAGGCCTTAGACGCCGCCGCCCAGGAGGCCGCGGTCACCTTGGAGCGCCACCGCGTGCGGGCGCCCTTCGCCGGGGTCATCATCCGCCGCGACGCCGACGCCGGGGACTGGGTGGCGCCGGGGCAGGTGGTCTTGGGCATTCTGTCTGACGCCGACTTAGAGCTTCGCGCCCAGCTCCCCAAAGAGCTTCTGCCCCAGGCCCCGGCGGGGGCGGCGGTGAGCGTCTTGAGCCGGGACAGCCTCGGCGCCTCGGTGGAGTCCGCGGGGATCATCGTGGCCACGGTGCCCGCCCTCGACCCCACCACCCGCACGGCCCTGGTGCGGGTGCGCCCCGACGGCGTCGCCGCGCTGTCGCCGGGCTCCTCCGTGGAGCTGCGCCTGCCCGTGCGCTGGGCGGCGGACGCGGCCCTGCTCCTCCCCCGGGACGCCTTGGTGCTCAGCGCCGGAGAGGACCGCGTGATGCGGGTCGTCGACGGCAAAGCCGAGGCCGTGGCCGTGAAGGTGCTGGTGAGCGGTGAAGACGAGGTGCTCGTCGCGCCCGACCCGCTGGCCGCCGGGGACATCGTCATCATCCGCGGCAACGAGCGCGCCCGGCCCGGCCAAGCCGTCACGATTCAGGAGTGACGAATGTCTGACCATCAGACTCCTGAGCCCCCGACGCCCGCGCCCTTTGAAGACAAGCCCATCGGTGAAGACGAGGGCGGGCTCATCGGCCTGTCCATTCGCCGCCCGGTGGGTGTGCTCGTGGGCATCATCCTGGTGGTGCTGTTCGGCGGCCTCTCGGTGTTCGGCCTGCCGATTCAGCTCACCCCCGACATCAGCGTGCCCACGCTGACCGTCACCACGGTGTGGCCCGGGGCGAGCCCCTCGGAGATCGAGCGGGAGATCCTCCTCGAGCAAGAGGAGGTGCTCAAGAGCGTGGTGGGCCTCGACCGGCTCACCAGCGAGTCCACGACGGGCTCGGCGACGGTCACCTTAGAGATGGACGTCGGCACGTCGATTGATGAGGCCATCGTGCGGGTGTCCAACCGGCTGGCCCAGGTGCCCCGGTACCCCGAGACGGCCCGTGAGCCGATCATCACCACGGCGAACAGCGCCGGGCCGCCCTTGGCCGTGCTCGCCGTGCAGGCCACCGATGGCCGAGACGTGGCCGAGAACCGCACCTGGGTTGAAGACAACATCGTGCCGCGCTTTGAGCGCATCGCCGGGGTGGCCGGGGTGCGCTATCTCGGCGGCCGCGACACCGAGGTGCAGGTCCGCTTTGACCCCGCCCGCCTCGCCGCCCGCGGCGTGAGCGTCGGTGAGCTCGCCGGGGCGGTGCAGGGTGAGCTGGCCGACGTGAGCGGCGGCACTCTGGACCTCGGCAAACGCAGCTACTCCGTGCGCACCGAGGTCATCCCCGATCCCATCGAGCGCCTGGAGTCCCTGGTGCTGCGCGCCGGTCCCGACGGCCAGGCGGTGCATCTGGGCGACGTGGCCGAGGTGAGCCTGGGCCTGCGTGACCCCGACCGCCGGGTGTACTCCAACGGCCAAGAGGCCTTGGTGATGATCTTCGACCGCGAGGCGGGCTCCAACGTCTTGGAGGTCACCGAGAAGATCCTCGCCGAGACCAAGGTCACCAACGAGGAGCTGCTCGCCCCCAAAGGCCTCGAGCTGCTCGTGCTCTCGGATCAGGTGGACTACATCAAGGGCGCCTTACGCCTGGTGCGGAACAACATCATCATCGGCGGCCTGCTGGCGGCGGTGGTGCTCTACGCCTTTCTGCGCAGCGTCTCCACCTCGGCGGTGATCGCCGCCACCATCCCCCTGTGCGTGGCCGCCACCACCTTGGGCATGTCCCTGCTGGGCCGCACGGTGAACGTGGTGAGCCTCGCGGGCGTGGCCTTCGCCGTGGGCATGGTCGTCGACAGCGCCATCGTGGTGCTGGAGAACATCGAGACCTGGCGGGCCAGGGGCGTGAGCGCGCCCCGGGCGGCCATGGAGGCCACCCGTGAGGTGTGGGCGCCGCTCGTGGCCTCGACCTTGACCACCGTGGCCGTGTTTTTGCCGATCTTGGGCTGGCAGGACGAGGTGGGCGAGCTGCTGCGGGACGTGGCCACGGCGGTGACCTTGGCCGTGGCCTCCTCCCTCGTCGCCTCGGTGCTCGTGGTGCCGAGCCTCGCCGCGCGCCTGCCCAACCCCACCCCGGCCCCGGCGGACGCCCCCTTGGGCCCCGCCGAGCGCCTGCGCGCCGCCATCGGGCGGCAGGTGAAGGCCATCGCGGGCTCCAAGGCCAAGGCGCTCGGCGTGAGCCTCGTGGCGATCGTGGGCTCGGCCTTGGCCACGGCGGCTCTGGTGCCGCCCATGGAGTACCTGCCCACGGGCAACCGCAACTTCTTGTTCGGCATCATGGTGCCGCCGCCGGGCTACTCCATCGACGAGATGAGCGCCGTCGGGGCCCACGTTCACGGCAAGGTGGCCGCCCACATCGGCAAAGCCGGGGACGGCGCGCCGTCTGTGGGCCGCACCTTCTTCGCGGCCCTGCCCAACCAAGGCTTCATGGGGGCCAGCGCCGAGAAGGACGAGGACATCGGGCAGCTCATCACCTACGTCAAGGGCGTGATGAAGGAGGTGCCCGGGGTGTTTGGTGTCGCCAGCCAGGCCAGCCTGTTCGGGCGCAACGTCGGCAGCGGCCGGGCCATCGACGTCGAGATCAGCGGCGCCGACATGGAGGCGCTCATCCGCATCGGCGGGCGCATCATGGGCGGCGTTCAGACGGTCTTGCCCGGCGCTCAGGCGCGCCCGCTGCCGTCCCTCGACCTCGGCGGCCCCGAGCTGCGCATCACCCCTCGGCGTGAAGACGCCCGGCGCCTGGGCCTCAACGGCGCCGCCGTGGGCGTGGCCGTAGACGCCTTGGTGAAGGGCCGCATCTTGGGAGAGCTCGGCCAAGAGGGTGAGCCCAAGGTGGACGTGGTGCTCGTGGCCCAGGCCGAGCCGACGTCGCCCCAAGGGCTGATGTCGTCGCCCATCGCCACGCCGAGCGGGCAGGTCGTGCCGCTCTCCGCCGTGGCCAACCTCGATGAGACCATCTCCCCGGTGACCATTCGCCGCGTCGAGCGCCGCCGGGCGATCACCATCCAGGTGAGCCCGCCCGACGACGTCGCCGTAGAGGAGGCCCTGGACCGCATCAAGGCCGACATCTTGGCGCCGATGGTGGCCGAGGGCGCCATCCCCGAGGGGGTGCAGATCGAGCTCGCCGGCCTCGCGGATCAGCTCGGCGACGCCCAGTCTCGGCTGGCCCAGGCCTTGGGCCTCGCCGTGCTCATCTGCTTCTTGTTGTTGGCCGCCCTGCTCGATGACTTCGTGAGCCCCCTGGTGATCATGATCACCGTGCCCATGGCCAGCGCAGGCGGCCTCTTGGCCCTCAAGGTGGTGAACGTCACGCTCAGCCCCCAGCCCCTGGACATGCTCACGGCGATGGGCTTCATCATCCTCGTCGGCACCGTGGTGAACAACGCGATCCTCATCGTCGATGGCGCCTTGGAGCGCCTGCGGTCAGGGGCGGCCATCGACGACGCCGTGAGCGAGGCGGTGACCTCGCGGGTGCGGCCGATCCTGATGACCACGGCGACCTCCCTCGCCGGGTTGTTGCCTCTGGTGTTGGCGCCGGGCTCGGGCTCGGAGCTCTACCGGGGCGTCGGCGCCGTGGTGCTCGGGGGCCTCGCGCTCTCCACCTTGGTGTCTCTGTTCGCGGTCCCGGCCTTGTTCTCCTTGGTCGCCCACCTGCGGAGGGGCGCATGAGCCCGCTCGTCCTCCTCCTGGCCTGGCTCAGCGCGCCGAGCCTCGCCTTCACCCTCGACGAGGCCCGGGACGCCGCCGTCGAGGGCAGCCTCAGCGTCGAGCGCGCCCGGGCGAACGTCGCCGCCGCCGAGGCCGACGCGCTGTTGGCCTTGGCCGGTGGGCTCCCGGCGATCACCGCCTACGGCAGCGCCAGCACCGGCGCCGGGCTCACGTCCTTCGGCTTCCCGCGCCCGGCCCAGAACCAAGGGGCCTTGGGCCTTCGGGGCAGCGCCGTGCTGCTGAGCCCGTCGTTGTGGGCCGGGGCGGCGGCCGCCCGGCGCAGCGTCGAGGGCCAAGAGGCGATGCTCCAGTGGGCCATGGTCGAGGCCCGTCGCCAGGTCACCGTCACCTACACCGCGGCCTTGGGCGCCCAGGCCCGGGCCGAGGTCTGGCGGCGCAGCGCCCAGGACGCCCAAGCGGCGGCGGACGCGACGGCGTCTCTGGTCAACGCCGGCCTTCGCCCGGCCTCCGAGCTCAGCCGCCTCCGCGCCGAGCTCGCCAGCGCTGAAGCCGAGGCCCTGGCCGCTGAAGGGGACGCCATCGCGCTCTGCGCCTCCCTCCAAGGCCTCATGCGCGCCGAGATCACCGGTCAATGCAGCCTGAGCCCCACAACCTTGGGCCCTCCCGAGGCCGCTGAGGCGGGGGCGCACCCGGCGCTGATCGCCGCGCAGGCCGCGTTGGCGGCCGCCGAGGCCCAGCGCACCGGCGCCACCCTGGGCCTCGGCCCCACGGTCACCGCCAACGGCAGCGTCGCCCGCTTCCAGGTCACCGGGGTAGAGCCCGGCGTCGGCTGGTCGGCGGGGGTGGAGGCCACACAGCCCTTGTTTGTGGGCGGTCAAGGCGTCGCCGAGCGTCGTGGGGCCCAAGCGGCGGTAGACGCCGCCAACGTCGAGCTCGCCCAGGCCGAACAAGACCTTGAGGTCGCCACCGCCAGCGCCGTGGCGAACCACCGCGCCGCCGCCGCCAGCGCCGAGGCCCGCAAGGTGGCCTTAGACGCCGCCGGAGACGCCTTCGCCGACGTAGACGCGCGGTATCAGGCGGGCCTCGTCTCGCTGACGGACTGGCTCGACGCCCGGCGCGCCCGAGACGCCGCCGCCGTGAGCCTCGCCCTCGCTGAGGCCGGCTTGGGCGCGGCCTTGGCCGAGCTTGAGGCGACGACGGGCGTTTATTGACCGGGGCTCAGCGCCCGGCGGTGAGCATGCCCAGCGCCATGCGCACCCGATCTTGGCCCACACGGCGCTCGAGGAGCGACATCGCCAAGGCGACGTAGGCCCCGGCGGTGCGGTCGACGCGGCGCTCGGCCTCGGCCTTGGCGCCGAGCACCACGTTGACGGCGGCCTCGACGGCGCCGAGTCGGGCCTGGGCCTCGGCCACCAACAGCGCGGCGATCACCCGATCTGAGGGTCGGCCCTCAGCCTGCAGCGCGGCCTGGGCGAGGGCCAGGTCACCCGGGGCGTCTAAGGCGGCGCGAAGGGAGGTGGGCAGGGCGGCCCCGCCGGCGGCGTTGGCGGCGAGCTCGGCGAGGTCCGACAGGTCGGGGGTGAGCGCGGCGGTCAACAGCGCGACGTCGACGCCCAACATCGCCGCCTCATCGCCGCCCGGCGTGAGCGCCTCGGCCAAGGCACGAAGCTCCGCTTTGGCCTCTTGCACGTCCGGCGGCGGCCCCGCGATCAGCGCGAAGGCCCGAGAGCGCCGGGCCCAGAACAGGGTGGCGGGCTGGGAGGTCTCCTGGGCGCGGCGAATGAACCAGGCGAGCTTCGTCGCCGCCCCACGCCAGTCACGCTCGGCGCTGCGCACCTCAACGTCGCGGCGAAGGGCGAGCAGCTCCAGGTCATGCCGCCCGGCGTCGAAGGCCACAGAGGAGGCCCGCCCCAAGGCGTTCTTCGCGCTCTCTTTGCCGTCGGGCAGCCGCATGTAGGCGCTGCCCTGGGCGATGAGGTAGGCCGCGCGCAGGTCGTCACGGCGTGCGCGGCGCGCGAGCTGCTCGGCCTCGGCGTAGATCTTCGCGCAGTGAACAAAGTCACCCTGCTCACCGAGGCGCTCGGCCAGGGTGGCGTAGGTGACCGCGCCGTTGACGGCGTCGCCAGCCTCAGCGAGGGCCTGGGCGCGGGCCAGAAGCTCGGCGTTGGTCATCTCGGCCATCAAGGCTCCCGTGGCGGCGAAGGGGGAGCACGCCGCCTAAACGAGTGTACCCGACCCTTCCGCCGCTTGGGCGCGACGCTCAGTAACAGCTCGTCTCAGAGAGGCAGATGCCGTTGAGCGCGACGGTGTAGTCCGAGGTGTGCGCCGAGTCCGAGATGATGTGCACGAAGTTGTCGGACGAGCCGTCGATGGTGGCCTGCCCAGCGAGCTTGTAGGTGATCGTGAACGAGAGCGAGCTTCCGGGGGCCAAGGTCTTGGCGCTGGAGAAGCCGCCGACGATGTAGTTGCCCGTGGAGATGCCCAAGAAGTCCGCGCCGTTCTCCGCGTAGATGCTGGAGATGGTGAGGTCCATGTCGCCGACGTTCTGGATGTCGACGGTCTTGGTGGTTGACGAGGACACGAGGCCGAAGTCGATGTAGGCCGTGGAGCCGGTGTCGATGTACGGCAGGCCGTAGCACAGATCGCAGCGGTCAAAACCTTCGCCAGAGACGCTCACGACGATGCTTGAGGCGTTCGGGTCGTCCGTCGCGACGGTCACCGTGCCCGTGTCGGCCTTCTCGGCGGTGGGGGTGTAGATGACGGTGAACGTGCGAGAGCTGCCCGCGTCGAGCATGTACGGCACGCTGAACTCTTTGCCCCACGAGAACACCGTGGTAGACGCGCTGACCGACTTCACCAGCACGCCCTCGCTGCCGGAGTTGGTGATGGTCATCAGCTCGGAGCCGGTCTTGCCCAAATCGACGGTGCCGAAGTTCACCGTGAGCGGGGACAAGGAGATCATCGCCGTGGTGGGCTCGTCGCTGTCGTCGTCGCCGCCGTCATCTCCGCCGCCGTCGCCGAGGCTGCCTGAGAGGGAGACCTCGACGCTCTCCGCGCCTGGCGCGTCGGTGACGAGGGTGAGCGTGGCGTTGTGCTCCCCGAGATCTTCCGGCGCGAACAGCAGGTCGATCACCTGGGTGCCGCCGGGCTCAATGTCGTTGAGCAGGGTGGTGGTGGTGACGGTGAACGCCGAGCTGCCGTCGAGGGTGAGATCGGAGATCGCCACGGTGAGATCGCCGGTGTTCTCTAAGGTGAGGCTGCGGGAGCTTGTCTCCCCTTCAGCGACGTCGCCGAAGTCGAGCGCCGTGCTGGAGATCGTGAGATCGCCGAAGGCCTGCTCGCCCGTGTCCTCGGGGACGATGTCCTTCGCGGGCACGGTGCTGAGGCCGACACAGGCCGTGAGCACGACAGAGAGGGAGAGGGCCAGCGGAATGAGCGAGATGCGGGTGCGCGACATGCAGACTCCGAAGCGGTCAAGCAGCTCACAATAGCGTGTTCCCCCGCGACCTGCACAAGCTCACCGCTCACAACCCACATCTTGTTGGCGTTGCCGCGGCGAGCAGGGCACAAAAAAGCCCCTCGGACACGGGATCCGAGGGGCCTCTTGTGCGCCAGGGCGCGGGGCTCAGAAGGTGTACTTCAGATAGCCCGAGGCGTTGAAGCCGAGATCAAAGCCGATCGCGTAGAACACGTCCGCGTCCGCGCCGATCGAGAAGTGGCTGAGGCGAGTGTAGTACTCAACCGTCACGCCGCCGCCGACCATGGGGTGCGGCGTGTCGTGGTAGCTGGGCGGGTTCGCCGTCAGGCCCCACTCCGGGAGCACCTCTTCGAGGTAGTACTTGTCGTCGATCAGCAGGGGCGAGAGGAGCAGACCGCCGACCACACGGCCACCGACGCCGAAGCGGCGGTTGGGGTAGACGCTGTACTCAAGGGCGCCCTGGAGGGTGTAGGTGCGCAGGTCGCCCTGGATGTAGGGGGAGTCTTTGCCGCTGGCGTTGCCGTTGCAGACGTAATCCGCCTGCTCCTCGTAACCGCAGCCGTTGTGCACGCCCTGGATGAGCCCGATCTCCCAAGCCGCCGACTTCTTCTCTTGGTCCAAGAAGTCTTGGCCGACGGTGAGGCCGACGGCGGTGCCCGCGTTCACGAAGCCGAGGAGCTTGCCGAGGTAGCCGGCGCCGCCGACGTTGGACTTCGCGTACCAGCCCTTCGTGATCTCCTTCACCTCAGGCTTGGCGCGCTCACGCTTGGGCTCCTCACGCTCTTCAGCGCCGGAGTCCGGATCATCAAGCTCGCCCAGGTCTTGGGCGTAGGCCGACTGCATCGAGAACGTCGTGAGCGCGGCGAACAGCAGGGGGCGCATCATCTGGGGGTACCTCACAGAAGACAGCATGATTAACACAGGTCTTGGGGGGGTGGGAAGATGAAGGCGGTGATTTCACCAGCGCGCGACACGAAGAGGATCCCCGCGCTCAAGGAGTCTCCGCCTCTGCTCACCAACAAAAAGCCCCGGCCAGCGACGCTGACCGGGGCCTCTTGAGCTCACACCAGGGTTTAGCCCGGGGAGAAGATGAAGGGGTACGACACGATGACGATGCCGCCGCCCTTGGGCTCGGGGAACTTGAAGCGTAAGAAGCGGCCGTTGATGCAGTCCTCAACGGCGGGGCTGCCCATCGTGGTGGACTTCGTGGTGGCCGAGGACACCGTGCCGTCCTTCGCGATGACGAACTTCACGACGATCTTGCCGCCCAGCTCCGGGTTCTTGGTCAGCTCGCGCTGGTAGCAGTACCGGATCTGGTTCATGTTGCGCTTGATCACCTCGTCGATGAGGGCCTTGTCGAGCGCGCCGAGGATGATGGGATCGCCGCCGATGCGGGAGATACCACCCTCAGACTTCTGGCCGAAGTTGCCGCCGCCCTCGCCGTAGCCCGAGGCGCCTGAGCCGCGGCCCTTGGTGCCGAGACCGCCGAGGCCGTCCGCCGTGCCGCCGCCGCCGAGGCCTGAGCCACGAGAGCCGAGACCGCCGGAGCCGATCTGCGTGCCCTTGGCGCCGATGAGGCCGCCGACGCCGCCGGTGATGTTGGAGTTGAGGCCGGAGGTGCCGAACACGCCGTCCATCTCGCCGCCATCACGCATCGCGCCGAGCACGCCGGCGTTCTCCGCGATCTCACGGTCGACCTGCTGCTTGTTCATCTCGACCTTGTCGCCCTTGGCCTTCTCCATCTTGGCGTCTTTTTTGCCGACCTTGCCCTCTTCGCGCTTGGCCTTGGCGCCTTCGCCCGCGTCGGGGTTCTGGTCGGGCTTCTTGACGTCCGGCGGGGGCTCGGGGGGCTGCTCCAAGAGGAGCTCCACGAAGCGGTCGGGCAGCTCGATCACGTCGCTCTCGGGCCGCGGGGGCGCGTTGATGACGTAGATACCGAACATCAGGCCCAAGAAGAACGCGAAGGAGAAGAAGCCCAAGAAGGGGTAGTCGAGGTCGTCGGTGAGCTTGGTGACGACCTTCTTGGCGGCCGGGACGACCTGGGCGAAGAAGACGACGTTGCCGATGTCCACCATGAGGCGGGTGTTGTCGGCGACCTCCACCTTCCACATGCCCGCGCCAGCCGCGGTGGCCTTGCCCTTCTCGCGCATCTCTTGCAGGGTGTGGCGGGTCTCGCCGATGTCGACGAAGCCGTCCCACTTGGCGGAGACGTTGGCGTACCAAGAGCCGCCTTCCCAGGTGAAGAGCTGGAACTCATCGTTGGGCAGGTTCTCGTTGGGGACGTAGAACTCGGTGCGCCACTCCTCTTCAGCCTCGGAGATCGTCGGGGCCAAGAACGGGGCGACCTTGGAGAACCACGGCGGAACCCAAGCGATGGGCGAGCCCGCGACGCGCCAGCGGAAGCCCGTGGACGAGCCGATGGTGACCGGCTTGGAGCCCTTGGCGTAGTGCTTCACGTCGAGCACGATGTCGGAGTAGATCTCGACGACCTCCAGCACCGGGGGCTGGGCGCGGTCGTGGCCGAGATCCGACTGGGAGGTGCCCGAGCGCATGACAAACGCCATGACGTCTTCAGTGCCCTCGGAGGCGGCCTCACCCGCGGCGGCGGCGGCGCCCGCGGCGGCGGCGTCAGCGGGCAGGCCCGGCGCCGTGTGCTCGGTGACCTCGTCGTTCACGCCCTCGGCCTTGTCGGCGCGGCCGATCTGGGTGGCCTCTTCGTCAGCGAAGGCCTCGGCGTTGGGGATGCCGATCACGACGCGGATGGCGCCGATCTCGACGGAGTCGCCGTTCCGGAGCTCAGCGTTCACCATCGGCGCGCCGTTGACCAGGGTGCCTTCACCCACGAGGTCGAGGAGCTGGACGGTGCCGTCGTCGTTGATGTTGATGACCGCCTGGAGATCCGCCAAGGCGTCGTCCTCGATGCGCAGCATCGCGGCGGGGCCTTTGCCGATGGTCACGCTCTCCGCGGAGAGCTCCTGGCGTTGAATGAGCTGATTGCCGCGGAAGACCTCAAAGGTCAACACAGGAGTGTCCGCCATAGGATCCCTCATGGCGCGACGGGGGTCGCGCGAGAAACGTGTGCAGGGAGGCGCGCCGAGGCGACGCCGCTACTTGATCTGGTTGACCGACTGATCCATCTCTTCGTTGAAGTCCTGACGGATCTTGATCAGCGGGTTGAAGTTGGCCCGCTTGCGGTCGAGGAGGAGCGCGCCGTTCGGCTTCACGAGCTCACCGGAGACATCGACGCCTTCGAAGTCGATCTCGGTGCGGGCCTTGTAGGAGACCTTGCGGTCTCCTTCGGCTTCTTCGTCCTGGGCGAGGGCCGGGGTGGCGAAGAGCAGGCCCACGGTGAGGGCGGCGAAGGGCGTCATCAGGCGACGGACGTTCATGGTGTGCCTCTTGAGGTGAGGGGTTCCGACGGCAGGGGGGAGATTATAGTCGGCTTTGGGGCCGCGCAGGGAGGCTTTGCAACGCTTTGGCGTGAAGTTTCGCGCAGGCGGCCTTTGGGGTGATCGGGATTGGCCCGAGATCAACCCTGAGCGGTGAGCAGAAGTCCTTATGCTTGCCTGATCTTTGCGCGCTGGGCAAGCGCGGATCGGTCACGAGCACGTCAAGGCCGCGTCGGGCGGCGAAGACGGCGCGTGTGGGGCGAGCGCAGAGGGGCATTTGCGCTTCGACCCCACGCCGCGGGGCAGGTTCCAGGATCTTCACGATCACTGAATCTGCCGCGTGGAGTCGGCGAGCTCGGCGTCAAAATCGGCGCGAAGGCGGATCATTTGCCCGAAGTTGGCGGTGCGGCGCTCCAAGACCGTCTGCCCGGTGGGTTTCACCAGCTCACCCTCAAGCTCCAGCGCTTTGTCGAACTCGACCACGGTGCGCTCGGCGTACTGAAAGCCCGGCGCGGGGACCTCCGGGGTGGACTCTTGGGCGAGGGTGATCGACGGCGCGACGAAGACGAGCGCGAGGGTGAGAAGGCGCATGGAGGGCTCCGGGGCTTTGAGCGGTGGGCTCAGGGTGCCCCAGACGAGACAGCGGCCTCATCCTTGGGTTCCGGCGGTCCCACCTTGAGGCCGACCATGATCGTCATCGGCGCCGTGGGCCGCGCGCCGAAGGGTCGCCACGAGACCAGAGCGTCGGAGCGCGTGAGGTTTGTGCCCGTGGCGTACACCCGCAGGCGATCCGTGGCCTGGGCGCTCAACGAGGCGTCGAGGAGAAACAGCGGCGGGACGTCGGCCTCGGTGACGGGGAAGGTGCCGGCCTTGTCCAACATGCCGCTGCGGAAGCTGCCGCCGACGCCGACATCGAGCACCCGATGGCTCCAGACGAGCCGCGCGCTGGCCTGGTGCTCGGGGACATAGGGCAGGCTGTCGCCCGGCGAGACGTCGCCAAACTGCGGGAAGTCGGAGACAAAGCCGGTCTGGAACCGGGCCCGGGTGTAGCTGTAGGTGGCCTGGCCGGAGAGCTCCGAGCCGTCGGGCAGAAACAGCGCGCTCCCCGCGACGAGCTCGACGCCGGAGATCCAGGCGGCGCCGCCGTTGAACTGGCGGTCGATGTCGTCGCCGAGGCAGCCGCCGGAGAGGGTGCATTGGCCGGTGAGGTTCTGATAGGCGTTGAAGAAGCCGACGAGCTCGGCGTGGCGGGCGCCCTGGTGGTGGCGGAGGCCGAGCTCGTTGGACCAGGCCGTCTCGGGCTTGACCTCGACGGGATCGCCCGGGAGAGGCCGGGGAGAAGCCGCGGGTGCTCCCGGCGAAGACGTCGAGCCAGGGGCCGAGGGGGGCCAAGGCGCCGATCCCGGGCAGGAGGATCCCGGCGAGGCGCGGGTCAAGCACCTCAGCGCCGACGTCGATCCGTTGGCTGCGGATGAGCTCGGCGCGGAGGCCGGGCAAGACGTGAACCTCGCCGATGCGCAGGTCCTCATGCACATGGGCGGCGAGGGCCTGGGCCCAGGCGTCGGAGTCGAGGGTCGTGGTGGTGGGGGCATCCGCGCGCACCAGCGCCCCGTCGGTCATCATCCACAGGTCTTGGGTGTGAACGCGGGCGACGCTGTCGACGTGCAGGCGCAGGCCGAGCTCGAGATCCGAGCCGATCGTCTCGCCGCCGACGGACCAGCGCGCCGTGGACTGCAGCCCGGCGCTGTGAAAGCGGCGGTCGTTCGTGGCCAAGGCCAAGGCGTCGTCGAGGCTGGCGCTGTCTTCGTCGCCGCGCAGGATGGAGAGGTAGAGCGCCCCTTGGCCGCTTGAGGGGTCGGTCTGGAGGAGATCGTGGAGGTCGGGGCCCTCGTTGAAGCGGTCGAGGCGGGTCCAGCTTCGGGTGAGGTAGTGGTGGTAAAGGACGGTGCGGGTGACCACCTGCTCGCCCAGGGGCGCCGACCACGAGAGCTCGGCCTGGGTGCGGGTCCAGCGCATGAGGTCGTTGGCGCTGGCGGCGTAGCGGCGCAGGGGATCCTCGGCGTAGTCCGAGGCGGAGAGGCCGAGGTAGGTCTCGTGGGAGGTCTCGTCCGAGAGGCCGAGCTTGAGCTCCAGCACACCCTCCGCGCCGAGGCGCAGGCGCCCCTTCACCATCATCTCGCCGCGCTGGAAACCCGTGGGGCCGCCGCCGTCGAGCTCTTTGAACCCGGCGGTGGAGAGCTGGGCGGCGTCGATGAGCAGGCCCGCGCGCTCGTCGCCAAAGCCAAGGTATCCAGCGGCTTTTCCTGAGCGGTACTGGCCGCCCGCGAGGTCGAGGCCGTAGTCCAAGCCCACCGGCGCGCGGCGGGTGAGCAGGTTGATCGCGCCGCCGACGGTCTGGGGGCCAAAACGGGTGGCGGCGGGGCCCTTAAACACCTCGACGCCGACCAGGCGGGTGCTCATCGGGAAGTAGTAGGCGGCGGGGGCGGCGTAGGGGGCCGGGGCGAAGAGCACCCCGTCCTCCATGAGCGTGACCTTGGCGCTGCGGTCGCTGGACGCGCCGCGCATGCCGATGTTGGGGCGCAGGCCGTAGCCGTCCTCGCCGCGGGTGCTCACGCCGGGGACCTCAGCGAGCACTCGCTCGACGTTGTCGTACTCAAAGCGCTCTAAGGTCTCTTCATCCACGCGGTGGGCGGAGCCGGCGACCCGGGGCGTGCCGTCTTCAGCGTAGATGAGGATCTCGGCGCCGACCCCTTCACCGCGGGGGCGCGGCGGGGTCTCCTCAGCGGGCTCGGCCGGGGTCTCCTCGGGATCTTGGGCCTGGGCGGCCTGGGCGGTGAGGAGGCCCAAAGCGGCGAGGGCGCGGGGGCCAATGAGCGCCTTGGCCGCCCCGATGAAGGGCCCAAACAAGGCCGAGAGCAGGTCGTCCCGGTGGTTTCGTTCACCCGCGGGCAGGCCGAAGGTGAGGGGAGGCGACTCGGAGATCACGAGGCTCCCGGCGAGGCGATCCCAGCAGGCCAGCCAGGTGCCGAGGTTCTTGTCGACGTGCTCCGGCGCGGCGCTGTGGTGAAGCTGGTGCTGGGCGGGGCTCATCAGCCAGCCCTCGACGGCGGGCGGGAAACGCACCCACAGCTCGGAGTGGCGCAGGTTGCCGGTCAACACGTTCAAGGCGAGGCCCAAGGCCGGCACGCCCAACAGCGTCAGCGCCTCGGCCTGGCCCCGGGTGAGCCAGAAGAACAGCCCCGCGACGGCGCCCGTGGTGAGCGCCCCGCGCAGGTCGTAGATCAACGACTCGACGGGGTGAACGCGGTGAAAGGTGAGGGGGCTCAGGCGCTCGGCGGAGTGGTGAACCTGATGGAACGCCCACAAGAACGGGAGCTTGTGCATCAGCCAGTGGGCGGCGAAGCGGCTGGCGTCCCAGGCGATGAACAAGGTGAGGCTGTAGACGACGGCCAGGAGGGCGGGGGAGAGGGTGAGGGGCGTCGGCGCGCCGAGGCTGTGGTCCAGACGCAGCACGATCCAAGCCGCGACGGCGAAGGCGCCGCCCGTGGCCGCCACGCCGCGGAGGCCACGAAGGAGCTGCCGCGCGAGGAGGAGCTGCACGTCCAGGCGGGTCGAGGGGTGCCTCGTGAGGGCCAGAAGCTGCGTCCACGACGCCCTCCAAGGCTGAACTCTGGCGAACCAAGCGGCGACGAGGGCCGTGAGCGCGAGGCCCGGCCAGAACGTGCGGCTCCCCGCGTCGGTGAACGGCGCGAGGAGCAGGCTCACCAGGTGCTCCAGGGGCGGCGTGGCCACACTTTGCCTCGATCAGTCGTTGTCGCCAGCGGCCTCGGCGGGGATCTGCAGGGCCAACAGCGTCGCGACGTCGCCCTTGAGCAGATCGGTGACCACCTTCACCGCGTCGTGGGCGGCGAGCACCTTCTCGGGCTCATTCACGAGCAGCTCCGCGAGCGGCGTGTCGCCCAGGGCGGCGACGGCGGCGTCGGCGTCGTTGAGCCCGGCGATCACCGCGTCGTTCACCTCGCCGTGGCCCAGCTCAACCAGCAGATCGTCCACGCCTGGGCCGTCTTGGCCGGTGTACAAGGCGCGGAACCCGGCGAGGTTCGCGGCGATGGCCGGGCCGCCGAAGCCGCTGGGCAGGTGCTCCAGGTCATCGGGGCAGATCGTCTCGCCGCAGTCGCGTAGGCCAAGGGGCGTGGCGAGCTTCTTGTCTTTGGTGCTGAGCTCTAGGTAAAAGAGCGCGTCGTAGACGGCGTTCAGCGCCTGCTGCTCGCTCTCGTAGGGGGTGTTTGGGTCGTCCAGGGCGAGGGCCTTCGAGAAGCCGTCGTCCACAAAACGGGCCTGGGCGTCGTCGAGCGCGGTGAGCACCCCGGCGGTGAGCACGCGGGCGTAATCGACGCGGCGGCGCGCGACCTCGTCCGGGCCCAGGGCCTCCCAGGCGCCGTCGGCGTTCGGCGTCACCTGCGCCGGGCAGACGTTCTCGGCGGCGGCGAAGAGCAGGTGCTCCAGGGCGTCGAGGCCCGTGGTGTTCACGAGGCTCTCGGTGAAGAAGGTGTCTTTGGCGTAGCTGCCATCGGCGGTGACCTGGTCCACGCGGCAGGGGTTCACGCTCGGCCACGAGTAGACCTCGTCGCGCAGGTCTTCGCCGCCGAGCGCGGTCAGAGACGAGCCCAGGGGCCCGAGCTGCATCAGCTCCACACGCTGCCAGCTCGACATCACCGCGCGCCAGGCCTCTTGCGCGGCGAGCTGGTCGGCGGCGGGGTCGTCTCCGGCGGTCAGCGTGGCCTCTAACCGCGCCAGGGCCTCGTCCAGCGCCAGCGCCTTGGCCTCGGCGTCCGCCAAGGCGGGCACGATCACGTTGGGACCGGCGCTCTCCAAGAGCGCGCTGAGCGACGCGCCGAGGGCGGAGTCACCTTTGCCCTTCTGCTCACAGCCCAGAGGCTGAAACGCGGCGAGGGCGGTCAGCCCAGCCAGCACCAGCCACGAGCGGCGATCACCAGCCTCCGTCACCATTTGAATCTCCGAGGTTCTCGGCCGCGAAGCCGTAGGTCTCGCCCAAGAGCTGACGCGCGGCGCGGAGGCCGTCGGCGTAGGCCGCGCGGGCCTCAGCGTCGGCGGACTCTAAGGCCGGGGCCTCACCCAGCAGGCTGTGCAGCGTGGCGAAGTCCGCGTCGCTCAGGGGCGAGCGGGGGTTGAACTGAAACGCCAAGGCGAACCCTTTGCCCTCCGACCAGTGTTTGGCGTGGTCGGCGAAGCTGTAGGCCTCGGTGTCCATGAGCGCCATGTCGGCGAGCACGGCGTTGATGTAGTGCACCACCGAGGCGGCGATGGCCTTCTCCCAGGCGAGCACGGCCTGATCGCGGTGGGCCTTGAGCTCGGCGAGCTGATCGGCGCTGAGGCCCTGCCCGGCGGTCTCTGCCAGAAGCGCCCGGCCCCCGGCGAAGCCCGCCCAGGCCTCAGCGGTGTAGTCCGTGGGCGCGGTGGCGCCAGCGCCCAGATCACGCTTGGCGGCGTTGCCCGAGTGGCCCCAGCTCACCTCGGTCAAGAGGTCGATCTTGCCGTCCTGGTTGGCGTCGTGGTCCCCGGCGGCGATCTGATCGTCGGTGAGCGAGCCATAGGCGACGCTGGCGCCGAAGTAGCCGAAGCCCTCGTCCCAGGCGTGCTCCAAGGCCGTCCAGGGCTTGCCCTCTTCAGCGACGACGTGGTCGGCGTTGAGGCCTTTGCCCTCTAGGTCGTCGTCGAGGTAGTCGTCCGCACCTTGGGAGAAGGCCACGGCGCCGCGGAGAAACTTCTCCAAGAGCTGCTGGTGGTCGCGGCCTTGGGCGTCGAGGAACACCTTGGTGATCGGCTGGCCGCGGGGGTCCAGGGGCACGTCGCCGTTGGCCCGGGCCACGGCGGCGGCGTCGATGGCGGCGAACCAGGCGCGCACGAGGCGCTCGGGGCTGTCGTCGCCCTCGATGTCCCAGCCGACGAGGCCGTTGGACCAGTCCTTGTGCTGGCCTACGGCGTCGTTCCCGGCGATCTTGCCGATGAGGTCTTTGCCGCTGGAGACCTCATCGTAGGTGGTCTGCAGCGCGTCGGCGCTCGTGGACTTCTGGTGCGGGACGAGGCCCGAGGTGTCGGAGTCGAACTCAAAGTAGAAGTTGAGCTCGGCCTCGATGTCGCCGGAGACGGGGAACAGCTCGCCGTCGTCGATGCGCCCGGTGAGCCCGCTGAGCTGGGCCTTCATGTCCTCGATGAGCAGGTGGCGGAAGGTCTGCCCGTCGTAGCCCACGGAGCTGCCGCCGCCGAAGGCGCTCACGAAGCTGTAGGTGTCGGGCACGACGCTGGGGTTGGTGTCGGTGGCGCTGTCGTCGCCGCCGCTGGTGTCGTCGGCCGGCGCGCCGGTGTCGTCCACGACCGCGTCTTCGCCTTTGCAGGCGACGAGGAGGAAGGAGAGCAGCAGAAGGCGGCGAGAGGGGAACATGGGGTCACTCCAGCGGGGCTCATGTTGATATTGACTTTCAATATCGGACGAGTCGCAGGATAACTCAGGAGAGGCGTGGATGTCATCACCTTGTTGAAAGTGATAGTCAATATCGGCTGAACGATCGCGGCCAAAAAAGAGGAGGACCCTGATCGGGGCCCTCCTTCATCTCATTTTGGGTGCTGTCGCCGAGCCTCGCTCAGAGCGTGCGCTCAAAGTCGGCCCGGCGATCCTGGGCGCTGAGGTAGCCCGGCTCCAGGATCGACTCCTCCAAGGGCGGCAGCTCCTCCGGGCGTAAGGCGCCGAGGCGCTCCGTCGCCAAGCGCGTCATCGGCGTGTACAAGCCGAGCTTCCACGCTTGGGTGAGCGCGAGGCGGTAGCTGTCCGCGGCCTTCTGGCGCTGGGCCCAGGCCTTGTCCTCCAGGGCCATGGCGTAGAGCGCCCGCTGGTCCTCCGTCAGGTAGCTCGGGACGTAGGAGCTCAGGATCGCCTGCCCAAAGTTCTCATAGGCCTGACCGAGCCGGACGAGGGCGGCGAGACCCCACTCACCGGCGCCGGTGTTGATGATGTCGGAGTAAGTGACCTCGATGGCCTGGAGGGCCTTGGCCTTCTTGAACAGCGAGTCGGTGAGCGCCTTGTCCTCTTGAGCGCGGGAGACCTTGGACTTGGGCCCGCTGACCTCCATGGCGGAGAACTCGTTGAACTGCTTCTCGGCGAGGACAAACATCATCTCAGCGACGAACTCGACGCCCGAGGTGAAGGCCGTGCCCGAGGCCTTGGCCTTCTTGAACCACTCGACGGACTCCTGGTAGTGCTTCTCAGCCTTGGGGCCTTGGCCCTGGGCGACGAGGCACTTGCCGTAGCGGAGGCGCGCGTAGATGAGGAGGTCAGGGGAGATGCCCGAGGTGTCCTTCTGGGAGTAGAAGTCGAGGTACGTAGCGGCGGCCTGGTCCCACTTCTGGGTGTCCTCGAAGATCTTGGCGATGTCGAGGCGGACCTGCTGGACGTTGTCTTTGGTGGGGTAGGCGGCGATGTACTGGCGGAAGTTGTTGACCGCCTTGTCGGACTCACCCAAGGCGCGGCGGAAGAGCGCGGCGGAGTAGATGGCGTCCGAGGCGTTGGCGTGGTCTTTGTCGAGCGCGAAGAGCTTCTCGTACCAGTTGGCGGCCTCGGCGAAGTTGCCCATGGACTCGTAGTCGAAGCCGAGGAGGCCGACCTGATCCTTGTAGTACTTGGACTTGGGGAACTTCTCAATCAGCAAGATGCGGGCCTGCATGGCCTCAGCGCGCTGCTTGAGGTTGTAGTAGTAGGCGGCGGCGTTGTTGAGCGCGAGATCGCCGACCTCGGAGGCGGGGAACTCGTTGTAGAAGGCCATGAAGGCGTTGGCGGCCTTGGCCTGGTCGCTGTCCTTCTTGGTTGTCTCCTCGATGAGCTTGAAGGAGGAGCGCTCGTAGACCGAGTAGAGCCCTTCTTAAAGGCGGTGTCGCCGAGGTTTGGCTGGTCGTAGAAGGCCTTGGCGACCTCTTTGAGGGTGGACCAGTCCTCGATGAGGTTCAACGAGTCCAAGATGAGGTTGGCGGCCGTCATCGCGTCTTTGGACTTGGGGTTCATCGCGATGACGGTACGGAAGCGCTCGGAGGCCTCCTTGAACATGTTCTTGTTGTAGAACAGGTAGCCGGCCTGGTAGATGACGCCGATGGTCTTGTCGGACTGCGGGTAGAGCTTGGCGTACTGGTCCAGCGCGACGAGCTGCTTCTGCTCCCAATCGGTCATGGTGAGGATGGCGGTCTTGTTCTTGGCGTCGGCCTTCTGGACCTTGCCCTCCTTCTCTTCGACCTTGACCATCTCTTTGGCGGCGAAGATGGCGGACTCAGCACAGAACATGGAGTGCTGGCCCTTGGCGTCGATCTTCACGACCTCCATGTACTGGACATAGGCCTCGTCGAACTTCTTGAGCGTGTAGAGGAGCTCGCCGAAGGCGTAGCGCATCTCATAGGCGTGCTCACCGGCGGGGAACTCCTCGACGTAGGTGGAGTAAGCCGAGTACGCGAGGTCATACGTCTTGCGGGCGTTGGCGCCCGTGCCGAGCTTCTTGGCCTCGGCGTGGTAGTCCAAGGCCACCGAGCGCAGGTTCTTCTCGATGAACCGCATGGCCGAGTGGATCGCGTCTTGGTTCGTCGCGTTGGCGCGAGCCCAAGCCGAGGTCTTGCCGTAGGTGCGGCGGAGCTTGTCGATCTCGGCGAGGGTGTCCTCTTTTTTGCCGATCTTGCGGTACGCCTGGATGATCTCGTTCTGGGTTTCCGGGGCGCCGGGGGCGTTGGGATCCTCAGCGATCAGGCGGCGGTAGGTGAGCACCGCCTCCTCCAATTTCCCCTGCTCGACGTACATCTGCGCGAGGCGGCCCAAGAGGTCGCTGATTCGGTCCTCCTCACCGAGGCTCTTGTAATAAACGATGGCCTCGTCGAGCTCCCCCGCGTCGGCGAAAAAACGCACGAGGTCCACCAGGGCCTCGTCCCGCAGCGCCGTCGTCTCACCCCCGCCGCTCAAGTTGACGACCCGTTTCATGCCGTCGATCGCTTTGCGGTGCTCGCCGACGTTGTAGTCACACCACGCGAGCTTGTAGACGGCGAAGGGGTAAAGCGGATGGTCGGGCCAGGCGAGCACTTTGCTGTACGCGAGCGCCGCTTTGTGTGGGTTCCCGGCGTCGAAATAGTGCTCGCCGAGCAGCACATAGGCGTCGGGGGCGCGGGGTGAGCTGGGGTGGGTCTTCACCAAGGCCGTGAGGTGCTTGAGCGTGCCTTCGACCTCACCGAGCGCCATGTGGGTGATGCCCAGGAGGTACAACACCTCATCGGCGCGGGCGTAGTTGGGAGCGCTCTTGAGCAGCTCCTCACAGAGCCGCACGCTCTGACGTTGCCAGCGCCGAGACTCGGCGTGGTCGGGCTTTAGCTCGCTGGGCTCACAGCCGGGGGAGCGCTCGCAGGTGGTCTGGGCCTCCTCAAACGTCGCCATCTCAACGTCGAGCCAATAACGGCTCTCCTCTAAGGTCAGCTCGGCGAGGCGTAAGGTGAGGTCCGCCCGGGTCTCTTGCGGCAGGTCCGCCGACGCCAGAAGCTGCCGGGCGAACGCCATCTCTTTGAGGTGCGCCTCTCGCGCCTGGGCTTGAAGCGCCTCGTTCGCGGCGCCTTCTCCGACGTCCTCGACGCGGAGCGCCCGGCGCTCCTCCCGCGCGGCCCGATCGTCTTGGGCGAAGGCGTCTGGACTGTTTGAACACAGCACAAAGAGGGCGAACAGGGCGGCGCGGGGGCGGCTCATGGGGGCTCCTAGGATTGAGGCAGAGCGCGGCCCGAGAGCCTTGTGGCTCCATGGAGTCTGTGTGGGCTCAGGGGGGGGCTCAGGGGTGCGCGAGCGGGGTCAAGAGCGCCGACGACGGGGCGCCCTTGACGCAGACTTGACACGATCTCCCCGACGAGGTTCCCGACGGCGTTCGGCTTCAAGGAATAAAAAACGGCCCCCAGGATCACCGGGGGCCGTCTCTTGGTTGGCGCTCTGAGCGCGCTCAGCCGCGAGGCCTCACTGCGGCGCGGGGGCCGGAGCCGGAGGCGTCTCAGGCGCGGGGGCCGGAGCCGGCGCCGGAGCGCCGCCTGCGTCACCACACATCGGGATGAGCTCAGCGAGGGTGGGCTCCATGGAGTCGATGAAGGTGATCATGTCACCGGCCATCGAGAACTCCTCAGAGGTGATCACCGTCTCGGCCTGCTCGACGACCATCTTGAAGTCCTCAAGCATGCCCATCTCGGCGACGGCGGGGCAAGACGCGGCGGTGAGCTTCTGGTTGAAGCCCGCGACGCGCTTCTTGAGCTCCTCAAGCTGGGCCATCTGGGCCTTCTTGCGGTCCTCGGCGGCCTTGGCCTTGGCGGCGGCCTCGGCGACGCGCTTGTCCTCCTCGATCTGGGACTGCTTGACGCGCTCCATGCGGGCGAAGACCTCGTGGTTGGGGCCGATCTTGCCCTCGTTCACGGTCTTGTACTGCTCCAGCATCTTGAGCGCGGCTTTGTAGTCCTTCGTGTACTTCTCGTGCAGCGTGGCGGCGTTGAAGTAGACGAGGTCGTTCGTGGGGTCAAGCGCCATGATGCGCTCGTAGACCTTGTTCGACTCCTCAAGCTCCTTCGTGCCACGAAGGGCGACGGCGAGGCCCAAGAGCGCGTCGACGTTCTCGGGGTTCGACGTGCTCACCGCGGAGAAGCAGGTCTTGGCCTGGACGTAGTCGCCGGAGTTCAGCGCGACGTAGCCCAGGTTGAGGTTGGCCTCGACGTGGTCGGCGTCGAGCCGAATGGCGGTCTTGAAGGCGTCGATGGCGGCGGGGAGGTTGCCCTGCTGCAGGTAGGTGACGCCGATGTTGTTGTAGATGCCCGGGTCGCCCTCGTTCAGCGTCTTCGCCTTCTCGGCGCAGAGCTGGCTCATGGCGAGCTCACCCTTGTCGAAGTACGCGCGAGAGAGGTTGCGGTAAGCCGCGACGTCCTCGGGGTTCTTCTGCAAGACCGACTGGGCCTCGGCGATGGCGTCGTCAAACCGACCCGCGCGGTTGTACGTCTCGGCGAGGCTGTTCTTGATCTCCAGGTCGTCGGGCTTGGCCTCTAAATACGTCTTGTAGAGGGTGATCGCCTCGTCGTACCGTTTGTCGGCGCCAAGGATGGTGGCGAGGTTCACCAGCGCGCTCGTGTAGTCGGCCTTGCTGGCCAACGCGGCGCGGTAGTGCTTCTCAGCGCCGGACTTGTTGCCCAGACGCTCCGCCGTCCAGCCAGCGTTGTACTGGATCTTGGCGTTGTTTGGGTCCAAGGTGGTCGCCCGCTCAAAGTCGGTGTACGCGCCTTGGTAGTCCGGCGTGGCCGCCTGGAGCTTGGTGACGCCCCGCTTCGCGAAGAAGAGGGGATCGGTGATGGTGCTCTCGTCCACCGTGACCTCGGGCTCGACCTTTTTGGGGCCGCAGCCGGGGGTGACGGTCACGCCGATGATGAGCGCGAGGACAGTGCTGATAGAACGAAGGGTCATTGGGGGGCTCCTCGACGCTCGGCTCAGAGATCGGTCTCGAAGGTGGTGGACTTCTGCGCGGCGGAGATGTACGCCGGCTTGAGGAGCTCTTCCTCAAGGCCAGGGTAGTCATCGGGGCGAAGCTCACCGAGCCTGCGGGTCGCGAACGCGGTGTTGTCGTTGTAGAGGTTCAGCTCGTAAGACTTGGTCAGCGCCGTGTCGTAGGCGGCGACGGCCTTCTCGGTCTGGGGATAGGCCTTGTCCTCCAAGGTCATCGTGTAGAGCTCACGCTGATCTTCGGTGAGGTAAGACGGCACGTAGGACTTGAGCAGCGACTGCCCAAAGTTCTCATAGGCCTGACCGAGCCGGACGAGGGCGGCGAGACCCCACTCACCGGCGCCGGTGTTGATGATGTCGGCGTAGGTGGACTCGATGGCCTGCAGGGCCTTGGCCTTCTTGAACAGCGAGTCTGTGAGGGCCTTGTCCTCTTGAGCGCGGGAGACCTTGGACTTGGGCCCGCTGACCTCCATGGCGGAGAACTCGTTGAACTGCTTCTCAGCGAGGACAAACATCATCTCGGCGACGAACTCGACGCCGGAGGTGAAGGCCGTGCCCGAGGCCTTGGCCTTCTTGAACCACTCGACGGACTCTTGGTAGTGCTTCTCAGCCTTGGGGCCTTGGCCCTGGGCGACGAGGCACTTGCCGTAACGGAGCCGGGCGTAGATGAGGAGGTCGGGGGAGATGCCCGAGGTGTCCTTCTGGGAGTAGAAGTCGAGGTAGGTGGCGGCGGCCTGGTCCCACTTCTGGGTGTCCTCGAAGATCTTGGCGATGTCGAGGCGGACCTGCTGGACGTTGTCTTTGGTGGGGTAGGCGGCGATGTACTGGCGGAAGTTGTTGACCGCCTTGTCGGACTCACCCAAGGCGCGGCGGAAGAGCGCCGCGGAGTAGATGGCGTCCGAGGCGTTGGCGTGGTCCTTGTCCAGCGCGAAGAGCTTCTCGTACCAGTTCGCGGCCTCAGCGAAGTTGCCCATGGACTCGTAGTCGAAGCCCAAGAGCCCGACCTGGTCTTTGTAGTACTTGGACTTGGGGAACTTCTCAATCAGCAAGATGCGGGCCTGCATGGCCTCGGCGCGCTGCTTGAGGTTGTAGTAGTAGGCCGCGGCGTTGTTCAGCGCGAGATCGCCGACCTCAGAGGCGGGGAACTCGTTGTAGAAGGCCATGAAGGCGTTGGCGGCCTTGGCCTGGTCGCTGTCCTTCTTGTAGGTCTCCTCGATGAGCTTGAAGGAGGAGCGCTCGTAGACCGAGTAGAGCTCCTTCTTAAACGCGGTGTCGCCGAGGTTGGGCTGGTCGTAGAAGGCCTTGGCGACCTCTTTGAGGGTGGACCAGTCCTCGATGAGGTTCAAGGAGTCCAAGATGAGGTTTGCGGCCGTCATCGCGTCTTTGGACTTGGGGTTCATCGCGATGACGGTACGGAAGCGCTCGGAGGCCTCCTTGAACATGTTCTTGTTGTAGAACAGGTAGCCGGCCTTGGTAGATGACGCCGATGGTCTTGTCGGACTGCGGGTAGAGCTTGGCGTACTGGTCGAGCGCGACGAGCTGCTTCTGCTCCCAATCGGTCATGGTGAGGATGGCGGTCTTGTTCTTGGCGTCGGCCTTCTGGACCTTGCCCTCCTTCTCTTCGACCTTGACCATCTCTTTGGCGGCGAAGATGGCGGACTCCGCACAGAACATGGAGTGCTGGCCCTTGGCGTCGATCTTCACGACCTCCATGTACTGGACATAGGCCTCGTCGAACTTCTTGAGCGTGTAGAGGAGCTCGCCGAAGGCGTAGCGCATCTCATAGGCGTGCTCACCGGCGGGGAACTCCTCGACGTAGGTGGAGTAGGCCGAGTACGCGAGGTCGTAGGTCTTGCGGGCGTTGGCGCCCGTGCCGAGCTTCTTGGCCTCGGCGTGGTAGTCCAAGGCCACCGAGCGCAGGTTCTTCTCGATGAACCGCATGGCCTCGTTGATCGCGTCTTGGTTCGTCGCGTTGGCGCGAGCCCAAGCGGAGGTCTTGCCGTAGGTGCGGCGGAGCTTGTCGATCTCGGCGAGGGTGTCCTCTTTTTTGCCGATCTTGCGGTACGCCTGGATGATCTCGTTCTGGTAGTCCGGGGCGCCGGGGGCGTTGGGATCCTCAGCGATCAGGCGGCGGTAGGTCTGGATGCAGTCCTCAAACTTGCCCTGCTCAAAGTAGGTGCTCGCGAGGCGCTTGAGCATGTCCCGGATGAGGTCGGTCTTGCCCAGGCTCTTGAAGTACTCATACGCCTCGTCCATCTCGCCCGCGTCGGCGAAGAAACGCACGAGGTCACGGAAGGCCTCCTCTTGGAGCTGGAGGTTCGACTTGCCGGTGCCTCCCGCCTGCTGGGCCGCCGTGGAGTACTTCACCACGGACTTCATCGTGTCGATGGCCTTGCGGTACTCGCCGACGTTGTAGTAGCACCACGCGAGCTTGTACAGCGCGAAGCCGTACATCTTGCTGTCGCGGTAGGCCGTGGCCTTCTGGTACGCGAGGAGCGCCTTGTAGGCGTTGTTCTCGTCGAAGTAGTGCTCACCGATCTGCACGTAGGCGTCGGGGACGTACTGGGACTCGGGGTAGGTCTTGACCAGGTGCGTGAACTGGTCGAGGGCCTCTTTGGGCTGGCCCGTGTCCTTGAGGGCGGAGGCGAGGTAGAACGTGGCCTCGTCAGCGCGGGCGAAGGTCGAGTAGCTGCTGAGGATCTGCTTGTAGAGCTTGATGCTCTTGTCTTGCCACTTCCGCGACTCGGTGTTGTTCGCCTTCAGCGCCGTCGGGTCGCAGGCCTTGTCGTTGTAGCAGCGGTCGACCTCGGTCTGGTACGCGGCCATCTCCGTGAGGTAGATGTCGCGGCCCTCCTCAAAGTAGAGGTCCGCGAGGCGAAGCATCAGCTCAGCGCGGGACTCACCCTGGATGGTGTCGCCCGAGAGGAGCTGCCGAGCGAACTCCATCTCTTCTTGGCGCTTCTGCCGAGCGAGGCGGCGGTACTCTTCAGAGAGGCCCGCGGCCTCGTCCACATCATTGGCCTTGAGGACGCGGCGCTCCTCACGAGCGTCGCGGTCATCCTGGGCGTAGGCCGCGTCACCGAAGGTGGTCACGCCGAGGAGAGCCAGCGTGATGGGCAGCATTAGGGGGCGGAGAGACGACATAAGCGAGGAACTCCTCGGGGCGCCGGGGGCACAGGGTCACGAACGGATGGAGGATGGGATGGCGGCGACTACTTACAAGAGCCCTGCTCGGTGTAGTAGTAGAAGCCGAGCTCATCCACCCAGAACTCGCCGTTGAAGGGCCAGAAGATGAAGTTCACGTCAGTGGCGAAGTCGACCTGATCGCGGTTGGTGGTCTCCGCGAGGTCGGTGTTCGCGACCTTGTACTGGTAGTCGCTGCGCTGGGCGGAGACGACCTCGAAGCGGATGATCTGGGACTGGGTGAGCAGGTCGCCCAGGTAGTTCGACATCCGGGCCATCTCAGAGAGCATCACCAAGCCCGCGCGCTGCTTGTAGCGGCGACGGTCTTCCTCAAAGACGGTCTTGAGGTGAGCGCCGACGCTGTCGAGCCACAGCGACTTCTGGGCGTTGATGAGCTTCTCTTCGTCTTCCATCATTTGCAGATGCTTGACCAACGCCAGGAGGTCTTGGTTCCGGAGGAAGCGCAAGAACATCGACTTGGGCAGCACCGTCTCTTTCTTCACGCCGCCGAAGTAGGCGTCGAAGGCTTGGTCCGCGAGCTTTTTGCCTTCAGAGGTGCTGTACTGCTTCACGAAGTCCTTCAGCTCGTCCTGCATCGGCTTGGCCTTGGCCTCAAAGGCCAGAAGCTCCCGCTCCACCTGGTTGTACTCGCACAGGTTGAAGAAGGTCAGCGCGCGCAGGATGGTGGCCTCGGGGATGAACTCGTCTTCAGCGTAGAAGGGCGAGTGCACCGTGAGCACCTGACCCAAGGTCAGGTTGAGGTCGTTCTGCATGAAGTTGGCCCAGGCCGCCTCAAAGAGGGCTTGGGGCCAGTAGTCGGAGCTGCGAGGCACGAGGCTGTAGTAGCGGCTCGACTCGTCGAAGCGCTGGATGCCGTAGTAGATGCGCGCGACGTTGATCAGCGCGAGGTCCTCAAGAGCCTGGACCTCGGCGAGCTCTTGTTCGGTGTAGATGTCGACGTTCTTGGCGTCACGAACGACGTCACCGAAGGCCTTCACCGCGGACTTGAGCTTGCCGGTGCGGTTGAAGATGACGCCCTCAAAGTACTTGGACTTGAGGTAGAGGTCGCCGGACTTCGTGGAGATCTGGGCGAAGTAACGACGGGCCTCGTTGAGGTTGTCCTCGTCGTAGAGGCGCACGCCCATGAGGTAGTTGAGGTAGTTCTTCGCGGCGCGGGGGTACTCATCGGGCGGGATCTTGTGCACGATGCGCAGGAGCTCGGAGTCGTCGCCGGTGAGGCGCGCGATGGCGACGACCTTGGGCAAGGCGTAGTCAAAGAAGCGGTCGGAGGGCCCCTTCTTGACGACCTGCATGAAGTAGTACTGGGCGGAGTGGTACATCTGCAGCTCATAGAGGCTGCGGCCCAGGTAGTAGTAGATCTCCGAGGCGTCGTTGGGGCAGGTGCCGCCCTCGGCGAGATCGAACAGCACCTTGGACGAGGCCAAGGGCTTCGCGGCCTTGTAGAGATCGACGGCCTCCTCGATCTGGCGACCGCAGCCGTCCTTGGAGGTGCGCTTCTCTTCGCCCTCCTCGGGCAGATCCTCGAAGGAGTCCTTCTTGGTGCGCTTCTCGCCGATGCGCTCCTCGTCCTCGAAGGAGGTGTCGCCACCGCCGCCCGCGGGCTTCTTGACCTCGGGCTCGTCCTCGCGGACGATCTCGGTGTCGGCGGGCTGGGCGCTGGCCGACATCTTCTTGGCGGTGTCGACGATCTCTTTGGGAGCCGCGTTGTTGACGAGGCAGCGCACGGCGTCGCTGGTGAACACCTCGCCGCTGCTCTCCATCGTCTGCACGATGATGTTGGCGGGCACGTTGACGTTGACCATGTTCATGATCTCGTCACAAGAGAGCGCCCAGGCGGGGGATGAGGAGAGCAGCGCGAGGCTGAACACGCCAGCACGGACGAAGAGCGAGGTCTTCATGGGGATGCTCCGAGGGCCAGGCCCGCGTTCTTACTTGTCCAGAGAGTCCATCGAGGGGAAGAAGAAGCCCACGCCGCCGGAGAGGATGAAGTTGTTCTTCATCTCCAGGGTCGTGGAGTTCACCGTCTCAATGTAGATGAGGGACCGGCCATCCACACGCACGCAGACCGTCTCGTTGAAGACGACGCGGGCGCCGCCGCCGAAGTTGCTCGTGGAGTGGAACTGCACCTCCGTCGCGATGGCGATCTCTTCGCCTTCGGCCTGGAGGGCATCTAGGTCGTCCACCGTCTGGGTCACGCCCATGCCGAAGGCGCCGTAGATGTCGAAGTTGATGATGCGGTTGCCGTTCAGCGCGACCTTTCCGTAGATCGGCGAGAACAAGAACGTGCCGTTGGCGACGAGCTGCAGCTTGGAGATGTCGGGGGAGACGTGGTTCTTGTCGACGAGCTGCTCGGTGATGGGCTTCCAGTCGCCGCGACCCAGGTCGGGGGAGTAGGCGAGGTTGCCCTCGATCGCGAAGATCTCGGTGAGGTGGTAGCCGAGGCCGACGCCGATCATGTAGCGGTTGAGGAAGGGGTCGTTCGTGACGAAGCCGACGTTGGGCACCGCCTCAAAACGGCCGAGCTTGAGGAAGGTCTTGGGCGGCACCACCTTGATGAGCCGCTTGATCTCCTCTGTGGCCTCGTCCTCGATGACGTTCTCGGCCTTCACGCCGACGCGGTCGTCGATGTCCCCGTCTCTGAGGGCCTTTTGTTCCTCGGAGACGGTCTCCTCGCGGGGGCCGCCGAGGATGTCGTCGAGGTCGTCGTCCTCAGCCGGCTCCTCGTCTTCGTCTTGAGCCAAGGCGTCGAGGGCCAGATCCGCGTCCGCTGCGCCCGCGTCAACGGGCTCCGCGGCGATGGCGAGCCCGCCGAAGGTGGAGAGCGTGAGCAACGCCAGGGACCGTGAGATCAGTCGCATGGTGGACATCCTCCTAAATCGGGGCTCAGAAGTTCGTGACGCGGGGCTTCATGGTGGGGAAGTACATGGACAATCCCACCGACGCCAAGAAGTTGTTGTACACGCGGTTCTCTTGGGCGTCGCTGTCATCCAGAGGCGTGTAGTCGGGCTCACGACCCACGTAGAGGAAGGAGCGCGCGTCGAGCTTGAGCGCGACGGACTGGTTGAGGAAGAAGTCCATGCCGATGCCGAGGTTCAGCGTCGGCTCGACGAGGGGCTTCTTCGTGCCCAAGGAGACCGGAGGGTACACGCCTTGGGCGTCGAGGTCGTCGTCCCACTGGGCGTAGTACTCGGCGAGGGTCAACATGCCGACGCCGGCGGTGCCGTAGAAGTCGAAGTTGACGACCTTCGCGCCGACGAGGTTGATCTTGCCGTACACCGGGGCCCAGTTCGCCGAGAAGGTGGCGCCGAGCACCATCTTGTCGAGGGGCTGCTGGAAGTCGGTGTTGTCGGTGGAGGTGTGGGCGATGACCACCAAGGTGTTCGCGAGATCCTTGAGGTCGGCCTCGCCGAGGTCGGGCGAGTAGAGCAGCGTGCCGCCCATCGAGAGGGTCTCGGAGAGGTGGTACCCCACGAGCACGCCGCCGACGTAACGCTGCACCATCGGGTTGTTCGGCACGACGCCGAGGACCGGGGCGATCTCAAGGCGCTCTTCTTTGAGGAAGAAGCGGTTCTGCACGACGTCCTTGGTGGCGTCGGTGGCTCGCACCTGCTCAAGGGCCTCTTGAGCGGGAGTCTTCGCGAGGGCGCTCGGGGACATGAGGGCCGCGACGACGAGCAGGGCGCCGTTGAGGACCCCAGCGAGCTTCGCTTGAGCCGAGTTGGACAGGGACATCATCGCTCGCTTCTCCGGGCTTGACGGGCGGCAGCAGTGGGGGAGGTGCGTTCGCATAGACGCGGAAGGATAGCACAAGCGCCGAGCGTAGGCTTGGCGCGTCCTTGTCACGGGCGTGTCAAGGACACGCAGGGCAAGGGCGCACGGTTAGCCGGATCCAGGCCAGAGTGTCAAGCGAACCGCGAACTTCTGCGCCGAGGGTGGCCGTTTTTCGCATCGGAGCGGGCCTAGCGACCAAAGTGATCACCAAGCGCGAAGGCGCAGATCGCCCGCGGGGCCTCACCCTGCGACCTCAACGGTGAGCGTGAACCAGCCCATGCCCCCCCGGCGATCTCGCACGACCGACCAGATCGTGAGCGTGTCGGCCAGGGGATCAACGGGGGCGGTCCAGTCCACGGCGCCGTAGGGATAGAGCGAGTAGTCCACGACGTAGGATCCGTCGGTCGCGTAGAAGGTGAAGTAGGGCTCCTCGACGCGGGGCTCGGTGACGCCGTCTGAGGTGATGTACTCGTAGGCCTCGATGGCGTCCTCATTGAGGATCGGCTCGATGGAGTAGGTCTGCCCACGCTGGACCGTGAGCACGCCGCCGGGCAACACCTCGATCACGCCGTCGATGAGGAGCTGGCGGATCTCAGGGTTGTGGTTCGCCGTGGTGCTCTCAGAGACGGGCAGACGCTTGATGCCGAGCTCTAAGAGATCGTCCTGGTCAAGCTCCTCGATGGCGCTCAGGTCGGTGTCGCCAGGCAAGGCGGACAGCGTGAGGAAGTAGTTTTTGCCCTCGTCACGATCCTCTTCCGGCAGATCGTCGAGGAGGTCGGCGGGCACCTGGAGGCTCGGCGGGAGGAGCGGCTCTACGCCCAAGAGGCTGATCGCGTCGGGATCTGTGGTGTCGCAGCCGAAGCTGGAGGACGACTCCAGCACGCAGCCGGTCCAGACGATGAGGAGGTCCTGGGCGGGATCGACGGCCAAGGAGGTGAAGGTGACGAGGTCGCCGGGGCGGGGCTCGGCGGGCTCGGCGCGCACGGCGAGCAGGCGGGTGCGGTCGATGAACCAGGCGGGGCTCAAGCTCTGGGTGAGGCAGCCCGAGAGCATCAGCAGGGCAAAAGGCATCACAGGAACACCTCGATGTTGACGCCCGGCGACGGGATGAACGGCAGCCCGCGGATGTAGGCGGACTCGGTGTAGTCGTAGTTGTACTGAACGAACTCGGGGTTGACCCCGCGGTAGGCGTTCAAGAAGTCAACGTAGGTGTTCATGCGCCACTGCTTGAAGGTCCAGGCCTTGTCGATGCGCAGGTCTAGGGCGACGAACGACGGCAGGCGCTCGCTGTTGGTGTCGCCGGAGCTGAACGCGGAGTAGAAGTCCTGGTCGATGTCGTAGACGCCCCCGGCGTAGGGGGTGTAGGGGTTGCCGGTGACGTACTGGAAGCGGCCGCTGGCCTCGATGCCGTAGGGCAGCTTGTAGCCGCCGACGACGGTGAGGATGTGGGTCTGGTCGAAGTCGAAGAGCACCCACTCGGAGTCGGGGTAGTCGCGGCGCTCGCTCTTGGAGAGGGTGTAGCTCACCCAGCCGAAGGTCTGGTTGATCGCGGCTTGGCGCAGCATAAACTCCAGGCCCTTCACCCGACCGACGCCCTCGTTGGTGTTGAACTGGTCGGTGGAGAGGCTCTGCAGCTCACGGTTGGAGACGATGAGGTTGTCGAGGTCTTTGGTGAAGACCTCCAGCTCAACGCTGAGCCCTTGGGTGAGCTGCTGCTCGTAGCCTAGGGTGGACGTCCAGGCGCGCTCGTTGACCAGCTCCGTGCGGATGTCGGGGTTGGGGTGGTAGGCCTCAAAGGACTGGGGCGGCTGGCTGTAGATGCCCGTGGCGGCCTTCACGAAGCCGCCTTTGACCACCTTGGCCCGGGCGATGACCCGGGGGTCGAAGGAGATCGTGTCGAGCTCATCGACGATACGCACCGGGGTGACACGAAGGCCCGGGGTGATGAGCAGGCGCTCGGGATCCTTGAACGGGCGCCAGTTGGCCTTGAGGTAGACGTCGGGGCTTCGGGCCTGGCCTTTGCCGCTCAGGGTGTAGTCTTCACGCTCGGCGAGGGGGTCGTACTCCACCAGCGAGTTGGGGTTGAACGGCAGGCCGAACTCAAAGGTGGCGCCGCCCCACAGCCAGTCGATGCCCGGGATGACCTCGATGGTGGGGTGGGGCCGCCACACGGCCTCACCACGAACCTGCCAGATCCACTGATCTTGGGTGATCTGGAGGGACTGTCCCGAGCCGAGGTAAGTGTAGTCCCAGCCAAAGGCCGGGGTGATCTTCGCGGTGAGCTTGTCGGAGAAGCGGTGCTCGACGGTGACCAGGGCCCGCTGCGACCAGTAGTTGACGGCGAAGTCGTCTTGGGTGTCTTGGTCGGTGCCTTGGGCGACGCCGTCGTCGCTGCCCACGAGCAGCTTGTCGGAGAAGCCAAAGACGAAGGCGGTGACGCGGGTGTCTTCAAGGCCGGTGTAGCCGTAGCGCACCTGATAGTCGGCCCAGCGGGGGCGCACGACGAAGCCCGAGGCGCCGTATCGGGGCACGAGCGGCAGCACAGCGTCGATGTACGAGCGCCGGGCGGCGACGCCGATGTGGTGATTCCCGCTCTCGCCCAGGCGGCCCTCGTAAAACCCGCCGCTGTCGAGCAGATCCGTAGACCAGACGAGGCGACCTTGCTCGGGGGCCTCTTGTTTGATCTTCACGTCGATGACGCCGCCGGTGGTGCGGCCATACTGCGCGCCGTAGTTGCCCGGCAGGTAGTCCACAGCGCCGATGAGGTCGGGGTTGAAGACCGAGACGTAGCCGCCGATGTGGTAGATGAAGGGGATGCGGACGCCCTCGACGTAGACGCCGGAGTCCTCAGGGTTGGACCCGCGGATGATGAGCACGCCGGTGCCGAAGGGAGAGCGCGCGGCGCCGGGCAAGGACTGCACCACACGGATGGGGTCGCCGAAGGTGCCGGGGATACGCCGAACCTCGCCCATGGTGATCGTGCGCTGGGTGACCTCGACCTTGTCTTTGCGGTAGACGCCCATCGCCGCGTCTTGATCGTAGGACTCGTTGCGCACCCAGGCGACGACGTTGGTGGCCTCGCCCTCGACGAGGACCACGTCGACCTCTTGGGTCTGCCAGCCGGGGCGGGCGATGACGACCTTGGCCGGGCCGATGGGCACGCCGCGTAAGGCGAAGCGGCCCTCGGCGTCGGTCAGGGTGGCGAGGTCGGTGCCGGGCACCGCGACGCTCATCTCGGGCAAGGGACGCCGGGTGGCCATCTCGACGACCTGGCCTTCGAGGTTCACAGGAAGCTCAACGACCTCCTCAACGACGGGCTCCTCGGGCAAGGCCCCCTCGGTGGCCGCGGCGTCGAGCACGAAGCCGTACTCAAACTCTAAGGCCACGGGCACCGGCCCGGCGGCGTCTTCAGCGGGGGAGAAGACGAACTGTTTGGCGGCCTCGACGGCGGCCTCGTCAAAGCCCCAGCCCGCGCTCTCTAAGACGGTGACGTTGTAGACCTGGCCGGTCTCGTTCACCTCCAGGAGCAACAGCACGATGCCCTCGATGCCCGCGTCTTTGGCCTCTTGGGGGAAGGCGGCCTGGACGAAGTTGATCAGCGCGGGATCTTTGACCAGCGGCGGCGGGGCCTCTTGTTCGGCCCCCGCCTCACCTGGGGCGGGCGGCGGGTCTTGGGCGAAGGCGGGCCCCAAGAGGGCGAGGAGCAGCGGCGACAGCACGGGGGTTCCTCCAGCTACTCGACGATCTTGATGACACACTTCATGGGGATGCCCTTGACCGGCACCGGGACGCCGTCTTGAAGGCCGGGCTTCCACCGCGAGCGCATCCAGGCGGCGACGCAGGCCTCCTCAACACCAAAACCGACCTGGCCGCCAAAGGTGGCCGAGGTGGGCGCGCCGTTGACGTCGATGTCGAGGAGGATCGTCCACGAGCCCTGAACCTCGGCCTTCTGCGCCTCCGCGGGCACCTCGACCGGGGGCACGGACTTCATGCGCGGCTTGGTCGTGACCGAGGCGTAGGGCTGGGAGACGAAGGGGCCCGTGGCCTCGTCGATGGTCATCGTGTCTTTGCCCGCGGCGACCGAGGTGCTGTTGCCCGCCCGGGCGTTCACGCCGGTGCCGCTGCCTTCAGCGAAGGAGCTCGCCGAGAGGCCCTGGGTGAGCCGGACGGGCTTGCGTTGTTCGGGCGGCGGGGCGTCGGGCGGCGGGGCGTCGGGCGGCGGAGCGTCCTGCATGTCTTTGAACTTCACCGCCTCGGGCACCACCTTGGGCTTGGGCGGCTCGGGCGGCGGGGGCTCAGGAGGCGGGGGCTCCTCGGGCTTGGGCTCGCTCACGACCGCCATCTCGACCCAGATCTCCTCGACCTGCTCGTCGACGTCGATGCCCACGAGCCACAGCGCGAACAGCACATGGGCGCCGACGGAGAACAAGACGCCTCCGGAGCTCAGCGCGCGGCGCCAACGAGGCTGCTGGTCGATGAGCGGGGAGCGCACTCAGCCTCCTGCGGGCGCGGGGGCGGCGGGGCTCGGCGCGGGCTCAGCCGCGGGCGTGGCGGCGCCGCCACGGCCCGCCTCGACGGTCTTGGGGTCGATGTTGATCGCGAACTTGGCGACGCCCTCTTGTTTGACCAGATCGATGAGCCACACCACCCGGGCGTGGTCTACCCCACCATCGGCGGCGATGAGGCAGGTGAGGTCCTTCGTTTTGGCCTTCTCGGCGCGGATGAACTCGCGCAGGGCGGGCTCGGTGATGACCACGCCGTCGAGGTAGAGCGTGCCGTCGGCGGTGACGAGCAGGCCCAAAGACGTGGCCTCGGTGGCCTCGCCGGTGGCGGCCTCGGGCAGGCTCACCTTGATCGACGGCTCCATGATGTAGGTGGCGGTCACCATAAAGATGATGAGCACGACGAGGATGATGTCGACGAGGGGCGTGATGTTGATGTCGACGATGGGATCGTCGTCGTTGCCGCCGAGCTTGGCCGCCATTTAGGCCTCCGCGGGGGCGCGGCTCTTGATGCGGCCGAGCACGACGTGGGCGAGGCTCTCGGTGCGGCCCAAGGTGGACTTGATCACGCGCTGGAAGAAGTTGTAGAGCACCACCGCCGGGATGGCGACCATCAGGCCGATGGCGGTGGCGACGAGCGCCTCGGAGATGCCCGCCATCACGGCGCTGCCGGCCTCGGCGGTGTTTTTTCCGGCGTCGCTCAGGGCACCGGCCTGGCTGAGCGCGAGGTCGTGGAAGGCCTTGATGATGCCCAGCACCGTGCCAAACAGGCCGACGAAGGGGGCGTTTGAGCCCGTGGTGCCGAGCACGATGAGCCCGCGGTCGAGCTTCATACGCTCGAAGATGAGCGTTCCGGCGATGGCCTCTTCAGCCGCGGCCACGCCGCTCTCCGCCGCCTCAACCCCCGCGGCGAGCACCCGGGCCTCGACGCCGCCGATCTTGTCCAGGCGCTCCCGGAAGGCGCGCAGCTCGCCGGTCTTGAGGAACTCGGAGAGCCCTGCGCTGAGCGCGTCGGCCTTGGTGCGGTTGAGGAAGAGGTAGACGCCGCGCTCAAACGCGATGGCGAGGCACACGACGGAGAGGATCACCAGCAACCACATCACCCACTCCGCCCCCAACAGGGCGAAGTTCATCATCTTCTCTTGCAGCATGGGCTCGAACGCTCCGCAGGGGTGCTTGGCCGGGGTGTCTGAGGCCGTCGTGGGCCCCAGCGGCGTGGTCGCCAATGTAATCGGTGAGGAGGGGGGCGCGCCGCTTGACACGCGCTCGCTCCACAGGTCGCCAGCTTGTCGCCGTTGCGTGCCCTTCGCTCAAATAACTTCGCCGCGTTGGTACAAAAAAAGACCCCTCACCGGGGAGGTGAGGGGTCTGATGGAGGCGACGACCGGATTTGAACCGGTGGTACATGGTTTTGCAAACCATTGCCTTACCACTTGGCTACGTCGCCGCGCCGACTGCGTTTAAACGGTCCTAGGGCGCTTGTCAAACCCCAGGCCGCGGGCGTGGGGTCAGGGGTGGTTGCCCTCGTTGAACGTGAGGCCCAGCGCTTGGGAGAGCAGCTCGCCGCCGCGACGAAGCACCGCGGCGCGCCACGCGGGGCTGGACGGGCAGAAGGACTCCCGGAAACGCTGCTTCACGTCATGGGCCGGGGTGGGCTCGCCCCAGTGGTGCAGGCGGTTCTCTTCACGCATGGCGTAGAGCGTGCGTAGGGGGATCGTCGTGCCAAACTCCTGGGTGATGAAGTCTACGCGGGTGTTGGGGAGCTGGGCCGGGAGCCAGGACGGGTAGCCGCCGCGGATGGCGTAGGCGACGCCGTCGTTGGGGTTCCAGGGGGTGATGCGCTGGCCGAAGGTGTCTCGCAGGCGGTCAAACTGCGCGCTGCCGATCTCGGCCTCGACGAGCAGGGTGTCCTCGCCGAACTCCCCCAGGCCCGAGTGAATGTCGACACACACCAGCCGCTCGACCTCGCTGAGCTGGGCACGAACCCACTCGGTCCACAGGCGCGGGCCCTCTTGGAGCCGGGCGCCGCCGTAGAACAGGCCCTTGGGGAAGTCGTACTGGCCGCCGACGATCACCTGCTTGAGCATCGGCATGCCGTGTTTGGCCAGGAGCAGGAGCATCTTGGGGGCGAAGAGGTCGAGGCCGGGCGGGGTCGGCGGGTTGAGCAGGGGGTCAAACTCGGCGTAGGCCTCGGGCGCGCCGCTGTAGGCCTCGCCGGGCAGCAAGAAGTTGCGGTTGAGATCGACGTTCTCTTCGTTCACCCGCCGCACATGGGCCATGCCGTAGGGGTTGAGGCCGTGGACAAAGATCACCGCGCCGTCGGGCGGCGGGCTCGGCGGGCGGCTGAGCGCCTGGAGCTGAATCGGCGCCCCGCAGAAGCCCTCGACGCCGTGGGTGCCCGAACAATGAAGGGTGACCGCCCGAGGCCGCTCGGCGCCGATCCAGGCGACGTCGATGGTGAGGTCTTCGCCTTGGGGGCCGCGGGCGCTGAGCAGGATGCTGTGTTGGCGGGCCCCAGCGGCGCGGGCGGCCTCACGAAAGCGCGCGCGGGAGCTCTGGTAGTCCGGGGAGAAGAGGCTCTGATTCACGCCCATGTCGGGGGACTCCACGTCGTTCGGGGCCCCGCGCTTTTGCCGAGGGGGCGCGCGGGGTAAAGAGGGGCGATGGCGCCGCTCAGCCTGATCATCATCACGAGAGACGAGGCCGATCGTATCCCAGCGGCGATTCGATCGGCCCCGTTCGTGTCCGAGGTGATCGTCGTGGACTCGGGCTCGACGGACGGCACCGTCGAGGTCGCCCGGTCCTTGGGCGCGCGGGTGGTTCAGACCGACTGGCCGGGCCACGTCGCCCAGAAGAACCGCGCCTGGGCCTTGGCCACCCAGCCCTGGGTCTTGTCCTTAGACGCCGATGAGCGGCTCTCCCCAGAGCTGGCGGAGGCCATCGTCGCCGCGCTCAAGGCGCCCCCGGAGGGGGTCGTGGGCTTCGCGGCGCTGCGGGTGAACGAAACCCTCGGCCAGCGGGTGAAGGGCGGGGTGTTCGGTCCGGCCTGGCACCTGCGCCTGGCCCGCCGCGAGGCCGGGGTGTGGGTGGGGGAGGATCCCCATGATCGGCTGGAGGCCCGAGGTGGGGAGGTGGTGAGGCTCCCGGGGGTGATCGAGCACACGCCGTACCGTTCGCTGGACGAGCACATGTTGACCGTGAGCCGCTACAGCGCACGTTTTGTCGAGGTCTCCCTCGCCAGCGGCCGCCGGGCGGGGCTCCTCGACGTGCTGCTGCGCCCAATTCTACATCTTGTGTCATCGCTGACGCTGCGCGGCGGGTTTCGTGATGGCGCCTTGGGCTGGCAGCTCGCCTGGATCGGCGCCGCCCAGGTGGCGATGCGCTGGGCCGGGCTCTACCGGGCGCAGCGGGCCGCCCCGACGACGCCCCCGACGACGCCCCCGACGACGCCTCCATGAACCTCGCCCTGGTGCATCGACGTTTCACCGAGCACGGCGGCACGGAGCGTTTTTTGGTGGGTTTGGCGCGGTTTTTGCATGGCCGCGGCCATGCCGTTCATGTCTACTGCGATGAGATCCGCCCCGATCTCAAAGACGAGCCCGGGCTCACCTTTCACCGGATCCGCGTGATGCGCCTGGGCATGACGGTGAAGCTGTTGAGCTTGTGGTGGTCCTCGGGGCGCGCGGCCAAGGGCGGTCACGACCTCGTGATGGGCTTCGGGCGCACCCGCGGGCACACGCTCTGGCGCGCGGGCGGCGGGGCCCACGCGGCGTATCTGCAGCGCTGCCGACCTTGGTGGCGCCTCGACCCCACGGCCTGGATCGAGCGGGCCCTGGACCGGGCGGCGGCCCTGAGCGCGGCGCGGGTGATCTCGCCCTCAGCGATGGCGGCGCAGGATCTCCACGAACACTACGGCCTTCCCCTCGACCGGGTTCGTGTCGTGCCCAACGGCGTAGACACCGAGCGGTTTCGCCCAGATCCCCAGCTTCGTGCTCAGCTTCGCGCGGCGTGGGGCGTGGGTGAGGGCCCGGTCTTGGGCTTCTTGGGCACGGGCTTCGCGCGAAAGGGGCTGGCCCAGGCCGCGGCGGTGGCCGAGGGGCTGGGGCTTCCCCTGGTGGTCATCGGCCACGACAGCCAGCTCCCGCGCTGGCGTCGGCGGCTGCCCAACGGTCACTTCTTGGGGCCCTCAAACGCCCCCGAGCGCCTGCTCCCGGGCCTTGACGTGCTGATCTTGCCCACGCAGTACGAGCCCTACGGCAACGTCTGCGTCGAGGCGATGGCCTGCGGCGTGGTGCCGGTGACGACACCTCAGAACGGCGCCACCGAGGTCTTCCCCGTCGAGGGCCTCGTCGGGGAGGGGGTGGCGGGGCTGATGGCCGCCGCGCGTCGGGCCTTGGACGGCGGTGAGCCCCTGCGGCTCGCCTGCCGTGAGCGCGCGCTGAGCCTGCCCCGCGAGCGGGCCTTCGCCGAGATAGAGCGCCTGATGCTTGAGCTGCTGACGCCGCCAGACCACCGGCCAAACCTCCTGGGGGATCCTCGATGAGAGCCCTACGTCTTCTCTCCCGCGCCTTGGCCGCGCTCGTTGTGCTCACCATCATCAGCGCCGGCGTCGGCGCCGTTCTGTACCGGCTCTACGTCATCGACGAGCCCGGCGACCACATCTCCCGCGAGCACATCCTCACGCTCATCGGCCAGGAGTCCCTCGTCACCTTCCGCGACGGCGAGACGCCGATCGGCGCGTTCTTTGACGACGAGCACCGCCAGTATGTGCCCTACGACCGCATCCCCAAGGCTTGGGTAGACGCGATCACCTCCTCTGAAGACCAGCGCTACTTTGAGCACTTCGGCATCGACCTCTGGGGCCTCGCCCGGGCGATGAACCAGAACATCCGCGCTGGGCAGATGGTCTCCGGCGGCTCGACGCTCACGATGCAGACCGCCGAGAACCTCTTCCGCCCGGGCACCCGCGACGCCACGGGCAAGATGTACGAGGTCATCGACACCCTGCGGCTGGAGGCCCACTTCTCCAAAGAGGAGATCCTCGAGTTTTACGCCAACCAGTTCCACGTCTATGGCAACGGCCGCGGCTTGGGCATCGCCGCCCGCTACTTCTTCGACAAAGAGGTCTCCGAGCTCGACGTTCAAGAGTGCGCGTTCTTGGCGGGTTTGGTGAAGATCCCCGGGCGGTACAACCCGTTTATCGGCGCCACGGAGGCCGAGCGGGAGTCCGCCAAGGCGAAGGCCCAGACCCGCGTGCGCTACGTCTTGGGCCGGATGCTGGAGGACGGCAAGATCGATGAGCAGACCTACGACGCCTTCATCGACCGGCCTCTGCCGTTCAAGAAGGGTGAGTTCCGCTTTGATCGCAGCGTGCTGATGGATGAGGTCGAGCGGCAGATCGAGGCCGAGCCGTTCACGACCTTGTTCACCAAGGTGGGCATCGTGAACCCGTCCTCGGCGGGCCTACGCATCATCACGACGCTGGACGCCGACGCCCAGCGCGCCTCGACCTACGCGCTCTGGCATCATCTCACCGAGGTCGGCCCCGCCTTGGAGGGCGCCACGGCGAAGAGCTTTTTGCAGAAGGTGAGCCTCGCCCCAATCGCCGAGACGGCCAAGCCCCCGGTGCCGTATGAGCTGCGTTACGCCAAGGTGCGCTCTCACGCAGAGCACGGCCTCGTGCTTGATCTCGGCGTCGCCGCGGGCCTCGTCGACAAGGCCGGCCTAGACCGCGCCGCCGAGGTGCTCGCCGTGGCCCAGAAGGGCGACCGGTACGCCAAACCCGACGACACCCTGCGCCAGTCGCTCAAAGACACCCTCGCGCCGGGCTCGGTGGTGTGGGTGTCGGTGCGCACCGTCAAAGACAAGGTCGCGATCTGCGATCTGGAGCTGCGGCCAACCCTTCAAGGCGCCACGGTGGTGCTGCGTGAGGGGGAGGTCTTGGCGATGGTCGGCGGGAACGACAACAAGAACTTCAACCGTGTGACCACGGCCAAACGCCAGCTCGGCTCGACCTGGAAGGTGCTCGTCTACAACGCGGCCTTGCAGCTCGGCTGGGCGCCCACCGACGCCTTGGACAACCGCCGCGGCGTCTTCCCGTTCTCGGGCAGCTTCTATTACCCCAAGGCCGACCACGAGCCTGAAGACTTCGTGAGCCTGAACTGGGCCGGGGTGCGCTCGGAGAACCTGGCGACGATCTGGCTGCTCGCGCACCTGGTGGACCGCCTCAACGACGAGCAGCTTCGCCGCCTCGCCGAGCGTGTGGACCTCGCCCAGCGCCCCGACGAGGACCGCGCCGCGTACATCACCCGGATTCGTGACGTGTACGGCGTCATCGCCACCGAGGACCGCAAAGAGGAGGCCCTGCTCCACGCCGCCAAAGAGTCCGTCTTGGGCGAGCTGAGCTTCTTGGGCCACCCTGAAGACGCCTTGGAGCTGCGCAGCCTGCACTACGGGCGCGGCTTCGAGAAGGAGATGGGCAAGGTGCGCGGCGGCAAAGACGCCGCGGCCAAGCTCGCGGCCTTGGAGATGAACCTCAAGAGCTTGGAGGAGCTCGGCCCGCGCTGTGAGGCCGCCGTGGCCGCGCTCACCGCCGGGCAGACGAGCGGCGTCGCGCCGAGCGCCAGCGCCGTGAGCCTGCTCTCGACGCGGCCGGTGAACGGTCAGCTCAAGCTCGCCTGCGGGCGTGTGGGCGAGGGCTGGGCGCCCGTGGCCGAGAGCCTGCTGGGCCGCCTCAACGAGCCCGGCCTGCCGACGATCGACGATGATCCCGCGCTGCACGGCCGCCTGCACCTCTCGACGCTCACCGCCCTGCGCGCCGCGCTCAACGACCAGCTCGCAGGCGCCGCGGGCCTCGACCCCTACGACGATCGCCTGCTCTACGGCCACCCCGACTTCCGCGCCCAGCTCGGCATGCGCACCATCGCCGGGCTGGCGAAGGCCCTGGGCGTAGAGACCGAGCTGCCTTCAGTGATGTCGTTGCCGTTGGGCGCCGCGGACATCACGCTCTTGGAGGCGGCGCGCATGTACCAAGGCTTCCTCAAGGGGGAGGCCTGGACGACCCCGGGCGACGGGGAGGACCCCACCTCGGTCACGGGGATCTTGGGGAGCTTTGAGCTGCCCGCGCCGGCCCAGGGCCTCCTGCTCGTCCGGGAGATTCAAGACCGCGAAGGCCGCACGATCTACAAGGCGCGGCCCACGGCCACCCAGGTCGCCGACCCCATCGCCGGGCGCCTCACCTTGGACATCCTACGAAACGTCGTGCTGCACGGCACAGGCCGCCGCGCGGTAGAGATCGCCAAGCCGTCGCCCTTGGGCGGCAAGACCGGCACCACGAACGACTACAAGAACTCCGCCTTCATCGGCTACGCCCCGATCTGGCGTGACGACGGCTACGACCCCACAGAGGCCCTCACCGTCGCCAGCTACGTCGGCTATGACGACAACCGCTCGATGTCTCGGGGCTCAACGCGGCTTCAGGGCGCGTCCGGGGCCCTGCCCGCCTGGGCGGGGGCGATCGAGGCGATGGCGGCGATGGGCCTGCTCGGCCAGCCCCCGGCGGACGCCAAGGCCGCTGAAGACGACGATGAGCTCGTGCGGGTGCGGGTCTCTGAGGTCAACGGCCTGCCCTTGGCCCCCGGCGCGCCCGCGGACGAGGGGGCGAGCGTGCTGGTGTTGGCCCCGGCGGACAACCCCTCGCGGCGTTTTGCTCCCTTTGGCGCCCGGGCCCAGGCCGCCGAGGCGCCGTTGGAGCCGCCGCCTTTGGACCTCGCCCAGCCCCTTGGCGAGGCCGCGCCTGTAGACACCGGCGGCGTCGAGGAGCCCCGCCTGGGCACACCGCCCTCGGTCTGGGATGAGATTGAGGACGACGAGGTCAACCCGCCGTCGCCGAAGCCCGCCGAGGCGCCGCCCACACCTTGACGAGCGGCGCCAAAGCAGCAAGAGTGCGAGGATCGTGGAGGTCTTCATGCGTCTGGCGCCCCTCGCTCTCTTGTCCCTCGTGGCCCTCGGCGGCTGCGTCGTCCGTTATGGCGAGGGCCCCGAAGCTGGCGGTGAGCCCGTCGAGGGGGGCGCGACGCCCGCCGATCCCGCCGCGGCCGCTGGCCCGACCCTGAGCGATCGATACGCCCCCTTAGAGAGCGCCTTTGACTCGTTGATGGCGTCGGACCCCGGCGAAGACGCCGACCGCCGCGACCGCCTCGACGCCGCGCGGGATCTCTCCCGGGATCTGCGCCGGGGCAAAAAAGACCCCCACGAGCTCGTCGAGGCGTACCTTCGCCGCATCGCTGAGATCGAGTCCCGGGCCGTGCCCGCCGAGGCGCCGGTCTTGGTGATCGGCCCCGCGGTGAACGAGGAGGACGTCGAGGAGACGCCCTTGGCCAGCCTGACGGCGAAGGCGAAGAGGTCCTCGGTGAAGATCCGGGCGTAGACGCTGGCGCGCTGAACCTGCCGCCCGCCAAAGATCCGCCCAAAGATCCGCCCAAAGACCCCAAGGCCGAGCGTGGCGGTGAGCGCAACGGCAAGCCCGCCACCACAGCGCCTTTGACCGTGGAGGCCGCGGGGGCCGCCGCCCGAGACGCCTTGGCCAAGAACGACTACGCGGCGGCGCTTGACGCCTTACGCCCGCTGAGGGACGACGAGCGCTTCGCCGAGATCGCGCCCTTGTGGCAAGAGGCCGTCGATGGCTGGGTTCACCACGAGCGTGAGCGCGCCGGTCTGCTGTTCCAGACCTCCCGCGCCTGGCCCCAGGCCGAGCGTGACGCCGCCACCCAAGAGGTGAAGGGCGTCTTGGAGGGGCTCCTGCGCGACTACCCCGAGACGACGTACAAGGCCGCCATCGTGCGGAACCTGCAGCTCGTCGAGCGTGAGACGGCGGCCGCGCCCGCGCCGAAGTAGCGCGGCGCGGTCGAAGTAGCGGGTCAGCCGACCAATCTACTTCTTCTCTTCGACGGCCTCAACGGCGGGGGCCGCGGGCGCGGGGGTGGGCTCAGCGGTCGGCGCCGTGGCGGGCACAGCCGGGACCTCTTGGGCTGCGGGGGCCTCGCCGGTCTTCGTGTCGCCGCGCTGGTCAAAGGGCAGCCAGCGGGCCACGCCGTAGCCAATCTCACCCTTGGCGGCCATCCTCAGGCGCTCAAAGAGGTCGGTCAAGGCGACGTTCTTGTTGAGCTGTTTGCCCTCCATGCCCCACAGCACGAAGCTCGCGTAGAAGTCGACCGCCGCGTACCACTGAAACTTGTCGCCGTAGAAGCCCACGAAGCGGTAACGCTCCTTGGTCTCGTTGTCGTAGATGTCGATGACCGGCGGGCGGACGTACTTGATCACCCAGTCGGGCTGCTTGGCGAGCCACTCGTCGGTGCGGCGCTGCTCCCGCTCCCGGGCCTCGGGGCTCAGCTCGTCCCAGGCGCGCTGGTCGAAGGGGGAGATCGGCTCGCCGAGGCTCTCAAGGGCGATGTACCGGCCTTTGGCGTGAACCACGGCGCGGTGGGCGTCCTCGAAGCTGTGCACCAGCTCCCCCGTGGCGCCTTTGGCGATCTTCACCGAGAAGGTCTTGGGGTCGGCCTGTTTGCCGTCTTTGTCTTTTAAGACGACGGGCGCGCCCCAGGTGACGAGGTCTTGGGTGGCGTCGTAGGTGAAGCTGCCGATGGGGTCGGTCAACCACGGGAAGGCCCGGGTGACCTCGCTCGTCGTGAAGTTCGCGAGGTAGGCCCGGCGCTCGCCGTTCTCGTCAAGGGCGGTGAAGTACACCTGATCGAGCTTGCCCGCGGGCATGAGGTCGTCGGGCTCGCTCATGGGGATCTTGATGGTGTTCATCGTGGCTTGAACACGATCGAAGAGCACGAGGCGGTGCTCTTTGGCGTCTTTCTCGGGGGCCAGAGGCAGCACGAGCAGCTCACGGGAGAGCCAAGCCACGGCGCCGACAGGAGAGGTGAGCGGCATCGTGCCGATCGTCTTCTCTTGGGCGTTCATGATGTGGGCGGCGGCGGGGAGCTGAAAGTAGAGCTGCACACCGTCCGGGGCCCAGGCGAAGTGGGCGAAGCCGTTGGAGCCGCAGTTGTCGAAGGCGGTCTGGATGTTGTGTTTGGCGGAGAGGAACCGGATCTCCGCGTCATCACACTCGTCGTAGGCCTCGTACACGTTCTGGCTGAAGGTGTTCTGCTCGTACATGGCGTCGCGATCGCAGGCGACGAGGGCGAGGAGCCCGAAGGACGAGACGGCGAGGCGGCGAAGCGTTCGCATGGCGGCTCCGAGAAGGAAGGAAGGGACCGGTAATAACCCGCTTCGGCCTCGCGCCACGAGACCGGCGCGCGCGAGCGTCCGGCCGTGGGACCGCGCGGTCTCTCAGCGGGTTCCGCTCACTCGCCCTCGGCCAAGGCCTCGCCGCCGTCGTCTGCCCAGACCGGCGGTGGCGGCGCGGGCAGCTCACCGTTGAGCAGGGGCAACAGCGCGTCGCGGGTGGCGTGGAAGCTCGCCAGCTCCGCCGCGGACATGCCGCCCGTCGTGGGCAGCTTGATCTTCATCGGATCGACGTGTTTGCCGCCGCTGAGGAACTCGTAGTGCAGGTGCGGCCCCGTGGACATGCCGGTGGAGCCGACCTCGCCGATGACGTCGCCCTGCTTCACCTTCTGGCCGTTCTTCACGCGGATCTTGGAGAGGTGCGAGTACGACGTGACGTAGGGGCCCTCGTGGTCGAGCTTGATGTGGTTGCCGTAGCCGCCGCTCTTACCGGCGAAGCTCACGACGGCGTCGGCCACGGCACGAATCGGGGTGCCCGTGGGCGCGCCGAAGTCGGTGCCGTTGTGGGGCCGGGCCTTCTTGAGCACGGGGTGGAACCGCCGGGGGTTGAAGCCCGAGGTCACCCGGGAGAACTCCAGGGGCGACCGTAAGAAGGGCTTGCGCGCGCCGGTGCCGTCGGGGTGAAACCAGCCCTCTTCGCCCGTGGCCGAGACGTGGCGGATGGAGATCAGCGTCTTGCCGCCGTTCTCGATGCGCACGGCGCGTAAGGCGTCGGGGCGCACGAAGCCGCCGTCGTCGTAGAGGTCATCGCTGACCACGACGATGCGGGCGCCGCGCTGGATCTCGGTGTTGAAGTCGAGCTCCCACTGGAAGACGTTGGCGATGCGCACGATGTCCGCCGGGCGTAACCCCGCCTTGAGCGCCGAGTCCCACAGGCTGCCGACGACGTCGATGACATGAACGCCGAGCTGGCTCGTGTACTCGGCCTCGATCAGCTCGACCTGGGCCACGTCGCCGCTGAGGTCGATGATCAGGCTGCGGTCCTCGTCTAGGGCCAGGGTGAGGCTGAGCGGGCGGCTGACCTCTTTGCGGTAGTGGAAACGCAGCTCTGTGCCCGCGCGCAGGCGCGAGAGGTCGGTGTGCGGCTTCACCTGGGCGAGCACCTCCTCGACGTCCTTCACGCCGTGGCGGGGCAGGATCGAGCCGATGGTGTCGCCGCTGCGCACCTTGTAGAGGGTGTCGTAGAACGGCGGCTCCTCGACGGGGGCCTCGATCTCGACGACGGCGACGGCCTCTGGAGCGGCGGCCTCGGGCGGAGGGGCGCTGATGAAGCCGAGCAGCCCCAGACCGAGGGTTCCGACGAGCAGGGTCGCGACGAGGCGCGCGGGAAGTGTGGACACGTCAACAGGCCCCTTCGAGAACAGGTCAGACCTGCTGACCCTATCGAAGGAAGATCAGGAGCGCCACCAAAATTCCTAAAGCGACGGCGCCGATGGCCCCTCCGAGCAACAAACCGAGCAGGATCGTGCGCTGAAGGCTCTGTCCCTTCTGCGCGGAGGAGGACGATCCTTGGCTGGCCGGGGCGCGCTCGGCGGGCGCCGCGGGGCGTGGAGGCTCGGCCGGCGGGCTCGGCGGGCTCGGCTTGGGATCCTTGGGCTCTTTGGTCTTGGGCGGTGGGGTCCAGGCGGCGCGGGCGCCCTCTTCAGGGGCGGCGGCGGGATCCTTGAGGTGTGGGGTGGAGCGCACCCCCGTCGTCGGCTCTAAAACCGGCGTGGTCACGTCCCCGGCGCGGCTCACGCCGAGATCCTCTTCAGCCTCGATGATCAGGGTGCGCCCGCTGAGGCCCTCGCCATCGGCGGTGGGCGTGCGGCGGTTCATCGCCTGGGGGACGGTCTGGGAGCACCAGCTCTGCAGGCCCGTGCCCCGGGTGGCGTCGGCGATCTCCATCATCATCTGCTCGACCTGCTGGCCGCTGGGGCGCTTCTCGGGGCTCCAGTCCATCATCAGGCGCAGGGGCTCCTGCAGGCTCGCGTAGGCCACGGGCAGCTCGGTGAGCATGACCTCCCGGCGCTTCTCAAAGTCGTTCGGGTTGAGCTTGGGGTTGCCGAAGCGCCCGCCGGTCACACACTCCAAGAGCGTGAGCCCGAGGCTGTAGATGTCCACCGCCGTAGAGAGCTTGCCGGTGATGAGGTACTCGGGCGCGATGTACTGGAGCGTGCCCAGCACCATGCGCCCAGTGGAGGACTCGCGAGACTCAAAGGCCGCTTTGGCGATGCCGAAGTCGAGCAGCTTCACGCCGCCGCGGGCGGTCACCATGACGTTCGCGGGCTTCACGTCGCGGTGGATGACGTTGAGCGCCTGGCCCGTGGTGGGGTGGGTGGCGGTGTGCGCTTTGTGCAGGGCCCCGGCCAACATCGCGCCCAAGCTCGCCAGGGCGCGGGGCGGCGGGATCAGGCGCAGCTCAACCATCGTGGCGAGGTCTACACCCTCCACGAGCTCCATCATCACGGCGTCTCGGCCATCCACCCGCAGCAGCTCAAGCACCTTGAGGATGTAGTCGTCCTCCAGGAGCCCAAGCAGCCGCGCCTCGTCCCGGATGCGGGCCAAGAACATCTCGCGGCCCTCGTGGCTCTTGGAGAGCACCTTCACGGCCACGGAGCGCCGCACACCCTGCCCGCCGAGCAGGTCCGCCTTGTACACCGTGCCGAAGGCGCCGGAGCCGAGGGCTGTCTTGAGCTGAATCTGCCGCATGCGCACCTTTGTCGTCGGTTCAGGGCCTCACACCCCGTCGCCAGCAGAGTTTGCCACGAGACCGGGCCGCGCGGGTCACTCGTCGATGGGGTTCATCCACACCTGAGAGGCGACGAGGCCCAGAGAGGCCATGGCGAGGTCGTAGACCGCCTCGGGCGGGCGCTCAAAGATCAGCGCCTCGTCGAGATCCGTGAACAACCAGCCCCCCGCGCGGATCTCCTCGTCGAGCTGACCCGGGCCCCAGCCCGCGCAGCCCAGGCATAAACGATAGGCCACGCTGGACGGCAGGCGCTCCCGCAGGCGGTCTGGCGCGGTGGTCACGACGAGGCCGCTGGGGAAGGTCCAGCCCTCGTCTTCTTCGATGGGCAGCTCGCGGGTGACCAAGAACCCCGTGGACTGCTCCACGGGACCGCCCCAGAACAGGCGCTCGCCGGGGGGCCGCGCGTCGTTGGGCAGGCCGAGATCGTTGAGCACGTCCTCTACGGGGATGGACGTGATGCGGTTGATGACGACGCCCAGGGCGCCTTCAGCGTCATGGTGGCACATCAGCACCACCGTGCCCGCGAAGTTGGGGTCACGCATCTGCGGGGAGGCGATGAGCAGTCCGAGCGGCATGTGCTCCTCGCGTTGGCGCGGTGGTGGGGGCGACTACGACGCGGGGAGCTGGCGCGCGACCATCGGCGCGACGCCGCCCGGGTCTCGGACCATCTCTTCAGTGACGAGGACCTCTTTGACGGCGTCCTGGGAGGGCACCTCGTACATGAGGTCGAGCATCACCTTCTCCATGATGCTGCGGAGGCCACGCGCGCCGGCCTTACGCTTGACGGCGTCTTCAGCCATGGCGCGCAGGGCCTCGTCGGTGAAGCTGAGCTTCACCTTCTCAAAGCGGAAGAGCTTCTGGTACTGCTTGACCAGGCTGTTCCGGGGCTCTTTGAGGATGTGCACGAGGTCGTCGGTGGTGAGCGGGTTGAGGCTGGCGATGACCGGCAGGCGCCCGATGAACTCGGGGATGAGCCCAAACTTCACCAGGTCCTCGACGTGAACCTGAGAGAGCAGGGCGCGTTTGTCGGTGGGGTCGACCCCGGGCAAGGTGGGCAACGACGCCGGGACCTGCCGCGCCATGAACCCGACGCTGCGGTTGCCCACACGCTCCTCGATCACCCGCTCAAGGCCCTCAAAGGAGCCGCCGCAGATGAAGAGGATGTTGGTGGTGTCGATCTGGATGTACTCCTGATTCGGCAGCCGCTTGTTGCCCCGCACCTGCACGTTGGCGTTGGTGCCCTCAAGGATCTTGAGGAGCGCCTGCTGCACCCCTTCGCCGCTGACGTCACGGGAGACCGAGCCGCTCGCGCCCTTCTTGGCGAGCTTGTCGATCTCATCGACGTAGACGATGCCTTTGCAGGTGCGCTCGAGGTTCTGGTTGGCGGCCTGGTACAAATTCAGGACGATGTTCTCGACGTCTTCACCGACGTAGCCGGCCTCAGTGAGGCTCGTGGCGTCGGCCATGACGAAGGGCACGTCGAGAAAACGCGCCAGCGTCTGGGCGATGAGCGTCTTGCCCGTGCCCGTGGGCCCGATGAGCAAGACGTTCGACTTCTGAATCTCCACCTCGTCGCCGTTGCCCTTCTTGTTGGCCTCTAAGCGCTTGTAGTGGTTGTACACCGCCACGGCGATCTGCCGCTTGGCCTGATCTTGGCCGATGATGTACTGATCGAGGAAGGCCTTGATCTTGCTGGGCGGCGGGAGCTTGGTGTGCCCCCAGGCGATGGGCTTCTGCGCCGTGTTCTCGCGGATGATGTCCAGGCAGAGCCGGATACACTCCGAGCAGATGTACACGTTTGGCCCCGCGATGATCTTATCGACCTCACGCTGGGGCTTGTGGCAGAACGAGCACGACAGGCCGCCGGGGTTGTTGTACTTGGCCATGAACTCCTCTCACCGGGGCCTGACGCTCAACCGTCAGTGGAGAGGAGTATAGTCAGCCCACCGTCGTCGTCAACGCACGAGCCAACCTCAAAGCACCCCCCAAGCCCCGGACGCTGCGCCCGATGAGCAAACCGAAGGACGACCTCTACGCCACCCTGGGGGTCGCCGAGAGCGCGAGCCCTGACGAGATCAAGAAGGCGTTCCGCGCGCTGGCGCGCGAGTGCCACCCCGACGTGGCCGGGAACGATCCCCACGTCGCCGAACGTTTTAAGCAGGTTCGCCAAGCCTACGACCTGCTCTCGGACCCGGTCGCCCGCGCCAAGTACGACCGCCGCCGCCAAGCCGCGGCCAACCAGCGCCAGGCCCCCCGGATGCCCGGCGGCTTCTTTTTTTGGGGCGACGCCCAGCCCAGCCGCGGCGGCAACAGCCCCCACGGCGGCAACGCCCGAGAAAAACACAACGACATCGACCTAGAGGACCTCTTCTCTGAGGGCGGCGGCGTGGCCGACTTCGGCCTCGGCGGCGGCGGCGGCAGCGCCCGGCAGAACCACGGCAGCCGCGCGCGGGAGTCCTCTGGCGAGGGCACGCCGGGCCGCGACATCGCCATGACCTTTGATGTGCCCATCGACATCGCCGAGCGCGGCGGCCTGGTGACCGCGCAGTACAACCGCCTGCGCCGCAGCGACGACGGCGAGAGCCTGTTCAACTACGACGAGCTCTACGACGTGCGAGTGCCCCCGGGAACCCGCCACGGCGACACCCTCCGCGAGCGCGCCTGGGGCCACGCGGGCGCGAACGGCGGCGCCTATGGTGACCTCGTCCTCGACGTACGAATCGTCGGCGCCGCTCGACCGCGTGAGGCCCCCAAGCCCGCGGGCCGCATCAACCTGCGCGCGGGCCAGGGGCCTCGCCCCGCGGAACGTCCGCAGGAGCGCCCCGCAGACGCCCCGCAGAGCGTGGCCATGAACGTCCATCCGGCGGCTACGCCGAGCACGCCCATGAGCGCCCCACCGAGCGCGGCTACGAGCGCCGGGCCGATCCGCCGCCGCCCGTGGTCGTCGAGGAGGGCCCGCTCATCGTGCCGATCTCCGTGGTGGAGGCCCTGCTCGGCGGCCGCATCGACATCGAGACGCCCCAGGGCAAGGTCATGCTCAACCTCCCCGGCTGCACCTCGGGCGGCGCGCGGTTTCGCCTGCGCGGCAAAGGGGTGGAGGGCCCCGACGGTCGGGCGACGGACCTCACCGTGCAGCTTCGTGTGGTGGTGCCCCCGGTGCTCGACCCCGAGAGCGAGGAGCTCGTGCGCCGCTTCGCCGACCTGAACCCCTACAACCCGCGCCAGGTGCGGTGAGGGGACGGCGGCGCGGCGCTTGGGCTATGCTGAGCGTATGAGCACCGCCCTCAAATACGAACCGACGCTCCTTGAGCTCCTCGCGGCGGTGCCTGAGCACCAGACCGGGGAGCTGGTGAACGGCGCGCTGCACGTCTCGCCGAGGCCGGGGCCGTCGCACGCTGAGGCGTCGTCGGAGCTGATGGTTCAGCTTCGTGAGGCCTATGGCCGCCGCCCCCCAGGCCCCGGCGGCTGGCGCATCCTCTTTGAGCCCGAGCTGCACCTCGGCGAGGACGTGCTGGTGCCCGATCTGGCGGGCTGGCGTGTGGAGACCTTGCCCACGCGGCCCACCCAGGCCCACTTCGTGACCCGGCCCGACTGGGTGTGTGAGGTGCTCTCACCCTCCAACCGGCGCTTGGACCGCACCCTGAAGATGAGCGTGTACGCCCGGCACGGCGTGGAGCACCTCTGGCTGGTGGACCCGGCGGATCGCACCCTTGAGGTGTACCGCCGCAGCTCCGGGGAGGGGATGTGGATCCTGCTCTCGACGTTCATCGACGACGCGCTCGTGACCGCCGAGCCCTTCGCCGCCGCGCCGTTCCGGCTGGGGGTGCTGTGGTGGGAAGACAGGGTCGAAGGGGCGGGGACCTAAGGCACGCCGGGAGCGGCTTGTTCTGCGATGCAAACCGCCTCGCCCCCGCCGCCGGGTGTCCAGTTTGCCTCCGCTGTCGCCGCCCGCCAAGCGGCGCTCCTCGCGCCCGGCGCCCTCGCTGTGCTATGCTCCTTGCATGAGCACCGCACTCGACATCAACGCGTACCTCTACAGCGCCTTGGAGGCCCTCCCAGACCACGAGGTCGGGGAGATCATCGCCGGAGAGCTGCACGTCTCGCCGCGACCGGCCGCTCGGCACGCCAAGGCCGCGTTTGACCTGGGGCTTGAGCTCGGCGGGCCGTTTCAGCGCGGTCGCGGCGGCCCGGGCGGCTGGCGGTTCTTGATGGAGCCCGAGCTACACCTCGCCGATGAGGTGCTCGTCCCCGACGTGGCCGCGTGGCGCATCGCGCGGATGCCCGAGGTGCCCGACACGCCCGCCATCGAGATCGCCCCCGACTGGGTGTGTGAGATCCTCTCGCCGTCCAACCGCCGCTATGATCGTACGGTGAAGATGTCGTCGTATGCCCGGCACGGCGTGGAGCACCTCTGGCTCGTCGACCCCATCGATCGCACCCTTGAGGTCTATCGCCTCGCCCCAGACAGCGGCCTGTGGGTGCTGCTCTCCACCCACATCGACGACGAGAGCGTGTACGCCCAGCCCTTTGAGGCCGCGCCGTTTGAGCTCGGCCTGTTGTGGATTCACCCACACTAAACGCGGCGCCCGCTCAGGCGGCCGGCGCGGTCTCGGGCTCCCCTTGGGCGTGGGCGGGGTGCTCGGCCAGGGGCAGATCGTGGCGCTGGTTGGCCTCGCCGCTGCGCTCGACGGCGAGTCGAAACGCGATGGGGCCGACGATCTGGCTCACCACGACGGTGCCGAGGATGAGCGTGGCCGCCGGCGGGCCCCAAGGCGTGAAGGTGCGCTCAATGGCCAGGGCCAGCGCGATGGCGACGCCGGCCTGGGGCAACATGCCGAAGGGCACATAGGCGCGGGTGCGGGCGTCGGCGCCGGAGCGGTCTCCGAGCAGACGGATCCCGACGAAGAACGCCGCCGCGCGCACCACCGAGAGGGCCACGGCGTAGGGCGCCACGGCCAAGAAGTCATCGAAGGTGATCTCCGCGCCGATGAGCGTGAAGAACAAGGCGAAGGTGGGCAGGCTCGCCACCTCGGTCTGGTGGATGACCTGCTCGCCGCTCACCGGGCTCACGTTCTCGACGAAGAGGCCCGCGGTGAGGCCCACCAGCAGCGGATCGAGGTGCAAGGGCCCGCTGACCTGGGCGATGACAAACAGCACGGCGAAGGTGAACAGGCCCACCCGGCGGCCCACCCGGGAGATGTAAAACGCCAGCACCGGGCCCACGAGCAGGCCGAGGCCGAAGGAGCCCAAGAGGTGCCAGAGCACGCCGCCCAAGGCCGAGTCGCCGCCGGTGGTGGTGAAGACCTGGCTCGCCACGGCGGAGCTCAAGGAGAAGGTCAACACGACGGCGATGTCGGCCAGAACGGCGATGGCGATCCACAGCTCGGTGAGCGGGCCCTTCGCCCGGGCCTCGGTCAACACGCCGATGACCACGGGCGGCGAGAACGCGCAGAGCACGAGCGCGCAGAGCATCGACACCAGCGCGCGGTGCTCCAGGGAGAGCCCCTCCCCGAAGGGCAGCAGCGTGCTCATCCCGAACAGCGCGGCGGCGATCAGCACGAAGCCGCTCACCAGCCCCGCCAAGGAGAGCAGGCCGATCTGCCGCAGGCGCGGCGCCAAGGCCCGCAGGTTCAGCTCACAGCCCGCGAGGAGCGCGATGAGCCCCACGGCGACGCTCTTCACCGGGGAGAGGTCACCGATCATGTGGTCGGTGAGCAAGCCCAGGCCGTCGGGGCCCATGAGCGCGCCGATGAGGATGTAGGCCGTGACGGCGGGCAGGCGCAGCGGTGAGCTGAGCTGCGCGGCGAGTAAGGCCATGAGCAGCATCAGGCCCATGGCCAAGGTGGCGCCGCTGCCGGTCACCACGGCGTCCGCGGGCAGAAACGACCGCGAGCCAAGCGCCACGGCGAGCACCACGGCGATGAGGATGAGGGCCCGGGTCATGGGCTGACCTCCCGACGGCGTAAGGCCACACGAAGGGGGCGCGCGAGGATGTCTACGAACACCGCGCCGAGGATCACCGCGGTGATCGTCCAGCGCACGGACTGAGGGCGCTCGCCGACCCAAGCCGTAGACGCGGCGACGATGACCACCACCGCCACGGGGCTCTGGGGGATGAGCGCGCTGATGAACTCCGCTCGGGAGGGGAGCCCCTCGGGCTCGACGTGTTTGGCCCACAGCCCGCCGAGAAGCGCGCCCAGCAGCCGGGCGAAGGCATAAACCAGCGCGAGCACCCAACCTTGCCACAGGCCGATGTCCCAGGTGGCGCCGACGATGACCAACGACACCAGGTAGAGGGGCCGGGAGACCGAGTCGAGGGTGCTCACGAGGCCCTCACGGTCACGCACGGGGAGGTTGATGAGCGTGGCCCCGGCGAAGGCGCAGACCACGGGCACCGAGAGCGCCATGTAGCCGGAGACCCCCGCCGCCAAGGCCACGAGCCCGACGATGAGCGCGAACTCCTCGGCCTCCGAGCGCGCGGTGCGGATGAGCCCGTAGCCCAGCACCCCAAAGAGCGAGCCCAGGCCGAGGAGCATCAGCGCCCAGGCGCTCGGCGGGAGGCTCCAGTTGGTGAGCTGCTGGTCGGGGCGGTAGAGCACGGTGACCACGCCGAGCACGGCCAAGGCGAGGATCTCGTTGAGCTTCGTCACCTCGGGGAGCATCTGCGGCGGGCCTCCGGCGGGCTCGGCGGTCGCGCTGGTCAGAGGCACGGCGCAGGCCACGCCGCAGGCCGCGAGGATCGCGGCGTTGCGGTACAGACCCACCTCAGGGCTAGCGCCCAACAACAACAGCGCCGGGGTGCAGACCAAGACGAGCACGGCCATGGGCAGCAGGGCCGTGGCGCCGACGACGCTCGGCAGGCTCGCGGAGAGCTGATCGATGCGCTTGAGGTCGATTCGGGCGCCGATCACGAAGCCCAGCCAGCCCAGGCCGAACTCAAAGGCCGGGCGCAGGTCGTCCAGCACGTCGCCGTTGAGCATGCCCACCCGGGACGAGGCGAGCCAGGCCCCCAAGAGCACAAACGGCAGCCCGGAGGACGACAAGACGGAGAGCCCGAAGCGCTCCTCTAAGGCGCGCACCCGCCGACTGGCCGCCAAAAAAGCGAGGCCAGCCGCCGCCGCGAGGGCGAGGGTGGGCGCGAGGAAGTCTGATGAGGCCAACAGCGCTCCGGTTGGCGAGAGGTGCAGACGGAGAGTGTATCATCCCGGCTGGCGCTACCCGGGCCCCGGCGGGCGCGGCGTAGGCGAAGGCGGTTAGAGTGTGGCCATGACGAGGTTCACCCCATCATCCCCCCCGCGCCGACGCGCCCCCCTACGGAGGTCGCGCTGATGCAGGACGGAGAGCTCGCGGCGCTGCTCGGCGTCATCGTCGTCGGGTTTATGGTGGCGCACACCGTCCTGGAGCGGCTGCAGACGCGGTTCTTCTTCAGCACCGGCGTCGAGTTTTTGCTCCTCGGCGCGCTTCTGGGGCCAAACGCCGCGGCGCTCTTGGAGGGCCTCGGCGTCGGCGGCGTCTCCCCGGTGCTCAGCGTCGAGCGCCTCCAGACCTTCTCGCCGCTCTTGGCCTTGGCGGTGGGCTGGGTGGGGCTGCTCGTCGGCGCCGAGCTGAACCTCGGGCGGCTCTTCGGGCGCAACGATGAGGCCATCGGCGTCTCGGTCATCACCAGCGCGCTCGTGTTTTTGGGCGTGTTGGGCGGCGTGTTGGGCGCCTTGGCCTTGTGGCCCCCGGGCGCAGACCTGAGCCTGCGGGAGCAGCTGCTGCTCGGCTGCACGCTGGGCGCCATCGCCGCCACGACCACCCCGGTGGCGTTGAGCGCGCTCCAGCGCCGGTACCAGGCCGACGGCCCCACGACGGACGTGCTCAAGCGCGCCTTGGGCCTCGACGAGCTCCTGGCGATCTTGGGCTTCGGGGCCATCTTCTGCGTGTTTCATGGGGACAGCGCCCAGGCCGTGCGCGCGCTCACGGCGACGGAGTGGTTTGTGCTCTCCATCGGCCTCGGCGGCGTGCTGGGCGGGCTGTTCCACCTGCTCATCCGCGACGAGGAGCGCGACGGCGCGCGCTGGTTTCTGTTCATCGGCATCGTGATGTTCGCCTCTGGGGCGGCGTGGTGGCTCTCGCTCTCGCCGCTCTTGGTGAACCTGGTGCTGGGCCTGACGATGGTGAACGTCTCCGACCGCGCCTCCGACGCCATCATCGACGTGCTGCACCGCACGGCTCAGCCGATGCACATCCTCTTGTTGCTGTTCGCCGGGGCGCTCTGGTCGGAGCCGAGCTGGGGTGGCGTCGGCTTGGGCGTCGTGTTCACCCTGGCGCGCGCCGGGCTGGTGATGGCCGCGGGCGGGGTGGCGGGCGCGCTCTCCGGCGCGGGGGTCCGCCGGGATCTGGGCCGGGCGATGTTGGGCCAGGGGCCCCTCGCCGTAGCGATGGCGCTGAACTTCGCCTTGGCGTATCCCCAGGCGCCTTTGGTCTCTGAGCTGTACACGGCGGCTTTGGTCGCGGTCTTGCTCAACGAGCTCTGGTCGTCGCGCAGCCTACGCGGCCTGCTGATTGACGCTGGGGACCTCCGCTCGATCACCCCCACGAGCGTCGCCCAAGCAGGAGAGGCCTGATGTATGTCGTCGTCGTAGGCATGGGTGAGGTCGGCCGCCATGTGATCTCGGTGCTCGCCCGGGACGGCCATGACGTCGTCGCCATCGACCAGAGCGGCGAGGCGATCACCCGCATCGAAGACGAACAAGACGTGGCCACCTTGAGCGGCTTCGGGGCCTCCCCGGCGGTGCTCAAGGAGGCGGGCTGCGCCAAGGCCGATCTTGTGGTGGCGGTCACGGATCAAGACGAGGTCAACCTCATCGCGGCCTTGGCGGCGCGGCAGCTCGGCGCCCGGCGCACCATCGCCCGGGTGCAGAGCGGCCAGTACAACGAGCCCGGCCAAGGCATCCTGTACGGCATGTTGGGCATCGACGTGGTGATGAACCCGCGGGTGCTCTTGGCCCAAGAGATCGCCAAGATCGCCCGCAGCCGGGGTGCCTTGGAGGTGCTCGGCGTGGCCGGGAACCGCGTGGAGCTGGTGCAGGTAGAGCTGCCCGCCGTCTCCAAGATGCTGCACAAGACCCTCGCCAACTTGAGCCTGCCCGCGGAGACCCTCGTGGCGGCGGTGGTGCGGGACGGCGAGCTGTTTGTGCCCGGCGGCGCCGACGTGCTCTTGCCCGGCGACCGCGCGTACCTCATCGGGCGCACCGGCCAGATGGAGGCCGTGGCCCAGAGCTTCACCGGGGCGAAGGCGGCCACGCGGCTGTGTATCGTCGGCGGCGGGGTGGTCGGGCACACCCTGGCCCGGCAGCTCGCGGGCAGCGACGTCGAGATCATGCTCTTGGAGAAGGAGCGCGCCCGGGCCGAGCAGCTCGCCGCCGAGCTCGACGGCGTGACGGTGATCTGCGGCGACGGCACGGATCTGCGGCTTCTGGAGGAGGAGCAGGTGGGGCTGTACGACCTCTTCGCCTCGGTGACCGCGGACGACGAGGTCAACCTCATGGCGGGCTTGCTCGCCAAACGCGCCGGGGTGGGCCAGGCGATCTGCCTCGTGCAGCGCCCGGAGTACATGGACATCTACCGCCAGCTCGGCATCGACGTGGTGCTCAGCCCGCGGCTGGTCGCCTCGGAGAACATCCTGCGCTACGTCCGGCAGACGGAGGTGCAGTCCCTCACGCTCTTGGAGCAGGGCCAGGGCGAGGTGCTGGAGATGGTGGCGAGCGCGGGCAGCCGCATCGTCGGCACGCCGATCAGCCGCCTGCACATGCCCCGAGGTGTGCTCCTGGCCACGATCATCTCCGGCGAGAAGGTCACCGTGCCCAGCGGCTCGGACTCGGTCCACGCCGGCGACACGGTGATCTTGTTGTGTCTGGCCTCGGCCCGGCAGGCCGTCGAGCGCCTGTTCCGCAGCCGCGATCTCTAAGCGCCGGGGCCGGTGTAGCGCTGAATCGCCGCGTCGAGGGCCTCGCGGTTGTGCGCCAGCTCCAAGGTGAGCCGGGCGTGGCGAAGGAGCGGCGCGACGGCCCAGCCCTCTTGGTGCAGCGACTTGAGGTCGTGCAGGCAAGCGCTCAGCAACAGCGGCACCAAGAGCGCGCGCTCGGCGTCGGTGAGCGGCAGGCGTCGGTGGTAACTTCGTACAAAATGGACGATCTTCTCCGGGCTCAGCGCCTCGTCGTTGGTGCGATACCCGGCGAGGTACGCCGCGCGGCTGAGATCGAGCAGGCGCGGCCCCCACCGGGCCTTCTCCAGATCAAAGATGACCACCCGGCCCTGCTCATCCAGCGCCGTGTGATCCCGGTGCAGCGCCCCATGAAGCAGGGCGTGGGGCAAGGTCTCGGGGCGGAGGCTGTCCTCACGCTGGTTCATCTCGGCGCTGAGCGCGGCGAGCTGGGCTCGCTCGTCAGGGTGCAAGGCGTCGTGAACGGTGGTGAGCACGAGCTGGCGCTCAAACACGTCGTAGTTCGGCGGCAGGCCGTCTACGCGGGCGACGTCCTCGGGCACGGCGTGGAGCGCGGCGAGGGTCTCGGCGAGGCGGGTGAGGTCCGCGGGGCGCTGGCTGAGGCGGGCGTCGCCGACATCAGCGTAGAGGGCGGCGGGGCGACCGTCTACCCGCATCAGCCCGCCGCCGCTGCGCAGCCGCTTTGGGCCCAACACCCGGGCAGGCGCCGTGATGTGCTGGGAGAGGCGCTCCTCCAGCACAAACAGCGTCGGGGCGACGGGCTTGTTGTAGACCTTGAGGATCAGGCGCTCACCGCCGATGCTCAGGCGCAGCACGTCGTTGCAGGCGTGCTGGGCGAAGGTCAGGGGCGGGGAGTCGGGCGCTTGGCCCAGGGCGTGAGGGCTCAGGAGCGTGTTGAGCACCCGGGGGATCGGCCCGGCGGGCTCGGCCCAGCGCAGGTTGCTGCCGTCGGCGAGCACGGACTCCGGCGGCTTAGGCACCGAGCGGGGCACACGCTGGGCGCCGTGCAGGGGCGGCAGGCTGGGCAGGGTGGCGAGGAGCGCCTCGGCCTGCACCCGCAGCGGGGCGGCGGTCTCCGCGTCTTTGGCGCCGAGGCCCTCAAAGAGCTGCACGAGGCGGTAGAGCGTCACCCTCCCGGCGTCGATGGGGCGGTCGGCGGCGGCCTCATAGGCCAAGATCAGCGGCCCTGGCAGCTCAGCCAACCCCCCGGCGGCGCCCCAGAGCCCGGCGACGTCCCACTCCGGGTCCATCATGCCGCTCGATGACCAGTCGAGGAGCCCTTCGGGGGAACCGTCAGGGCTCAACAGCCAGTTCGACGGGTGCAGATCCCCGTGGCAGAAGGCGTCGCCAAAACACACGACGTCTCCCAGACGCTCACGGAGGGGCTCGGGCAGGCGTGGATCGTAGGCGAGGCGGCGGACGCGGTGATCCCAGGCGCTCGCGGGGGTTGTGTCGGGGACGGCGTGGGCGTGGAGCGCGGCGAGCAGCGGCGCGGCGGCGAGGGCCTGGTCGGCGGTGAGGCGCCGAGGTCGGGCGGCGCCGAGTCGGGCGTCGGCGAGGACCAAGGCGCCGAGGCGCTGGTCGTGCTCAAGGAGCCTCGGCGCACGAAGGGGCAGCCCAGCGCGTAAGGCCGCCGCCTCCCGCGCCGCGCGGGCGGGCTCGTTGAGGCGCTTGAGGAACACCGTCGCGCCGTCGTCTTGGCCGCGCCACACAGCCACCCCCGCGTGGGCGCCGACGAGGCTCAGCGGGCCAAACCGCGTCTCCCAGCCCTCAGGCGGCGGGGCCAGGGGCGCGCTCTCGGAGGTGCTCATCTCCCGAGGATATCTCACACCGCGCGAATCTCCCCGCCTGGGGGCATAATCAGAGGCATCCTCCCTCCGAGAGTCATCATGGGCCTGCTGCGCAGCCTCGCGTCGAAGATCGTCAAACGTGTCACGGGGGCCCCCGCGGCCGCGTCGAGCCCCGCGTCGTCGTCCTCCGCCGCGCCGCGCCCGGCGGCCGAGCCCGTTGAGAGCTCACCCGGGGAGTCCTTGGCGCGTATCGACTGCGGCCCCCAAGAGCTGCGCGAGCGCCTTGACGCGGGAGAGCAGATCGTCGTGGTGGACGTGCGCACCGACGGCGAGGTGGCCTCGGGCACGCTCCCCAACGCCAAACACATCCCGCTGCACGAGCTTGAGGCCCGCTGGCAAGAGCTCAAAGAGGCCAACGAGATCGTCTGTTATTGCGCCGCGGGCATGCGCTCGCTCAAGGCCGCCCAGCTCTTGCGGGAGAAGGGCCTGTTCAACGCCACGAGCATGGAGGGCGGCATCAACGCCTGGCGCGAGATCGGCGGCGCGACGGTGCTCCCCGATTAGTCCTGCGAGGCGGGGAGCACGGTGAGGCCGTCGGCGCCAAAGTGCTCCTCTGGGCGCTGCAGCAGCTCACCCAGGCGCACGAGCACCCGCCCGGCGAGCACCCCGTCGATGAGCCGGTGGTCGAAGATGTAGACCAGGGGCAGGGCCGGGCGAACCTCGGCTTGGCCGTCGATGGCGAAGACCTCGTCTTGCACCGTCGAGACGCCGAACATGCTCGCGACATGAATCGGGCGCACGGGGAGCTGCACCGCCGCCGCCCGAAACAGCACCCCGGAGCCGGGGGTGATGGCCGCGCCGGGGTTCGTGAGGCCCACGGCGGCGGGGGCCAGGCGCCAGGAGAGGGCGGCTAAGCTGGGGTTGTCGAGCACGAGGCTCAGGGCCTGAAAGCCGTGGTGAACGATGGGCTGGGGCAGGCGCTCGGCCAAGGAGGTGACGTGGCGCAGCACGGGGTTCTTGGGCTGCCCTCTGCGCTCGTCCTTCACCGCGCCGCGCAGCTCATCGTTGATCTGCCGGAGGCTCTTGCGGTCCACCGCCTCCATCACCATCATCGAGAGCTCCATACGCCCGCCGCCGGCGTGGCCCAGGAGGTTCACCGGCATCGCCAGGCCCACGGACGGCGGCTGAAACACCCGCCCGCCGAGGATGCGCCGATTCGCCTGGGGGAACTCCACATGAACCCGACCCAAGGCCGCGGCGAGGAGCGCCTGCACCGAGACCTTGACGCCGTGATCCGCCTCGAGTCGGCGAAGGTAGGCCTGTGAGGCGGAGAAGTCGAGCACGCCGCTGGCGGACACATACGGCGTGCCGCCCGAGAACCACGACATCAGCACCCGCCGAATGGCGTTTGTGCGAACCAGACGCATCGGCGGGGATCCTTCGCTGGGGCGGGCTTAGAGCAGATCCCCGTAGATCTGAAACGCGAGGCCCGCGGCCACGGTGGCGGTGGCGCCGACGGTGGCGCCGACGGCGGCGTACACAGCGCGGCGCTGGCGGGTGGTGCGGCGGTAGCTGTCGATGTAGCCGCGCTGGTAGGTGGAGTCGTAGCCTTGCCACACCCCGGCGGGCACCCCTGGCGAGACGAGGAGCTCCACCGCCGGGGCGCCGATGCAGCCGCAGGGCCCACAGACCAGCCCCGAGGCGAGCCCGGCGAGGGCGTGAATGCCGTAGCCTGCGGCGATCTTGGCGTCCTCAGCGCCAGCGGTCGCGCCGTCTTGGTACATCCAGTCGAGGTTCATCGGCGGCGGGGCGTCTGGCGCGGCGACCTCGCCCTGCAGCGCCTCTAGGGCCTTGGCGGCCTCGGGATCGAGGGCCTCGGCGTCGGGATCCTCGGCGACACCCTCGGGGGCCTGGGTGACGCCGGACACCGTCCCGCCCTCTGAGTTTGGCGTGGCGGGATCGGCGGCTGGCGTCTCAGCGGGCTTCGGCGCGTCCGCAGGGGCTCCTGCGCCACCTTCACCGGCCCACACCGAGGGGGAGCAGGACAGCAGCACCAGCGAGACGGCGATGGACCTCAGCACCAGACACCTCCGTCGCTCAAGGTAGCTCGCTCTCCGAGGGATTCCAAGTTCGCCGCCGCTCCCAACCCGCGCCCCCGGCGGGATAGACTGCGGGTGAACGCCTCGGAGACGCCGTTGCCCCTGCTCCTCGCCCTCGCCTTCGCCTGCGGGCAGCCCGCGCCGCCCGCCCCCGCGGAGTGTCCGCCGCCCGCTCCTTGCCCCGAGGCGGGCCTGAGCCTCGCGCCGTGGGAGGCGAGCCTGCTCGATCCGGTGATCTCCGATCTACGCGCTGGGGTGCGCCCCGCCGACGCCCAGTCGTTCGGCATCTGCCGGGGCAAGACCACCTGTGAGGAGCAGCTCGGCCCCAGCCCCGGGGAGCTTCCGCCCGGCGATTATGTGCTGCGCGCCGATCTCCTCGTGCCCCGGGTCGGCGAGGGCTGGGCGGTGGAGATGGCGGTCAACTGCGAGATCACCACCAAGACGGGCAAGGTCTCCAAGTGGTCCGACAAACGCACGCACCCCCTGCGCTGGGCGGGGGAGGCTGAGCCGATTCGCCTCACGCCCTTGTGGTCGATTCATAGCCCGAACAGCCTCGGCGCCCGCCGCTGTGAGTACACGCTCACGCCGATCCGCCCCGATGGCGAACGCGCCGAGGCGCTCTCCGGCGCCTGGAGCACCCCCTCTCCCTGACCTCTCGGAGCCCCCATGAGCCTGCCCCCCTGGATTGATGAGCTCAAGACCCGCTACATGAACGACGAGGCCAGCGTCTTTGTGCTCCACGGCCCCGGCCTGCGCGACGTGTGGCGCCTCGACGACGCCCCCATGGCCGCTGAAGACGCGCTGATCACCTTCTTGCAGCGCAGCCGGGACATCGTCGGGCGCTGGTCGTTCAAAGAGGGCCTCAAGTTCAACAACCCCAGCGATCACAGCCTGTTCACCCGGTCGGTGGAGGCCCGGCAGGCCTTGGACGGCGCCACCCGGCGGCTGAACCCCCGGGAGAGCCTCGACGCCTTGGCGCTCATCTGGCTGGCGATCTCCACGCCGGGGCGCCGTCTTGGTTTTGTGCTGAGCGGCGTCGAGGGCCTGCTCCCCGAGAACCGCAAACGAATCGACGCCTTGCCCGGCAACACCCCCGCGCTGACCGAGTGGCCCTCAAACGCCACCCTGCGCGCCTCCGACAACGTGATCGTGCTCCTGGTCGAGCGCCTGGACCGGGTGCGCCCGGAGCTGTTCGACGGCTGCGTGATCATCGAGGTGCCCGCCGCGCCCAAAGCCGTCGCCGCGCCCAAAGCCGCGGCTGCGGCGCCTCCTCCTCCTCCGCCTGATCGGGCCGTCGCCGAGGCCGAGATCGAGGCCTTGAGCGCCGCGCCGCCGCCTCCACCGCCGCCGATGGCGCCCGCCGTCGCCGAGGTCGAGGCCATCGCCCCCGAGCTCAGCGTCGCGCCCGCGCCCCAGGCCAGCGCCCCACCTTCGCCTCCCATCGCCACGAGCACCCTCTCCGAGCGCCTCGACGTCGCCCTTCGCGCGGCGATCTTGCGCCACCCTGAAGGCGGCTGGGTGCAGAACCTCCCCGCCCGCGAGGCCATCGCTGAAGTGCTGCACGCCGAGTCGCCCCAGCTCTGCGGCCCCTTGGCTCTGCACGTCGTCGACGATCAGGTGAAGGCTGTGGGCCCGGGCGCAGAGTGGTTTGAGGGCTGGTTTCGCTCAGACGTGGCCGTAGACGCCGCCGCCGGGATGCTCTTGGGCGGCCTTGAGGTGCCCCAAGGCGGCTTCACCCCCGAGAACCTGCCGCCGCTCTCAGGCCCGGCGCTTCGTGCGCTCTCCCGGCGTGTGGAGCGGGCGCTCACCCAGGGCTGATCGGCTCTGGGCCGCGCTCGGTCGCGGTTCGCCGCGAGGGTCTGCTACTCTGGTCGCTCACTGTGGAGCGTCTGGCCATGCACGATCTGATCATTCGCGGCGGCACCCTCATCGACGGGAGCGGCGCCCCTCGCCGCCTCGGCGACCTCGCCATCGACGGCGGCCTCATCACCGCCGTGGGTGAGGTGGCCGGTCAGGGCCGTGAGGAGCTAGACGCCCGGGGCCTCCTCGTCACGCCGGGCTTCGTGGACATGCACACCCACTACGATGGCCAGGCCACCTGGGATCCCCACTGTACACCCTCGGGTGAGCACGGCGTCACCACCGTGATCATGGGCAACTGCGGCGTCGGCTTCGCCCCGGTGCGTGAGGCCGACCGGGAGTGGCTGATCCTCACCATGGAGGGCGTCGAAGACATCCCCGGCAGCGCGCTCTCTGAAGGCATACAGTGGGCGTGGGAGAGCTTCGACGAGTACCTCGACGCCTTGGAGCGCCTGCCCCGCTCCCTCGACATCGCCACCCAGGTGCCCCACGCGGCCCTGCGCGGCTACGTCATGGGCCCCCAGGCCGCCGAGCAGGGCCAGGCCACCGACGCCCAGCTCGCTGAGATGCGCCGCCTCGTCGCCGAGGCCCTGCGCGCCGGGGCCCTGGGCGTCTCGACCTCACGCACGCCGATTCACAAGACGGCGGAGGGCGTGCACATGGCGGGCACCCACGCCGAGGTTCGTGAGCTGTTCGCCATCGCCGCGGGCATCCCCGACGCCGGCCACGGCGTGTTTGAGCTGGCGCTGAACCACCGCGAGGTGCCCGAAGACATGGACTGGCTGCGCGAGCTCGCCCGCATCTCTGGTGAGCCCGTGCTGTTTAACCTCAGCCAGATCGACGAGCTGCCCGAGCTGTGGCGTGAAGACCTACGGTTGATGGAGGCCGCCCAAGCCGAGGGCCTGCCGCTCTACGCCCAGGTCGCCGGGCGCGGCATCGGCATCTTGCAGAGCTGGCGCTCCACGGTGAACCCGTTCCGTCTGTGCTCCACCTACGCCGCCATCGCCGCGCTGCCGTGGGAGGAGCAGCTCACGCACCTGCGTGACCCCGAGTTCCGCAGAACGCTCACAGAGGAGGAGCCGTTCTCGTTTGGCGCCTTGGAGGACTTTGTCACCCGCGCCTTCCATCGGATGTGGGCCTTGGGGGACAACGAGTACGAACCTCACCCCGATCAGAGCATCGCCGCCCGTGCCGAGCGTCTGGGCGTGAACCCGGCGGCGTTGGCCTATGACATCCTGATGGAGAACGACGGCGCGGGCTTTCTGTATTTCCCGCTGTTCAACTACGCCCAAGGCAGCCTCGACGTGCTGCACACCCTACACAGTCACCCCGGCACCCGCATGGGCCTCTCCGATGGCGGCGCCCACGTCGGCACCATCTGTGATGGAGGCATGCCCACCTTTATGCTCAGCCATTGGGCCCGCGACCGCGCCCGCGGCCCCAAGATGCCTCTGGAGTGGATCATCCACCGCCAGACCCGCCAGACCGCCGAGCTCTACGGCCTGCGGGATCGTGGCCTGCTCGCCCCCGGTCACCGCGCGGACGTGAACCTCATCGACCTAGACCGCCTGCGCCTCACCGCCCCTCGTGTCGTCGCCGATCTCCCCGCCGGGGGTGTGCGCCTGCGCCAAGGCGCCGAGGGTTACGTCGCCACGATCTGCGCCGGCCAGATCACCTGGCGAGAGGGCCAGCCCACCGGCGCTTTGCCCGGCGTCGTCGTGCGAGGGCCACAGAGGCCGCGCTGAGCCCCAACGCCGCCGCGCCGTTCCCGCCGCCACCGCAAGCGCAGCCTTCGGGGGCGACGGTGATCGCCGGGCCCACGGTGATCGCCAAGGCGCCGCCGTGCACCTGGGGGCCGCCGTGGTAGGGGCTCGTGGAGCTGTCTTGAACCTCAAAGGTGAGCGTCGTCTCTACGGGGACCGTAGGCACGCCGGAGATCACGCCGTCTTCAGAGAGGCTCAGGCCCGGCGGCATGGCCCCACGAATCAGGGCGAAACGATAGGGCGCCTCGCCGCCCCAGGCCGTGAGCGTCGTCTCGTAGGGGGCGCCCGCCCGCGCGTCGGGCAAGGCGGCGCTGGTCAAGGCGAGGCCTGGGGCCAAGAGCGCGCTGAGGCGTGAGAGGTCGTCTTGGGCGTCGGGGTCGTCGTGCAGGCTCGTGGCCTCGGTGGGATCGGCCCGCAGATCGTAGAGCTCCAGCTCTCCGGTGGCGTGCTGCACGAGCTTGTGCTCCTCGGTGACCACCGCGGCCCACTGGGGCAGGGCCACGGGCCAGAACTGCAGGTTGATGTGGTCACGCAGGGGGGCCTCGGGCGCACACAGCCGCGCGCCGAGGTCCACGCCTTCGCCCTCGACGGCGAGCCCGGCGACGCTCTGGATGAGCGCGGGCACGTCGAGGTTCACGGCGACGAGGCCCAGGTCTTGGCGAGGGCTCAGGCTGGGGTGGGCGATGAGCAAGGGCACCCGCACAGACTCCTCATAGGCGTAGCCCTTGTCAAACAGGCGGTGCTCGCCCCACATCATGCCGTTGTCGGAGGTGAGGATGAGCAGGGTGGACTCGCGGCGGCCCAAGGCGGTCAACTGGTCGAGGATCGCCGCCACGGCGCGGTCTACGCTGAGCAGGCTCTCAAGCTGCTGCTGGTGATCGAGGTCTGCGGCGGCCTGGGCGTCGTCGTCCAGCACGGGCCAGGCCTGTAACCACGCGGGCTTGTCGCTGACGTCGGCCTCCATAAAAGCGCCGCCTCGATACACAAAATCGGCGTAGGCCCCGGCGTCGGTGGACGCGGGGGTGTGGGGCGAGTGCGGCGCCAAGAAGGTGAGGTAGAGGAACGACGGCGTCTCCGGCTCGAGCGCCGAGAGCGTCCGCAGCGCCGCCGCGCGCTGGGCGTCTACGACATAGGCCGCGTAGGGGGTGCGTTGTCCGACCCCCGAGGCCGTCGAGGTGCTGGTGCCCTCGACCACCTCAAACCCCACCCACGGCTGCTCGTCGAGCCAGCCCCACCAGAACGACCAGCCCGGGGGCACATAGGGCTCCAAGGCGTCGTAGCCGTTCATGTATTTGCCGAGCAAGGCCGTGTGGAACCCGACCTCTTGCAGCCGGGTGGCCAAGGTGCGCTGATCGTCGAAGCGGTGGGCGCCGCCGTAGCTCCCCGAGTTGCTCAGCACGCCATGTTGCGGCGCAGCATAGCCCCCGGAGAGCAGGCTCGCCCGGTCGGGACAACACATCGGCGTGGTGACATACGCCCGCTCATAGACCTGGGCGTGATCTTCGACCCGGCTCAAGGTCTCGGTGAACACGCTGAGCTGGTCCGCCCGCATGTCGTCCATCAACACGAGCAGGACCGAGAGGGGCGCGGCGGGCAGGCAGGGCGTCATGCCGCCTAAGGTAGCCGCTTCGCCGCGCCGCTGTCGTGCGTCCTCAAGGCGCCGAGAGCCCGTCGTCCTTCGCGACAGTGCCGCTCCGCTCAAAACCGCCGGAGTCCTGGCCGCTGCCGGAGTCTTTGCCGCCGCCGGTGTCCCAGCCGCCGCCGGTGTCCCAGCCGCCGCCGGTGTCCCAGCCGCCGGAGTCCCAGCCGCCCGCACGATAGAGCGCCAGCTCCGCCCGGGCCTCCTCCACCCGGCCCTCGTGGAACTTGAGGTAATGGGCGTAGGCGTTCACGTCCGGCCCACGCCACATGCCCTCGGGGTGCTCACCCCAGGGCGCCTGGGCGTTGAGCAGACGATCGGCGAGATCATGGATCAGCGACACGCCGTCGAGGGCCTCCAGCTCATCAATCACGACCTCGCAGGTATCAAACATGGCCTCGCGGCAGCTCTCGTCTTGGCGGCAGCCGTCGCTGAGGCTCGCGAAGCCCCACAAGGCCGTGTCGCTGTACGCCCCGCCCCAGGCGTAGCCGGCGTTGATGTCGGTGGAGTAGGGCAAGAACCGGAACAGGCCGTCCTCCCCTTCGACGAGCACGACGTTGTTTGTGTTGTGGACGTAGTCATCGCCCACCCACAGAAGCCAATGGGCGCAGCTTGAGCGCATAAACGCGTCCCAGTCGAGATACGCCGCGGTGCTCTCGTCGAAGTCTTGGCTGCCGTAGCTCACGTTGATCAGCTCGGCGAGGGCGTCAAACGTGGTGGTGTCGTCACAGTCGCCATAATCACACTCAAAGTTGATCGCCGCGCCGGGGTAGTTGATGTCGCCGACGCCTTCCCGCACGCTCACGCAGCCGCCGCCGAGGAGCTCGGCGTTCTCATCGCAGAAATCACCCTTGTAGACCTCGCGGGCGATCATCGGCACCAGCAGCTCGCCGTCTTCCCAGCCCGTGCCGCCCACCCAGACATAGGCGGCGCGCGCGGCGGGCACCCCCAGCGCCCGGAAGATCTCAAGCGCGCTCACCTCGCCGAACATCGAGCCCACCTGGGCGTTGTTCAGGCGGATGTGCTCGACGCCGCCGAAGGTCTGCCCCGGGACAAAGTCGTCGCTGTCGAGGCGGAAGTTGGGGATCGTGGCGCTTGTCCAGGCCGAGCCGGTGCTCTGGCCGACGAGCTTCACGTCGACCAGGCCAAAGTCGGCGATGTCCCCCTCGGGGTTCATCACCAAGAGCGTCTCGGTGCTCAGGCCGCTGGGGCCGCCGTCGGGGTCATACACGCCGTTGCCCTCGGGGAAGCCCCCGCCGCCGTCTGTGTAGGGTGCGTTCAGCGCGTCTAAGGTCTCAAGGCTCACGCCGATCCAGAACAGGTTGTTGTCCTCGTGGAGCAGGTCGAGGCGCAGGGCGTCGGGGGTGGTCGTGGCGGCGACGGGGGGCTCGGGCGGCGCCTCTCCGCCGGGGGTCGGGTCTACGTCGTAGTGGTGGTGAATGTGGGTGACGGTGTCGCCGCAGCCCATGAGGCCGAGCAGCGTGATCGAGAGGAGGCGCATGTGCTCTCCGTGGATGTTGGAGAGGCACTATGCATAAATCATGCCACGTCGATCTATCGACCGAGTATCGCGCCAAAGACCATGTGTGAAACATGATCTTTGGCGATTGTTGAGCGCGGCGTTAACACCTCAAGTCGCGGCGCAGATGTCGGTGTTGGTTACTTTGCTCCGCTACGCATCTGCTCAAGCTCGGCCCGGGCGGTCTCGACCCGGCCCTCGTAGAAGGCGCGGAAGTGCTCATAGGCCTCGTCGTCGGGCTCACGCCACATGCCGTCGGGGTGCTCGCCCCAGGGGGCCTGCGCGGCCAACATCCGGGCGGCGAGGTCGTCGATGATGCTCGCCGGGTCCATCGCCTCAAACTCATCGAGCACCTGCTCACAGGTGTCGAGCTGGGTCTCACGGCAGCCCTCGTCTAGCTGGCAGCCCTTGGACATCATGGCCCCGCCGAACAGAGGGGTGTTGATGTAAGTGCCGCTAAACGCGTAGCCCGCGGTGACGTCGGTGGAGTAGGGGAGAACGCGGAAACGACCGTCCTCACCCTCGGCGAGCACGACGTTGTTGAGGTTGTGGATGTAGTCGTCCCCCACCCAGAGCAGCCAATGAACACAGGCCGAGCGGTGAAACAGAGGCCAGTCAAAGAAGGGCTCGGTGCCCTCATCGAAGGTCTGGGTTCTCATGTTCTCTTTGACGGCGTTGGAGAGCAGCGTCAGGCCCGACAGGTCTTCGCAGTCGCCGTAGTCACACTCGGCCACGGCCCAGCTCGCGACGTTCGTGAACTCCCCGGTGCTCTCCCGAATGTTTTTGCAGCCGCCGCCGAGCAGGTCCGCGTTGTCTTCACAGAACTCACGCTTGTAGACCTCTCGGGCGAGCATCGGCACGAGCAGCTCGTCGTCTTCCCAGGCCGAGCCGCCTACCCAAGCGTAGGCCGTGCGCGCGGCGGGCACGCCCATCGCACGAAAGACGGCGAGAGAGCTGGCCTCGCCGAACATCGTGCCCACCCCGGCGTTGTTCAGGCGGATGTGCTCGACCTCACCAAAACGCTGGCCATCGACGTACTCATCGGCGTCGAGGCGGAAGTTGGGGATGGTGCTCGTCGTCCACGGGGCGCCGCTGGTCTGTCCGATGAGGTTGATGCCCACGGCGCCGTAGTCCGCGACCTGCCCGGCGGGGGTGATGATGAGCAGGTTCTCTGTGCCTGATCCGCTGCCGCCGACCTCGTACTGGCCATAGCCGTACCCGCCGCCGCCGGTCCACGGCTCGTTGAGCGTCGAGACGACCGACTCCGAGACGTTCAGCCACCAGGTGTTGTCGTCTTGGCCGAGCACGTCGGCGGGGAGCTGGTTGGCGCTCATCGTCGGGGTGGCGGGCAGGTCCGCGTAGGGGTCAACGACCGGCTCACCCGTGTCGCTCTCGTCTGGCTCAGTGAGCACATAGGTGTTGTTGATCTCGTAGACGATGGTGTCCGCGCAGGCGGTTGACATCAGGGGGATCAGGGCGAGCAGCAGACTCTGACGGGCGGGGGACATCGGGACTCCGGGCTGGAGCCGACAAGCTACCCGTATGCGCTTGGGGTCGGCGAGCGCTTCGCCGCAGAGAGCGGGTGGCGCGCCCAGGCTTGGCCAAGCCTTGACGAGCGGGGCCTCGTTTTGGCTCAGTCGGGGCGTGTCGTGGTCAACGATCCCGTCCAATAAAGGGCCACGCCGTCATTGGGGCCGGTCTGCGGCGCGAAGGGCGCGATCGGGCGCAGGGTCACCCGCAGCTCGTCGATCGTCACCCCGTCTGGGGCCCCGGCGGTGCACGACACGTCGTAGGCGATCGACGCCCCCGGCTCAAGGCGCAGCGTGCTCGACTCATCCAAGGTGCGCTGGCCGCCGACGCCCACCGTAGACAACGAGCCGGCCTCTTCCCCGGCCTCATCCCGCCACCACAGGCTGCACGAGGGGAGCACGGCGCCGTCCTCTCTGGGCACCCGCAAGGGCAGCTCGGAGACGTTCTTCACGACCACCCGGGCGGTCACCCCCTCGGGGCTCACCTTCACCCGCTTGAGCTTGGCGGTGAGGGTGCCCGGGGCCTCCACGCCGAGGGCCTCGCCGATCACCTCAAACTGGAGGTTCACCGGGGGCGGGGCCGGGAGGTGCTGATCCGCTGCGGCGCCGGTCACCGCCAGCGGCGTGAGGCTCAGGCTCAGGTCGTAGGTGCCCGCGGGGCAGCCCGGCGCGCAGCGGCTCAAGACGTCGCCGAGCGGCAGCGCCCGGCGCAGGGGCTCGCCGGGGTTGAGGGAGGTCCACACCACGTCGGCGGCGGGGATCGGCGCGCTCGGGGAGGCCATGCCGACGATCCCCTCAGGTTTGCCGCGCTGAATGAGCAGCTCACCGGTCACCCGCAGCGCGCTCAAGGTCTCGACCGGCACGGAGACCGTGTCCGGGCCGCCGTGGCTGTACTCCAGCTCTAGATAAACCCGCTCCCCAGGCCGAGGGTGGCTGGGCACGATCCGCGCGGTGAGCGTGTCTTGGGCCTGGGCGAAGGGCATCAGCCAGGAGGCGAGCAGCGGCAGGGGGCTCATCAGGGGCGCTCCGGTGGGGCTCATCGTGACCTCGGCGCAGCCTAGTGGGGCCGTCCAGGCCTCGTCAACTCCACGTTCCCCCTGGACAAGTTTCAATGAACGTGTTCATTGAACGTATTCATCCAATCAAGGAGTGAACCGCCATGACCGTCTTCAAGAGCGAGGCCGCCCGTCTCTCCCTGCTGGAGCACCTGCCCACCTTCAAGGCCCGGGTGCTCGCGCCGACGATCGACGAGGTGGAGGTCCAGACCCAGTTTGGCCGCACCCACGTCTCCATGGCGGGCCCCGCCGATGCCCCGCCCCTGGTGGCGGTTCATGGGGCGATGGCGTCGTCGTTCCACCTGCTCGCCGAGCTAGGCCCCCTGCCCAAGACCCGCCGGGTGATCGTGCTCGATGTGTTGGGCCAGTCCCCCTTGAGCGAAGACGCCCGCCTGCCGCTCACCCAAGCGGCCGCCGGGGCCTGGGTCACTGAAGTCATGGACAAGCTGAACATCCCCCAAGCCGACCTCTTGGGCGTGAGCTGGGGCGGCTTCTTCGCCTCCCGCGCGGCCGCCGCCCACCCCGAGCGGTTCAAGAGCCTCACCCTGCTCGTGCCTTCAGGCTACGTCGATGGCCCAGGGTTTGAGGCGATGTGGCGCCTGGCCCTGCCGATGTTCGGCTGGCGTGTGTTCGCCCATGAGCCCTCGTTGCGCCGCATGACCGCCGCGCTGTTCACCACCCAGGACGAGGCCTGGGTGCAGTGGCTCGGCGCCTGTATGCAGAGCTTCAACACCCAGCTCGTCGCCCCGCCCTTGGCGAACGACACCGAGCTGAGCGCGTGGCGAGGCCGCACCCTCGTCGTCGCCGCCGAGAGCGACCTCAGCTTCCCCGGCGAGGCCCTCTTGGAGCGAACCCGGGCCCTGCACCCCGGCGTCGAGACCGAGCTGGTGAAGGGCGCCCGGCACGCCCCGCCGTTCACCGATGAGTTCCGGGCGTGGCTGGCGGGGCGGATTGAGGGGTTTTTGGGCTAATCACCCCGCCTTAATCTCCGTCCAGAGCTGATCCCAAGCCTGCGCATCGGCGCCAAGATCCTGGATGTACTCCAGCTTCGCCATCTTTGGAGGGGGCGGCGCGCCCTTGTTCTTCTCTCGTTCGGGGTGCCGTAGCCCGTGGCGTTGGAGATGGCGGCGCCCACCTCGGGGCGCAGGACGTAGTTGAGGAAGGCGTGGGCGGCCTTCTTGTTCGGGGCGGTCTTGGGCATCACCATGGCGTCGAGCCAGATCGAGCCGCCCTCTTTGGGCAAGACGAAGGCGATCTGGTCGTTCTCGGCGGCGGCCTGGGCGGTGTCGCCGTTCCAGAGCTGGGCCACACGCACATCCCCGGAGATGAGCTGGGCCTTCACCGGCGCGGAGAGGAAGCTCTGGAGGTTCGCCTTGGCCAACACGGCGTCGGCTTTGGCCTGGGCGAGCTGGGCCGGGTCTTTGCTGTTGAGCGAGTGGCCCCGGAAGCGCAGCCAGGCGCCGACGACGTCGCGCATGTCGTCCATCATCGTCATCTTCCCGGCGTGGGCCTTGTCGTGGAAGATCGCCCAAGAGTCCGGCGGCGCGGGCAGCAGGTCTTTGCGGTAGGCCACGCCGGTGGTGCCCCACTGCCAGGGCACGGTGAGCTCGTCGTTGGGGTCGAAGCTCGTCTTGCGGAAGGTGGCGGCGATGTTGCCCAGGTTGGGGATGCGGCTGGCGTCGAGCTTCTCGATGAGGCCGAGCGCGCTGAGCACGGTGATCGCGTAGCCCGAGGGGCAGACGAGGTCGTAGCCCGAGACGCCAGACTGCAGCTTGGCGATGAGCTCCTCGTTGGACTCATAGGTGTCCACCGTGGCCTTCACGCCGAACTCCTTCTCGAAGTTGGGCACGGTGTCTTCAGCCAGGTAGTCCGACCAGATGTAGATGCGCAGCTCCTTCTCTAAGGTGTCGGCGGCGGGATCGGCGCCGGGCGTGGGCGTGGGCTCGCCGCCGCCTTCCTCTTCGCCGCCGCTGCACGCGGTCAACACCGAGCCCACGACGCTGAGGCTCACCCCGAGGCCAAGGGCCTGGAGCACAAAGTTACGACGACTGAGGCGGCCCTGCTGGAGGTCATCGGTGAGCGTCTGAACAGGGGTCTTTTTGGACATCGGGGGCTCCGAAGGGTTGGCTGGTGAAGGTTTGGCTCTTGACGTGTCAGGTCGAGGGGCGGTTTGGCGCTTAATGGCCCTTTGGAGCGCCCTCTTCGCCGCCCACGCGGTCCGCGAACCACAGGAGCAAGGCGGTCACCACGAGGATGACGGCGCTGATGGCGTTGATGGTGGGCTCGATGTTTTTGCGCACCATGCCGTAGACGACGATGGGCAAGGTGGACGAGCCCGGCCCGGAGACAAGGGACGTGATCACGAAGTCGTCGAAGCTCATCGTGAACGAGAGCAGCGCGCCGGAGAGGATGCCCGGCCAGAGCTGGGGCACGGTGACACGCCAGAAGGTCGTCCACTCGTCCGCGCCCAAGATCATCGCCGCCTCTTGTAAGGAGCGGTCCATGCCCTCCAGGCGCGCGCGCACGACGATGGTGACGAAGGAGATGTTGAACGCGACATGCGCGATGAGGATGGTCGAGACCCCCATCTGAAAGCCCATGGCCACGAACAGGATGAGCAAGGAGATGCCGACGACGATCTCCGGCGTCACCACGGGCACATAGAGCAGGGCCTCCACAAACGCCCGCCCCGGGAAACGCCGCCGGGCGAGGCCCATGGCCAACAGCGTGCCCAAGGCCGTGGCGATCACCGTAGAGCCCACGCCGATGCCTACAGAGAGCTTGAGCGCGCTGAGCAGGTCCGCCCGCTCAAAGAGCCGCTCGTACCAGTGCAGCGTGAAGCCCTCCCAGCTCGTCGAGAACTTGGAGTCGTTGAAGCTGAACACCACGAGCACGAGCAGCGGCGCGTGCAGAAAGACGTAGACGAAGGTGGTGAGCGCGAGGACCCAGCGCGGCGGGAGGTGCTGGCTCATCGAAGGCCCCCCTCTTCATCGTCGCGGGTGCGCAGATAGGCCACCACAGCGATGAGCACGAGGCCCATCACGATGAACGACGCCGCCGAGCCGAAGGGCCAGTTGCGCGCCGAGGTGAACTGGTTCTGCACCAGGTTGCCGATCATCATCTGTTTGGCGCCGCCGAGCAGGTCGGAGACGAGGTAGCTGCCCAGGCTGGGGATGAACACCAGCAGGCTGCCCGCGACCACGCCGGGCATCGACAACGGCAGGATCACCCGGAAGAACCGGGCGGTGGGCCGCGCGCCGAGCACCTCGGCGGCCTCCAAGAGCGCCGGGTCGAGCTTCTCCAGGGACGTGTAGATCGGCAGCACCATGAACGGCAGGAAGCCGTAGACGAGGCCCACCAGCACCGCCCAGGGCGTGTAGAGGAGCTGAATCGGCTCGGAGATGAGGCCCAGGCCCATCAAGGCCGCGTTGATCAGCCCCGACTCCCGCATCAAGAAGATCATCGCGAAGGTGCGCACCAAGAAGCTTGTCCAGAACGGCAGCACCACCAAAAACGTGAGCAGGTTCTTGAGGCGGCCGCTGCGCGCGATGGTCCAGGCCACGGGGTAACCCAGCAGCAGGCACAAGAGCGTGCAGGTCAAGGACAGGGCCAGGGTGCGGCCCAAGATGGTGACGTAGAGCGGGTCGGCGAAGCGGAGGTAATGCTCGATGGTGGCGTTGTAGACGACACCGCCGTACATGCCGCGCTCCATGAAGCTGTAGGCCAGCATCATCAACAGCGGCACCATAAAAAACACCGCGAGCCACAGCGCCCCGGGCGCGAGGAGGCCCAGGGTGCCCGCGACGGGCCGGTCAGCGAACCAGGTGAAGGCGCGGCGCCGGAGGGCCTTGAGCGCGCTCACGAGTCGTCACCCTCCAAGAGCCGCCCGTCTTGGGGAGCCCAGGAGACGACCGCGGCGTCACCCACGGCCCAGCGCAGGCGCTGGTTGAGCTGGCCCTCGTTGCGCACGGCGACGACGACGTCACCGCCCCCGGCGAGGCCGAGGCGCACGTGTAGGCTCTCGCCGCGGTAGGTCAAGGCGCTCACCGTGGCCGGGAGCTGGTTCTCGCCGCTCGGGGCCTCACCCGGGGCGTGCAGGTGCAGGCGCTCGGGCCGCACACAGATGAGCGCCTCGGTGGGGCGCTCGTTCGGCGCGGACCACAAGACCGCGCCGTCCGGCCGAGTCAGCTTGGCGCGACCCTCTACGACGCCGTCGTGACGGGCCTCGATGAAGTTGGACTCGCCGATAAACTTCGCCACGAACGGCGTGCGCGGCCGCTCGTAGATCTCCTCCGGGCTGCCGAGCTGCGCGATGCGCCCGTCCCGCATCACGGCGATGCGGTCGGACATCGTGAGCGCCTCCTCCTGATCGTGGGTGACATACACAAAGGTGATGCCCAGATCGCGGTTTAAGGCCTTGAGCTCAACCTGCATCTCTTTGCGCAGCTTGAGATCCAGCGCACCCAGGGGCTCATCCAGCAGCAAGATCGGCGGCTCGACGACGAGCGCCCGGGCCAAGGCCACACGCTGCTTCTGGCCGCCGGAGAGCTGGCCGGGCATTCGCCGGGCGTAGGTGTCGGGATCGAGGCGCACGAGCTGCATGGCGCGGCGCACCCGGCTGGCGATCTCCCCCTTCGCTACGGCGCGTTGTTCTAGGCCGAAGGCGATGTTGCGCTCGATGGAGAGGTGCGGGAAGAGCGCGTAGGACTGGAAGACCATGCCCAGGCCGCGCTCATACGGGCGCTTGCCGTTGACCACGCCCCCGGTGATGCGCACCTCGCCGCCATCGACGTCGGGCTGCTCAAAGCCCGCCAACAAGCGGAGCGTGGTGGTCTTGCCGCAGCCTGACGGCCCCAGCAGCGAGAAGAACTCCCCAGCGCGGATCTCGAAGCTGACCTCTCGGGCGGCGCGGTAGGCGCCGAAGGTCTTTGACACGCGGGAGAACTGGACAGCGAGCGCGGCCGGAGTCGTCAACTCGGGCACCTCCGTGGAAGGGGGCTCAGTGTCGCAACCCGAAGGTGTCCGCGTCAAGCAAAAGTTTTGGGGGGTGAACTTTGGGGTGATCGGCCGGCGTGGTGGTACGCTCTGACCAAGCACCCCCAGCATCCGAAGGATCGCATGATGTCCCGTCGCCTGCTCCTCACCAGCCTGACGCTCAGCCTGCTTCTCTCTTGTGGTGACAAGGAGCCCGAGCCTACGCCCGAGCCCGAAGACAGCGGTGAGGTGGAGGCCGACGCCGACAGCGACAGCGACAGCGACAGCGACACGGACACGGACACGGACAGCGACGCCGACTCGGACGCGGACAGCGACGCCGACTCGGACGCGGACAGCGACGCCGACTCGGATTCGGACTCGGACTATGACCCAGAGATCGCGCCACCCTTCTACGTGCGGGGCGAGATGGCCTTTAAGGACTTCGACACTCGTGACGGTGACTGTGTCGTCGCCTGGACCTTCACCACCGAGCCGTACTCCGAGGACTACTGCCCAGACTGTGTCTGGCAGCTCACGCTGAACCGCACCGTTGACACCTCACAAACGACCTGTGACGCCGAGCGTTTTTATGAAGGGGATATATGGTTTGGGAAGAGGGTTCTTGAGGGGGACTGGGGTAGCTTTGAGTACATAACGGGTGGCCCGACAGACGGTGGAGCCGACCCGTACGGCTACTCTTGGTATCTGTACTACGCCTATGATGCTGAGGGCGACAGCAAGTTCCTCAATGAGGGGATGCCCGCGCTGGCCGATCGCTGGTCATACCCTGACTCCGACTTGATGGTTCGGGACAGCATGCGGCTCAAGCTAAGCGCTTACAGTTACCATGTTTACAATGGATCTTACTCCAAGTTTCATTACGGCGCCATCACGTACGCCTACGGCGAGGTCTACTGACGCCCCTGCAAGAGCGCCGGATCCTCAAGGCCTGCGCTGAGACAGCCCTCCGGCGAAGCACCACGCCGGAGCCCAGCTAGGCTTGTGCTGCCGTTCGCCAAGACCTCTACGCTTCGCGGCCTATCGAGGGAATACAGCTCCGCTCGGAGCGGCTTGGGGCACAGAACATTACAGCCGAATCCTTCGGGGTGATCCAGAGGCGTGGCGTGAGGGCTCCTGATGGATGTACTGCCGCTCACGAAGGAACGCCCGATGACCCGCCTGCTCCTCGCTGGCCTAACCCTCAGCCTCCTCTCCTCTTGTGCGGGCGGTGGGCCCGAGCCCGAGCCCGAGCCCGAAGCCCGAGGACAGCGGCGAGGCCGAAGGAGACGCGGACGCCGACGCGGACGCGGATTCCGACTCGGATTCTGACGCGGACGCCGACTCCGACGCGGATTCCGACTCGGATTCGGACGCGGACGCCGACGCGGACGCTGACGCCGACGCGGATTCTGACGCTGACGCTGACGCCGACGCGGATTCTGACGCTGACGCCGACGCTGACGCCGACGCGGACGCTGACGCTGACGCTGACGCCGACGCGGACGCTGACGCTGACGCTGACGCTGACGCTGACGCGGATTCTGACGCGGACGACGCGGATTCTGACGCGGACGCTGACGCCGACGCGGATTCTGACGCTGACGCCGACGCGGATTCTGACGCCGACGCCGACGCCGACAGCGACTCGGATTCAGACAGCGACAGCGACAGCGACAGCGACAGCGACAGCGACAGCGACGACAGCGACAGCGACAGCGACAGCGACAGCGACAGATTCTGACAGCGACTCGGACAGCGACAGTGATAGCGACTCCGACACGGACACCGACACCGACACCGACACCGACACCGAGATTGAACCACCGTTCCGTGTGCGTGGCGAGATGCTCACGCAGGTGTACGATTATTGGGATGGTGATTGTGTCGTCGCCTGGATGTTCACGACCGAGCCGCACACCGAAGACTTTTGCCCGAACTGTGAGTGGCAGATCACCCTGAGCCGCACCCTCGACACCTCACGCACGACCTGTGACGCGGATGACTATTCGCTGGAAGACGTCCGGTTTGGGATGTACACCCTAGGCGAAGGGTACATGGAGTACATCTACGGTGGTTTGGAGAGCGCGGCCTATGGCACACGGGGCTACTTGGGCTACTTTTATTATTTCTATGACCGCACCGCCTTCCTTGACGAAGGGATGCCCGACCTCGCCGATCGTTGGTATGACGGGGGGACTGGAATTATGTCTCGGGACAGCACACGATTTAAGCTGAACTGGTCGTTTATGGACATACAGATCGAGTCCACGGGGACACGATATTACGGCGAGATCGTCTACGCCTACGGCGAGATCTACTGACGCCCCCGCAAAAGCGCCGGATCCTCAAGGCCTGCGCTGAGACAGCCCTCCTGCGCATGAACGGGGTTACCCGCCGACGGGCCGCCCTCGGGGATGGTGACGACCTCGCCCGTCTCGTCGTGCGGCGCGGGGAAGTCCGTCAAGACGAAGCTCGCGCCGCTGGCCAAGGCGGCGTTCGCCTTGGTGGTGTCGTTGGCCCGGGCCTCTACGCCCTGCGCGCCCTGCCGTCGATCGAGTGAAGGGACCAAAACGTGTTGATGGGCACGCCGCGCGGGTGATCCGCAGGGGCGGGGTGAGGGCTCCTGTAGACTGCACCCCGACGTTCGCAAAGGACCGCCCCATGACCCGCTACCTCCCCTGCACCGCAACGCTTGTCCTCACCCTCACGCTCGTGGGCTGCGGCGACAAGGAGCCTGCCGTTGAGCCCCCCGTCGAAGAGACCGGGCAGGTAGAGGCCGACGCGGACACCGACGCGGACACGGACGCGGACACCGACGCGGACAGCGACGCCGACAGCGACGCCGACAGCGACGCGGACTCGGACGCCGACACTGACTCCGACAGCGACGCCGACACGCTGGTGGAGCCGCCCTTTCAGGTGCGGGGCGAGATGGCCTATAAGGATTTTGATCATTATGACGGTGATTGTGTCGTCGCCTGGACCTTCACCACCGAGCCCTACTCCGAGGAGTTCTGTCCAGACTGTGTTTGGCAGCTCGTGATGAGCCGCACCGTTGATGCCTCACTCACGACCTGTGACGAGGACCGTTTTTATGAAGGGGATGTATGGTTCGGGAAGATGGTCATCGGAGACGAAGACAGCAGCTTTGAGTACATCACCGGTGGCCCGGCCGACGGTGGCGCTGACCCGAACGGCTATCCGTGGTACCTCTATTACGGCTACGTTGACAGCAGCAGCAAGTTCCTCAACGCAGGGATGCCTGAGCTGGCCGACCACTGGTCGTACCCCGACAGAGACATCATGGTTCGGGACAGCGCACGGTTCAAAATGTCCGCCTACACTTACGATGTTTACAATGGATCTGTCTCCAAGTGGCATTTCGGCGACATCACCTACGCCTACGGCGAGATCTACTGACGCCCCTGCAGAAGCGCCGGATCCTCAATGTCTGTGCTGAGACAGCCCTCCGGCGCATGAACGGGGTTACACGCCGACGGGCTGCCCTCGGGGATGGTGACGACGTAGCCCGTCTCGTAGTGCGGCGCGGGGAAGTCCGTCGAGACGAAGTTCGCGCCGCTCACCAAGGCCGCGTTCGCCTTCGTGCTGTCGTTGGCCCGGGCCTCCTCACCGTCGCCGTCTGTGCGGGTGCGCACCAAGGCCCCACGGGCCACGGCCACGGCGATGTTGGGGTCGAAGGCGTCGTTCATCACGTGCACGGCGGCGGTGGGGGACTCCAGATCGCCCTGGCCGTCGGGGAAGAACAGGCGCCCGGCGGTGGTGGCGCCGCTCTCGGTGTAGAGGTCGTTCCAGTCGCCCCCGGCGTGGAGCACCCAGGCCGAGCGGCCGCGTAGGCTCCCCAAGGTGGGCCAGCCGGCGGTCGCCACGGCCTCGTTCAGCGAGCCCGCCGCGCCCATCACCTCGTCTGGCGTGATCACCCGCTCACCCCAGGCGGCGCGCACGGCCTCTTCAGCGGCGGCCAACATCAGGGCGGCCTCCTCGGGGTCGTCGGTGGGCGCGACGTCCTTGAGCTCCAGAAGGGTGAGGATCGGGTGGTGGCCGGGGTTCGCCGCCGACCACGCCGCCATCACCGCCACACACTCCGAGAAGGCGTCGCAGGTGGTGCCTTGGTCGATCAGGGGGACGTGGTACACGCGCCACACGTCGTCGCCGCTGTCCCAGTTGAGATCCAGCTCAAACTGGCGCACGCCTTGCTCGCCGAGCTGCTGATCGAGGGGCAGGTGGGTGTAGTTCCACTCCGGGCGGCTGGAGGTCTCGACGTGGTAGCTGTTGTGGGTGCCCAAGGCCAGCACGTCGCTGAACGTGAGCTGGTCGTCCAGACGATGGGTGACGTCCGGCGGCGCGGCGGAGTCCTCCCCTACGTCGCCGCCTTTGCAGCCTAGGGGGGTGGTGGCGACGAGGGCGAGCAGGCCGAGCAGGGGAGCGGTGGAGGTGCGCATCCGGGGAGTATCGCACAGGTGAGCTAGACCGCGCGCGCGGCGGGTCGGCGCGGCGATCAGACCGAGCTTGGGCTATGCTTGGCCAGGTTTGCGCTCGCCGCGACCGCCCCCACTCCACGGATCGGAGACTGTAAGCCGATGAAGTACACCCCTGTGATCTTGAGTCTGTGCGCGCTGTTTTCCCTCGCCTGTTTCAGCAGAAAGGATGATCAGCCGGCCACCGACGACACCAGCTCGGCGCGTGATGACTCCGAGGCCGAGGCCGACGCGGACACCGACGCGGACACCGACGCGGACACCGACGCGGACACCGACGCCGACAGCGACGCCGACTCGGACTCGACGCCGACAGCGACGCCGACAGCGACGCCGACGCCGACGCCGACAGCGACGCCGACAGCGACACCGACTCGGACGCGGACGCCGACGTCACCGGCTTCAAGGGCCTGATGACCTTCACCTACGGCTTAAGCCCGAAGCCCAAGGACTACGACTGCCAGCTCGTCTTCAACACCACCGGCACGCCGACCAAGACGAGCTGCCCCGAGTGTGAGTGGAGCTTGGAGTTTGAGCTCGTCTACAACACGGCGAAGTCGTACGATGACGGAACTTGCCACGACGGCAGCGACCTCACCGGGACCTTTGGCTACGACGCCGACTATTACGGCTACTACGAGGTCGTCTGGTACTACAACCTGACCTATTCCGCGTGGTACCCGACCTGGCCCGCCAGCGCCGACGGCGCGGGCGGCCTCACCTTCGGCGGCGGCTACTTGGACTACCCGTTCACCTCTGGCGGCAAATCTTACTACTACACGAGCTACTGGGACGGCCGGGGCATCTTGAGCTACTGAGCGGCGCGGGCTGCACTCAAGACGATGATCCCGCTGTTGGCGCAACGTCCCCGGGCCAGCGGCTTAGGTCGGGCGGAAGGCTGCTGGCAGCGACGCGGAAGAGCGCGGACGCTGGCTGAGCAGCCAGCGCAGACACGCGGCTGACGATCTTCGCCGTGTGGGATCCGACCCTCCAGCCCACTGACACCGATGGGATACCGCATCAAGACCGTCGCCGAGCTCACCGGCATCTCCCGCGCCACCTTGCTCGCTTGGGAGCGCCGATACGCCATCGTCGAGCCCAGCCGACAGGAGAACGGGTATCGAGAGTACTCAGACAACGACCTCGCCTGCCTTCAGTCCGTGAAGCTGCTCATGGATAAAGGGTACAAAGTGAGCGAGGCTATTAGCCTCATCCAAGAGGCGCAGAAGGCTGTCCAGTCTCAGACACGAAGCTCCGCGCCGAGCGTACGCATCGCCGCCCTGCACGACACCCTCACCCAGCAGATGGACGCCACCCAGAGCTACCTGGGCGGGCTCACCGTGGCCCGGATCGCCCCCGATCTTGAGCGTTTTTTGGCCTTGTCTCACGCGGAGCCCGTGGACGTGCTCGTGGCCAGGCTGGCCTTGTTGGGGAGCACCCCGCGGGACAACCTGCGGCGCTGCATCGAGCTGAGCCGCCCCCAGAGCGTCGTGGTCGTCTACGAGTTCGCCACGCACAAGACCCTCGCCAAGCTCGCCCAGCTCGGCGCGCGGCTGGTTCAGGGCCCCGTACGAATGGCGACGCTGCGGCAGGCCATCGTCGAGCAGCTCGCCTTTGAGCGGGCGGCGGCGACGGGCGGCAGCGGGCCCGGCGTTGGCCTCGCGCCGCTGGGCCCCGTCCTGGGCCTCGCTCCGGGTGAGGAGCCCCGCCCGCCGCGCTTCACCGACGCGGAGCTCGGCCGCCTGCGCGAGATGCGCACGGGCTTAGAGTGTGAGTGCCCCAACCACCTCGCCGTGCTCGTCGCCGCCTTGGTGGCCTATGAGCGGTACAGCGCGGACTGCGTCTCCCGGGACGAGGCCGACGCCGCGCTGCACCGCGCGATGGGCGAGGGCACAGGCCGGGCGCGCCAGATCCTTGAGGAGCTGTTAGTGCGGGTGTGTGAACAGGACGGAATCCGGATCTGACCCCATGACTGAGCCCCTCTTCCCGCCCACCTCTTTGGCCGAGTGGCGGGAGGAGGTCGCGCGTGAGCTAAACGGCGCCGATCTTGACCGCGCGCTGGTCTCCACCACCCGCGAGGGCCTCAAGCTGCAGCCGGTCTACGCCGGGACCGCCCCGCGGGATCCCTTCGTGGCCGCGGCCTGCCAGGCGCGCCTCGGTCAGCCGACGCGGCTGGTGCAGCCGATCTTGGCCGCGTCGGTGGCCGAGGCCCACGACGCCGTGGTGGATGAGCTTCACGGCGGCGCCGACGGCGTGAGCCTGCGCCTCGCCTTGGGCGCGCGGCTTGGGCGCGCCTCGGTCGGCGGCTTCGGGCTCTGGCCCGCGGACACCGCCGCGTGGCGTGGCGTCTTGGGCGAGTCTCGGCCCGATGTGCTGATGCTCGACGCCGGGGCCAACGCCTTGCCCGCCGTCGCCTCGTTGCGCCCGGCGCTGCCGTCCACCACGACGCTCTATGTGATGAGTGACCCCTTCGCCGCCTTGGCGAAGGACGGCATGCTGCCCGCCTCCTTGCCCACGCTCTACGGTGAGCTGTCGGAGCTGATCGTCGGCGCGCCTGGGGCCTACACCTTAGGCGTCAGCGGCGCGGCGGTTGCTGAGGCCGGGGCCGATCTCACCCTCACCTTGGGCCTCAGCCTCGCCGCCGCCGCCGAGCTCCTCCACCACCTCACCGACGCCGGGATGCCCGCCGAGCGCGCCGTCGCCGCCTTGTGGTGGTCGCTGCCCATGGGCCGCGATCTGTTGATGAACGTCGCCGCGCTCCGCGCGATGCGGGGCCTCCATGTGCGCCTCGCCCGGGCCTTCGGGGTGTCCTCGCCGCGCCCCGCGCCCCTGCACGCCGCCCCCAACGCCGCCACCTTGACCCGGCGTGATCCCCACACAAACCTGCTCCGGGTGACCAGCGCCACCTTCGCGGCCTTGATGGGCGGCGCGGAGCTGATCTCGTCCACGCCGTTTGACGCCCCGCTGGGCCAGCCCTCGGCCCTGGGCCGCCGCATCGCCCGCAACACGCCCCAGGTGCTCCTCGCCGAGAGCCACCTGGGCGACGTGCTCGACCCGCTGGGCGGGGCGCCGGCCATCGAGGCCCTCACCGACGCCGTGGGCCGCGCGGCCTGGGCGCACCTTCAGACGATCAGCGCCGAGGGCGGCCTCGCCGCCTGGTGGCGTGAGGGCAAGGTCCACGCGCGGGTGAGCGAGGCCCAGCGCGCCTGGACGGCCCAGCTTCGGGTTCGTAAGGCCCCGATCGTCGGCGTCTCGGACTTCGTGGACCCAACGGAGGCGTCGCTCTCCCGGCCAAGCCTGCTCGTGGCGCCCCCGGGGCACGCCGCCCTCGTGGGGGAGCGCCCGGTGATTCGCCGCGGGGCCGAGGCCCTGGGGGATCTCGCCGCCGCCGCCGAGGCGGGCGCGGGCCTCGGCGTCTTGGGCGCCGCCCTTCAGCGCGACGACGTGATCACCGCGCCGCCTTTGCCAACACACGAGGACGCGGCGCCGTTTGACGCGCTGCGGTCGCGGGTGGAGGCCGCGGGCGTGGCCCCGACGGTGCTGCTGGCGGCGGTGGGCCCGGTGGGCGAGTGGAAGGCCCGGTCCACCTGGGCCCTCAACCTCCTCCGCGCCGCGGGGCTCAACGCTGTGGAAGAGGACGGCGACGGGGAAGACGCCCCGGCCAAGCTCGCCGCGCGGCTTCGTGACCTGGGCGCCGTCGCCGCGGTGATCTGTGTGGCGGACACGCGGCTGCCCGCCGTGGTGGGCCCGCTCACCGAGGCCCTACGCGCCGCCGGGGCCGCTCAGGTCTGGGCGGCGACGCGCCCGGCCACACTCAAAGACGTCAGCCCGGCGCCACAGCTCGACGGGTTTGTGTACGCCGGGGCGGACGTGGTCACGGCGCTTGATGGCCTGCTCACCGGTCTCGGCCTGCCCGAGCAGGGGGTGAAGTGATGTTGCCTGATCTCAGCGGAATCTCTTACGACGCCTTAGGCGCCGCGCCGGTGCTGCACGATCCGGGCGCTCTGCCCGAGACCGAGACCCCCGAGGGCCTGGCCCGCCGCGCGCTCTACGGCCCGGCGGATCTCGCCGGTCTGGGCGTCAACGGCGCCTTGCCCGGCTTCGGCCCCTACACCCGCGGCCCCTACCCGACGATGTATGTGCGCCAGCCCTGGACTGTGCGGCAATACGCGGGCTTCTCTACGGCGGAGGCGTCAAACGCGTTCTACCGGCGCAACCTCAACCAAGGCCAGAAGGGCCTCTCCATCGCGTTTGACCTCGCCACCCACCGCGGCTACGACTCCGATCACCCCCGGGTGATGGGCGACGTGGGCATGGCCGGGGTGGCGATCGACTCGATCCTCGACATGCGTGTGCTGTTTGACGGCATCCCGCTCGATCAGATGAGCGTGTCGATGACGATGAACGGCGCGGTGCTGCCGATCTTGGCCTTGTACATCGTCGCCGGAGAGGAGCAGGGGGTGCCGCCGCAGAAGCTCAGCGGCACCATCCAGAACGACATCCTCAAGGAGTTCATGGTCCGGAACACCTACATCTACCCGCCAGGGCCGTCGATGCGTATCATCGCCGACATCTTCGGGTGGACCAGCCGGAACATGCCCAAGTTCAACAGCATCTCGATCTCCGGCTACCACATGCAGGAGGCCGGGGCGACGGCGGACATTGAGCTGGCCTACACCTTGGCCGATGGTCTGGAGTACATCCGCGCGGGCATCGCCGCGGGCATGGACGTAGACAGCTTCGCGCCGCGACTGTCGTTCTTTTTTGCCATCGGCATGGACACGTTTATGGAGGTCGCCAAGCTGCGCGCCGCGCGCCAGCTCTGGGCCACCTTGGTCAAGCGCCACTTCTCGCCCAAAGACAGCCGCTCGCTGCGCCTGCGCACCCACTGTCAGACCTCAGGCTGGTCGCTCACGGCGCAAGATCCATTCAACAACGTCACCCGCACCTATGTGGAGGCCCTCGCCGCGGCGTTTGGTCACACACAGTCGCTGCACACAAACTCCCTGGACGAGGCCCTGGCCTTGCCCACGGACTTCTCGGCGCGTATCGCCCGCAACACCCAGCTCCACATTCAGAGCGAGACGGGCATCTGCCGCGTGGCGGATCCCTTCGGGGGCTCGGCCTATGTGGAGCGTCTCACGGCGGATCTCGCCGCCCGGGCCATGGCGCACATCGACGAGGTCGAGGCCTTGGGCGGCATGGTGAAGGCCATCGAGGCCGGGCTGCCCAAGCTGCGCATCGAGGAGGCCTCGGCCCGCACCCAGGCGCGGATTGACTCCGGGCGCCAGATTATTCTGGGCGTGAACAGACACCGCCTCGCCCAAGAGGAGGCCCTCGCCGTGCTCAAGGTGGACAACGCCGCCGTGCGAGAGGCCCAGCTACAGCGCCTCGCCGCGCTCAAGGCCCAGCGTGACGCCGAGGCCGTGCGCAGCGCGCTCCAGGCGCTCACAAAGGCCGCGGCCACAGGGGAAGGCAACCTGCTCGCGCTCGCCGTGGACGCGGCGCGGGCCAAAGCGACGGTGGGTGAGATGAGCGACGCCTTAGAGGAGGTCTTCGGTCGGCATCAGGCCGTGATCCGCAACATCGCCGGGGTGTACTCCGGTGAGGTCGGTGACGCCGACGCCGAGCTCAACGCCACACGGGACCGCGTCGCGGCCTTCGCTGAAGACGAGGGCCGTCGCCCCCGAATGCTCGTGGCCAAGATGGGCCAAGACGGGCACGACCGCGGCCAGAAGGTCATCGCCACGGCGTTCGCTGATTTGGGCTTTGACGTAGACGTCGGCCCGCTGTTCCAGACCCCTGAAGAGACGGCGCTGCAGGCGGTGGAGAACGACGTTCACGTCGTCGGCGTCTCAAGCCTCGCCGCGGGGCACCTCACCCTGGTGCCCGCCCTGCGCGCGGCGCTGGATCAGAACGGTCGGCCCGACATCCTCATCGTCGTCGGCGGGGTGGTGCCGCCTCAAGATTACGACGCGCTTACACGCCGCTGGGGCGGTGGAGATCTTCGGGCCCGGCACCCGCATCTCGGACGCCGCCTGCCGGGTGCTGGACCGCGTCGTCGCCGCTCGCGAGGGCTAAACGATGCCGCGCCCCAGCCTCGACGCGCTGATCGCCGGGGTGACCGCCGGAGAGCGGGCCACCCTCGCCCGGGCGATCACCCTCGTGGAGAGCCGCCGGGCCGAGGATCAAGCCCAGGCCCAGGCGCTCCTGCAGGCGCTCTTGCCGCGCACCGGCAAGGCCATGCGGGTGGGCATCTCCGGGGTGCCCGGCGCGGGAAAATCAACGCTGATCGACTCCTTGGGCATGAACCTCGTCGAGGCCGGCCACAAGGTCGCCGTGCTCACCATCGACCCCTCAAGCGCGCTCTCCGGCGGCAGCATCCTCGGCGACAAGACGCGGATGTCGCGGCTCTCCGTGGATCGCCGGGCGTACATTCGGCCCTCCCCCAGCGCCTTGACCTTGGGCGGCGTGGCCCGTCGCACCCGCGAGGCGATGCTTCTGTGTGAGGCCGCGGGCTATGACGTGGTGCTCGTCGAGACGGTGGGCGTCGGCCAGTCCGAGGTGACCGTGGCGGGCATGGTCGATTGTTTTGTGGTGGTGATGGTGCCCGGCGGCGGGGATGAGCTGCAAGGCATCAAGAAGGGGATCCTGGAGCTCGCGGATCTGATCATCGTGAACAAAGCCGACGGCGCGCTCTTGGGCCCGGCGCGCCTCGCCCTGCGGGAGTACATGGCCGCGCTGCGTTACCTGCGCCCACGTCACCCGAGCTGGCGTCCCCAGGCCGTGACCACGAGCGGGCTCAGCGGCGAGGGGCTCAGCGAGGTGTGGAGCCTCATCCTGCAGCACCGCGCGGCGTTAGAGGAGAGCGGCGGCTTGGCCGAGCTTCGCCGCGAACAACGCCTGCGCTGGATGTGGTCCACGATTGAGGAGCGGCTGCTCACGGCGTTTCGGGAGGATCCCGGCGTGGTCGCCGCGCTGGGGGAGGTCGAGGCCCAGGTGAGCGCCGACGCGCTGCCGCCGACGGCCGGGGCAACAGCCCTGCTCACGGCGTTCGGCCTGGGGCCCCATCGTCCGGACTGAGCGGGGGAGTGATTGCCGATGAGCCGCTGGCGGAAGAGAGTGATCGTGCGGAGCTGAGGAGCGGAGCGCCTTTGGCCCCCTCCGCCACGAGCGCCGCAGGGCGGTTTGGTGTCTGGTCGGTTTTTGTTCGCCGGACGCCCAAGCCTTCAGCGGGCGTTGTACGCCTCAAGCCCCAGCCGCAGGCACTCCATCGCCGCGCGAAGCTCGCCCTCGTCCAGCACATAGGCGATGCGCACCTCGTCGCGGCCGCGGCCCTCTTGGGCGTAGAACCCGCCGCCCGGCGCCACCATCGTGGTGTGGCCCTCGTGGGAGAAGGACTCCAGCATAAAGCGGGCGAAGGCCTCAGCGTCGTCTACGGGCAGGCGCGCCATACAGTAGAACGCGCCTTCAGGCCGGGCCACGACCACGCCGGGCATGGCCTGCAGGGCGTCTACGACGATGTCGCGGCGGCGGCGGTAGGTCTCGCGGGTCGCCTCGAAGTAGTCGGGGGCCAAGGCCGTGGCTTTGCTGCCCAAGAGCTGGGCGAACAGCGGCGGCGAGAGCCGGGCCTGGGCCAGACGCATCGCCCCGGCGGCGATCCCGGCGTTGCGGGTGACGAGGCAGCCCACCCGGGCGCCACACAGAGAGTACCGTTTGGAGAGGCTGTCGACCACCACGAGGCGGTCCCCCAAGGCGGGCACGGTGAGCAGGCTCGGGGGCAAGGGGCCCTCGTACACAAACTCACGGTAGACCTCATCGGCGAACAGATACAGATCGTGGCGGATCACGAAGTCCACCACGGCTTGCAGCTCGTCGGCGGAGTACACCGCCCCCGTGGGGTTTGAGGGGTTACACAGAAGCACACCCTTGACCTTGGGCGTGAGGTACGGCTCCCAGTCCAGGGGCAGGCGGTAGCCGTCCTCGACCCGGGTGGGCACGGGGACGATGGTGACGCCCAGCACGGCGGCGAGGCTGATGTAGTTCGCGTACATCGGGTCGGGGACGAGGATGACGTCCCCGGGATCCATCGCCGCGGCCATGCCGAAGTGGATGGCCTCGCTGCCCCCGGTGGTGACGAGGAGCTGGTCGGGGCTGAGCGTGACCCCGATGCCCGCGTAATAATCGAGGAGCGTGCGCCGCAAGGCGTCGGTGCCGCCGCTGGGGGAGTACGCCACGACCTTCTCATCGAAGCTGCGCAAGGCGTCGCGCATGACCGCCGGGGTCTCGATGTCGGGCTGGCCGATGTTGAGGTGGAAGACCTTCACCCCGCGCGCCTTCGCGGCGTCGGCGAGGGGGACGAGCTTCCGGATGGGGGAGGGCGGGACGGCGAGGCCACGGGCGCTGAGGGTAGGCATAAACCCCGATATCGGCGCCCGGCGCGGCCCGCAACTTGAGCGCGGGGCCAAGACCGTCCGCCCCCGCGTGGTGCCTCAGTCCTCGAGGCCGTCGGCGTCGCTCAACATCGAGATCGTGAGCAGCTCGGCCTCGGCCTCCTCTTGGGTGAGCTCGCCGCGCTCGGCCCGGGCGACGAGGTCCTCCATCTGCGCGGTCTTCCAGCGGAAGAGCTCGGCCTCACGGTTCATCCGGGCGGTGTCGGCGCGCATACGCTCCGCCTCAGCGTTCAGCGCGGCGGTCTGGGCCTGAAGCTCGGCGGTGAGCTCCTCCATCAGCGCCCCGGCGCGGGCGCTGCGCTCGGCTTTGGTGGCCTCGTCGGGGTTGGGATCGGCCTTGGCTTCGTCCAAGAGCGCGTTCAAGGCGTTGGTCAGCTCGATGGCTCGGCTCATGGGGGCTCCTTGGGTTGAAGGTGAGGGAGCGATTTTAGATCAGTCGACGAGGCGCCCGGCGTCGTTGGCGAAGTGCAGGCGGAGGAGCGTCTCCCGGGCCTCTTGTTGGGTGATCTCGCCGCGGGCCACCTTGGCGTTGAGCTCGTCGAGCTCGGCGGCGCGCCAGCGCTCGCCCTCGGTGGCGTGGATCAGGGCCTCGATGATCTCGACGTTCTGGTGGGCCTCTTGTTGCGCCTTCTTGACTTGCGCCCGCAAGAGCGGCGCCAGCTCCGCGAGGAGCTTGAGCCCATGCGCCGCGCGCGCCTTCTTCACCTGCTCATCCGCGTCGGGCTCGGCGGCGGCGGTGGCCAGGGACCGTTGAATCTCGCTCAATAGCTCAGCCACACGGCTCATGCTGCTGTCCTCCTCGGCGCGGTGAAGCAGAGCGCGCCTCGGCCCCAGGATAACACGGCCTCTGGCGGCGGCGACCCGACCGCCCTTGTGCGATGATGGCCCATGCTCTTCCTCGGCAACTCCTACACGTTTATGGGCAACCTCGATGAGGTCACCCTCGCGCTGTTCATCGCCGCTGGCGGTGAGCCCACCTCGGAGCGCCTCGCCCAGCCCGGCATGCGCTTCATCGAGCACGTCGCCGAGATCGAGCGCGACGGCAGCGCCTGGCAGCTCGCCTTTCAGAGCCCCCAGGACTGGGTGTTTTTGCAGGAGCAGAGCCAGATCCCCGGCTTCCCCGACGGTCAGACCGACCTCGTGCAGAGCCAAGCCGCCGCCGTCTCCTTGGACAGCAGCGCCGCGGCCATCGGCGCTCAGACGATGTTTGTGATGACCTGGGGCCGCCGCGAAGGCGACAGCCAGAACCCCGAGCTGTACCCCGACTTCTTGACCATGCAGGCCGAGCTGGCCGAGGGCTACAGCGCCTATGTGGAGCTCGCGAGCGCCGACGGCACCCAGGCTTGGCTGGCGCCCGCGGGCCTCGCCTGGCAGCGGGTGTACCAAGATCAGCTCGACGCCGGGGCCGACCCCCTCACCGTGGGCGGACCGTTTCATTCGTTGTACATCGAGGACGGCAGCCACCCCTCCGAGCGCGGCACCTACCTCACGGCCTTGGTGATCTACACCAGCGTCACCGGCCTCTCGCCCGTGGGTCTGCCCGCGCCGGCCTCCATCACAGACGCGGCGTACCTGCAGTCTGTCGCCGCCGAGGTCGTGCTCAGCGGGGAAGGGGTCGATTATCCGTGGGAGACCGATGAAGACACCGGCGGGGACAGCGGCGGCGTAGACGACACCGCGGCCGATGACACGGATGCGACTGACACAGAGACGACCGACACAGGCGCGCCCTCAGACTCGGAGACCCCAACGGACTCGGGAGGCTGCGGCTGCGCCCAGGCGCCCGCTCCCGCGGGTCTGTGGATGCTGCTGGCCGTCTTTGGGCTGCGGCGCCGGGCGGCTTAGTCGTCTGAGGTCAGAAGCGTGATGCCCAGGCACATCTCATCGCCGGTGCCTTCGCCCCAGGCGGCGTCATCGTCTGTGGGGTTGTCCCAGGTGCAGGTCAAACGGACGGTGTCGCCAGGGTTCACCGTGACCGGCTCGGCCAAGGCGTAGGCCGTCTGCCAGTTGAAGTCCCACCGCGGCACGCTCACGAGGCACTCCTCGTCGCCGTTCTGGCGGATCACGCGCATCTCACCAGACTGCCCCATCGTGTGCATGTGCAGGGCGAGATCGTGCAGGGTGAACGGGCTGTCCTCTTCGGTGTACTCAAAGACGTGGGTGACGTCGTCTGTGTTCGCGGGGATCTCCATGCCCAAGCCCAGCACCCAGGCCACCTCTGTCCAAGGCTGCACGTCCGCCCAGCCGAGCTCCGTCTCGGAGATGCGCAGGTTCACCTGGGTTTGATCCGGCCCGGGCGTCGTGAGGCTGTAGTAATGAAGCTGCACGGCGATCAGAGAGCCCGGCTTCACCCGCACACCATAGCCCTCGGGCATGGTGCGCGCGCCGCCGCCGGGCGCCCACGAGCCCAGCCAGCGGGTGTTGATCAAGGTCTCGATGTCGCCGCCGGGGCCGCCATAACAGGGGTAGCCCGGGCCCGCGTCGGCGGCGTCTAAGGCGCGATACTCCTCGGCGTCGTCGGGGTCGATCAAGAACGGGATGACATGGTGCACGATCGCCGCGTTGTCGGGCACCACCTCATAGCCGGTCACCCACACCCGCTCCTCATACGGCCACTCCATCAGAAAACACCGATAATCATCGGGGCTGGCCTGGGGCGTGTACGGCTCGGCGAGGCTGAGGCTCAAGTCTACCCGATCAAGCGTAGGCGGCGTGAGCGGCGCCACAGGCCCCGGAGAGTCCGCCGGGTCACCCTCTTGGGCGCCGCCGTCTACCCACGCGACGATCGTGTCGACCTCGTCTTGGGTGAGCGCGCGGTTGTTCTCATAGGTGTTGCAGTCGTTGTCTGCGCCCCAAGGCGGCATCCGGCGGCTCTGTACGGAGTCCCGAATCGGGTTGGCGATCGTTCGGGCGTCGTCAAAGGTGATCAGCGGGAAGCCGCCGATGGCGCCCTCAACATGGCAGCCCGCGCAGCTACGCGAGACGATGGGCGCCACGTCGGCGTGCCAGGTGGGCGCGTTGGGGTCGAGCGGATTCGCGGGGGGGTTGGCAGAGCCGCCGCAGGCGGCGAGGGCCAAGGAGACGAGGGCGAGGGGGGCGGTGCGCATGGGGAGAGTGTAGCGTGTTGGTGGGAGCGCGTCAGAGGTTTCGCAGGGTCGGGCTTGGCGGGAGCGCGTGGCGGGAGGTGAGCGGGAACACCGCGCCGGGTGCGAGCGGCGCGCTCGGTGGGGAGCCCAAGGCGTCGGTGAGGTCTTCGATCAAAGACCGCAGCATCCCGAGCTGATTCGGGCGGCTCAAGAGCGCGCCCCACGACAATGACTTGAGCGCGTCCACTCCTGCGTGTGTCTCGGAGTACGTCGTGCAACATTCCAGCGTGGGCGCCCGGCAGAGCCATTGCAGATACCCTTTGGGGTGCCGCTCCCTTGGCAGCGCGCCGAGCCATTTGGGGCGCAGCTTCTTCTGGCGGCTCGTGGGCATGGCCATGAGCGCTGGGCAGTCCGCTTGCGCAGCCGTGAGGAAGTCTGGATCATTGGTCACGAAGCGCTCGGGATCGTCCGTCGCCCCAAAACACACCGTCACGCCGTGGGGCACCCCTGCGCGCTTGAGCGAATCAGGATCCCCAAAGAACCACGACTCCACCATCGGGGCGGCGAGGTGAAACGACACCTGTTGCCGCAGGACGGTCGCCACGCGGGAGCGCATCTTCGGCGTCTGAAAGCGGTTCAGAAAGGCCAAGGCCGCCGCGCGCATCACCTGCACCACACGGTCGGGCTGGTGCGCGTTGAACAGCTCCAGATCATCGACGATGAGCGCGAGGTCAAAGCTCTGCTCTGGCTGTCCCGCGTGAACGGCGCCATAGGCGCGCTGCACGAGGTTAACGGCCACGGGCGGCGGCTCCGCCTCATGGTTAGCTCCCAGCGTCGAGTCCGTGAACCCTTTCAATGGGTAACAATTTGGGTCTACCTCCACCTCAGCCGCAGAGGGCACGGCGGTGAAGGTGTGCCCGGGAAACAGTCGCTCCAGCGCCGTTGGGAGCCCCTTCCACTCCAGCCGCCCGGTCGGCAGGATGGCCACCCTCATCGGGCGCCTCGCGGCAGGATCGGGCTTGAGAACGCGAGCTGCTCATAGAGCACGCCCAGATCCGAGTGCGCGAGCCAGTCCTCATCAAACAACTCCGTGAGCGGCGCGGGTGTGGGTTTGTCGTCCCGGCCGTGACCCAACACATAGACCTGCTCCGGCACGTCCCGAAACTGGTTGAGCAGCACCGGGGAGTGGGTCGAGAGCAGGATGGTGAGCCCCCGCTCCTCCGCCTGCGTGCGCATCGCGGCGAGGATCGACCGGATGGCGTGGGGGTGGAGCTGGTTCTCCATCTCATCAAACGTGAGCAGGCTGCCCGGCTTGGCCCCGGCGACCGCCGTGAGGTGCAAGAGCCCCGTCAACAGCCCGCTCGCCGCGCGGCTCGGGGGGTAGCTGTCCTCGACGCTCTTCGCCCCGCGGCCGTACAGATAGGGCAGACCTCGCTCAAACTCGATGGACTCCACGAGCCCCGGGAACGCCTTGCGGGCCTCGGCGAGCACCCACTCATACTGCCCGTTGAACCGAATCGGTGAGCTCTTCCAGGCCGCGAGGACGGCCCAGAGGTTCTTTCCGCTGCTATGCAGGTAGCTCGACGCGGCGACGTTCGGCTGGGGTTCGGCAACCAAGCTCATTGAGTAGCTGTCGTAGATGCGGATGCCCTCCAAGAAGTTGGCCAGGGGTGCCATCCAGGCGTTGTCGCGGCTGTCCCACAGCACCTTCGCACAGGCGCGGCGCTCGTCGAGATCGAAGCGTTGATCAAAGTGCATCCAGTGGTTTTGGAACATCGCTGCGCGCAGCACCAGCTTGTCCCCTAGGTACAGCTCCTCCCCGTAGCTTCCTTTCATGGCTTGGGCCGACATGGGCAGCCGTAACACCCAGCGAAGGTCGTTGACCGTGATCCGCAGCTCCACGGGCTCTTCAGGGTCGCTGCCGATGTGCCTGAGCGCAACAGAGCCGAGCATAGAAAATGCTAAGTCGTCCTCGTAAGTGAATGCGCTGTGCAAGAACAAGAGCGCGTCGAACGCCGAGGTCTTGCCCGCGCCGTTGGCGCCGGAGAGCAGGCACACCCCCTCCGGGCTCCAGTCGAGGCGCTTGAGCGCCCGAAAGTTCGCCAGCTCGATTCGGAAGGACGACATCCTCAGCTCCTGCTGCGCAGACACGCGCACGGCCTCCTCCTATCACGCGCGGCGCCCGACGAGCCACGCCCCCTCGACGACGGCGGCGCCGAAGAATACTCGCTCCTCACCTCGCCCGGAGCCCCACCCATGCTCACCGATGATCTCGCCGCCCTCGGCGTTCAACCCGGCGACCTCGTCATGGTCCACGCCTCGATGCGCGCCGTGGGCGGCCGCGCCGAGGCCGTCGTTCAGGCGATCCTCGACGTGCTCGGCCCTGAGGGCACGCTCATGGTCTACGTCGATTTTGAGCCCACGGAGGAGGTGCCCGGCTTTGACCTCGCCCGGTCCCCGGCGATGGGGGATCATGGCGTCTTCGCCGAGGTCGTGCGCCTCTGGCCGGGGGCGATCCGCTCGGCGAACCCCGGCGCGTCCATGGTGGCCGTGGGCGCGCGGGCGGCCTGGCTGTGCGCCGATCACCCGCTGAATTATGGCTATGGCCCTGGCACACCCCTGGCCCGGCTCGTGGAGGCCCAGGGCAAGGTGCTCTTGTTGGGATCGCACCTGGAGCACGTCACGCTGTTGCACCACGCCGAGCACCTCGCGCGGCTGCCGAACAAGCGGGTGATCCGTGTTGGTTATGAGATCGACGGTGAGACGGTGGAGATCGAGGAGTTTGACACCAGCGACGGCGTGGTTGAGGCCATGCCCGAGGGGTATTTTGGCGAGGTGATGCGCGCGTTTGTGGCGGCTGGGCAGGCCGAGGCGGGGCCTGTTGGCGGCGCGACGGCGCTGTTGATGTCGGCGGCGGGGCTCACACGTTTCGCCGTGGAGACGATGGAGCGGGAGCTGGGGTGAACATTGTCGAGGCTTCTATGCCAAACCTCCAATCCTCCCCACCGCCTTGTCCACCGCGCATTCACCGAAAACGGATCAATGAGCGACAATCCCCAACGCGCCGCCGCCCGCTCACCCCGCCCGCTGCGCCCAGGCGAGCCACCCTCGCGGCGGCGCCTCGCCCGCCGTGACCGCGATCAGCGCCTCCCGACTGTGCTGCTCCTCCACCGCGCGCCCGGCGGCGCCGAACACATCGACGCTCTCTCCAAGCCAGCGCTTCGCCTCCTCCAGCTCGCCGCGCGTCGCGGCCAGTAACCCCAACACCCGGCAGGCGAACGCCTCGCCCTCGTGCTGGCCCTGGCGCTGGGCCTCGTCTCGGGCGGCGGCGGCGCGCTCAGCGGCCTCGGCGGGCTGGCCCTCAGCCCCCAGCGCCAGGGCGAGCAGGGCGAGGGCCTCGGGGAGCACGCTTCGGGCGCCCGCGCGCTCGGCCTCCACCACCACAGACTCGAGGCGCACGATGGCCTCGGGGAGACGTCTCAGGCCCACCAAGGCCGCCCCGGCGTTCATCGTCTGGATCAGGAGCATAAACGCCGGGGGATCTTCGCCCCACAGCGCCAAGGAGCGCTCGTACCAGCCCAGGGCCGCCTCGTAGCGGCCGGCGTGGCGCTCAAGCTCGCCGAGATCGTTTGTGCAGCCCGCGGCCAGCTCGATGAGCGCGCGGTCTTCAGCGTCACCCACCACGGTGACGCAGCGGCGGTAGGTGGCCTGGGCCAGGGCCTCCTCGCCGCAGAACTCTTGGCCCATGCCCAGGCGGCGCAGGGCTTCAGCGTGGGCGAGGCGGTCGCCGGTGGGCTCGGCCAACAGCAGCGCCTCCTCGGCAAAACGTACGATCTCTGGGCCGTCTCCGGCGAGGTACGCCGCGAGGGCCCGCTCGGAGAGCGCCCGGGAGAGCAAGACCGCCGGGGCCTCGGCGCGTAGGCTCGGCAACAAGGCGTCGAGGCTCTCGCGGCCCTCGGTGACGCGGCCCTGTCGCAACAAGAGCCGCGCGCGCTGCAAGGCCAAGGCGGAGGACTGTGTGGGATCGGCGCGCATGGCGCGGTCGAGGAGCTCGATCGCCTGGCTGGGGGCGCCGACGTGGCTCGCCGAGCGCGCGGCCTCGGCCCACACCCGGGCGGCCTGGGCGGCTTGACCGGCGCGCTCCAGGTGCCAGGCCAAGGCGTGCTGGGCGCGGGCGCCGCTCACCCGGGCGAGGCGCTCGGCGGCCTGGGCGTGCAGCGCTTGGCGTTGGGGGCGCAGCAGGGTGCTGTAGACGACCTCCTGCAACATTGGCCGCGCGAAGACGAGGCGCCCTGCCCGGGCCGGGGCGAGCACACCCTCGGCGCACAAGGTGTCCCAGTCGTCTGTGTCGTCTCCCAGGCAGGCGTCGATGTCGGCGGGGTCAAACTCTTCGCCGAACACCGCGCCGAGCTCAACGCGGGCCCGCAGGTGGGGCGGGAGACGGTCTACGCGGGCGGCCAACAGCGCGTGAAGGGTGGGCGGGAGCGTGCTCTCGGACTGATCGGCCCGACCGGCGTCAAACACCCAGCCGTCCCCCGACCAGGTGAGCGCGCCCTCGTCTTGAAGGTGGCGAAGCTGCTCCTCCACAAACAACGGCACGCCGCCTGAGCGCCGGATGAGCCGGGTGAGACGGGCCTCGGGGAGCACCGCGTCGTCGTCGAGCAGCCGGGCGACGAGGCGGCGGGTGTCGGGCTCGGAGAGCGGGCCCAGCTCCAAGCCGAGGTGGGGCGCGCCCAGACGCGCGGCGGCCTGGGTGAGGCCGGCCTCGGCCTCTTCACCCCCTTCGGGGCGGCGCACGATCACGAACAGAAGGGGCGCCTTGGCGGCGATGGGCAACAGCGCGTCGAGGAGCTCAACGCTCGCGTCGTCGGCCCAGTGGAGATCGTCGAGACTCACCACGGTCGGCTTGGCCCGGGCGGCCACGGTGAGCAGGTCGCGCAGGGCGTCTACGGCGGCCTCACGGCGGGCGGCGGCGTCGAGGCGATCATCGGCCTCCTCACCCAAGAACAATCCCAAGGCCGAGACGCGGGGCGTGGCCCGGGGCGTGTGCTGATCGAGGTGCTCCAGGCCCTCCACCAGGGACTCATCGGCGAGGAGGCTGGCCACGACGTCGAGCCAGGGGTGGTAGGGCAAGGCGCGACCGTACGAGATGCAGCGCCCGGCGTGGGCGCTCCAGAAGCCGTCGCTGAGGCCGTCACGCAGCAGGCGGCTCTTGCCCACCCCCGCCGCGCCGAGCACGGTGACGAGGCCGCCGACGCCGACGTTGAGCCGCTCGGCGGCCTGACGGAGCGCGCCCAGCGCTCGCTCACGCCCGATCAGCGGGGCGCGGCGGCCCAAGCCCCGGCTCTCGTCGGTGGCGGTGAGGCCCAGCACCCGAAAACAATGGACCGGCTCCTCGCGGCCCTTGAGCGGCACGACGCCGCGGGACTCCAGCACCGCGCGGCCCCGAAGCCGCGTCGCGGTGGTGAGATCCACCCAGATCTCCCCTGGCCCGGCCTGGTTGAGCAGGCGCGCGGCGACGTTCACCCCGTCGCCCAAGGCCGAGTACCGCGCGGCCTCCCCGGCGCCGAGCACCCCCGCGACCACGACCCCCGTGCCTACGGCGGCGTGCACCTGAATCGGCACCCGCACGCCGAGCTCTTTGGTGAGGCGCTCCTCTAGGTCAGGCAGCTCATCGAGCACGTCCAGGGCGGCCCGCACCGCGCGCTCGGCGTCGTCTTCGTGGGCGGATGGGGCGCCGAAGAGCACCAGGGCGGCGTCGCCGATAAACTTGTCGAGGTAACCATCGTAGCGGGCCACGGCGGCGTCCACCCGCTCAAAGAGCCGGTTGAGCAGGGCGGTGACGAGCTCGGGGTCGAGCTGCTCGGAGATGCGCGTGAACCCGCAGACGTCTAAAAACAGCGCGCTCACCAGGCGGCGCTCACCGCGTGGAGGAGGGGACGCCGTCTTGGCGTGAAGGGCGCTCGTCATGGGCATCTCCCGATCATCGCACAGGTAGCCCATGAGCCGGGAGAAGGCGCGGGAAGGTAGGATCCCCGTCTGACGCCGCGCCTAGGGGCTCTGTGTCAGCGCGTCGGACACGGCCCGCAGGAGCTCCTCGTTGGTGAACGGCTTCCGCAAAAAGCGCGCGTCGGGAGAGAGATGCCGGGCGCTCACCAGCTCGGCCCAGGCGTAGCCGGACATGGTCAAGGTGCGCAGCGCGGGCCGGGTCTTGGCGATCTGTCGCACCAGCTCGACGCCGTTGGTGCCGGGCATCACGACGTCGGTGAGCAGAAGCTCCACGTCTTCAGTCTGGAGCGCGGCGAGGGCCTCGTCACCTCGGCCCAAGGCGTGGACCTCGTAGCCGCTCTGGGTCAAGACCTCGGAGATCAGCTCACATAGGTCGGCGTTGTCCTCGACCACCATCACCCGCGCGCCGCGTCCGGCGAGGCTCAGGGCGATCTGGGACTCGCGCTGCGGCTGGCCTTGGTCCTCGGCGGCGGGCCACAGCGCCTCAAAGCGGCTGCCTTGGCCGGGGGTGCTCGTCACCCGCAGCGCGCCATTGTGTTGGGAGAGGATGCCGTAACAAGACGGCAGGCCAAGGCCCGTGCCTCGCCCGACGTCTTTGGTGGTGAAGAACGGCTCAAACAGTCGCGCCATCACGTCGGGGGTGATGCCCGTGCCGCTGTCTTGCACGGCCATGACGATGTAGGGGCCCGGAGACACGCCCAGCGCCGCTGCGCCGGGGCCATCCAGCACGGTGTCGTCGGTCTCTACCTCAAGGTGGCCGCCGTTGGGCATGGCGTCGAGGGCGTTCACCACGAGGTTCATCAGCACCTGCTCCACCTGGGAGGCGTCGGCATGGGCCCATCGCCCCGCGCCCAAGCGTAGGGTGAGCGTCACGTCGGCGGGCACGGTGCCGTGGATCAGGGCGAGGTTCTCCTCGATCAGCTCGTTCAGGCCCAGGGGCCCGCGCTGGCTCACCTGGCGCCGCCCGAAGGCGAGGAGCTGGGCGACGATCTGGGCGCTGCGCTCCATCGCGGAGTTCACCCGCTTGAGCTGGCGCAAGATGTTGGGTTGGCCGGGAACCTGCAGCCGCACGAGCTCTAAGGCGCCGATCACGACGCTGATGAGGTTGTTGAAGTCGTGCGCGAGGCCCCCGGCCATCACGCCCAGAGACTCTAGGCGCTGGGCCTGCTCGAGCTGCGCCTGCTGGCGCCGCGCGGCGTCTTCAGCCTCGCGGGCGGCGGTGAGATCTCGCACGGTCACGAAGCTGCGCACCGGGCGACCCATCTCGACGAAGCCGCTCACCGAGAGCTGCACATGGCGGCCGTCTTTGCAGCGAACGCGGCAGTCTACGTCACTAAAGCGCGGCCCCTGGCCGAGCTGGGTGAGCACCTGCTGCACCAGCGGCGTGTAGTCCTCGGGGCCCACCAGCTCGGCGATGGCGAGGCCCTGAAGCTCGTCTGTGCTAAATCCAACCAGGTCCTCAAAGGCCTTGTTCCAGCGGTAGATCTGCGTGGAGTCGTCCACGACGAGCATCGGCGCTTGGCTCTGGGTGAAGAACATGTCTCGCACCTCGGCGGCGAGGCGCTTGTTGGTGATGTCGGTCAAGAAGCCGTCGATGACCAGGGCGTCGGTCATGGGATCTTGGCTCACGGTGTAGCTGTCTTGCACCCAGATCAGGCGGTCGTCCTCGGCATGCCGCACACGGTACTCGAGGGCGCCGCGGTCGCCGGCCTGATGCCGCGCGTGGGCCTCGGCCACCCAGCCCGCGTCGTTGGGGTCGATGATGTCGCCGAGCGGCGCGCCCAAAAGATCGGACGGGTCGCGGCCCAAAAGGTGCCGCGCGCCGTCGCTGGCCAACAAGATCCGCGCGTCGGCCCCGGCCTGGGCCCGGTACACGAGCCCCGGCAGGTTGCCGAGCAAGGTGCGAAGCTGGCGCGCGCGGTCTCGGACGGCGCGGTCAACGGCGCGGCGGGCCAAGGCGCGGGAGACCAGCTCCGCGATCTGGTTGAGGAGCTGAATCGTGCCCGCGGGGCGGCGCTGAAAGCCTTCCTCGTCCCAATACAGACAGACCGTGCCGATGACCTGATCACCATCAAACATCGCCGCGGAGACGCCGCCGACGCTCTCATCCACGTCAAGGCCCGGCGGCCACGCGTGAGGAATGAGCTCTAAGTAGGTGACCTCGGGGGGAAAGGGGAAGACGTTCGCGCAGAACGGCGCCCGAAGCGGCGCGGTGATGCGCACCTGGTCACGCCAGACCAGATCCTCCACAAGCTCATCTCCGGCGTCGTTCAGCCGGGCGGTGTGGGCCACCCGCGCCCCGGTGTAGCGGCCGATGGCCTCCAGCACGCCCAAGATCACGCCCTCTAAGGAGTGGTCTACGGACCGGACGAGGCTCGCCGTGGCCTCGGCGATGAGGCGCTCGGCCTCGCGGCGCTCTCGCAGCTCGATGGCCTGGGAGATCAGCGTGAGGTCCGTCGCCGCGCCCAGCACATACTCCGCGCCGTCGAGGCTCACCCGCCGGGCGCGCAGGCGCACGGCGTCACGCTCACCGCCGGGGCTCAGCGTGTCGTCGAGCTGCACCTGCCCGCCAGTGGTGGAGCGCAGCACGCTCAGGAGGCCGTCCCAGCCGTCGGGATCGAGGCGCGGGAAGAGGTCGCGCACCGTGGCGCGGGCCTCAGACGCGGGCTCCCACGCGAGGGTGCGGCGGGTCGCGGCGTTGGTGATGAGCAGCTCCCCGGCCTCGTTGGCGACCCACAGGGGCTCGGGGGCGGCGTCGATCAACAGCGAGGCCAAGGCGTACCCGTGGGACGTGTCTTGTTCGTGTGTGATGTCTACGTCTGCGCAGATCATGGTCTTGGCGCTGCCAGGGCCTCCGTCGATCATCCGGCCACGCACCAGACGCCAGCGCCACCCCCGCACCGGGCACAACGAGCGCATCTGCAGGTTAAAATCGCGAGGGCGCTCAAAGAGGTCGGTGAGGCGCCTGCGGACTCCGTTGGCCTCCTCGGGGTGAACCCGCTGGCACACCGCGTCGAGGAGCGTCGGCACATGGGCCCAAGGCAGGTTGATAGGCTGTTTTCCGAGGATGCTGACACGCTGGTTGAGCACGACCTGAATCAGCACAAGATCGTGGGTCGCGTCATCCAGGAGCTTGTGTACATCGCCGAGGTCTTGTGTCCCCGGCGGGTCGGGGGGCGGCTCCACCGTGGCCGCGGGGACGATCAGGGCCAAGGCCGCGCCTTGGGAGAGCGGCACAAAACGAACCCCACGCTGATCGTCGATGCGCAGCCCGCGGGGCCATCGCCCGGCCATCGCCGCGCACATCGTGGTGAGCTGGCGCAGGCAGAGGCTCTCCGGGGCGTCGCCCAAGGCCCGCGGCACCGCCGCGCTCACCAGGGCGGGGGTGCCGTCGGCGTAAAGCAAGAGCCAGCCCTCGGCGGGCTCCGCCGCGAGCGCGGCCATGGCCTCGGCGAGCAGCAGAGGGGCCGGTGGCGGCGCCGAGTGGGTCGGCGGGTTCAGGTTCATGGGCACAGTCTTTGCGGGGGTGCGGAGCGGGGGGCTCGGAGGAATGTTGCATAGCAGCGTGCGCCAACAAAGCTTGGTCTGGGGGAATGCAAGGGTGATGAAAGGGGGATGACAGCGGCGGATCCCGCGCTGTGAGGGCCCTTGAAGGGGGCTTGAAGGACGCTTCGAGCGCTGACCTCGATCAGCGAAGGTGCTCTCTTAAGGGGCTAGGATCGGCGCACGCGCCGCCCCGAAGGCGTGCAGGCGGCCGCCCCGGCCCCGCAGATCGAAGCGCCGCTCGCCGTCTCGCTCCGCGCTCGCGGTGAAGATGGCCTCCCCGGGCAAAAAGATGGGGCGCCGAAAGTTGACCTCCAGCTCAATCGGGCGCTGGGCGACGGGCAGATCAAGCTCGGCGACGGCCCGGGCGAGGCTCCACATGCCGTGGATGATCGGCCGGGGGAACCCAAAGGGCCTGGATGTCAAGGGGTGCAGGTGGATGGGGTTGTAGTCTCCGCAGACCGCGGCGTAACGTCGGCCAAGATCGGCGGGCAGGCGCCAGCCCACGCAGCGCTCGGGGCGTGTGATGCGCTCTGGCTCAATCGTGCGGCCCTCGCCCACGCCCCGCACGGCGCGACACAAGGCCGTGGTCACGCTCTCCCACACCCGCTCACCCCGCACAAACACCTCGCTCAGGAGGTCGATCTCTAAGCCTTGTTTGACGAGGCGCTGGTCGGACAACACACAGCGCGCCGAGAGCGGCTCGTCCAGGCCGATGGGGCGGCGCTGGCGGATGAGGTTTCGGACGTGCACGAGGCCCGCCGCGGGCAGGGGCAGCTCGGGGTGGGTGGCCAAGGCGAGGTGCAGCGGCGTCACGAGGATGTGGGGGAAGGTGAGCGGCAGGCTAGACGCGGCGGGCTGGCCGCAGACCGCACGAAACGCCGCCACGTCGCCGGGGGTGAGGCGCTCGCAGCGCACCTCGATCTCCGGCAGAGACTCCCCCGGGCCTAACTTGCGGCGTTTGGGCAGCATGGCGCGCCAAAGCGGCACAGTCGGCGGCGTGTCAAAGCTCAGGGTGATCATCGAGTGGCCCCGGCGTTTTGAAGGGGAGGGCTGAAGGGGTCGGCGCCGCGCCACGACTCGGGCCAGCGTGAGCCCCGGTTGCCGGGGATCTCGAGGCCGTCGGGATCGGTGAGGAGGTTCTCTTGATCGGCGAAGGCGCGCTCACCGTTCACCCGACCTTCGTTGTGTCGCATCGGCGTCAGGCGCCCGTCGATGCGGATGGAGACGGCCTCATGCGGCGCGGGGCGCAGGTCTACGAGCGCGCCTTGTTGTTTGGGGTTCTGGAGCTGCTCCTCGTTGCCGATGGGGTCGGCGACGGTCTTCGCTTTGAGCGTCCAGACCAAGAGCGAGGTGGGATCTCGATCGGGGAAGGCCACGCTGAGGAGATCGGGCACCCCAAAGAACTGTTTTCCGACGTCGTTCTGGTTCACCGGGCCGGCCATGAGGCACACGCCGCCGAGCAGATCGCAGCCCGAGGGGATGTTGATCACGCCGCCAAGCTCTGCCACCAGCGCCGAGCGTGAGGCCGCGGCGCCGAAGGCCCGAAGCGCCTGCCCCCAGGGCACGCCGGCCTGGGCGACCTCGGCTCGGGAGAGCCCGCCGATGTACACCCGCTGACCGGCGAGGCCGAAGGCTTTGCGCCCGCGCTCGGCGTTCTTGGACAGCGCGCGGCCCAGGGGGAGATCGGCCCACAGCGGCATCGCGGCGATGGTGCGATCGGTGATCTCATCGGAGGAACGACGAATCTCCCGAAGGCGCTCTTTTCCGCCAGGGGTGAGCACGTCCACACGCTCCATCAACAGCAGGGCCTTGGCCTGCTCCCGCGGGAGCCCCGTCCAGTGGGCGAAGGCGTTGTACGCGGCGCGTCCGGCCTGCTCCACCAGGGCGTCGGGCACATCGACGTCTTGGCGGGTCTGGTACGGCGCCGGGGCCTTGTCTTCGGCGTTGACGCCGGGCTGGGTGCGCTCGCTGCGGAACGCGAGCAGGTTCGCGCCGAGCTTTCGACACAGGGCCGGGCTCAGAAGCGGGGGCCCCTCGACCTCACCCACCTGGGTGACGAGGCTCAGGCGCCAGCCCTCGGCGCGCTCGGCGTCGGTGAGCCCGGCGAGGGCCTCCAGCCGCGCGAGGCCCTCCCCTTGGGCGGGGCGGCGCTCATCCACAAAGGGGGCCGAGTGAACGAGCGCCCGGCGCACGCCCCCCGAGGCCAACACCGCCGCGCGCTCCATGCCATCGGCGAGGATGCCCAGGTGAAGCTGGGGCAAAAACCCGATGGTGGGGATGTCGTCGATGTGGTGCTGGCGTTTGTTCCACGCCCGCTGGGGCACGGTGAGCAGGCTGTGCACCGGCTTGTGCCCGACGAAGGTGAGCAGCAGCGTGAAGGGGGTGCGGTAAGGCCGAGAGAGCACGAGCCAGGTGTGTGTGGCGTGGGTGAGCGGCGGCGCCTCCAACCCCTTGAGCCCGGCGAGGGCTGAGGCGGCGCGGTCGGAGTCACCCGGGCCCAAGAGCACCGCACGAAGTCCACGAAAGTTTGTGGACTGTCGCGAGCTGAGCACGCCCAGGGCGGCCTCCTCAAACAGCTCACCCTCCGTGGGCGCGCGCTCGGCGGGCACAAAGACGCTGGGACGGGTGAGCGAGAGGAGCGCCATCGCCGCCTCGCCCTCCGCCACGCTCAGGGAGAGGCGACGGCGATAGCCCACGGGTGAGCTGGAGAGGTTCTGCTCGGGGAGGTGATAGCGGCCACGCTTCTCCCCCTCTTTGGCGAAGCGGGCGTCGCGGCCCACCCGCTGATCAGCGGGCGGCGGCGGGATCGGCACGAGCAGCACCGGCTTGGGGCTTTGGTCGTCGGTGGGCGTCGTCACGGGGTCTCCAGAGGGGGCCTGCACATAACCCGCCCCGCTCTGCGAAGCCGCTCAGGGGTGACCGGGGCCCCTCCGCCCGGCGGCCAACCGCGGGGTTTACGCCCTTGTCCCGCGCTTTTGTAAGGCGAGCAGGTCGGAGGTGTAGTGCAGCTCTGCGCGGTCGTGCAGGCTGACGCGCCACCGCACGTCGGCGCTGGCCACCACGGCGAGGCCCGGGGCGGCGCAGCGGGGGTCCGCCGGGTCAAACAGCGCGCGGAGGGCCAGCTCGGCGGCGCCGCCCTCGGGGCCGCGCTGGGAGTGACCGCCGAGCCACGCCTCAACGGGCGTGGCGCTCGTCGCCCAGTCATAGGGGCAGCCCAAGATCGCCACGCCGCCCGGCCCCAGGAGCGTGTCTAAGCTCGCGGCGTGGGTCCACGGAGAGCTGACACAGTCGAGCAGGTGAAGGCTCACGATCTCCTCAAACGTGGCCGGGCCAAAGGGCAGGGCCATCGCGTCGGCCATCCAGAAGTCTAGCCGTGACGCCGCGGCCACAAGCTCGGCGGGGAGATCGTGCTCAACCACGTCGTAGACGAGGCCGACCCGGCGCCGGGGGTACCGCACCCGCCCCGTGCGGAGGGCCCGGGCGGCGACCCGCAAGAAGCTGAGGTCGAGGTCAACGCCTAAGGTGAGCCCGGGGTGAGACGCGGCCAAGGCGAAGCTCACCCGGCCTGGCCCGCAGCCGAGCTCAACACGCAGGCCCGGCGCGCTGCCCGATGGAGCGCTCGGGGCGAGGCGCTGGCCCACCTCAAACACCCCCAGGGCGGGGCAGGGCTGGCCGGGCTGGCGCTCGTCGAGGGCGCCCCAGTGGTCCCGGGCGTACTGGGCGACGGCGCGGCGCTGGCGCTCAAAGGGGGAGTCGGGCCCCGCACAGTCGCCGAGCAGGCTCTCCAGGTTGGGGTGCATCGGCGCCGGGGGAAAAAACGCGCCGGGGTTGCCCTGAACGTGGGCGCGAAGGTTCGCCACCAGCACGGGCACGCCGTCGAGGATGGGGTACTCCCGCAGGCAGCGGGAATTGCTGCAATGCAGCACGCCCTCGACGACGTGCTCACCGTCCTCTGCCCAGACCGCGGCGAGGCGCAGGGGGAAGGTGTGTTCGGCGTCTCGGCAGGTCGGGCAGACCGGGGCGATGGCCTCGAGGTGCTCACGGCGCACGGTCAGCCTCCGATGAGCACGGTCGGGCAGCCGGGGGGAGGATCTTGCCGACAGGGGAGGGGATCGGCGCCGCGCAGGAGGCGTGGGCGGTCATGTCGTTCACCCGCGCGGCGGGTTTGCCGCCGATGAGCACGGTGGCCGAGCCCAAGGAGATGACGCCGGGGCCGCCGGGCACACAGCTCGCCAAGGAGCAGGGCGCGGTCTGGCTGCCCAAGACCGCCGCGGGCTGGCCGCCGATGAGCACCGTGGCCTCGGTGTTGAGCAGGATCGCCAGGGGCATCGCCGGGTGTGGCACGGGCGTAGGCACGGGCGCGGCGGGGTGAATCGGCGCGTGGCAGTGGGGCGCGTCTTGCAGCACCAGATCGTTCATTCGTGCGGCGGGGTTGCCCATCGTGGCTCCGGTTCGTGCCCGTGGGCCAAGCCTACCACGAGCTTCGGGGGGCTCAACGGCCCTGGCGAGCCCGGGCCCGATCCACCCGCGCCATCAGCCGCCTGACGTCGTGGGCCCTCGTAGATCACCTCCCCTCGCCGTCGAGGGCATAAAATATCGATTCTGCCCCCGACGCCCGAGGAGCTGCGCGGCGGCGGGGCTCTTGGCCAGGTCCCAAGGTTGGCCGGCGATGGTCACCGCGCGCACCACCACGTCGGGGTGCTCCTCCAAGTAAGGCCGCAGGGCGCGGGCGGCGTCGTGGCAAGGCGCGCACCACGCGGCGCCGACGTCAACGATGGTGTATTGCCCGGGCGTGGCCAAGGCGACGAGGTCCACGGTCTCCCCTTCGCTCACCGTCACCACCTGGGGCGCCTCGGCGCCGGCCCAAGGGTCGGGGAAGGGGGAGACGGCGAAGATCAGGGCGAGGGCGACGAACATTCACCGAGCGTAACCCACGGCGGCGGCGGTCCGAGGGCCTCCTCCAAAAGCCCGACGCTGGCGCCGTTGCGGCCCGTCGGTCAAAAGCCCGCCAGCGCCGGGGTGTTGGCTCAATAGCTCACCCAGGAGCGCGCCCGCGACGCGGTGGGGCAGAACCCGGCACGAGCAGGCGAAGGCCACCACCTCCCCGTCACGCACGAGCCCCACGGCGACGAGGCCATGATCGGCGAGCCGGTCGCTGACGAAGCCCACCCACAGGCCCTCGGCG